>JALVVL010000033.1 GCA_027023425.1 Anaerolineales bacterium
CCGTCAGCACGGCCGGGAGGGGGCGCGGAGCATGAACAGGGCGGGTCAGGCGGGCAATGAGCACCGCGCCGCCCAAGAAGCCTCCGGCAATGAAGATGGCCGCAAGCCAAATGAGGGGGTCGCGCCAAGGCTTCATGTGAGTGTTCTATCGCCCGAATGTTTCGGTTACATCAGGAAGAATGCTATCGCAAGGATTAGGTACACAGCCAGCAGTTCTGCTCCTTCCAGCCAATTTGATTCGCCATCCATTGAAACCAAAGCCATCGTGATGACCGCGCTCGCCAGCGCCATAATCTCCAAAGGCTGGAACACCAAGGTGAGAGGATGCCCAAGAAGCAGGCCGATAAATACCAGCAGCGGAGCGACAAACATCGCTATTTGAATGCTTGACGCCACCGCGATTTCAACGCTCAAATCCATTGAATTGCGGAGAGCCTGTTGCACGGCGACCAGATGTTCAGCCACATTGCCGATTATCGGGATCAATATGATGCCTATGAAAAACTCCGAAATTCCAAACTCGCTTACCACCTCCTCCACCGTTCCAACCAGCATTTCAGAGAGCACCGCCACCGTAATCGTAGCCAACGTTAGCACTATCACATCACTTTTGAGAGAGTGTTTAGGTTCGGAGTGGGTTTCCGGCTGAATCGGGGAATTTTGATGGCTAAACAGCAAAAACAGGGCATACAGCACCAACATCACCGCGGCGACGCCTATGCTTAGGATTTCAATCCTGTGGGGCGATGCAAAGTGATCTTTTGTCATTGAAGGTATGCCCAAACTAATCACGGCCAGCACGGCTATGATGGCGCTTGTGCTAACATGGCGGCGGTCAAATTTCTGTGTACCGTTTTTGATGCCGCCGGCGAGCATAGAAAAACCGAGCACCAAGAGCAAGTTCCCGAGGATTGAGCCGGTGATTGATGCTTTGACAAGCGTGGTGAGGCCGCGAGCAACTGCGAATATGGTGATTATCAATTCGGCCGCGTTGCCCAAAGTGGCGTTTATTAGCCCGCCGAGCCGCGGGCCAACATATGCGGCCAAATCTTCCGTGGCTTCGCCTATCACCTGTGCGAGCGGGATAATGCCCAGCGCCGAAAGGGTGAAAATCACCTTGGCGTTCCAGCCTGCGAATTGGGCTATAAAGGCAAAAAGCGCAAAAATGAGCAAAATGTAGAAAGGGTTTTCTTTTAGCACTTTTTTGGGCAGTGTAAGGCTCATACGCTCTCCGTAATGATACGCTCAGGTTGGTGAGAAAAGAAGTGGAGCGCTTTTGGCGGTACTAATATCCGCATTGCGCGTTGTTGCACTTTTATTTTGACCACTTGAGCCATGCCGTTTGGTTCTCCGTCCACTTGTACGGGGACTTCGTTGCCAGTTGAAGAAACTTCAGCCTCAGAGAATGCGAGATTGCGAATGCGGTCTGAATCAACGTGCTTGCCGGTAAGCACTTCTAAGGCGCTGCGCGCTGCGTCGGCAAGGTTTTTGCCTTTGAAAAGCCACATTTCCATTTTGCCGTCGTCAAGCAACGCCGCCCGCGAAAGCCGCGCCACCCCGGCAAACATGCGGATGTTGAGCGCCACCGCCATCAAGAAGGTATCCTCCACCGAATGCTCGTCGGCTATCACGCGAAGGGGAAAACCACCGATTTGAATGGCGCTTTTCATACCAACAGCAAGGTATTGCGGAATTGTGAAAGGCTTTTCCCATTTAGCGCGCGGCTCCAATTCGTTAACGGCCATAGCATCAATGCCAATGCCCGCCCACAGCAAAAAAGGCCGTCGGTTGCAAAAACCCACATCAATGCGGTAAACAGGGGCGTTTGCCAGAATGGCGGCGCTCTTTTCTATTGCATCCCAAGTTGTAAGCGAAGGCGTGGGTAGACCGAGGTCGCGCGCGAACACGTTGGTTGTGCCTGCAGGCAGAAGGCCAAGGGCAGTTTCGCTGCCGACCAGCCCGGCAGTGGCTAAATTCACGCTTCCATCGCCGCCGGCAACAAAGAAAGCATCCGCCCCACGCTCGGCGGCTTCGCGCGCCAAAATCGTCAAATGATTGCCGCCCTCAGAACGGACTACTCGCACGCTCCAACCGTGTGCGCGCAAAATTGCTGCCGCCCGCAAGATGAACGGTTTTAAAGGCAATCGCCCCGCACTGGGATTGTATGCAAGGTAGGCAAGAGGTTTAGCCATACGAAAAGTATAATTTACGAAGCGAGAATCAGGAGGTCGGCAAACCGACTAATCTTAGCGTTTTCTAAGATTTTCCGCTGTGAGGGCGGGAAGTCACAAAAATGGACTATACTGAACAGCGATACTCAAGGGGCTTTTGAATGCTTAGCCGCTCCTGCAAAAGTATACTATGGCTTTGAGATACAGCCGCCGGGTAATGCCTTGCGCGGCCGGAAAGCATTAGGTTTTCTATGAAAAAAGTATACAATTTTAGGCCGTTGTGTTAGAATTGTGGCGCTTTCGCCCCGAAGCCGGGGCGAAAACGTTGTTAGAGGTTGCAAATTTGCGACGAACTCACTTTTCAATTGGAGGATTTTGAAATGGCTGAAGATCGCTTGCTTGACGATCAGATAATAGAACAGGTGCGAGATATTTTCTCCTCGCTTCAGAACGATGTGGCAATTGTGCATTTTACCACCGAGAACTCTTCGTGCATGTATTGCCCGGAAACCCGTCAATTGCTTGAAGAACTCGCACCCCTTTCCGATAAGTTGCATTTGTTCGTTTACGATTACGAAAAGGATGCCGACAAGGCGAAGGAATATGACGTGGATAAAACCCCAGCGACCATCATCGCTTCCTACGACAATGGGCAGATCAAAAACCACGGCATTCGCTACTTTGGCATTCCTTCGGGGCATGAGTTCAGTTCGCTGATTCAGGACATTATGACCGTCTCTGAGCGCGATTCCGGCTTGAAGCCCGAAACGCGCGAATTTCTGCACTCGCTCACCCAGCCGGTGCATCTGCAGGTGTTTGTGACACCAACCTGCCCCTACTGCCCGCGCGCCGTGGTCCTCACCCACCGCATGGCTTTTGAGAGCGACTTGGTTACCGCCGATATGATTGAGGCGATGGAATTCAACGAACTTTCCAACGAATACGGCGTGAGCGGCGTGCCCCACACCGACGTCAACCACCACAAAGGCACGATCATCGGCGCAGTGCCCGAAGAGCACTTTGTAGCCGAAATTAGGCGCGCGTTGGGCATGTAGGGCGACCGGCTTTAGCGGAGGTGTAACAGATGGCAACAAAAAAATACCCCCGCGTGATTATCTTCACTACGCCCACCTGTCCACACTGCCGCGCCGCCAAGCGTTACTTGCGCGCGCGTGGCGTTCCCTTCAAGGATGTGGACGTTTCGCGCGACCGCGCCGCCGCGCGCGACATGGTGCGCCGCAGTGGCCAAAGCGGCGTGCCGGTGCTTGATATCGGCGGCAAAATTGTGGTTGGCTTCAACCGAGCCAAAATTGACCGCTTACTCGGTTTGAAATAACCTCCATCAAGCGCCCGGTGCAAACTGGGCGCTTGGTTTAATGCGTATAGAAACCACAGATTGACACGGATTTACACCGGTTGGATGATTGAAACCGCAGATTACGCAGATTCCACCGATTGAGGAATAAAACCACAGGAGACACAGAAATCTACAGAGAACACAGAAAGCGGGAGAAATTGAGGGATTGGGGCGTTGAGTCGTTAGGTGGTTAGGTCGTTAGATCGTTGCGTCGTTGGGTCGTTGCGTCGTAGGTAGAGCGGGAAAACACAGAAAACATAGAAATTTACAGAGAACACAGAAAAAATCTGCGCTAATCTGTGTAATCTGTGGTTTTTTCTTTGCGTCCTTTGCGTTTCTCTGCGTCTCTGCGTCTCTGCGTTACTTTGTTTGCTTCTAAATTCTCTATGTTGTTTCTGCGCTTTCCCTTCTCAGAAATTTAGATAACGTCGGAGGCTCACAATGACGCTCAAAATTGCCGTTGCTACCCCCGATGGAGAAAAACTCAGCCCCCACTTTGGCGAAACGCCGTGGTATGAAGTCTTTACCGTGGAGAACGGGCAAATTGTGGCGCGCGAGCGCCGCCCCAAGCCACACCACGAAGACGAGGGCGACGAAGAGCACGCCCCGGGCGAGCACGCTCACCTGCACCGCCCCGGCGGGCCAATGGATTTCTTCGCCCCGATTTCCGACTGCAACGTGTTGATTGCCGGAGGCATGGGCGACCGCGCCTACGAATGGGCGCGCCAAGCGGGCTTGGAAGTTTACCTCACCCGCGGCACGGTTGAATCCGCCCTGCAGGCTTACCTTGCCGGAGAGTTGAAGCACGACCCGCGTCGCGTTCACGCCAGCGTAGGCGCTCACGGCCACGGGCACAGGCGCAGGAGAGGAGCATGACCGGCCAAAGCCACAAAACCCCGCCGTGGGTTTGGGCAATTTTAGGCATTTTGCTGTTAGCCGCGGGCATTTATGCCGCACTCTGGCTTCCAAAACGCCTTGCCGCTCCCGAAGAAGCATCTGCCGTGCCCGTCGCGGTGAACTTTCCCGCTCCCGATTTGCACTTCACCGACCTCAAAGGCAAGAAAATTTCCCTGCGCGACTACCGCGGCACAGTTGTCCTGCTCAACAACTGGGCGACATGGTGCCCTCCATGCCGCGATGAGATGCCCACGCTGGAAAAATACTACCGCCGCCACAAAAGCCAAGGCTTCATCGTGCTCGCCGTTGCCGCCCACGAATATCCTTTTGAAATCAAAGCCTTCCTCGCCAAGCAATCCTACCAACTCACCTTCCCCATCATTCCCGACCCCGACGAGGCTTCCATGACCGCATTCAAGCAAAACCGCCTGCCCGTTTCGTTTGTGATTGACCGAAACGGCACGGTTCGCTTGATGTGGATTGGCGCAATTAGCGGTAAAATGTTAGAGCGTTATGTAACCCCAATCATTACGGAGAAGTGACTATGGGCGAAGCAAACCCAATGGACGCCAAAGTAACTTTGCTGAAACGGATGACCTTTGACGCCACAGCCAGTTATTCCAACTGGCACGTGATTTTGGACACCGTGCCCGAAGTTGGCGGGGATGAGCGCGGCTTTCAACCGATGGAACTCATGCTCATTTCCCTGCTCGGTTGCACGGCGATGGATGTTATTTCCATCCTCCGCAAAAAGCGCCAAGTGGTGACCGACTTTGAGGTGAAAGGGCACGCCGAGCGCGCCCCTAAGCACCCCAAAGTTTTTACCGAGGTCACAATTGAATATCATGTCACCGGCAAAAATGTAGATGAAGCGGCAGTGCGGCGCTCAATTGAACTTTCCGCCATCCGATATTGCCCGGCGCAGGGGATGCTTGCGAAAGTAGTCCCCATCCGCCTGCTGTATTTCATTTACGAAGATTCCCCCACCGGAGCGGAACTGGTCAAGCAGGGCGAATATGTGCGCCCCGAAGACGAGTAAACGCTCAGCCAACAATTGAAGAAAACCTTAGAAAAAACCACAGAAAACACAGAAATTTGCAGAGAACACAGAAAAAATCTGCGCTAATCTGTGTAATCTGTGGTTTGTTTCATCCACCGATTGACACAGATTTACACCGATTTGGTTGTTGAGACCACAGATTTCGCAGATTTCGCAGAAAAAATCTGTGCCAATCTGTGTAATCTGTGGTTTGTTTCATCCACCGATTGACACAGATTTACACCGATTGGTTGTTGAGACCACAGATTTCGCAGATTTCGCAGAAAAAATCTGTGCTAATCTGTGTAATCTGTGGTTTGTTTTATCCTTGGCGTCCTCTGTGTCCTTGGCGACCTTGGCGTCGCTCATCCACCGATTGACACAGATTTGCACCGATTGGTTGTCTGAAACCACAGATTTCGCAGATTTCGCAGAAAAAATCTGTGCTAATCTGTGTAATCTGTGGTTTTTTCTATGCGCCTCTGCGTTTAATTCTCGGCTACCCCCAAAACTTATGCGCAAAGCCATCAACCCGCGCGGCCCTCAGATGCGGGCGCGGCATTTGGGCAAAACGCGCCAGCAGGGCGTCCATTGTGCCTTCGCCGAGAGCGTCCAACAGCGCATCGGCCAGCACGAAGGCCAACATTGCCTCCACCACCGGCACGGCACGGGGCACGTGGCAAAAATCGGAGCGCTCGTACTGCGTTTTAGTGGGCTTGCCGGTCAACAAATCGGCACTCTGCTGGGGCGAAAGGGTGGTGGCAATGGGCTTCAAGGCAACCCGCACCAAGATCGGCTCGCCGTTGGAAATGCCGCCTTCAATTCCGCCGGCGCGGTTTGTGGGGCGCGTCAGGCTTCCATCTTCGTTGATGAGGATGGGGTCGTGGGCTTGGGTGCCGCGCCGGCGGCTGTTTGCAAAGGCCTCGCCGATTTCCACACCCTTTGCCGAGGGGATGCTGAGCATTGCCGCGGCAATGCGCGCATCCAGCCTCTTTTCCCAATGAGCGTGGCTGCCTACGCCAACGGGCAGGCCAACAGCAAAAGCCTCAATCACTCCCCCTACGGTGTCCCGTGCCTGCATGGCGTCTTTGACCTCGGTGCGCATTGCTTCCAACGCCTCCGGGTCGGGGCAGCGCAGGTCGTTTCCTTCGGCTATGGAGGCGCGTTCTTCCAAAGGGGTGTTTTCGGTTCGCGCCGTGACCTTACCGATTGAGCGCACATAGCCACCTATGCGTATGCCGAATTGGGCGAGCAAGTGACGGCAAACCGCCCCCGCGGCCACGCGGGCGACGGTCTCGCGCGCCGAAGCCCGTTCCAGCGCAGGCCGCAGGTCGTTATAACCGTATTTCAGCGCGGCGGTGAGGTCTGCGTGGCCGGGACGCGGCACGGTCATCGGCGGAATTTCCTTACCCTTCCATTGTTCGTGGTTGCGGTTGGCGATCCAAATCCCCAGCGGTGCGCCGGTGGTCAACCCTTCCATCACGCCGCCGACGATTTCGGCGCGGTCGCGCTCTATTTTCATGCGCGCGCCGCTTCCAAAACCGCGCTGCCGGCGCACCAGTTCGCGGTTCACCACCTCGGCGCTTAGCGGTAGGCCGGAGGGCAACCCCTCCAAAATCACAATGTAGCCAACACCGTGCGATTCACCCGCCGTCATCAACTTGAGCATTTTGCGCCTCGCTCTCCAGCCGTTTCAGCACGGCAGGCAGTTCACCCAGCGAGCGGATCACAAGGCCGTTTTGTGGCGAAAACAACCCGTCCGGGTCAAGCAAAACCGGCCTTAGCCCGGCATTGGCCGCTCCGAGCATGTCGGTGTAGTAATTGTCGCCAACATACACAGTTTCCTCGGGGGCCACGTTCAGCCTTTCAACCGCTCGCCTAAAAGCCTCGGGCAGCGGCTTGCGCACCCCCAGTTCACCGGCCGAAAGGGCAACGTCCAAATGCGGGGCAAGCCCCATTTCCTCCAAGTACTCGTCGGAAAGTTCACCGCGGTTGGTGAGCAAGCCGAGGATGTAGCCTTCTTCGTGCAACTGTTTCAGGGTGGGGATTACATCGTCGGGCACAATATCGGCCACTGAGTCCTGCTGAGCATTCAGGCGGTGAAAAAGGGGCTCGGCGAGGGCGTTGGTGCATTCTTCATCGCAGCCGAGTTTGCGCAGACGGGCGGCGTTGAAGGCAATCCAAAAACCCTCGGTTTCGCCGTATTTGTCAAGCAAGTAGCGAAGTTCCTCAGAATTTGCCCAAAATTTGTGTATCCAGCGGAAGAGTTCAAGGCGGCGCTCGGGCGTCACTTTTACACCCAGCGCCTCGGCTTCGCGAACGAAGAGTTCATCCCAGCGGGGTTGAGAAACGCGCAAAGTGCCGTCAAGGTCAAACAGCACAGCGCGGATGGGCTTGGTTTTGGTCATTTTGGCTCCATTGTTGGGGGTTGGGAGCGGCGTTCTTCAGCCGCCGATTTGGTTCATTGAGCGGTCTTGAGGCACTTCACCTTGTGCAAGCCCATGCCCCCAAGGCTTGCGCCACAGGGCATTGACGATAAGGCGGCGCATTTCCTCATCGGTTGCGCCGCGGCGCAGGGGCGATAGCAAGTCAACCTCGTCTTCACGCAAGAGGCAAAGTCGCAGGCGGCCATCGGCAGTTAGGCGGGCGCGAGTGCAGGCCGCGCAGAACGGTTTGCTCACCGAGGCGATAAAGCCGATTTCGCCGCGCGCACCGGGGATGCGATACATGCGCGCCTCACCGCGAAGTGCGCCTCCATCCACCGGCTCCAGTTTGCCGAGGTTGGCCTCAATGCGCGCTTTCATCTGCTCAGCCGTCACCAGCATCAATCGCTGAAATTCTGTCGCCCCTGCAAAAGGCATCATTTCAATAAACCGCACCTGCCACGGGTGCTCAATGGTGAGGCGCGCCAGATCCACAACATCGGCTTCGTTGTAGCCGCGCACCACCACGGCGTTGATTTTTACGGGCTTCAGACCGGCTTCTTCGGCGGCATAGATGCCTTCAATCACATCCTCAATATCGCCGCGGCGGGTGAGGCGGCGAAACTTGGCGGGGTTTAGGGTATCAAGGCTGATGTTCACGCGGTCAAGCCCTGCTTCAGCGAGCGGCTTGGCAAGCCGAGCGAGGAGGATGCCGTTGGTGGTCATCGTGATTTCGCGGATGCCGCGGATTGCGCGCAAGCCGCGCACTATCTCCACAATATCCGGCCTTACGGTTGGCTCGCCGCCTGTGAGGCGCACTTTGTCAAAGCCCACAGAAGCAAAAAGCCTCCCCAAGCGCAAAATTTCGGCTTGGGTCATCAAGGCAGAATTTGGCATGAAGGTAGCGTCTTCGGGCATGCAGTACACGCATCGCAAATTGCAATGGTCGGTAACGCTGATGCGTAGGTAGTGTAGGCGGCGCCCGAAGCGGTCGTAGGCCATGTTTGCTCCTGCAAAGAGGATTGCCGATTGCCAAAATCGGCGAAAAATTATACCACCCACCCCTCGGGGCGGATTTGAGGGAAGCCCGCCGCGGCAATTGGGCAGTTAGTGATAGGAGTTACGCAGTTATCCTCCTTTGTGTCACCGCGAGGCGGTCGTAGACCGCCGAAGCGGTCTCCTCCATCATCTGGGGATGGCTTCGCCGCCTACGGCGGCTCGCCATGACATGAAAACGAAAGCCTCTGCGGGCAACTGCGTAAGTCCTAATAGTGATAGAATTACAATATGAGCATCCGCGTTGTTGCCACTAACCGCAAAGCATACCACGATTATTTCATAGATGAGACCTACGAGGCGGGCATAGCGTTGCGCGGCAGCGAAATCAAATCGGTGCGCGCGGGCCGTGTTAGCCTCAAAGAAGCCTTCGTGCGCATTGACGACAACTTAGAAGCATGGCTCATCGGCGCGCACATTGCCCCTTACGACCAAGCCTCGCATTTCAACCACGACCCCAAGCGCCCGCGCAAACTTCTGCTCCACAAAAGCGAAATTTTGCGGCTGTGGAACAAAGTCCGCCAAAAGGGCGTCACGATCATTCCCCTGCGGATGTATTTGAAGGACGGGAAAGCCAAGGTGGAAATTGCGCTGGTGCGCGGCAAGAAAAAGTACGACAAGCGCGCCGAAATCGCCCGCCGAGAGTTGGAGCGCGAAATTGAACGAGAACTCCGTCGGCGCAGATGAGCGCCTCCCTTCCCGAATAAGCGCCATCAATTCGCTGCCCGCGCCGCAAAAGCGGGAAGTTTACCTCCGCCTTGTGCCACCGCCCATGTTAGAGCATTTTGGGCTCAGCCCCTACCTCGTGGATTCTGAGGGGCGTAGCCTTTTCACCCTCCGCGCTCCCGAAGGTTCGCCAACCGCCGAACTCGCCGTTTACCACCGCTACGGCTTTCCCGACCCTGTGATGTATGCCCACATTGCCGATTCGCTCAGCGGGCATTTGCACGTTTTGCTCTACATCATCAACGACCCCGATTCGCCGCGCTACGATGTTGACCGCACACCCGAGGGTAAACCCACCCGCTTCGGCATACTGCGGCGCAATGTGGAAGCAGAAGTGGCGGCAATGGAAGCCGGTTTGGCGCCCGGGCAGGTGCGGCGCGGCTTGCGGATGCTCGGCGCGGCAGTCGCCACGTTTGAAAATTTCGTCGCGGCGATGGGGCAACTGATGTATTTCGCCGAGCCGCTCTTTTACCACAACGCGGTACTTTTTGAACGCTACGGCTTTGCCTACCAAAAGGGGCGAGCGCTGATGGAGCGCATTCAGCGGGGCTTTGAGCCCGGCGGCGATTTGCGCGCCCGCCTTGACGGAAGCACCCCATTCCGCAAGCCCGAAGCCGCTGAACACATCCGCTTGCGCTCATGGGCAATCCACGATGGCATTATGGGCGTCCCATTTAGCGGGGTGACAATGTACAAGCGCGTCAACCAACGCTCCTCCATCCGCACCGTTCCACCCACTTTGAAGTGGTAACCTTCTAAACCCTTTTCTTGAGGTGCCCCATGCCCTCTTTGCTTGATTCCTTGCTCAACCACCCGATAATTTCCCGCGTCCGCCGCAATCACGGCTTGGAGCACGCGACCCTGCACATCCTCTCTCGCAAGCACCCGGGGCTGTTCCTTGCAGGCCACTCCGACCCGGGCGGATTTTGGCTAATTGGCGATGTGCCGACCGAGGAAGTGAAAGCCGCGGTAGAAGAAGCGCTTACCCGCCTCCGCAACGGCGAAAGGGGATTGGCCGTGCATCCGGGATGCGGCACAAATTACCTCATTTCCGGCGGATTGGCTGGCTTGGGCGGCGCACTCGCCCTGCTTGGAGCGCGCCGCACCCGCGACAAAATTGACCGCCTGCCGCTGGTGATGCTTTTCGGCACGGTCGCACTGCTCTTCGCCCAGCCTTTGGGCTTTTTGGCGCAAGAAAAAATCACCACCGACGGCACGCCGGGAGATTTGGAAGTGGTGGAAATCATCCCAACGCGGCGGGGCAAAATGCCTGCCCACCGCATCGTAACCCGCGGGTAGCAAAATGGCTGACAAGCCGCGCGTCTACATTTTTCATGGTGAAGCAGAAGAAGATCGGCGGCGCGCGGTGCAGAAAATGCGCGCCATGGTCGGCGATAGCGGCCAAGGCGCGCCCGATGTTACCGTTTTTCAGGGGGAAAACCTGACCCTTGGCGCGCTGAGCGACGCCGCCCTCACAATCCCTTTTTTAGCGTCGCGGCGGCTGGTAATTGTGCGCTCGCCGCTGAAGATGCCCGCCCTAAAATCGCCCAAAGCCCGCGAGCGCTTCCTCGCGGTGCTGGAAAGCGTGCCGCCGACCACCGCCCTCGTGCTTGAAATTCCCACAACGCTCAAAAAAGGGCACTGGCTTTTGAAATGGGCAGAGAAGCAAAAGGGGCAAGTGCTGGTGCGCGCCTACGGCAGGCCGGCCAACATGGTGCAGTGGATTTTGAAACGCGCAAAGGAGGAAGGCGGAGAGTTTACCGTGCGCGCCGCCTCCGAACTTGCCCGCAGGGTTGAAGGAGACACCACCGCCGCCGTCCACGAAATAGCCAAACTGCTTGCCTTTGTGGGTTACGCCCGCCCTGTGGATTTAGACGACGTCCGCAAACTAACGCCCGCACCAGAGCACCCCAACATTTTTGAAATGGTGGACGCTCTCGGCCTTGGGAGGCGTGAACGGGCTTTGAACCTGCTCCGCCAATTGCTGAAGGAAGAAGAAGCGCCGCGCCTTTGGGGCATGGTGATCAGGCAATTTCGGCTACTGATTTTGGCGCGCGAAGCAATCAGCGAAGGCATCCGCGACAAAAACACCCTCAGCAAGCGCATAGGCGTTCATCCCTTCGTAGCCGAGAAGTTGCTCAATCAAGCCCGTCGCTTTGATATTACTACACTGGAAAGGATCTACGCCCACCTTTGGGAAGCCGACCGCAAGTGGAAAACCGGCAAAGCCGATCTTGAAACTTCGCTTGACCTATTGATTGTTTCCCCCACTGAGCCCAAAGGGGGTAATTTAGCCTAACTACGCCATGATCGGCGTGGTGTACCGCATCCATTTTCCTTCAGAGCGCACCCATGCTTGGTAGGGGGCAATCTCCGCCGAGAGCACGCTGCCAATCTGGCGGAAGGCAGAATTGTTGGGCAAACGGCGCACGCTGGAATAGCCATACACCTTTTGACGCAACAATGATCGCACTTTTTCAGGAATCTTCTCGTAATCTTCGTAGCGAATACTTGCCACAACATTAATGCCGAATTTGTGGCCGTCACGAAGCAAAGGAATAATATCTCGTTTGGGGTCGGAACGCCAGTAATCCCAATAGCGCCCCAAATCATGAAGCACCAGCAAGTAACGCGGTGAAAGAGGGACTTGCCCCATCATGCGTTGCTCGGCAAGGCCTGCCATTCTGGAGATAATGCTCTCGCCATTACGGCGGTAAGGGCTAAGCAGACTCGCACAGTACTCGCTTTCAGACACATTCCATTCAGTTGTGCGCTCGCTTACAATGATGAATTGGAATTTACTTTTCTCCCAATTTTGCACGGTCATGCTGTAAAGCAGTGGCTCAACCAAAGTTGCGAGTACCACGTCGTCTTGCCCATAAAACACAAAGTGCGAAGCCTCTTTTGGAGAATAGAAACGGGCGGCGAGGGGAATACCATCCTCGCACTCACCGATGAGCCCCATACAACACGGCCATGGCCCCCAAATCTCTAAAATTTCGGTTACTGCCGGGCGGCGATTTAGCGAAGGCACAGGCTTTTCAGGCCACATCTTTTCTGATGGCAGTATTTTTCTTTGGGCATTGTAAATTTCGGGCAATTGCAATCTTTCATCATACATTTTGCTACCTCCCACCACAACGGGGTAGATTAGAACGGATGTTCGTATTATATATGCAGTTCACCATTTTGCAAAGGTTTTTGAATCCAATTTTTTAAAGTCAAGGAGGTGGTCTTTGAGCCTTTGCACTTGTGGGCGTGTTTTTCAAAAGTTCTACCTTTTCCTCATTGCTAAATTTATACGTCGCAGTAGTAGTAGGGCCTGTGGAAAAGTGGAAAAGTTTGTGGAAAACCCAACATATTGGGTGTTTGAGCAGGATTGGCGGTTTATTTGGGGGCTTCATTGCGCGTAATCGTCTTTGGAAGTTGGGGATGTTTTGTGGATAAGTAATCCACACAATTCCCAAAGTTTTCCACAACTTTATCGCGCCCGCCATATCATGGGGCGCACTCCTTTATTGCCCAAAATGTGGGGGGCGCGCGACTCCGCATTTTTTGGAGTTTTCCACGGTTTTCGCGAGTTATCCACAGTAAACCGCGAGTTATCCACAGTTTTTCAACCACACTGGGGAATTGTGGGTGTAGAGTATAATAACTTTCACTTTTGCCGAAGAGGTTTCGCAATGAAAACTGTGCTCCGGCTTGTGTTGGCGCTTGGGTTGTTGGTTGGGAGTTTACTGCTGGCCTCGTGCGGCCGCTCGGCGGCCACCGCGAGGCTTTCTCTTTCCCCTACGGCGGCAAACGCCACCACCACTGTGGCTCCCGTGAAGCCTTCTATCACTGCTCCGCCTACAAGTTCGCCTACATTCGCCCCTTCTCCCACTCCTGCCCGGGCCGAGCTGCAGCGCACCCTTCGCGTGCTCAGCACGCAACCGGCAACCACCCTCAACCCCATCACCGCCCTCTCCGGCGCCGTCTATCTTGCCAACATTTACGAAACGCTGGTGCGCGCCAACCCGCCCGGCGCAAAAAAGCCGCTTGCGCCGATGCTGGCCGAGCGTTGGGAGCACAGCGCCGATGGCAAAATCTGGACTTTCTACCTGCGCCGCGGCGTTACCTTTCATGATGGCGAGCCGCTGAGCGCCGAAGCCGCGCGCCTTGCCCTCCTCGCTGCTCGTCGTTATGGCCGCTCCAACTTCCTTTGGCGCGTGGTGGATAAAATTGAAGCCGTAGATGATTTGACCCTGCGCTTTCGCCTCCACACCCCAGCCGACCTACCTCGCCTGCTTGCCGCCCCCTACGGTGCTTACATTGTCAGTCCCAAAGCCTTACAAGCGTGGCAAAAGGATGCTTTCTACTTTGACGAAGGCCACGATGGCGGCACGGGGCCTTATACCGTGGCCGAATACAAAGCCGGTGAAAGCCTAACGCTCAAGGCATACAAACCTTACCGCCGCGGCTGGACGGCCGATCAAGCGAAAGAGGTCATTATCACCCTCACCGACCGGCCTGAGGAATGGCGGCAACTCATTTCGCAAGGCAAAGTGGATGCGGCCATGCCTTTCTTTGCCGCCGAGCGCGCCTTTTCCCCGCCAAAGGGCTATTCCACGGTTGCGGCCGATTCGTTCATCCAGATGCTTGTTTTCTTCAACACCAAACACAAGCCATTGGACGATGCCCGCATACGCCGCGCGTTGGCATTGGCAACTCCCTCCGGCCAAGGTGGCAGTTTGGGGGAATGGGTGCACCCCGTCCGCTCGCCGTTGCCGCCCGGGCTATGGCCTTATTCTGACGCCGTGCAAGCCTTCCCCTATGACCCACAGCAGGCGAAAACGATGCTCACCGACCTGAACGCTGAAGGTTTGCGCCTTACGATGACTTATAACTCCGAGAGTGCGATGCAAGCGGCTGTGGCAAAGGCAATCCAAAAAGCCTACGCAGCGGCGGGGATTGAACTCACGCTGCGGCCGATGCCGTGGCGTGAGCAGTGGGAAAATGCGCGCGCCTTCCCCGATGACCCCAAAACGCAAGATTTGTTTTTGATGGAATATGCGCCGCTTTACCCCGACGGTCGCGATGTGTTGCACACGCTTTTTGGCTCGTCAGGGCGCTACTTCCTCAACCTTTCTTATTGGGAAAGCGATGCTTTTGACCGCCTGCTGGCAGAAGCCGATGCCCGCGCGGCCACTTCGCCGAGTGAGGCAGAAGCATTTTACGCGGAAGCAATGAACTTGCTGGCGAAAGAAGCGCCAGCGGTGTTTCTGTTCACCGAGCGCCAGCCGTTTGTGCTTTCCGAGCGCGTCCACGGCTTCGCCTACAACCCTTACTACCCCGACGTGCCCTTTTGGTTTGCCCAACTCACGCTGAGCAAAGGAAGGTAGAGGAGTTGACGCTAAGAACGCAAAGACGCAGGAAAAGCAGAGGCGCAGAGAGCGCAGAGAGGTTGACGCCAAGGGCGCCAAGGACACGAAGGGCGCCAAGGGTAAAATCCATAGATTACACAGATTGGCGCAGAGGAGAAGATTAGCGATTTAGGATTTGCGGGCGTTCTTTGAAATCGGTGCAAATCTGTGTCAATCGGTGGATGCTGACGCCAAGGCCGCCAAGGATAAAAAACCACAGATTACACAGATTAGCGCAGATTTTTTCTGCGGAATCTGCAAAATCTGTGGTTTCAATCATCCAATCGGTGTAAATCCGTGTCAATCCTACGACCTAACGACTCAACGCTTCAACGCCCCAATCCTTCAATCCCTCTCTTTCTGTGTTCTCTGTAAATTTTTGTGTCTTCTGTGGTTTTTTCTCAATCAGTGTAAATCTGTGTCAATCGGTGGATGCTGATGCCAAGGCCGCCAAGGATAAAAAACCACAGATTACACAGATTAGCGCAGATTTTTTCTGCGGAATCTGCAAAATCTGTGGTTTCAATCATCCAATCGGTGTAGATCCGTGTCAATCCTACGACCTAACGACTCAACGCTTCAACGCCCCAATCCCTCAGTACCTCAATCCCTCTCTTTCTGTGTTCTCTGTAAATTTCTGTGTCTTCTGTGGTTTTCTCTCTCAATCGGTGTAAATCTGTGCCAATCGGTGGATTGAAAGGAGGCGAGGGTGAAAACTTGGAAAATGAGCACGGCTTTGCGATGGCTCTACCGGCACTGGGCCGGCGGGTTTGCGTTGATCTTGGCGGGCATAGTGGCAGGGGCGTTGCTCGCTGGTTGGGTTTTCAAGCCCGCCTATACCGCTGACGCGGTCTTCAGCGTGGGCTTCAACGCCGACGCCGTGCTCCGCTACCCCGAAGATTACAAAAATTGGCAAATGGCGCAGGTGGACAGTTTCGTCACCTCGCCGCGCGTCCTCAACGATACCCTCACCGCCCTGCCCCAAGACCCCTACTGGCAAAATTGGGACGCCGCGACGCTCAGCCGCCACCTTTCAACCCGCTGGTTCAACGCTGGGGATTGGCACCTGCACGCCACAGCCGACACCGCCGCGCACGCCTCCATTCTCGCCGCCACGTGGGGCGTGGTCGCCCTGCGCGACATCCAAGACGCAATTGCCCACGGCGTCAAATTCCTTGAAGCCGACCGCCGCTGGGAGCAGGCGCAAAGCGAAATGCTCGCCGTTGAGGTGGAGATTGCCCACCTTTCTGATGCCGAAAGCGCCTTGGCCGAATGGCAAAAAAAGTTTGCGGACGGCGCTGTCCAATCTATCACACCTGAGCAGGTGGCGGAATTGAACTACTGGGCGGCGTTTGCGGCCTTCCCCGACAACCCCTACAAGCCGCTGACGGCAAATGCCCAGCCCAAGCAGGCGGCGGAATGGGTGACGGCGGCGCTTGCCCGCGTGCGCGCTGCGCAAAAAACGCTGGAAGATGAGCGTTCCATGCTGGAGCAGATCATCCAAAAAGCCGCCGCCGAGCGCGAGGAAAACCGCAAAGCCACCGGCGGCGTTTCAACCGAATGGCGCTTGGTGCTCAAAGGCGGCAAAACCGCCGGGGTGCCGCAACTGGAAGAGCACGCGCCCGCGCTATGGGCAAACACCACGGCGATAGCCAAGCGCTTGCACCCAGCCGCTCACGCCGTCTATTCGTGGAAGGACGGCGCGGCGGTTGGCGGCTTGGCGGCGCTGATGCTGTGGGTTGTGCTGGCGCTGGTTGCCGCCATCCAAACCGCCGATGAGGAGGCCGGCCGTGGCTAAGGCAACCATCGCCAAATGGTGGCAAAAGGCGCTCTGGTCGCTTTGGGTGCTCCTGCTCTTGGGCTTGCCCATCAGCAGTTTCAGCCACTTTCCGCCGGCGCTGGGCGGCAATGCGCAGGTGCGTCCGTTTTCGCTCTACCCGCTGGTGGTGCTGGCGTTTGTGGTGGCTCTGCCGGCGCTTTTCCGCCGCAGGCTGAGCGCCGCGGCGCTGTGGCTTTTCGTATTCACCGCGGTCGCGGTGGTGGCGTCGTCGCTGTTTGTGTTGCGCGATATCGCGCCCGTGAACGGCGTGCACCCGCCGGCGCGGGTTGTGCGCGCCCTGCTCACACTCGCTATCGGCGCGGCGTTTTACTTCACCGTGGCGTTCATGCCCCGCACCAAGGAGCAACTTGCCTCCACCCTGCGCTGGCTTTACGCCGCGCTCGCTTGGTCGCTTGCTTGGGGCACTTTCCAAATCGGCTACATCCTCACCCATTCCTACTCGTGGTATCTCGCCGCCAACCGCCTTCAGCGCCTGATTTCCACGCGCAACCTGCTCACCCGCCGCATTTCCGGCCCCGCTTATGAGCCGAATTGGTTTGCGAGCCAAATTGCGCTGGTTTTCATGCCTTGGCTGGTGGCGTCGGTGCTCACGGGCAAAAGCGTTTTCAAAATCCGCTGGCGCTGGCTCACGGTGGAAGCGCTCCTCACGGTTTGGGCGTTTGGCGTTTTGCTGTTCACCTATTCGCGCGCCGGGCTGGCTACCGGCTTGCTGGTGCTGTTTTTGGGCTTGGTGCTCCACCCCTCGCAGCGGCTGTCTTTCGGCAAGCGCGCCCTCATCGGCGGGGGATTGGCGGCCCTCGCGGCAGCGGCGCTTTTCCTACTCGGCAAAACCAACTCCTACTTTGCCCGCATTTGGACTTACTGGGGGCTTCCGCTGGAAAAGTACATCTACTTTTTGGGCATGAAAGGCCGCTTTGCTTACTGGAAAGCCGCTTACATCACTTACCTGCAACATCCGTTTTTGGGCGTTGGTTTGGGGAATTTCGGCTTCTATTTCGCCAAAAACGTTACCCCTCAGCCGCTTGGAATTGACCACGAACTGCTGAAGGCACTTTTGCCCGGCTCGGGCTACGGGATTGCAACTCCCAAAAACATGTACGTGCGCATTCTGGCGGAAACGGGGTTGCTCGGCTTTGTCACATTTTTTGCCTACTGGCTGGCGAGCCTGCGCGACGGCTTGCGCATGTTTGTTGCGGCGCATCCCGAAGCGCGGTTTTGGGGATTTGGCGCGCTGTTGGGCTTTGCCGCTCTGCTGATTGACGCTGTGAGTTTCGGCTCGTTTGCCGTGGCCGATTTGTGGGTCTTCTTGGGGCTTATCGCCGCGGCGGGGAATGTGTTTTTGCGGGATGGAGGAATTGGGGACTGAGGAATTGAGGTAAAATGGGTTTGTGGCACATTGCTCGCGTTGTAAAAGCGCAGATGGAGGAGGCCTAATGGTTTTCAAACGCAAAAAACAAGAAGAGAAGGTGATCCCGCAGCCGGAGGCGCAACCGCAGCCAGTTTCGGCAGAAGGAAATTCCCTTACTGCCCAAGCCGCCGCACCGCCGGAAGCCGCGGCCGAGGCGGAACCCCCCCCCGCGGCGGAAGGTTTTTCCATCCCCCAACCCGAAGCCGAAAGCCAAGCCGCCGCCGAACCACCTCAGCCACCCTCGCCGCCCAAGCCTGAAAAGCAAGCAAAAAAGAAGCCCGGCTTTTTCCGCAAGGTATGGCGCACGGTGTTGGTTGCGTTGGTGCTGTTTGGGATTGGGTTCGTCACCGCGGCGTGGTTCCTTTACCGGCCGGCGCGCCAAAAGGCCGCGGCTGTCCCTGCCCTTCAGGCGCAACTTGCCGCTGAGCAGAGCAAAGTTTCTACCCTGAAAAAGCAGGTGGCAAGCCTGCAAGCCGAAATCCAAAGCCAGCAAGACACCGTGAAGCAGGCGAAAATGCGCGTGGCGCTGGCCGAGGCGATGAAAAGCGCCTACGCGGCGCGGCTCGCCCTTGCCGAGAACGACGCCACCGGCGCAAACATCCAAGTCGCCGCGCTGGAAAAGGCCTTGCGCACTCTGCAAGAGACCGTTCCCGACGAACAAAAGAGCGCCATCCAAGACCTGCTTTCGCAAACGGCCGACATACGCTCTAAACTTGATTCGCCTGCCTATGCCGACCGCCAACTTAAGGCATTGATTGCGCATTTGCAGGCGCTCGGCGACCTTATCGCCACCCCTTAGAGCCTATCTGAAAATTCTTTTTGGGCGTGTCACTGCGAGGCGGCGGAGCCGCCGAAGCAGTCTCCCGACCAGTAAAAGGGGGATTGCTTCGCCCCTACGGGGCTCGCAATGACATCGCCACGATATTTTCGGATAAATTCTTAGCCCAATCCCCATAGCAGGGGGCAAGATGCTTTCGCGAGTGCATTCCTGCGCCCTCGTTGGGCTTGAGGGCGCAATCGTAGAAGTAGAAGTGGACACCGCCCGCGGTTTGCCCGCGATGGTGATCGTGGGCTTGCCCGACGCGGCAGTGCAAGAAAGCCGCGAGCGTGTCCAATCCGCCCTGCGCAACAGCGGCTATGTGGTGCCGCGCCGCAGGGTTACCATCAACCTCGCTCCCGCCGCAGTCCGCAAGGTCGGCACGATGTACGACCTGCCGATTGCGGTGGGCGTGCTTTTGGCATCGGAGCAGGTGCGTGTGGGGGAACTGGACGATGCGCTCATCATCGGCGAACTTTCACTGGAAGGGACACTGCGGCATGTGCGCGGTGCGCTCCCGATCGCTGCGGCGGCGCGCGCCAAGGGCTTTCGCCGCCTGTTCCTGCCCGCCGAGGACGCGCCGCAAGCCGCTCTCATCCCCGATATTGAAGTTTACCCCGTCCACTCGCTCCGCGAACTGATTGCCCACCTTGAAGGCGCGACGGAAATCACCCCGCACCCCACCATACGGCTGAGCAGTCTGCCGCTGGGCAAAGCGGCGGTGGATTTTGCGGAAATCAAGGGGCAGGAGCATGCCAAGCGGGCGCTGGAGGTTGCCGCTGCGGGCGCTCACAACGTTTTGATGATGGGGCCGCCCGGTGCGGGCAAAACTTTGCTGGCGCGCGCCCTGCCGGGAATTTTGCCGCGCATGACGGTGGATGAGGCGCTGGATGTGACGCGCATTTATTCCGTAGCCGACCTTTTGCCGCCCGACCAGCCGTTGATAACCGAGCGCCCCTTCCGCGCGCCGCACCACACCATTTCGCACGCCGGTTTGGTCGGTGGCGGGAATGTGCCGCACCCGGGGGAAGTGTCGCTTGCGCACCGCGGCGTGCTCTTTTTGGATGAACTACCCGAATTCAGCCGCAGGGTGCTTGAAGTGCTCCGCCAGCCGTTGGAAGACAAAACCGTGACCATAAGCCGCGCACAGGGCACGATAACCTTTCCGGCGAATTTCATGCTGGTCGCGGCGATGAACCCGTGCCCCTGCGGCTATTACGGTGATCCCGTGCATGTTTGCACCTGCTCCACCGGCGAAATCATCCGCTACCGCAAGCGGATTTCGGGGCCGTTGCTTGACCGCATTGACCTGCATTTGGAGGTGCCGCGGGTTGAGTATGAAAAACTGAGCGATGACCGCTTGGGCGAGCCATCTGAAGCCATTCGTGAGCGGGTTGAGGAAGCGCGAGCACGCCAATTGAAGCGGCTCCAGCCGTTTGGCCTGCACAGCAACGCCGAGATGGGGCCGGGCGAAATTAGGCAATTTTGCAAATTGGATGAAACGGGGCAAAACATCCTGCGGCAAGCGATGCGGCAAATGGGGCTTTCGGCGCGCGGCTATCATCGGGTTTTGAAGGTGGCGCGCACAATTGCCGACCTCGCGGGCAGTGAACGGATACTCTCCCAGCACCTCGCCGAGGCATTGCAATACCGCCCAAGGTTGTTTGAATTGTGAGGTGCGAATTTTTGTGTTTATCGCCTCAATTGTGAAAAACCGCGTTAATTGGTGCGTTAGCCCTCTGCTCAAAACACAAAAAGCCGCCTGAGAACAGGCGGCTTTGCTGTGCCCCCACGGGGGTTTGAACCCCGGTTTCGGCCTTGAGAGGGCCGCGTCCTGGGCCACTAGACGATGGGGGCGAGCGGCATCATTCTACCAAAGGGTAATGGTGGGGTCAAGTTTTGGCGCGAGCAACAGATGAGATCCTCCGCTCTCATGCCAAAAAAGCCGCGGTATACTTGCGAAACCTTCCTGCGGGCGAGTGCCGATGAAAAAATTTCTGCTGGCGCTTTGGGCAATCTCGGCTTTAGTTTTGGTGGCCTTGTGGCTTTACCTAACCCCGCCGGGACTGTTGGGGAAAGCCGATGCGATAGGCTATGCGGTTTGCGCGCGCAATCCCGCGCATTCGTTTTTCTTCGGCCTGCGACAAATGCCGCTTTGCGCGCGCTGCACCGGAATGCACACAGCCCTAATGCTCACCCTGCTCACCTTATGGGTGGCATACCCTCGGCGGGCGGGTTTGCCGCCGCGCGGCATCCAAATTGCACTGGCGCTATTTGCCTTGGCATTCGTTGCGGACGGCGCCAATTCGTGGATGAGCGCCTACTTGGGCAGGGCATGGCTTTACACCCCCACGAACACACTTCGCCTGCTCAGCGGCCTTGGGATGGGCACGGCTATGGGCGCAATCCTCTACCCCATTGCGAACCAAACACTTTGGGAACAGTCGGATTCGCGCCGAATACTCGGCCTCAAAGGCTTTGTCGCACTGCTCACCGCCATCGCAGCGGCCGGGGCGCTAATTCTGAGCAAAAACCCTCTAATCCTCTTTTCGGTGGCTTTGCTCAGCGCCGCCGATGTGCTATTTGCCCTCACTTTGATTTACACCTTGTTCGTGGTGACCCTGCTCGGCCGAGAAGCGGCTGCCGCCTGCCTAAGTGACTTGAAACCCCCAATTGCGCTCGGGGCTACAATGGCCTTCCTTCAAATTGCCTTGTTTGACATTTTGCGCTTTGCCCTCACCCACACATGGGGCTACTTTCCCCCAAAGTAAAGCGCCGTAAGAGAGCGGTATAATCAACCCCATGGCTAAATGCAAGTGCGCCGAAAACTTATCCACCGAGCAATTGCAAAGGTTGCTCATAGAAAAACGGAGGGCTGAGCGCGGCCACAGGCTGGAGCGGTTTCGTAAAAGCGGTCGTGCGCTGCTACTCACGCCCGATGAAACGGTCGTGCCTGCGGCTATGCGCGCCGAGGAAGAAGAACCCGACCTCCCGCCCTCGCCCCGGCGCACATTTTTTGACCGTGCCCTGCTCGCTGTGGAAATCTTCGGCGTTATCGGCTTGGCGCTGGTGATATTGAGCGTGTTGAATGTGGTCAAGCGCCTGAATGTGGAAGCGGCTGGGCTGCTGAGCCAACCCACAATGACGCCTACGCCGCTCGTGATGGCCGTGGTTTTGCCGTCGGGGCACACGCCGCCCACATCTGCCGGTGGCGCCCGTCCAAACGAAGCCGAAATCCCCGAAAACCTAAAGCCGCTGGTGCAATCGTTGGGCTCAGTGCCGCTGCCCACACCCGGGCCGGGGCAGGCCATCCGCATCCGCATCCCCGCAATTGGCGTGGACGCGCCGGTGGTTGAGGGCGACGGCTGGGAGCAGTTGAAAAAAGGAGTGGGACACCACCCGGGGAGCGCAAACCCGGGGCAGCGAGGCAATTTGGTGCTCTCGGGGCACGATGACGTGTACGGCGAGGTGTTTCGCTACCTTGACCGCCTAAAGCCGGGGGATAAAATCATCGTCTACACGGCCGACAAAGCCTACACTTACATTGTCACCGAAATTCACATTGTAGAGCCGACAGATGTGCAGTGGCTCGCGCCCACAGCCCAACCCACGATCACGCTGATTTCGTGCTACCCCTATATGGTGGACAACCGGCGCATCGTGGTTCGGGGGGTGCTGGCAGGGCAAAGCAAATAGCGAGCGCATTGAGGGGCGGGCAAAAGGGCATAAAGCCTTGGCCAATGCGCCCAAGGCGACCGCTTGCCAGCAGGAAGACGGCGCGCTATAATCCGCCCACGGAAAGAGAACATCGCAAGGCAAGAGAGGTGCTAACATGCCGGTTTACACCTACCGATGCGAAGAATGCGGAACCGTGTTTGACGTGCAATTAGGTTTCAACGACCCTCAGCCCGAGGTGTGCCCCAAATGCGGCGCGCGCGCCCTGCGCCGAGTTTATAAACCTGTCGGCATTATCTTCAAAGGCTCAGGCTTCTACGCCACCGATCACCGCTCCTCATCCGGCAACGGCGCGGGCAAGCACTCCGAGCATTCCAAAGGCAATAGCGGCGATAAAAACGCCAAAACGGCATCCTCTTCCGAAGCAAAATCCTCTTCCGCCGAGAAAAGTTCTGCCAAAGCCACGGCCAACAAACCGGCGGCTTGACCGACCACGAAGGAGTCCCAATCAATGGCTAAGAAAAAAGAAATCCGCCCATCCGCCCAGTCGCCGGTGATAATGGCCGGATTTTACGCTTTCATCGTGATAGCGTTCTTTTCCGGCCTGCTTGCCGGTTACATTATTTGGGGAAGCGGCAAAAGCCCATCTGCCGCGGCCGCTCCGCCTGAAAAACCGCCCAATAGCGTGCAGAGCAAAGTTGAGATCTCGCCGGCGGCACCCTCCCAACAAGCGCCCACCCAACAGCCGCGCCGGTACAACGTCTCCACCGACGACAACCCCTCAATTGGCCCTGCAAATGCGCCGGTCACCATCATTGAATTTTCCGATTACCAATGCCCCTACTGCCGCCGCTGGGCTAACCAGGTGGAAAAGCAAATTCTGCAACACTACGGCGACAAAGTCCGAATCGTCTATCGCGATTTCCCGCTGACCAAACTCCACCCCTACGCTTTCTCGGCCGCCGAGGCGGCAGATTGCGCTGGTGAACAAGGGAAATACTGGGAATACCACGACGCCCTCTTCCAACAAAAACACGGCTTGGGCGAGGAAGCCTACAAAAAATACGCCCAAGATTTGGGTCTTGACATGGATAAATTCAACCAGTGCATGAAAGAGCACCGCTACAAAGACGAAGTGCAAAATGACTTGAACTACGCGCTGAAAATTGGGGTAAAGTCCACCCCAACCTTTTTCATCAACGGCAGGCCGCTTGTGGGAGCGTGGCCGTTTGACAAATTCAAACAGGTGATTGATGAAGAGTTAGGCGCGAAGTAGCGCAAATCCCCAAAGGGGGCGGAAGGCAAAATCCGTCCCCTTTTGTAACTGCCTACCTGCCCTGTAAGTGAGGTAAACACTTCGGTGCAATGCGAGCAGAAGTCCACGCAGGTGGACTTTGCAACTTGTAGCCCGTGACTTCAGTCGCCGTGCGCAAGCGGCGGCAGTTGAAACTGCACCTACTGCCTGTGAAGTCGCCCTACGGCGACTTTTTGGCAAATTCTCAAAGGAAGGAACACCTATGCGCTTTGAAGAACTCAACTGGATGGACATAGAGGGGTATCTGAAGCACGACGACCGCCTGATGGTGGTGCTTGGGGCATGCGAACAGCATTCTTACCTCAGCGTGGCAACCGATACCAAAGTGCCGATGGCATTGGCAGACGCCGCGAGCGGCCGCACTGGCGTTTTGGTCGCCCCGCCGCTCAACTTCGGCGCTTCGCCCTACTTCCTCGCCTACCCGGGCACGATCAGCCTGCGGCTTAGCACCCTGCTTGAGGTGGTTGAAGACATCGTGCGCTCGGTGTACGGCTACGGCTTCCGCCGCATCCTCTTCCTCAACGGTCACGGCGGGAACATTCCAGCGCGCGGCCGCCTCTACGAACTTGCTTCTCAACTCCCCAACCTGCGCCTCAGGTGGTACGACTGGTGGCTTTCCGACACGGTGGGCAAAGTGGCCGAAAAACATGGCTTACAGCCAGCCCACGCCAACTGGCTTGAGGCTTTTCCATTCACCATTGTCGGCGAAATTCCCGAAGAATACAAAGCGCCGCCCAAAGTGCCCGGCCTGCTCGGCGCGCAGGAGGCGCGCCAAGTTTACGGCGACGGCTCTTTCGGCGGCCCCTACCGCGCCCCGCAAGAGGTGATGGATGAACTATTCCAAGAAGCGCTGAAAGACGTGCTCAACTTGTTGGAGTTTGATTGATTCGGCGTTTTTATCCACCGATTGACGTTGTTGTCCACCGATTGACACAGATTTACACCGATTGAAGGAGAAAACCACAGATTCCGCAGAAAAAATCTGTGCCAATCTGTGTAATCTGTGGTTCTTATCTCTTTGCACCTTTACCCAAACGAGGAGGTCAGCCATGAAAAAGCAGATTATCGCAACCGACAAAGCACCTAAAGCCATCGGTCCTTATTCCGCGGCGGTGCGCGTCGGCAATTTTGTTTACACCGCGGGGCAAATTGGCATTGACCCCGCCACCGGCGAACTCGTCTCCGGCGGGATTGAAGCCGAAACCCGCCAAGTGCTCACCAACCTCAAGCACATCCTTGAAGCCGCCGGCTCTTCGTTAGACAATGTGGTGAAGACCACCGTGTTTTTGCGCGACATCAACGACTTCGCCCGCATGAACGCCGTTTACGCCGAATTTTTCCCCGAAAACCCGCCAGCACGCTCGGCGGTGCAAGCCGCCGCCTTGCCCAAAGGCGTCGCGGTGGAAATTGAAGCCGTCGCCTTCGTGGAGGACTGATTTGCCCACCGACCGCCCGCTGGTGCTCGTAGTGGACGACGAGCCGCACATAATCCAACTTACCCGCATGTATCTTGAGCGGGAGGGCTACCGCGTCCACAGCGTAGGGGATGGGGAAGCCGCGCTCGCCGCGGCCGCTTCCATGCGCCCGGATGCCATGGTGCTGGACATCATGCTCCCCAAACTGGACGGCATGGAAGTCGTGCGCCGCCTGCGTGCCGAAAACAACCCCATCCCCATCATCATGCTCACCGCCCGCGACGACGACTACGACAAAATACTCGGCTTAGAACTGGGAGCCGATGATTACCTCACCAAGCCGTTCAACCCGCGGGAATTGGTGGCGCGGGTGAAGGCGCTTTTGCGCCGCCAAGAGCGTTTTGCCGCGCAAGCGGCAGAAAAGCCCAAAGTTGTGCGGCTTGGCAACACCGAAATTGACCCTGCGGCGCGCGAGGTGCGCGTCAACGGCCGCGAAATCCCCCTGCGGGCACAAGAATTTGAACTGCTGTGGGCATTCGTGCAACATCGCGGCATGGTGCTCACGCGCGAGCAACTACTGCAAATGGCGTGGGGCTACGACTACGTTGGGCAGACCCGCACGGTTGACGTCCACATTGCCCACCTGCGCAAAAAACTCGCCGACAGCGACCTCAAAATTGAAACCATAACCGGCGTGGGCTACAAACTGGTGGCGTGAACCGCGCGCCCTAACGACCCAACGCCCCAACGCCCTAACGACCTAACGACCCAACGACCTAACCACCTAACGAACCCTTTCCACATGCTAAATTCCCTCCGCACACGGCTACTAATCACATACTTTGCCGTCATCACGGTTGCCTTGGGCGTGGTGGCGCTGGCGCTGGCGGTGTTCATCGTGCGAAATCCGGTGATCTACCGAAGGCTGTACATGCGCCAAACCATCACCCTGCAGGTGGCGCGGCGACGGCTGAAGGCCGCTTCTGTCCATTCGTATGCCGACGCTTGGCGGGAAGCCGCCCAGATTGCCGCAACATTTCACGCTCGCGCGCTGGCAATTTCCCCCGATGGGCACGTGCTTCGCGACACCGACCCGACTGCCCCGGCCCTCAACCTGCCGCCGCTGAAGGGAAACCGCATGGTGCACGGGCGCGTCCGCACCGCCGACGGTAGCCTTTGGGGCATTTCGGCGCTCCGGCTTGCCAATGGAGGTTGGCTGGTGATCGCCGAGCCGCTGCCAAGCCCCCTGAAAGTGCTCTGGCGCGCCCGCGAAGACTGGCTCATGCCGCTCATAGAGGCGGCGTTGGTGGCGCTTTTGCTGGCTTTAGTGCTGGCGTGGTGGCTCAGCAGTTGGGTAACGCGCCCCCTCTACCGCACCGCCGCGGCCGCCCACTCGCTCGCTGAGGGCAAATTTATCCCCGTGCCTGAGGACGGGCCGCAGGAAGCGCGGGTGCTGGCGCGCGCCTTCAACGAAATGGCGCAGAGGCTTGAGGCTTCCCAGCGTTCCCAGCGGGAATTTGTAGCCAACGTTTCCCATGAGTTGAAAACGCCGCTTACGTCCATTCAAGGCTTCGCGCAGGCAATTTTGGACGGCACCGCCGGCGATACCGAGAAAATCCGCTCGGCGGCACGCGTGATAGCCGATGAAGCCGCGCGCATGCACCGCATGGTCGTCACCCTGCTGGATTTGGCGCGCCTTGACGCCGGAACTGCTAACCTGCGCCGTGAAAACGTTGCCCTCCGCTCCCTGCTTGAAAACCTGCTGTTGCGCCTCCGCCCGCAGGCTGAAGCGGCAGGCGTGGATCTTTCGCTGGAAGCCGACGCCGAGGCAACCGTGCTGGGCGACGGCGACCGCTTGGCGCAAGTATTCAGCAACCTGCTGGATAACGCCCTCAAGCACACGCCCCGCGGCGGCAAAATTGCAGTGCGATTGCGCCGAGCGGGCAAATTTGTGGAAATTGCAGTCTCCGACACCGGCGAAGGCATCCCCCCCGAAAGCCTGCCGCGCATCTTTGAGCGGTTTTACCGCGGCGACAAATCCCGCACCGGCGGCAGTGCAGGCTTAGGGCTGGCGATAGCACGCGAAATCGTGCGCGCCCACCGCGGCGAAATCACTGTCCAAAGCACCGTTGGGCAAGGGAGCACGTTTGTTGTAAAATTGCCGCTGGCGTGACCCCCAACCCTTAATCCCCCAATCCCTCCC
>JALVVL010000034.1 GCA_027023425.1 Anaerolineales bacterium
TATCGCGTCACCGTAGCCGCCCCCTTCCCTCCCTTAGTAAGGGAGGGAAGGGGGCAGATGAGCCGAGCGCCAGCGAGGCTCATCGGGGGATAGGTGAGATCTTGCCCTAAGCAGGATGGATAACGCTTTCCGGAATACCTGAAATCTTGTTTGAGAATGCATTACGCAGTTGCTGGTAGAAGGGCGCGTTTTCATGTCATGGCGAGCCGCCATAGGCGGCGAAGGCCATCCCTAAAACGATGGGGGAAACCGCTTCGGCGGTCTACGACCGCCGCGCGGTGACATGAAGCAGTGGAACTGCGTAACTCCTAAAAATAAAAGCCTTATCGGCTACGCGAACACGCCTTTGTTTACTTCCAAACCTTGACAAGAAGAAGATAAGCGGTAAGATTGGGCAAGGTTAGTTAAGTCGGCTTAGATGTTTAGGAGCGTTAACAATGCCGGTGGACTCGGAAAATCTACAAGCGGCGTTTAGACGCCTCATACAAGCACTGGCACATTCCTTTTGGCAAAGGGTGCGCGCGGCAGGCCTTTCTATGCCCCAACTTTTCGCCATGCGCTACATCCAACGGCATCAGCAGACCAACATTTCCGACTTGGCAAAAGCGCTTGGAATCACGAACCCCGCGGCCAGCCAACTATTGCGCAGGCTGATAGAGCAAAACTATGTGCTGAGCGAAGAAGATCCAAATGACCGCCGCAACAAACGCCTTCGCCTCACCACAAAAGGCGAAAAAGCCCTCCTTTCCATTACCTCGCCGGCAGAAGGCAGTACATTTAAGCACATCTTGGAAAACCTCTCACCCGAAGAAAGCGAAAAAGTGTTGGCCGCGTTAGAAATCCTTCTTGCAAAATTACCAACTGCAGAGGAAGAAACCGACGCCTCAAGATAAGTCAATTTCATCCCCCGCCAGCGCGCAAACTCTGGAGGCGCATCCGCAATGCTGCGAATTTTCAAGTATTTCAAGCCATACCTACTTCTGCTAACCTTAGCCGTAGTATTGCTTTTTGTGCAGGCCGACGCAGACCTCACCCTGCCCGACTACATGTCGGATATTGTAAATGTAGGCATTCAACAAGGGGGAGTGCAACACGCCGTACCCGAAGCGCTCCGCGAAAGCACCCTGAAGCGCGCTTTCCTCTTTTTGACCGAGCAAGAACAAAAAGAAGTGCTTGCCAACTATCAATTGGTAAAGCCCGGCACCTCCAAAGCCCAAGCCTTGGCGCCAAAATACCCCGCGCTGCTCAAAGAACCCGTCTACATCCTCAGCAACCGTTCGCCTCAGGCGATTTCCGCATTAGAACCTACGCTCGGCAAGGCCTTGCTACTTGTGTTCGGCATACAGCGCATTCAACAAAACCCACAAGAGGCAAAAAAACTAATGCCGAAAATGGCGCCCATGCTGGCAAATTTGCCGCCCAATACGGATTTGTTCGCTTTGTTGGCAAAAATGCCGTTTTCGGAGCGCCGCAAAATCAGCGAAGCGCTCAGCCAGCGCTTTCAAGCAATCGGCGGCGAAAAGGCACTGAGGCAGGCCGCGACGCGCGCCGTAAAAGCCGAATACGAAGCAATGGACATAGACACCGCTAAAATCCAAAACCGCTACATTTTGCACAAGGGCGGTCTAATGCTCTTGATTGCGCTAATTTCGGCAATAGCGACCATCAGCGTGGGCTATCTCGCCGCCCGCATTGCATCAGGCGTTGGGCGCGACCTCCGGCACATGCTTTTTGAAAAAGTGATGCTCTTTTCCGGCGCAGAATTTGACCGCTTTTCCACCGCTTCGCTCATCACCCGCGCCACCAACGACATCACCCAAGTGCAAAACGCAATAATGCCTCTGGTGCGCCTGTCATTCTACGCGCCCATCATCGGCATAGGGGCAATCATCCACGCTTTAGACAAAAGCCCTTCCATGTGGTGGACGATGGCACTGGCAGTTATCATTTTGTTGGGGGTCATAGGGGTGGTTTTCAGCATTGTGATTCCGAAGTTCAAACTCATCCAAGAATTGCTTGACCAACTCAACCTGATTTTGCGTGAAAACCTAACGGGCATGATGGTGGTGCGCGCCTTCAACCGCCAGCAGGTGGAATCGGCGCGGTTTGAACGGGCAAACCGCCAACTGACTGACCTGAGCCGGTTTGTCAACCGCGTTTTTGTGGTAATGATGCCGATGATGATGCTCGTTCTAAACGGCTTGATGATTTTGATTTTGTGGGTCGGGGCGCACGAAGTCGCACAATCGACCATCCAAGTTGGCGACATGATGGCTTTTATGCAATATGCCATGCAAGTGGTGTTTGCCTTCTTGATGCTCTCAATGCTGTTCATCCTGCTGCCGCGCGCCGACGTTTCGGCAAACCGCGTTGCGGACGTGCTTGCCACCGAAATCACCGTAAAATCCCCGGCCAAGCCGCGGCCGTTCCCGGAAAACTTTGAACCCAGCATTGGCTTCAGCAAAGTGCGCTTCCGCTACCCCAATGCCGAAGAAGATGTGCTACACGACATCACCACTCAAATTGGGGCCGGGCAGACCATTGGCATCATGGGCACAACCGGCTCGGGCAAAAGCACGTTGGTGAACCTCATTCCGAGGTTTTACGACGTGACCAGCGGGCAAATAACCATCAGCGGGGTAGACATCCGCGAAGTGGCGCTGGAGGAACTACGTGCGAAAATCGGCTATGTGCCTCAGCGGAGCAATTTATTCGCCGGCACGGTGGAAAGCAACCTGCGTTTTGCCAACCCAAACGCTGATGAAGAGACAATGCGGCGGGCGCTTGAAATTGCCCAAGCGCACTTTATTCTGGAGCACCCCAAGGGGCTAAAAGCCGAAGTGGCGCAAGGCGGGGTAAACTTTTCGGGCGGCCAACGGCAAAGGCTCACCATCGCGCGAGCATTGGTAAAGGACGCGCCCATCTACATTTTTGACGAATGCTTTTCGGCGCTGGACTACCAAACCGACGCCCGCCTGCGCCGTGCACTGCGGAAACACCTCGCGGGGCGCACCATCATCATCGTTTCCCAAAGGGTCGCCACCATAAAAGACGCCGATAAAATCCTTGTCTTGGACGAAGGCCACCTAATTTGTGAGGGAACACACAAAGAGTTGATGAAAAGTTGCGAGGTTTACCGCGAAATTGCGCTTTCGCAGCTCAAGCAGGAGGCGCTGGCATGAACGCCAATCCCGGACGCTTTCAAGAACGCGCGCGAAGCGGCGCGGTACTGCTCCCGCGAAAGACAAAGCACGGCAGCGGCCTACAAGTAGGGCACATGATGCCTTTAGGGCCTGTAGAAAAGCCAACCGATTTCAAAGGCACGCTGCGCAAGTTGGTGGCTTACCTCAAGCCCTACAACCTCAAAATCTTAGTGGTCATTTTGCTGGCAACCGGCTCTACGGCCTTCTCAATCGTAGGCCCGAAAATTTTGGGCAACGCCACCACCACGCTGTTCAACGGCGTCCTCGCCCAACTGGCCGGTACAGGCAGCGTTGATTTTGGGAAAATCGGCCAAATTTTGCTACTCGCTGCAGGGCTTTATGTGCTTTCTGCCATTCTGAGTTACGCTCAGGGCTGGATTATGACCGACGTGGCAATGGAGGTCTCATACAACCTCCGCCAAGCCCTGATGGACAAAGTGCACCGTATGCCCTTCCGCTATTTTGACGGCACAACCCACGGCGAAGTGCTCTCCCGCCTCACTAACGATGTGGACACGGTCAACCGCACGCTCAACCAAAGCCTTGGGCAAATTGTCACTTCTGCCGTCACAGTGTTGGGCATTTTGATAATGATGTTTTCCATAAGTTGGCAAATGGCGCTCATTGCGGTGCTCATAGTGCCTATTTCGTTTGGGGCAATGTTTGGAATCATCAAAACTTCGCAAAAGTACTTTGCCCAGCGGCAAGACTTTTTGGGACATGTGAATGGCATTGTGGAAGAAATGTTTGGCGCGCACATAATAGTCAAAGCCTTCAACGGCGAGCGCAAAAGCATTGCCAAGTTTGACGAATACAACAACGTTCTCTACCAAGCCTCTTGGAAGGCGCAATTCCTTTCAGGTACAATGCGCCCCCTAATGCGCTGGATCGGCAACCTCGGCTATGTTGCTGTGGTGATTGCAGGAGGATGGCTTGCCGTCCGCGACCTCATCACTGTCGGCGACATTCAGGCCTTCATCCAATACATGCGCTCATTCACGCAGCCCATCACGCAATTGGCGAACATTTCCAACGTGTTGCAACAAACCATTGCCGCGGCCGAGCGGGTATTTGATTTTCTGGAAGAAGAAGAGGAAGAACCCGACCCCGAGGATGCTATCTTGCTTGAGCCAAGCGAAGTCAAAGGGCATGTGGAATTCCGAGAAGTCTATTTCAGTTATGTACCCGGCAAGCCGGTGATTAAAGGCTTCACTGCCGAAGTAAAGCCCGGCCAAAAAGTTGCCGTCGTTGGGCCTACTGGAGCAGGCAAGACCACTATCGTAAAATTGCTAATGCGCTTCTACGATGTAGACAAAGGCGAAATTTTGGTGGACGGCCACAACGTGCGCGAATTCCGCCGCTCTGACCTGCGGCGCTTGTTCGGAATGGTGCTCCAAGACACATGGCTGTTCAACGGCACAATTCGCGAAAACATCCGCTACGGGCGGCTTGATGCCACCGATGAGGAAGTAGAAGCCGCCGCAAAAGCCGCGCACGCCCACCACTTCATCCAAGCCCTGCCGGGCGGCTACGATTTCGTTATCAACGAAGAGGTAACCAACATCTCCCAAGGGCAAAAGCAACTGCTAACAATAGCCCGCGCCATCCTCGCCAACCCGCCTATGATGATTTTGGACGAAGCCACCAGTTCGGTAGACACACACACTGAGTTGCTGATCCAGGCCGCAATGGACAAATTGATGAAAGGCCGAACCAGTTTCGTAATCGCCCACAGGCTTTCCACTATACGAAACGCCGACCTAATTTTGGTGATGCGCGATGGCAACATCGTTGAGCAAGGCACGCATGAAGAACTGCTGGCGAAAAAAGGATTTTACGCCGAACTCTACAACAGCCAATTTGCCATGCGCGCCGCCGAGGCCGCCGAAGCACTTGCCGCCGCTTAGCGCCGCAAAATAAGTTATAATCTCCACAAAGCAGCGCGGGCAAAAGCCCACACCACAGCAGAGGAGATTGCGCGGTGATCACGCTCAAAATTCCGGGAAGGGGCGAAATACACCTAAAGCACCTTGTGACCGATGTGAACGGCACGCTGGCACAAGACGGCAAACTAATTGACGGCGTGCTTGAGCGCATAACCCAACTGCGCGACCGGCTTGAAGTCCACATGCTCACTGCCGATACGCACGGCAAGCAGAAATACATAGACGCCGCCTTGGGGCTGAAGGCCGTGCGCGTTTCCCCCGGCGGGGAGGCAGAGCAAAAAGCCGAATTTGTGCGCTCCCTTGGTGCAGAAGGTGTGGTTGCCCTCGGGCAAGGGGCTAACGACGCCTTGATGCTGAAAGAAGCGGCAATCGGCATTTGCATTCTATCGGGAGAGGGCACAGCAACCGAAGCGCTGTTGTCCGCCGACCTAATCGCCCCGGATGTGCTCACCGCCTTAGACCTACTCTTGCACCCCATCCGCATGGTAGCAAGCCTGAGGCGATAGTGCAATGACAATACCGCGAAGCCAAGCAACGCCAGAAACCCCCGAAAACCTACCGCCGGCGCGCCGACGGCGCGCCAAACGTGCGCTCGCCCCGCTTGACGCCTCGGAGCGCGAAGCGTTTTGGAATAAAGCCGCTCACCGCGCCGAGCCATCCGCCGACTTGTTCATCTTCATCACCCTCGCAGGACTGATTTGGGGAATAGGGCTTCTTACAAACTCACTTGCGATATTAATCCTTGGTGCGTTGGTAGCCCCGGCAATGACACCTATAGTCGGCCTCGGTTTGGGGGTAATCACCGGCGTAAAACGATATTTCGCCTTGGTGCTGGGAGGCATACTGGTTGCCAGCGGGCTGGCATTTGCCGCGGGGGCGGTTATCGGCGCAATAGCCCGCTTCTTGCCAAGCCTAACGCCAACCCAAGCCGCATTGCATGCCCGGCTCTCGGTGGGGGATTTTATCTTGCTCGCGGTTTCGGCAATTTGGACCACAATAGCCCTAACCCGCAGGCCGGGGCAAACGCACCTCGCGGGCGTGGGGCTGGCTTATGAAATTTTCTTGCCCTTAGCCACGGCGGGTTTCGGACTCACCAGCGGCATACCCCACCTGTTCCCCGACGGGCTGGTTGTGTACGTGGTCTATTTGGCATGGGCGGCATTGCTGAGCGCGCTAATGCTGGCAGTATTAGGCTTCAAGCCGCTCACGCTCTTCGGCTACACTCTGAGCGGGGCACTCCTGCTTGGCGGGATACTCCTTATGCTACTCGGCATTGGGTTGGGCACAGCGGTGAAAGCCAACGTGGCGCTGCCAACCCCAATTCCCACTCCAACGCCGGTGCCGCCTTCGCCCACGCCAACGCTGACGCCCACACCCTCCCCCACGGCCACAGCAACTGCCACCCTCACCCCCACACCAACCATTACCCCCACAGAAACGCCAAGCCCAACGCCCACACCGGCCTACGCTCGGGTGCAAGCACCAAAAAAATACGGCGGCTTGCTCATACGTGCTGGCCCGGGCTTTTCCTATAAAGTCATCGGCGGGGCGCAAAATGGGGAACTCCTTGAAGTGCTCGGCCCCGAGAAAAAAGCCGACAACTACCTCTGGGTCAAAGTTAGAGTGCCAAACACCGACAAATTCGGGTGGGTGTTGGAGCACTTGATCGTAATGGCCACTCCTTCACCCGACTGGTAGCGGCGGCGTACGCGGCGCTCGGCGCAGGCCGCGAAGCAATCCCCCCCTTTTGCCGCCGCATGATGTCATCGCGAGCCGCCGACGGCCGCGAAGCAATCCCCATTTTGACCGCGGGGAACCGCCTTGGCGGCTATGCCACCTCGCAGTGACACATTTGCGAAAAATCTTTGGGCAGGCCCTCAACCATCTCCAGTAACGGCTTGGCCTCACAACCACCTACAAAGGGGAACATTTTCCCACGGCAAGCCGTCTCAAATGTAGAAACATGCCCAAAGGAGGTGCGCCATGCCCAAAAAATTCCCCTTGGTTGGATTGCTTGTGCTTGCCATCGCTCTGGCGGCTTGCACTGCGGCCAACACCCCAACATCCAACGCCGCACAGCCAACCCAAAAAACTTCTCCCCCACCCCAAACCGAAATGCGCATACAAGTGAGTACGCCACAAAAAGTAGACACAGCCCGGCCGCCCTTCAACACAGAGCCACCTACGCCTGCCCCTACAACACCTATCCGGGTAATGCCAAGCCCCGGTACCTTCCCCAAGACCAAGCGCACGCCGCTTCCATTTCCACAGCCGGAAGACGCTCAAATGGCAACCGGCGTGGTCCACTTGAAGGACGTGCAAGCCGAGGCGGCGGATGGCGGGAAAGTGCTGCTCACGCTTAGCGGGCAACTGCCAACCCCCTGCTCGCAGTTGCGTGTAGCAGTAAAGTGCGAAAAATGGGAAATAAAAGTCAAGGTTTACAGCGTGTATGAGCCAAACACAGAATGCGCCGATGTACTCAAGCCGTTTTCAGTCAGGGTAAAAATAGGGCCATTCCCGGATGGGGAGTATATTCTATGGGTGAACGGGCAAAAAATCGGCAAAGTGGCAGTGAAACACAACACAAATTAGACAACTTTCCTGCCGGAAGGACGAAAAAGTTTAGGCTAAAATAACTTTAGGAGTTACGCAGTTCTCCTCTATGTCGCCGCGAGGTAGTCGTAGACTGCCGAAGCGGTCTCCCCATCATCTGGGGGATGGCTTCGCCGCCTACGGCGGCCCGCCATTACATGAAAACGAACACTTCTACGAGCAACTGCGTAATCCTAAACTCTATGCACCCATTTCAACCGCAGGAGGTCAATCATGAGAACCGTGTACGCAGTGGCCGGGGGGGTGAGCAAATTTGCCAAAGCGCGCCCCGATAAAACTTTCCCCGCGTTGGTCAAAGAAGCCTATGATTACATGCTCAACGACCTTGGCCTTGAGCACCCCCAGTTCTACGAAATTGTGGACGGCTCGGTAGTTTCGTACTTTTCCGACCATTTCGCCCGCCAAGTGATGGCGGGCATTATGGTGCAAGACTACCTTGGCCTGCTTCCAAAACCGTCGCACCGCGTTGAAGGAGGCGGAGCAACCGGCGGAATTTGCTTCCAAGAGGCCTACAAATCTGTAGCCTCTGGAGACATGGATGTCGCGTTGGCGATGGGCTTTGAGGTAATGTCGTATGTCAACACTTGGAAAGGCAACGAATTCATCGCATTGGCTTCGGATACCAATTTTGACTATCCAGTTGGTGGATTTTACACCGGCTATTACGCAATGATGGTAACCCGCCACATGAAAGAATTCGGCACCACGGTAGAGCAGTTAGCGCATGTCTCGGTAAAAAACCATACCAACGCGCTTTACAACCCTTATGCGCAAAAAGGCCTCCGTCTCACCATTGAAGAAGTGCTCAATTCCCCAACGGTGTCGTGGCCGCTAACCCGCTTGAACGTGTGCGTGATGAGCGACGGCGCGGCGGTGGTGCTGCTGGCAAGCGAAGAAGGATTGGCAAAACTGGAAAAAGCGGCGGGGAGAAGCCTACCCAAGGTCAAGGTAAGCGCCATTGGCCGCGGCACCGGAGCAATGCGCATGTCTGACCGGCCGCACCAATCTTACGAAGATTTTTACCGCTATAACGCCCTACCAAACGAGATGGATGAAGATTCGCGCGCCTACTACAAAGAATTATGGGCAAAAGGCTTCCGCTATCCCGGTGTGCATTCCTTCCGCTCCGGCCGCATGGCGGCCAAACAAGCCTACGAGCGCGCCGGCATCATCAACCCGCCTGAGGAATTGGATTTTGTAGAACTCCACGATGCCTACACCAGTTCCGAAATCCAAACCTACGAAGACATGGGCTTATGCCGCTACGGCGAGGGGGGGCCTTTCGCCGCCTCAGGCAAGACTTTTATGCCCACCGTAGATTACGGCTTAGACCTGCCCGAGCCTTCCCAAATTCCGGTCAATCCATCGGGCGGGCTAATCGCCTGCGGCCACCCCATAGGCGCTACCGGCCTGATGCAAGCCGTATTCGCCATTTGGCAATTGCAACACCGCATCAAAGACCACTTCGGGAACGACACTTTGCAGGTGCCTAATGCCAAACGCGGCGCCATCCACTCCCACGCGGGCACCGGCACATACGTCACCATCAGCATCTTGGAACGCGAAGAGTAAACGGAGGAAGACGATGAGCGACAAACCCATCAAGCGCAAAATGGAAGAGACTGAAGAAGGGACGACGCTCTTCAACGTACCCTTTCCAACCGAATTGACGCCCGAGGCACTGCAAAGCCTCAAGAATATGGCACCGATTATCGTCAAAGACCCGTACAGCATCACTTACATCCATTCCTACGGGCAGGATTCGCCGTGGTTTGCAGGGGTGGCGAACAAGGTGTTGCTCGGCTCGCGCCAGCCCGAAACCGGCTACACCTACGCCACACCGCGCGGCCACGATATGTACACCGGTAAGGAAAACGATTGGGTAGTCCTTCCGCAGGAAGGACGGGTTCACACCTTCACAGTTTGTCACTTTGGCTCCGAAACCTTCCTTTCCGAAACTCCTTTTGTGTTGGTACTGGTGGAATTTGAAGGCGCGGACACTTTGTTCTTGGGACGGCTGCTGGGGGTAGACCCCAACGAGGCCACCCTTGATTGGATCGGCATGAAAGTAAAAGCCAAATTCCGCCGCTTGAGCAAGTTCAAGCCGACGGATGTGTATTTCGTTCCGGCAGAAGAGTAAAACCACAGAATGCAGAGAATTCAACGCCAAGGACGCAAAGAGAAAACCACAGATTACACAGATTAGCACAGAGGAGAAGATTAGCGATTTAGTGCATAATCCACCTTGATAGTTGGTTTAGGCCTTTTGCAACTTAGCGCCCAAATTTTTGATCTCTCCCTACCCCCGCTACGGCGACGCTATCGCGTCACCGTAGCCGCCCCCTTCCCTCCCTTACTAAGGGAGGGAAGGGGGCAGATGAGCCGAGCGCTAGCGAGGCTCATCGGGGGATAGGTGAGATCTTGCCCTAAGCAGGATGGATAACGCTTTCCGGAATACCTGAAATCTTGTTTGAGAATGCATTAGGATTTGCGGAAGAACGCTTAACGCAGAGACGCAGAGGAAACAGAGGCGCAGAGAGCGCAGAGAAAAAATTTCTGTGTTCTCTGTGGCGTTTCTGTGTCTTCTGTGTTTTCCCGCTCTACCTGCAACGCAACGCCCCAACGACTCAACGCCCCAATTCCTCAATACCCCAATCCCTAAATCCCTCTCTTTCTGTGTCCTCTGTGGTTTTCCAGCAATCGGTGGCTTCTGTGTTTCGCGCCTCAAAATGAAAGAGCGAACTAAGGTTCTGCCCCTTCTGCCCACTCCACAATGCGCACGGGGACGCCTTTGGCCGCGAGGTATTCCTTCACTTCAGCAATGGTCAATTCGCGGTCGTGGAACAAAGAAGCGGCAAGAGCGGCATCGGCTTTACCCCGAGTGAGCACCTGAAAAAAGTGCTCCTTGTTGCCTGCGCCGCCGCTGGCTATCACCGGCACCGGCACGGCGGAGGCGACAGCGCGGGTCAATTCCAAATCATAGCCAGCGCGCGTGCCATCGGCGTCCATGCTGGTCAACAAAATTTCCCCCGCGCCAAGCGAAACCGCCCGGCGCGCCCATTCTACTGCGTCAAGCCCGGTCGGCTCGCGGCCGCCGCTTATCACCACCTCCCACCGAGAAGGGGCAACGCGGCGCGCATCCAAGGCAAGCACGATACACTGACTGCCAAAGCGGCGCGCGGCATCGGCAAGCAACTGAGGGTTGCGCACCGCCGCCGAATTTACGCTGATTTTGTCCGCGCCAGCCAGCAAAAGGCGGCGCATATCCTCCAAAGTGCGCACGCCGCCGCCCACCGTAAAGGGCAAAAACACCTGCTCGGCAACACGCCGCACCATTTCAACAGTGGTGGCGCGCCCCTCGGGCGTGGCAGAAATATCCAAAAACACCAGTTCATCCGCCCCCATACGGTCGTATAAGCGCGCTTGCTCAACCGGATCTCCGGCGTCGCGCAAGTTCACAAAGTGCACTCCTTTGACAACTCGCCCGTCCTTCACGTCCAAGCAGGGGATAATGCGCTTGGCTAACATTGCAGTGCCTCCTCTAAATCCAAATTGCCATCGTAAAGTGCGCGGCCGATAACCACACCGCCCAATTCGGCATTGCGGGCGCGACAAACATCTTCCAACCCTCGCACGCCGCCCGAGGCGATCACTTCCAAACCGGTAACCTCAGCCAGACGGCGCGCCCCTTCCACATCAAGGCCAGCGCCCAGCCCATCGCGGGCAATGTTGGTGAACACCACCCTTTTCAGGCCAAAGCCAGCCAACCGAGCGCCCAAATCTTTGGGGGAAAGGCCAGAAGACTCTTGCCAGCCGCCGACGCGCACCACGCCGTCGCGGGCATCTATACCCACCACAATTTTCTCCGCCCCAAAGCGCGCCAAGGCTTTGGCAACGAATTGCGGCTCCTTCGCAGCCACGGTGCCTAAAATCACCCGTTCCACGCCCAAATCAAGCAAAAAAGCGATCTTTTCCATAGAGCGGACGCCACCGCCAAACTGCACCCGCCCACCAAGCGCCACGATGGAGCGAAGGGCGGCGAGGTTTTCGGCGTCTTCCAGTCCAAAAGCGCCGTCAAGGTTGACAACATGGAGCCACTCCGCCCCGGCAGACAGCCAGCGCGCGGCGGCTTCGGCCGGTTGGAGGGCGTAATCGGTGCGGTCGGCCAAGTTCCCCTGCCGCAGGCGCACCACCTTGCCGCGGTGCAAATCCACAGCCGGATACACCACAAATTCACTCATGCATCACCTCCCGAACCAAGGCGCACAAAATTGCGCAAAATTCGCAGGCCAACCGCCTGACTTTTTTCGGGATGAAATTGCACGCCATACAAATTTCCTCGGCCAACCACCGAAGCGTAACGCAGGCCGTAATCGGTGACGGCCAGAACGTCGGCCTCTTCAGCAGGGGCGCAGTAATAGCCGTGGTTGAAATAAGCGTAATCGCCGGGCTTTAGGCCATCCAGCAAAGGCGTGGGGCGCTTAGGCCAAACCTGGTTCCAGCCGGTATGAGGCACTTTGAGGTCGGTAAGCCTAAAAGCGCGCACTTCGCCGGGCAAAAAGCCCAGCCCCTCCACCCCGGGCGATTCCTCGCTTGCGGGAAAGAACAACTGCATTCCCAAACAAATGCCCAAAATCGGCACGCCCTCTTGAGCGGCGCGGCGCAGCGGCTCTACTAAGCCGCGTGCGGTGAGGCCGGCCATGCCATCGCCAAACGCCCCCACGCCCGGAAGCACAATTTTGCGCGCCGAGCGCAAGTCTTCAGCCCGCGTGGCTATACGAACCCGTGCACCAACTGCCCCCAAAGCGCGGGAAACGGAACGCAAATTCCCAGCGCCGTAATCAACTATTGCAATTTCATCGGCAAAGGACATTACAACACCCCTTTCGTGCTCGGAATGGAAGCGCCGCGGCAGGGGTCGGTGCGAGTGGCGGCATCAAGGGCACGCCCCAAAGCCTTGAACAGCGCCTCGGCTTGATGGTGGTCATCGCGGCCGTAAAGCACCCGCGCGTGCAAATTGCAGCGCGCGGCCACGGCAAACGATTCCAAAAAATGCGTGAAAAGCCCGGTTGGGATTCCGCCAACAGCCGGCGAATGCCAGTCCACATCAACAACAGGATAAGGCCGGCCGGAAAGGTCAAGAGCGATAAAGGCCAAAGTCTCATCCATCGGCACATAAGCCCAGCCCATCCGCACAATGCCCTGCCTCCGGCCGAGCGCCCTGTCAACGGCCTCGCCCAAAGCCAAGGCGCAATCCTCAACCGTGTGATGGGGGCAAACATGCAAGTCGCCCACCGCCCGCAAAGTCAAATCAAACAAACCGTGGGAGGCAAATTGCTGGAGCATGTGGTCTAAAAACCCAAGGCCGGTGTCAATGTTTGTGACACCGCGGCCGTCAATTTCAAGTGTAACGCTTATGTCGGTTTCGGCAGTTTGGCGATGAACCTGAGCAGAACGCACTTCACACCTCCTGAAGGGCAAAAATAAGGGCGTCGGTGTGTTCGGGCTTGCCAACGCTTATGCGAATGTGGTCTTGCAGACGGGAGGTGGCAAAATGGCGCACAAGAATGCCGCGGCGGGCGAGCGCGGCCTGCAAGGCTTTGGCATCGCGCCCGAGCACCCGCGTGAGCACAAAGTTAGCCTGCGAAGGGTAAGGCTCAAGCCAAGGAATTGCCTGCAGGCGGCGGTAAAGGCGCTCCCGCTCGGCGATGATAAGACGGGTGCGCGCCGCCAACTCATCCGGCTCGGCAAGCACGGCCAACGCCGCCGCCTCGGCTGCCACCGAAACATTGTAGGGCGGCTTAATCTTCCACAAATGCGGCATCAAATGCGAAGGAAAAACGCCATACCCAACCCGCAACCCCGCCAATCCGCCCCATTTGCTGAATGTGCGCAACACAACCAAATTCTCCCTTTCAACCACCTGCCGTATCATGCTCCGCCCCGGGGGAGCAAACTCAATGTAAGCCTCATCCAGCACCACATACACCGGCAGGGCGAGCAGGCGCTCAATTTCCTCCGAGGTGAGCAAGCGGCCATCGGGGTTGTTCGGGGTAGCCAGAAAGAGCAATTTGGGCTTTTCGGAAGCCACCGCGGCGGCAATGGCTTCCAAATCCAGCGAAAAATCCGCCCGGCGGGGAACGGCAATCACCCGGCCAGCGTTCAAGCGGGTGTCAAATTCATACATCCCGAAAGTAGGCGGGCAAACGAGCACGCCATCGCCCGGCTGGAGGAAAAGCCTCAAAGTCAGGTCAATCAGTTCATCAGCGCCAGCGCCCACCACGATGTTTTCAAAAGGCACACCGTGAAACTCCGAAAGCGCCCGGCGCAGGCGGCGGGTTTGGGGATCGGGGTAAATATGGCCCATTTTGAGGGCGGCAAGCGCTCGGCGGGCGGCCTTGGGCATTCCGTAGGGATTTTCATTGGCGTCAAGTTTGACAAGTTGCTCAACCGGCAGGCCGAGTTGGGCGGCGCGCACATCAAACGGCAAAACCGGCTTGTAGGGCGGCATCTCGGCAACATCGGGGCGAATGGGAGGAAGGTCGGGCATCGGGCTACTCCGTTGGCAAGGGTGCGCCGCCGAGGCGCAGTTCGGCCGCCGCCGCATGAGCGGTAAGCCCTTCAGCGTGAGCAATTTCGGCGGAGACGGCGCTCAATTCTCGGGCAAGGCTGGGCTCTAAACCGATAACACTGCTGATTTTCAGGAAATCGTAAACGTTGAGCGGCGAGGCAAAACGCGCCGTGCCGGAAGTGGGCATCACATGGCTTGGGCCGGCCACATAGTCGCCCAAAACTTCAAACGAATACTCGCCCAAGAAAAAGCCGCCGGCGTTGCGAATTTTGTCCATCAAAGGGCGCGGCTCGGCCACCGAAAGGCACAAATGCTCAGGCGCAAACTCATCGGCGAGCCGCGCCGCCTCGTCTAAATCGCGCACAAGCACAATGCCGCCGTTGCTTTCAAGAGACTGGCGGATGATTTCGCGGCGCGAAAGCCTTGGAAGTTGCCTTTCCACCGCCTGTTGCACGGCTTTGGCAAGGGCAAGGTCGGGCGTAAGCAAAATGGCCGTGGCAAGCGGGTCGTGCTCGGCCTGCGCCAGCAAATCGGCCGCCACCCAATCGGGGTTGGCGGTGGCATCGGCAATTACCATCGTTTCGGTCGGCCCGGCGAGGCCGTCAAGCCCAACCAAGCCGTAAACCTGCTTTTTAGCCAAGGTTACAAACACATTGCCCGCGCCTACGATTTTATCCACCTTGGGCAGGCTTTCGGTGCCAAAGGCCATCGCGGCAATTGCCTGCGCTCCGCCAAGGCGATACACGCTCTCCACGCCGCAAATTGCCGCCGCGGCCAAAATGGCAGGGTGCGGCTCAGGCGGTGTGCACACGATGATTTCCTCAACCCCGGCAACCTGAGCGGGAATTACCGACATGAGGAGGGAAGAAGGCAGCGGCGCAGAGCCTCCCGGGACATAAACCCCTACCCGCTCCACAGGGGTGAAACGCTGCCCAAGGCCATTTTCTTCCCAACTGGGGATGGGCTGCCGCCGGTGGAAAGAGCGAATCCGCTCGGCCGCGGTGCGCAATGCCTCAATCAGCCTTGGCGGGAGCGAACCCATCGCCTCGGCAAAAGAAGAGGCCGGAACGCGAAAGGAATCCAACTTCACCCCGTCTATTTTTTCCGACCATCGGCGCAGGGCCTCATCGCCTTCCAAGCGCACACTTTCCAAAATCCGCTTCACGGCCTGTTCGGGCGTAACGCCTTCGCCAAAAATGCGCTCCACCCCTGCCAACAGCCGCTCGGGGTAAGCCCTTTCGCCAACCATCCTCCTTTTGAGAATGGAAACCTGCGCATCGGGCACGTTGTAAATCGGCAACATGGTTCATTCCTCCTTTTCGGAATTTTGCAAAGCGGCGAGCATCTGCCGGTATTCCAACGGCTCTTCTTCAAAAATGTAAGTCACTGGCGTGACCACTACCCCACTGCCACCAATAGAGCGCAGTTCGGCAATAGCCTGCTGGAGGCGGGATTTGGGCACGATGATGTGCACGGCAAACCAATTCCCTCCGGATTGGGTAATCACCGGCGAAATTGTGGGCCCTTGCAAACCAGCGAGGGTGGGGCGGGTGAGCATTTTGCTTGCAATTTCTTCGGGGGAAGAGCCGCGAATGTTGGCAAAGACCGCCGTGTTTTCCGCCGCCCGCAAGTGGGCAACTATCAATTCCAAAAGTTGCTTAGCCACGGCCAGCACGGCAGGGTTGCGGCGCAAGCGCTCGCGGTTGGCAATCAAACATGCCTGCGAGGCCAAAATTTCCCCGTCTTCCAAAGCGCGCAACCGGTTTTCGCGCAAAGTTGCGCCGGTGGAAACCAAATCGGAGATAATATCAGCGTAGCCAATGGTGGGGGCAATTTCCAGCGCGCCTTCGGCGGCAATCAGCCGAAAAGCGTCAAAACCATGACGGCGCAGGAATTCCCCCGTGAGGTTTGGGAATTTGGTAGCAACGCGCAAAGGCGCAGGGCGGCCTTGGGCCCAGTTCTTCAGGTCGGAAACGCGGTAAACGCCTTCCATGCTTTCAGGCACAATCAAGTTGAGGGTGCAATGCCCAAAGCCCAAAGCGCGGTGCATTGGGAGGATGGAAGGGCTACCCCCGCCGCGCTCGGCCACCATATCCCAGCCGGTGATGCCGAAATCCACAATGCCATCGCGCACGCTGAGCACAATATCGCCAGCGCGCTGAAACATCACCGTCAACTCAGGCATGGCGGGAATGTGCGCCTTCAATTGCCGCGGGTTCGGCTTGTAAACCGGCAAGCCGGCGCGTTCAAGCAAAGCCATCGCCTCATCGGCCAGCCTCCCTTTGCTGGGCAAAGCCAAACGAATTTCAGTACGGTTATCATTGTCCACTGCTACACTCCTAATGCGAAAATAAAAGCGCTCCCTTGGGCAGGGAGCGCTTTTCAAAAGCAAAACTCAGATTGGCTAAACCACACGCCGTTTAAAACAGCCCTGCCCGAACGGAGTTCGGTTGCTATGGTGATGATGATGGGCAGAGCGATAATTTTGGTAGCGCATGGAGCAATTTTACCACAACACGATGGCTCACACCATCTTTTCACGGATACTGGCGCTGATGAAATCCAAAGTAGCCACGGTGATGGTGATAAGCCAAACGGCCAAACCGGCCTGTTCATACTGGAATTGGTGAATCCACTGAATGAGCAAAAAGCCAATGCCGCCGCCGCCCACAAGGCCGATGATGGTGGACATGCGGACGTTGATATCCCAACGGTAAAGCGTAAAAGCCGTAAACGGCGGCATCACCTGCGGGATGACAGCGTAAACGATGGTCTGCAGCCGGCTTGCGCCGGTGGCCTGTAGCGCTTCTATTGGCCCCGGGTCAATGCTTTCAATGGCCTCGGAATAGAGTTTGCCGAGCGCGGCCACCGAGTGAATCGTCAAGGCGATAAAACCAGCAAACGGGCCCGGCCCCACCCAAATGACGCCCATAATAGCCCAAATGAGCGGCTCAATGGAGCGGCCAATGTTGAGGATGAGGCGCGTGGCGGCGTAAATCATCCGGCCTATCGGAATTGTGCCATGAACGCCCAATCGCCACGCCCAAAGCCCGCCGAGGAACGCGCCGAGAACCGCACCAAGCATAGCAGTGTGCGGAGCGGCCTGAAGCGCGCCTTCGGGGCCTCTGGTAATGCCCAAAATGCCGTGAGCGTAGCCAAGCCCAAGTTCGTAGCCGACCACCGCGCCGATCAACGCCATGCCCGCAATCCCAACGCCAAACGAAACCAGTGCGGGAAGGCGCTCGGCGATAGAATCCAGCGCACGGCTGAGCAAACGATAAGCCACAATTGCCAACACAAGCACAAGCGTGAAGTAAATGAAGAAAGTGAGGATTGGTGCTTTTTCAAGCCCCCCAACCAACGGCGCAAGATAATCTCCTGCAAGTTTGCCCAAATAAGCCCCACCAACCAAGCCTATCACGCCGCCAACAAAGCCCTGAGAGGTGGTGTGCAGGGTGCTCATCAGGTTGCGCGCGGCCAAAAACGAAAGCGGCACGCTGAGCACAATCCCGAAGGCCGTCGCCATCAAGCCCATCATGATGCTTTCCAGCATGGCCTCAAGCGCGAGTTTCATATCCTTGCTCAGCCTGCCGGTAAATTTAGCCGCCCCACGCTGGACAACGCGCAACTCGTGAATTTGCGGCCCTTTCGCCACGCTCGGAATGGTCACATCGGGAATGTAAAGTTTGGTAGTAAAAGTGCCATCAGGCCCAACTTGAATATCGGTTGGGCCAAAGCCGCGCGGCGTAAAAGTGTTGCCAAGTGGGTTAGCCCACAAAATGTGCACCTTTTTATTCGGCTTGAAGCCCCCGCCCCGTATTGTGAGCAAAGTGCCGTAAGTCAAGTGCCCTTCGGCGTCACGCTTGCTGAGTTCACCGCAAGTAGGCGTAACACTCACCCACGGCCGCCCCTCTTTTGGCTGCTGCACCGGCGGTGGGTTAGAGCCCGGCGGGCAGGGCGCTTGCACCTTGGCAATGGCCACAAGTTCGGAGCGGGAATAATCAAATGCCACCCTCCACGGCCAAGCAATTTGACCGAGGATGACGCCGGTATCTTTGTACTCTCGGATGGCCTTGGCGGGGTTTATCTGCACAATGCGGGTGCCCAACACCAACACCCCAACGATGACCAGCATGTAAAAGTTGCCCATGCTCGGGGCGAAGTCTTTGCCGCGCACCCAAGCCGCATCATAAACATTCCACGCCCATATAGCCGCCACAACAAAAGCGGTAAGAAGCGAAGTCATGCCGTAAAGTTTTTTCAACTGCGCGGCGCTCAAAAAAGTTTCAAGCATTTGGGGCGCGGCAAGGAAAAGCACAACCACCGTAACAGCCACAAAAGCGGGGGCCGCGACATTGCGGGCAAACTCCGTTTTCATTGCGTAACGCCGCGCCAGCCAATAAAGCGCCAGCAAAAACAACAACAAAGCCGCAGATTCAAGCAAGAAGTAAAGATAAGCCCTAAAACTCAGAGCATAATCGGGGTAACGAGGGCGCTGGGCGGCGGCAAACACCGCCAAGCCGCTCAAGGTCACCACGCTTAGGAAAATGTAGACGCCGCGGCTTACGGCGCCGCTGACGGCCTGCCCCAAGCCCGGCACCAACAACGAAAGCAAGGCCTGAAGCCACGAAGGCTTAGCAAGGGACGATTTGTTTGCTCCCACGGTTGCTCCTCACTGCATAAAATTTGCGCCGCTAACCACCTACGCTGAGGCGCTGGGCTTCTTGCCCGTAAACCTGCTTGAATTCTTCGTCAGTAATGTTGCGAATTTGCTCGCCGGTGCCCTCATAAACCAAACGGCCATCCCGCAAGCCGATCACCTTGGTGGCATACCTTTGCACCAAGTCAAGGTAATGCAAACTGCAGAGCACCGTGATGCCCTGTTCCTGATTTAAGGTTTCCAGATAACCCAAAATGGAATGCGCCAACACAGGGTCAAGGCTGGCAACCGGCTCATCGGCAAGTATCATTTTGGGCTCCTGCATGAGGGCGCGCGCAATGCCTACGCGTTGTTTTTGCCCGCCGCTGAGGGCGTCGGCGCGGTTATGGGCTTTGTCGGCAATGCCCACGCGCTCAAGGGCCGCCATGGCGCGCTCCTTCTCCCGCTCAGGGAAATAGTTGATAAGGCTCCACCAAGAAGGCAAATAACCCAACCGCCCCGTGAGCACATTGGTGAGAACGCTGGAGCGCTCCACAAGGTTGAAGTGCTGGAAAATCATGCCGATTTCGCGACGAATGCGGCGCATCTCGGCCTCAGAGGCTTGGGTAATATCCACCCCATTCCACAAAATGCGCCCCTCGGTCGGCTCAATAAGGCGGTTGATACAGCGCAAAAGGGTGGATTTGCCCGAGCCACTCAAGCCGATGATGACCAAAAACTCGCCGTCATCTACCGTGAAACTAACATCCTTCAAAGCCACGGTGCCATCTTCGTAAACTTTGGTAAGGTGTTCTACAACCAGCATAAGCCCTCGCAGTAAATAAAGACTCTAAAAGCCACAGATTACACAGATTAGCACAGATTTTGTTCTGCGGGATCTGCGAAATCTGCGGTTTCAACTACCCAATCGGTGTAAATCTGTGTAATCGGTGGATGATAACGCAGAGACGCAGAGAAAAAACCACAGATTACACAGATTAGCACAGATTTTTCTGTGAAATCTGCGAAATCCGCGGTTTATCCCAAACTCAATCGGTGCAAATCTGTGTCAATCGGTGGATAGCAACGCCAAGGACGCCAAGAACACGAAGGACGCCAAGAAAAAACTTCTGCGTTCTCTGCGGTTTTTTCTTAAGACCAAACAAAATTCAAGGCGAGGGAAAGCAACTTCCCCTCGCCTTGAATTAGCGAACTACTTAGTAAGATCTTCAATGTTCATCCCCGCGGCCTCAAGCGCCTCGCGGAAGCCATCGTAGAAGTGATCGTCTACCTTCTTCAAACCTTCCCAGTCAAACAAACCGTGCAACATTTTCTTGCCCTCGTCGGTGTCGTTCAGGCTCAGGAGGGCATTCACGATCTTCTCGCGCATATCTTTCGGAAAATCGGGGCGGAAGGAAACATTGTCGTTGGGAATGGGCGGCGAAGTAGCGATCACAACTACCTTCTCTTTGACATCCGGGTACTTCTTGGCAACCAACACGCGCGCATCCTCAAAGGTTGCGCCCGCATCGCAGTCGCCGTTGTAAACGGCCAACACAGTGGCGTCATGACCGCCAGTATCCACAATGCGCTTCAGGTCTTTGTCGGGGTCAATGCCGGCGCCAAGCATCATCAACTTGGGCATCACCCAACCGGAGGTGGATTCAGGGTCGGGGCGGCAGAAAGTCTTGCCCACCAAGTCTTTGAGCGATCTAATGCCGGTATCGGGGCGGGTGATGATTTGGCCGGAGTAAGAAGTGGAACCGTAACGCACCGAAGCGAGGGCAACATCGGCGCATCCCTTCTTATGGGCGAGCACGTAGCCAAAGGTGTTCAGCGCGCCCATCTGCGCCTCGCCGCTGCACATAGCCTCAATTTGCGCCGAGTAGTCGGTGGGGATCTTGGGTTCAATCACAATGCCGGTCTTTTCTTCAATGTATTGTGCGATCGGCTTAGCGCCCGTCATAACCTTTTGGGTATTTTGCGAGGGAGTGAGCACCCAAATGACCGGATTTTCGGCAGTGCCAAGTTTGGCGGCCTTAGGAGCCTGTGTCTCCGCAGGCTTGGGGGCGGCGGTGGGAGTGCTCTTACCACACGCTGCCAAAACCGTGGCCACCACAACCAGCAAGGCCAAAACGAGATACAAAGTGCTTCTTTTACGCATTTTCTCCTCCTCGGAAAGGTGGGATTGGATAAGGCAAGGCTTCGCGCGAGCCTCTGCACTGTTATATTACCCGAATTCGCTAACACAAGCAAGGATAAAGCCCTTCCAATTCCCAACCAGTTTGGCCAACAAAAAAACAATTTTGCCCATAAACAAAAACCGTGCTATACTAATTACACCGCGGGGGTCGGCATTATCAAACAATTTTTCGCTTTCAATTCATAAGGAAGGAGGCAACACATGGCCGTATACGATTATCAATTACTGCTAAAGCGACTCCTTCAACACGGGGTCAAATGGTATCCAAAGCAAAAAATCGTGTATCGCGACAAAATGGAATACACGTACGTAGACCTACGCGACCGCGTCCTCAAACTGGGCGCGGCTTTGCGTTCTCTGGGCGTCACAACCGGCACCAAAGTGGGAGTGATTGAATGGGATAGCCACCGCTATTTGGAAATGTACTTCGGCATTCCCGGCATTGGGGCGGTGCTTCACACAATCAACCCGCGCTTAGCGCCAGCTGACTTAGCCTACACTGTCATTCATGCCGAGGATGAAATCATTATCTTCCACGAAGATTTCCTCCCGCTTGTTGAAAAACTTGCCCCAACCCTCACCACGGTGCGGAAATACATCATAATGACCGATGGCGAAAAGCCGCCTAAAACCAACCTGCCGGTGCTGGAATACGAAGAATGGATACACAGCGTAGAGCCGCTTGAGCACTTGCCCGAGTTTTCCGAAGACACGCAAGCAACTCTGGCCTACACTACCGGCACAACTGGCAAACCCAAAGGGGTCATGTTCACCCACCGGCAGTTGATGTTGCATACCCTTGCCGCGGGAGCGGCTATAGCGGCCTTGGGCGACAACTGCGGTTTCCGCAAGAACGATGTTTACATGCCACTGACGCCCATGTTCCACGTCCACGCTTGGGGAGTGCCCTACCTCGCAACCATGCTCGGCGTGAAACAGGTTTATCCGGGGCGGTATGAACCCGAGATGATCCTCAAACTTATACTCACCCACAAAGTGACCTTTAGCCACTGCGTGCCCACCATTTTGCAGATGATAGTGAACGCGCCCGGAATTGAGCAATACGATTTGAGCAATTGGAAAGTAGTCATCGGCGGCGCTCGCCTGCCAAAAGGATTGGCTAAACGCGCCACGGAAATCGGCATCAAAGTCTCTGCGGGCTACGGAATGTCCGAAACCGCGCCCATCCTCACCTTAGCCATGCTCAAGCCCTACATGGAATCTTGGGACGAGGACAAAAAACTTGATTACCTAATCAAAACCGGCGTACCAGTGCCGCTGGTGGACTTGCGAATTGTTGACTCCGAAGGCAACGAACTTCCCCACAATGGGCGCGACAAAGGCGAAATTGTGGTGCGCTCTCCGTGGCTTACCCCCGGCTATTACAAAGACCCCGAGCGCTCAGAAGAACTTTGGCGCGGCGGCTGGCTTCACACCGGCGACGTCGCCGTAATAGACGAACACGGTTACGTCCAAATAGTTGACCGCTTGAAGGACGTCATCAAGAGCGGCGGTGAGTGGATCTCTTCTCTTGAGTTGGAGAACCTGCTCAGCCTGCATCCGGCCGTTCTGGAAGCCGCCGTCATCGGCGTCCCCGACCCCAAATGGGACGAACGGCCGCTGGCAATCGTGGTGCTCAAGCCCGGCCAAACCGTGGACGCCGACGGCCTCAAACTCCATCTCAAGCAATTCGCCGACCAAGGCGTTATTACCAAATGGGCTATCCCAGAGCGGTATGAATTTGTAGACAGCCTGCCGAAAACCAGCGTCGGCAAAATTGACAAAAAAGTGCTCCGCGCCAAATTCGGCGCAGCGTAAAAGCAAGAGTGGGGTGGGTTCATACCACCCCACTGATTTACTCCACCGAGGGTGAAAACATGGAAACCATCACACTTGGCAACACTGAAATTCGCATTTCGCCCTTGGGGATCGGCACATGGGCATGGGGCGACAGGTTCTTCTGGAATTACGGGAGCGATTACAGTGCAGAAGATGTGCGCGCCGCGTTCGTCGCCGCCGTAGAAACGGGCATCAACTTCTTTGACACCGCCGAAGTTTACGGCATGGGGCGCGCCGAGCGCTTTTTGGGTGAACTTACCGCACAAACGACAGAACCTGTGGTGATTGCCACAAAATTTTTTCCATTCCCGTGGCGGGTGCGGCGGGCGGCAATGAAGCGTGCCCTGCACCTTAGCCTCAAACGCCTCGGCAAAGAAAGCGTTGACCTTTACCAAATCCATTTCCCTTGGCCGCCGCGAAGCCCCGATTTTTGGGTGCGGGCTTTGGGCGAAATGGTGCAAGCAGGCCTGACCAAGGCCGCCGGAGTTTCAAACTTCAACGCTGAGCAAATGCGGCGCGCCCACGCCATCCTCGCGGCGCAAGGCATCCCTTTGGCCTCAAACCAAGTGCACTACAGCCTGTTGCACCGCGCGCCCGAAACAAACGGCGTTTTAGCCGCCTGTAAAGAACTGGGAATTACCCTAATCGCCTACAGCCCGCTGGAAATGGGCTTGCTGACGGGCAAATACTCGCCCGAAAACCCGCCGCGCGGCATCCGCTCACGCCGCTATACCAAAGCATACTTGGCGCGCATCCAACCACTCATCGGGCTGATGCGCGAAATCGGGCGTGCCCACGGCAACAAAACCCCTGCCCAAGTCGCCCTCAACTGGGTAATTTGCAAAGGCGCAGTCCCAATTCCGGGAGCCAAAAACGCGCGCCAAGCCGAAAGCAACGCCGGTGCGCTCGGCTGGCGTCTGACCGAAGAAGAAATTGCCGCGCTGGACAATGCCAGCGCTCAAATCCAGTAGGAGAAACGCCAATGAGCGACTACCGCTTTGAAGTGATAGACCTCAACTTCCAAAAAGTGCCACACACAATTGCAGTTTACCTTTTCCAACACGAGAAAGGGATAGCGCTGATAGAAAGCGGCCCCGGCTCCACCGTGCCGGCGCTTGAAAAGGCGCTAAAGGAGCGCGGCTACACTTTTGCCGATATCACCGATGTGCTCCTCACCCACATTCACTTAGACCACGCTGGCGCAGCAGGTTTTCTGGCGCGGCAAGGCGCAACCATTCACGTGCATCCGGTCGGCGCGCCGCACATGATCAACCCCGAAAAACTGCTCAAATCGGCCGGAAGAATTTACGGCGACATGATGGACACCCTCTGGGGCGAATTTTTGCCCGTCCCGGAAGATAAAATTCACATCCCGCAGGACGAAGAAGACATCGTGATTGGCGACCTGCGCTTCACGCCGCTTGACACGCCCGGACACGCCTACCACCACTACGCCTACATGTTTGAAGGCGTGTGCTTTAGCGGCGACATTGGCGGCGTGCGCCTGCCCCTTCCCAACGGGATGAAACACCTGCGCTTACCCATGCCGCCGCCCGAATTTCATCTGGAAAAATGGCGCGAAAGCCTGCAACGCCTGCGCGAGGCAAATCCCTCTGCCATCGTGCCAACCCATTTTGGCCCCTACGAGGACGTGGACTGGCACTTGGACGCCATCGCCCGCGAGTTGGACGACGTTGAAGGCTTTTTGGAGACGGTAATGCCTCAAGAGCCGAGCATTGAAGAACTGGAGCGCAAACTTGAAGCGTGGGTTTTGGAAAAGAATCAGCGTGACGGAATTGACCCCGAAACCCACCACGCCTACGAAACCGCCAACCCAACGTGGATGTCGGCAAGTGGGCTGGCGCGCTATTGGAAGAAATTCCGCATGCCCAAAGAAGGCCAGTGATAGGGTGGACGTGCAAAATCACAACCAGCGCCTTGGGCGCAAAGGAGAAGACTTAGCCGCGGCATATCTCCAACGCCGCGGCTACCGCATTTTGGCGCGCAACGTCCGCACCCCTTACGGCGAAATTGACCTAATCGCCCAAAAAAGCGGGCAATACATCTTTGTGGAAGTCAAAACGCGCAGCAACGCGCGTTTCGGCCTGCCCGAAGAAGCCATCACGCTGCGAAAATGGCAACACATGGTTGAAGCCGCAGAATACTGGCTGGCCGAAAACATAAATGCGCTGCCTTCTTGGCAAATTGACGTGGTGGCTATCCTCCTCCCGGCCAATGGCGAAGCGGAAATCCGTCACTACGAAAATGTGCAGTTCGCATAAACGCTCACAAAAAAACAGTCATGGGCATGAAACAAAAAACACGGCCAAGAGCCGTGTTTTTTTGTTTAGAGTGGCTTTGGCGAAAGACTACGAAGCATCCACAACCTGCGAGGAGACAGAAAGCGGCAATTCGCCGCCATAACGCGGGTAAAGCCAGAGCGTAGCCGCGCCCAAGGCCCAAAGAGTGAGTCCTGCGGGCACAACCCATCCTATGCAAGGCACTAAATCCGCCATGCTGGCAAGGAATGTCAGCAGGCCGGTGCCGATAGCCGCCCGCCACGGCTCGCTCAAATTCAGGCCAAGCCGCTCGCCAATGGCAAGGCCAATCGCTACCCAGCCGAGCAAAGCCAAAGCCCATAATGCCAAAAAGAGCAGTGGAATAGCCAAAATCAACACGATCGTCAGCAAAAAGGCCACAACCACAATCGGGACAAGAACAGCGATGGCAACTCCTACCGCCAACGAGGCCGGCCATTTCTTGATTGCCACCCCGGCAACCTCGCTCATCACATTGGGAATAAACAACGCCGCCACACCGCCAAGCAAAGCAAGCACAATGGTCCATATAATAGCCAAAGTTATTTTCCAGAACACATGCAAAACCATGCGCTCGGGATATGAATTTTCTTCGCCAAATGGGCCATAGGGTGGCAGGCTCGCTCGCAATCGGTCGGCAGGTGCAAGCGGAACAACAGCGGTCCCACGGCGCACAGCGCCTCCAAATGCACGAATTTTGCCGTCCACGCGCGCCTCTTTGCCAAGGTTCACCTCGCCGCCAAACACGCTCAAATTCCCCAAAACATGGCCGTTGATGAATACCTGCCCGCCGGTTACCGAAACATTGCCATTCACCAAAGCGCCGTGTTCAACCACGGCTTTGCCGCCAAGCACACTCAAGTTGCCGTTCAACCTGCTTTCCGGACGCAAGCGGGCTTCGGCGCCGATTACCGTCAGGTCACCTTCCATCGTCTCGCCCGGGTTGAGCACAAAATCCTCAGCCATCACCACCTTGCCGGGGATAGTTTTGTCGGGCAAGAGCGTGCCTGCGTGCGCCCTGCCGGTAACAAACGCAACGGCAAGCACCAACAAAGCCACAAAACCCAATTTTAGGAGCGTTTTCATGGTGCACCTCCTTTTGCAAGAAAACGCGGCTTAATCATCATACCACGAACGGAAGCCCTGACCAAGCACTTCAGCGGCATGGCCAATGACCATGAAGGAATTGGGGTCGGCTTCGCGCACGATTGCTTTGAGCGGCCCTACCTCGGCACGTGTGATCACGCAGTAAAGGAGGGTGCGGCGCGCGCCGGTGTACGCTCCCCGGCCTTCAAGCACAGTGACGCCGCGGTTCAAGTGGTGCAAAATCTTGGCAGCCACCTCCGCGGGCGAGTCGGTCACAATCAGCGCCGTACGCACCACATTTGAGCCCTCCGTTACGGCCTCAGCCGCCGCACCGCTCACATAAAGCACCACCAACGCATACAGCGCCTTTTCCCAGCCAAAAGTCAAACCGGCGATGAGCACCACGAGAGCATCCGAAAAAAGGTAACTTTGCGAAATTGGGATTTGCCGCCAGCGGGTGAGTATGCGGGCAAGGATGTCTGTACCGCCGCTGGTGCCGCGGCCGCGATAAATCAGCCCTGCGCCAGTGCCACCGAGCACGCCCGCGTAAAGCACATTTAGCATTTCATCCGAAGTAACCCCGTGCGGAGGCAAAAACGGCGCGGCGGCATCCACCACAAACGAGAAAACCGCCACCGCCACTGCCGTCCGCACGGCAAAGCGAAAGCCACCCAAATAGCGCCACCCCAACACAAAAAGCGGGATGTTCATCAAAAACACCATCAAGCCAATAGGCCAGCCGGTGAAATAGTTGATGATTTGAGCAAGGCCGCTCACCCCGCCTGCGGCCACATGCGCGGGCACAAGAAAGAGGTCCATTGAAAGCGCCATCAGGGTAGAGCCAAGCACGATGTAGAGATATTCTCGCGCCAAACGCCAACTCAAAGTCTCTTTCAATTTCATAAACACCTCGCCAACGCTCGGAATTGGGTTAAAATAAGTGTAACGCCAAGGACGCCAAGGGTAACGCAAAAGCGCAGAGGAAGCAGAGGCGCAGAGAGCGCAAAGAAGGGACGCCAAGGACGCCAAGGGCACAAAGGACGCCAAGGATGAAAACCACAGAGTAACTGTGTTACTTGTCAAGCAACGGGTAGAGGCGCAGAATCCCGAGCAGGGTCAGCCTCTGATTTTCGCTCTGGAATTTGCCAGACTTGTTTGTGTGCCAGCATTGCATTCAAG
>JALVVL010000035.1 GCA_027023425.1 Anaerolineales bacterium
CCCCCCCCCCCCCCAGAGGGGGTGGGGGTCCTAGGAAAGGGTTGGGGGGGGGGGGTTTACGAGGTCTTTTATTCCGAGCCACTGCCAGAATGACCGAGGGAGAAGCCCGCGGCTGTGAAGCACCTCCAGCAGACCTTCCCAGTTGCTGGTCAGGGCTACGAAAATTGGGGCTAAAAGTGCTCCCAAGATGCTTTTGGGGTTGAGTAAGTCGTAGGCTATTTCAAAAGCACCCGCTATTGTGAGCGAAAAGGCCGTCACCAAGCCGAGGTTGAAGGCAACCGTGCCCGCGATTCCCCACAGGCGCGCTACCATGCCTACCATCACATAGCCGAAGTAGTAGTACGAAATTGCATAGCCCGAAAGCCAAGGATCGTGCGGGGGAAAGGTGGGGGAGCGCAAGATGGCGTTGATGAAGGCGAGTTCCATTGGCTTTTCGGTGCCCACTGCGGCGGGGATGAAGCCGCGCACAAAAGCCCACGCCGCAAATGCCGTGAGGAAAAGCACCTCGGTGGTTACGACGTAGGTCTTGTTGGCTTTTAGCCAGTTGAAGATGCGGCGCATGTGCCGGTAGGCTATTGCGGCGGAAATGGAAGCCGTCAGCCCGAGCGCGGTGAGCGCTCCACCGGCGTCGTTGTGGGCAAAATGGAGCGAAGAGGCCAGCCAGAAAATGTATGCCCACAGCAACAGCCCCAAGGTGCGGCTTAGGGCGTAGCCGCGCCCTTTCAGCGCGGGCAAGAGCCTAAACGCTAACGGGAATGTCAGCCAGCCGGCTATGGAAATGGTGAGATACCAAAGCAGTGCAGAAATCATAGGGTGCCTCGTGGTAGTTGAAACCGCTTTAGTTGTAAAACTGCAGATTACAAAACCGCAGATTACGCAGATTTCGCCGATTGAGGGAAAAACCACAGAAGACACAGAAGTTTGCAGAGAACACAGAAATTCTTTCTTTGCGTCTTTGCATCACTCTTTCCGCGCCTCTCTGCGTCTCTGCTTCCTCTGCGCCTCTGTTTCCTCTGCGTCTTTGCGTTAATCTTGGCGTCATTTGTATCCTTGGCGACCTTGGCGTCCTTCATCCACCGATTGACACAGATTTACACCGATTGGATGGTTGAAACCGCAGATTCCGCAGAAAAATCTGTGTAAATCTGTGTAATCTGTGTTTTTTCATCCACCGATTGGCACAGATTTACACGATTGAAGAAAAACCACAGAGGACACAGAAATTTGCAGAGGACACAGAAAAAATCTGTGCTAATCTGTGTAATCTGTGGTTTGTTTTATCCTTGGCGTCCTTTGCGTTCCTTGGCGTCCTTGGCGTCCCTTCTTTGCGCTCTCTGCGCCTCTGTTTCCTTTGCGTCTCTGCTTTCTCTGCGTTGATCTTGGCGGCAAGCTCTATGCTAATCTGCGTAATCTGTGGTTTCATTTCCCTGCGTTCTGGGGCATTACTTCGTAAATTGTGGTTTCGCCGGTGCGGAAGACGGCGCGCCACAGTTTGCCCTCGGCGCGCGGGAATTTATCAAGCCCTTTCCCTTTGTAGTAGGCTTCTTCAAGCCTGCCGACCACAATGTAGCGCACGCCGTATTTTTGCAGGAATTGATTTGCTTTTTCCAAATCCGGCGTGCGGTAAAACTCGCGCACGGCGGCGACGCGCTCTTCCACCCATTGCGAGCCGACGACCACACCGCGCTGTTGCCGCTCATGCCAGTTCCACCCCACCACGCCCGGGAGGCCGGTGTAAATTGTGTAGCGGGTGCCCCAGCGGTATTCCACCGTGTTGGCTTCCACAATCACCGGTGTGCCCTTGATGTGTTGTTGCATCCACAGTATTGCCTCGTAATCTTCGTTCAGCGGCAGGTTGGTGTCTTGGTCGTAGTAATGGGCGTATTGCATGTAGGCCATGCCGTCTAAAGTGTGCGGGGCGGGCGCCATGCGGTCTTGCATTTTGGCCGCACCGCCAATGACCGGGAACAGCGCCGCTCCCCAAACAAGCAGGAGCAAGCCCGCTCCCCATGTGTTTCGGAGTTTAGGCCTGTGTTTGCACGCTTCTTTGGCAAGCAGGCCGAGTGCCACCGCGGCGGAGACGGCAAACAAGGTCCATACTTGGTAGTAGAACTTGAAAACGGTGTTCATGCGCCCTATGTCGCCCGAGAGCACAATGATTTCTACCATCAGCGTGAGCGCCAGCCCAAAGCCGAAGAAGGTGAGCAAGATTTGCTGGGGAAGCGGGCGACCGCGGCGCAACAAAAGCACCCCATCCCACGCGATGAGCGGCACAACCAGCCATGCTATTTGGGCGTGGAAGTGCAACGCAACCGCGGCGGTAACGATTGCCGTGAGCAACACTGTGGCTATTGCCCAGGGGTAGTTTTTGCTCCACCACCTCAGCCCTTGGACGGCGGGGGTTTCGGCGAGCCAGCGTCGGCTTTCCCAGATGAGCCACGAGACGAGGATGTAGAGGAAAAGCCCCCAGTGCACGAGGTAAGCGGTGATGGGCGTGTGGGTGCCGTGCCAAATGTGCACTTTGGTGTAGCCCTGTGCATACCAGTGGGTGTAGGGGGCGAAAAACAGCGCTGAGGCCAAAATGAGCCACGCCGCGGCCGAGGCCGCACCTGCCAGCCGCCGCCATGTGGATTGGCCGGGGCGTTGCACTTTCCACGCGGCAAAACCGGCAGCGGCTATGCCAAGTAGCAAATAGGTAGGCCAATCCCAAGTGTTGGTAGGCCGTAGCGCGCCGATGAAAAATCCGCCCCACGCAATTGCGCCTGCCCACCATCGCCAATCGGGCTTGTGCTTTTGCACATACAGCAACAGCCCCACGCCCCACAGTAGCACCAGCACGGTTATCCCTAACGCCATTAGGTGGGCGTGCAAATCGGCGTAGAGGAAGGTGAAAAACGGAAATTCGGTGATGGGCTCTACCTCGCCTTTGGCAGGGATGGCGCGGCTCGGTATCCAATACCAATCGCCTATGCTGTATGGCAGATGAGCGCCGCCCAAGACTTTGAAAAAGCCTTCTATTGCGAAAAGTGTGCGCCTTAGTCCGCTTGCATGCTCAAGCAAGTTGGGCGCGGCGGCCACTTTTTCAAATCCTTGCCAAATCATTTTGACCGTGCCGAGGTTGCCCAACAGCACAAAACCGATTGTGCCCGCCAACCCTACCAGCCGCGCTTGCCGCCCTTCCCCTTTGAGCGAGGCGTAAAGGCCGCGCACCAGCGCAAACGCCACGAGCGCCGTCGCGCCGAACAGAGTGGGCAAAATGAGGTTATAGGCCACCGTAGGCCGGATGCCAAGCAGTTTTACCGGCATTCCTACGAGCACAAACCCCCAGTAGTAGTAGTTGATGTAGCCTTGCGCAAACCACGGGTCGTAAGGCGGGAAGGTGGCGCTCTTTATCGCGGCCATGAAGAAGGAAAAGTCCATTGGCTTTTCGCCGCCCTTCCACGGGTGCCACAGGTCGGGGTTGTTCCAGCGGATGTACAAATCCAGCAGGAAGAAGGCGAGGAAGAAAATCTCAGCCCAGATGATTTCGCGCTTGCGGCGGCGCAGGTCTTCTTTGATGGAAGGGAATTGGGCATAGGCGGCGAGAGCGGCCGCAACCACCAGAAACGCTAAGACGGCGAGCAAAAGCGTCCGTGTGACCGGTATTCCCCAAGAGCCTAAAAGCCATGCCGAATAGGCAAACAGCATCATGCCTACAAGCCGCGCCGCCGGGTAGCCGGCATCGGGGAAGGCGCGGAAAAACGGCCGTATCAGCGGCCACGCGAGCCATCCCAGCAGCGCGATGAACAAATACCACGCCAGCACTGCGAAAATTTGCCAGCGGTTGAGCGGGCTTGTGCTCGGGAAGAGCGCCGCAAAAGTCCCGCTGAGTTGTTGCAAGCCCCAGCGCGCCGGCGGCAAAAGCAGGTTCGCGGGGTGCGGGGGCATTTTGCCGGGCGGAATGCGCATTACGTGCTCTAAATCCACCGCCCCAAGCGCCGCCCGCACAGCCGCGGGGTTGTAGCCGTCGCGCGTAAAGATGAAAACCTTGGGATGGTCGTAAACCGTGAAGGCTTCTTCAGACGGCTGGTCGTTGATGCGGATTGGCCCAAGCGTTGGGTCGGATTCGTAAACTTTGGTTAGGGTGAAGCCGAGATCGCCGTGGAAAGTGCCCACGCGGGCAATGTTGTAGCAGTGTTCCACCGTCATCCACGGCGGGCAACCCATCAGGTGGCGGTAGTAGGCGTTGACCAGCGGGTAGCGCTCTGGCAGGCGGCTTAGGCTTGCCCATTGGCGGCTTGAGGTGATCATTATCACATCGGCAGTGTCTAAAATGCTGTAAAACCGCTGTCGCTTGTCTTCGTTGTCGTCCCAATACATTTCAAAATTCAGGCCGGTGTAAATGCCGCCGAATGGGTCGTAGCCGTCCATGCGGAGCGGCAGCCCATCATCCCAAGAGGTTTCGTTGGCAATGCGCGACCCTTCCAGCGAAATTTGGCTGCTGGGGGTTAGGACAAGGTCGTAGCCTTTGTCTTTTTGGATTTGGACGGGGTGGTTTAGGGCTATTCGGGCAGAAGTTTCGCCGTTCGTCCCCCAATTCACCCTTGCACTGGCCTCGGCCAGCGGGCTTTTTTGGCCGGTTTGCAATAGCCGCAGTTGTATTGTGAGTTTTTGATTTTTAGGCGAAATGCGCTGGGTTTTGTGAATAGAAATTTTTGTTATGCGCGCCTTTTGGTCAGTTGTGAAAGTGAGCCGCAGCGGGAGGTCGTTGTCGGTTAGGCATTGGTGCGGAAACGGCAAGGTGATACTGCCCTGCGGATCGGTAGTTATGGTTATCGGACCGCAGATGAGGGCGTTTGTGCCCTCTATTTTCAGCGTATACTCCACCCCTGCCGTGAGCATAATCGCAGGGTCTTTCACCTCTATGGTTTGCTGTTGCTGAGATTTTTTGGGCGCTGTTGAGGTGTTGAAAAGTTCGCTTTGGCCGTTGGCAAGGGAAATGGTGATGCGAGAGGCGGCTTTTATGTGCGGCAGGTAGACGTGGGTTGCTGTGCCGCTGCGGTGGGGCACAAAGTGGAGTGTGTAAGGGGTGTTGGGTTCTATTTGCAGGTTGGGCGGAAAGGCGAGCGGCTCTTGGAAGCGGCTTTGCCCTGTGCCGCTTTCAAGCGTAATTGCGCCGGGGATGTGGGCGAAGATCCAGCGGGTGGCGGCGACGCGGGTATGGGGGCGGTGGTAAATGTTGACGAACGCAAATGCCCAGCCGGCGGCAAGCACGGTGATTGCTAAAGTGCTCGCTATTGCTATCCAGCGGTGCAGTTTGTTTTCGCGCCATTTTTTCCACACTTCCCACCAGAACCATGCGCCGATCACGGCGAGGGTGGGGTAAATCGGCAGGTAATAGCGCAAGGAAGGGTTGTTTTGCAGAGATACCAAGGTGAAGAAGACCGCAGTCCATCCCCAAAGCAGTGCATAGCGCTCGGGGCGTTTGAGGGTGCGCCACGCCATCCACAAAAAGCCAGCCCATGCGCTCAGCGCTAACGGCAGCCCAAGCCCCCAGAAGGTGAGGTTTTGCCACCCGAACCAAATTGGGCGGCGCGCCCACTGCATTGCCGGCGGAAAGTCGGCTGTACCGGCGGTTTGGGCGCGCAATTGGCGCAGGTTGTCAATCCAATGCGGGTTTAGCCCGCTGAAAAAGCCGGGACCCCGGAATGCGTAGGGTTGAAAGACGCGGAATGTGAGCAGGCTGACCAGCCCGCCAATTCCCAGCAGGAGGAGCACTACGCCGGTTTGCTTGCGTTGTTCCTCCTCGGGCAGGCGGAGCAGGCGGATTAGCGCCGCGGTTGGCAATAGCACCGCGGCCGGAGCGATGCTCAGTTTGGAAGCCAACGCCGCGCCGTAAGCCGCGCCAAAGGCCACATACAGAAGCCAATTGTCTTTTGGTGCAACTTCGGGGAGGCGCTCGGCAATGAGCACTGCAATGTAAAGCGCCAGCATCCCGAACATGGTGGCAAAGTTGTCTACGGCGTAGAAATGCGAGTATTGGATTTGGAGCACGGCAAAGGTGCTGAAGGTGGCCGCCAGCAGGCCTACGCGACGGTTGAAAAGCCGCTTGCCGAGCAGGTAGACGAGGAAAATGGTGAGCAAATCGGCCAGCGCCGAAAGCACCCTGCCTACCAAGTTGATGTGGCCGTAGTCGGCTTTGTGGAGCGCGCCGGCGACATACCGCACGATGAAGAGCGGCAATGTGCCGTACACATAGAACCCGAAGCCTTTGTTGGCGGGGTTGAGGGTGGAATGAGCAGTATCAAAATATTCGCTCAGGCTGTGGACGGGCTGAATGGCGCTGCCCACCATCGTGAGGAAGCGCTCATCGGGGTGTAGGTGCTGGCCGCTGTCCCAGTCCAATCCGGTTGTACGGAGGTAAAGGGCGAGCAAAAGCACTAATGCCAGCGCGGCTTCGTATAGCCATGCTTTCTTCTCTTTGGGTTGAGGCTTTGGTTTTACTGTGCTTTCCATAGGCAACCCGTTTGTTGATTTTGCCAATTGGATCTTGAATGAACTCAGTTAGGGCCTATCCTAACTTGTAGCCGTTCAGCCACACATTACCGCGTCAACGGCTTGTCAGTAGCCGTTATCGCCATCCCCCATTTCCCAGAGCCTTGCTTCGCGGCGGCTTAGCAGTGGGGAAGGCGAGGGCGTCCCGTAGCAGTAGAGCAATCTGCGTTTTCTACTCCTTCTCCAGTGCGGCGAGGCGCTCGGCTTCGTCGCGGGTCGCCAGTTCGTCAATGAATTCGTCCAGTTCGCCGTCCAGCACGGCGGGCAGGTTGTAAACCGACTTGTTGATGCGGTGGTCGGTGACGCGCGATTGCGGGAAATTGTAGGTGCGGATTTTCTCGGAGCGCTCGCCTGTGCCGACTTGAGAGCGGCGCGCCGCCTCTTGCTCTGCCCGCCGCTTCGCTTCCTCCATTTCGTATAGGCGCGCTTTGAGGATGCTCATGGCGCGCATTTTGTTTTGCAACTGCGAGCGCTCATCTTGGCAGGCTACCACAATGCCGGTAGGCAAGTGGGTGATGCGGACAGCGGTCGCGTTTTTCTGCACATTTTGCCCGCCTGCTCCGGCGGATTTGTAAACATCAATTTTGATGTCCTTTTCGGGGATGTCAATTTCCACATCGTCCACCTCGGCTAACACGGCAACGGTGGCGGTGGAGGTGTGGATGCGCCCCTGTGATTCGGTAGTGGGCACACGCTGGACGCGGTGCACCCCGGCTTCGTATTTGAGCCGCGAATACGCTCCTTTGCCCTTGATGAGGAATGTGATTTCCTTGAAGCCACCCAAGCCGGTCTCGTTGGAAGAAAGGACTTCCACTTTCCAGCCTTGGCGCTCGGCGTAGCGGCTGTACATGCGGAACAGGTCGGCGGCGAACAGCGCGGCCTCTTCGCCGCCAGCGCCGGCGCGGATTTCCATTATGACGTTGCGGTCATCGCGCGGGTCTTTTGGCAGGAGCATACGCTTGATTTCGCCCTCAAGGCGCTCTTTTTCAGGCTCTAGTTCGTCCAACTCGGCTTTGGCAAGTTCTTTCAATTCGGGGTCGTCGCCCTCGGTGAGCATTTGCCGCGCTTCGTCAATTTGCCGGAGCACGCGGCGGTATTCCTTGGCTTTTTCCACCAGTGGCTCAAGGTCGGAGCGTTCTTTGGCGAGTTCGGCGGCGCGCTTGTAGTCTTCGCCCACCTCGGCGAGTTCTTTTTCAATTTCCTCAAAACGACGTTCAATCCCTGCAAGTTTGTCTAACATGCACGGCTCCTCTTCGGCGTTTTGGTATGGTCAAGGAGAGAAAACCACAGATTACACAGATTACACAGATTAGCGCAGAAAACACAGAAAGCCAATCCGTAATTGCCTGCGTGGTTGTGGAGGCAATATGCCGTTTCCGGCTTGCTTTTCCCAAAAAAGTCGCCGTAGGGCGACTTTGCAGTCAGTAGGTGCAGTTTCAACTGCCGCCGCTTGCGCCCGGCGACTGAAGTCGCAGGCTACAAGTTGCGAAGTCCACCTGCGTGGACTTTTGCTCGCAGGATGAAAACCACAGATTGCACAGATTAGCGCAGAAAACATGAAAGTCTATCATCTGTGTTTTCTGTGTTCCGCTCTTGGTGGTATGAGGCAGTCGTGCTGCCAACTTTACGCCGTTTTGCCATAAAGTTGGCGGTGGACTATGCTCAACGCCCGCACCTGCTCGGCGGCGTGGTATGAAGAGCGCACCAGCGGCCCGCTTTCTACCCACTTGAAGCCGATTTTGAGCCCGTACTCTTTGAGTTCGGCAAATTCTTCGGGGGTGTAGTAGCGGTCAATGGGAAGGTGCTTGCGGCTGGGTTGGAGGTATTGCCCGATGGTGAGGATGTCCACGCCCCAAGAGCGGAGGTCGCGCATGGTTTCTTTCACTTCCTCCATTGTTTCGCCCAAACCGACCATGATGCCCGACTTGGTGAGCACGTCGGGGTCAAGGCGTTTGGCGTTGACAAGGGTTGCGCGCGCCCATTCGTAGTTATCCTGCGGTTGCACGGCTTTGAACAGCCGCTTCACGGTTTCCACATTGTGGTTTAGGATTTCGGGGCGGGCTTCCATGACAATTCGCAATGCTTCAATGCTACCCTTGAAGTCGGGGATGAGCACTTCCACTGAGCAGCCGGGGAGGAGTTCGCGGATGCGGCGGATGACCATTGCGAAGATGGGCGCGCCGCCGTCGCGGCGGTCGTCGCGGGTTACGCTGGTGATAACAGCATGGCGCAGGTTCATGATTTTGACGGTTTGCGCCACGCGTTCGGCTTCCATCCAATCCAAAGGGAGGGGCTTGCCGTGCTTGACGTCGCAAAACCCGCAGGTGCGCGTGCAAATGTCGCCGAGTAGGAGGAAAGTGGCGGTGCCCGCGCCCCAGCATTCGCCGATGTTGGGGCACATTGCCTCTTCGCAGACGGTGTGCAGCGCGTTGCCGTGCACCAAGCGGCGGATTTCGGCCACAGTTTCGCCCACAGGCGCGCGCACCTTCAGCCACGGCGGGCGGCGTTTGGGCGTGGTATCCACAACTGCGGGGTCTACGCGGTCACGGGTGGGGATGTGAGGCATTCAGTGTTCCTCCGAGGGGGCATCAAGGCTTTCAAAGAGCGATGGTGTTTCCGCTGTTTCCTTTTCAAGTTCAAAAAGTTGTGGCGTGGAAACGGTTTTTCGGCTTTGTGGTCGGTAGCGACCGGTAAATTTCCCTTGCGCTTTTCGTTCTTGAAAGGTAGTTTTGACTTTGTGCTTTGCCAGTTCTTCTTGCGCTTTGGGTAGTTCGCTTTTCCAGTGTTTCAAGCGTTCATTTGCCATTTTCACATAAGTGGCGGAAAGTTCAATGCCGATGTAGTAATGTCCCAAAATCTTTGCCGCGACCAGCGTTGTGCCCGAACCGGCAAAGGGGTCAATCACCACACTGCCTTGGGCTTCGTCCATCACGGCGTAGATGGCGCGGAGCGGCAGCGCCAGCGGAAACGGTGCTGGGTGTGGGTTGTCCCGCTCGGGTGGGAAGCGCCAAATAGAGGTGAGCAAAGCGTGCCGGGATTTGAGTTCGGCGCCGACGCGATGCCCGCTGATGGGTTTGTAAAGCCAGTAAATTCGCTCATCCACCTGCCAGAAGCGCCAGCCGCGCAGATTTGCCGCAATCATCCTATCCCAAATCAGTTCCTGGCGCACAACCCACTTTGTTTGGGAAACCCATGCGTAAGGGTGAAACATCACGCCATTCCGCCAGCGAAGTTTGTGGTTGTAGAAGAACGAGCCGCCGGGATTGGTGACGCGCCAAAGTTCGTTTAGTACTTCAATTTGCCATGCCTGATATTCTTCCTCTGAGCGTTTATCGGTTGCTCCCTGATATTTTACGCGATCAACCAGCCAGCCTTTTTGCCCTTCGCCCTTGTTGTAAGGCGGCGAGGTCACGCCCACGTCCACGCTTTCATCGGGCAATTGGCGGAGCACCTTCAACACATCGCCTTGAATCACTTTATCCAAAAAAGGCTCTAAGCCGTTAGGCATTTAAGCGCTCCGCGTCAAAAGTGCTTTTCATTCTACCACGTCCCCCTCTTTGCCCTTTGCCGGGCGGACGATGAGGTGGACGCCGCGCACTTCCACCACCTCCACCGGCTCGTTTGGGGCGACGGCGTCGGCTCCGCCTGCGAGCAATGCCGTCCACAGTTCGCCGCCGATTTGCACCGTGCCACGCTCACCGGGGCGGATGTGCGTGCGCGCCACTCCCACTTTCCCGACAAGCCTATGCACCCGCTCCAAGCCAGTTTTCACCGGCTGCTGGCTTGCTTTTAGCGCCAAAATCACCGCGCCGGTTGAAAGCGCTGCCGCCAGCAGCCCTGTGCCGACCACCAACGGCACCGAAACGCGCTGGCTCGGCAGGGCTGTGGGGGTGTTGAACAGGGTGAGCGCGCCAAAAATGAATGCCGCCAGCCCCGCGGCGGTCAGCGCCCCGTGCGTGTGCGCCTTTACATCCACCGCAAACATGGCGAACGATAACAGCAGGAACGCCAATCCAACCCAGTTCACCGGCAGCAGGCTCAGCCCGTATGCCGCCAACAGCACTGCCACCAACCCAACAAACCACGCCACCCAGTTGTGCGGGTGCCAAATGCCAATGAGGATGGCTTGAATGCCCAGCCCGAGCAGGATGAACACCAAGTTGGGGTTGGAAAGTGTGTGGAAAAAGCGCTCGGAAAACGCGGGCTTGATTTCTTCGGCTGTCAGCGATTCTGGAAGGGTAACTTCGCCCGCGACGGTTTCGGCGCTTTTGCCCGCGAGGTCGGTCAGCAGTTCATTGGGTGTTGCGGCGATGAAGTCAATCATTCCAAGACTAAGCGCTTCTTGAGCGGAATAGGCTTTGGCGTTTTCAATTGCTTGCTCGGCGGCGTTCACTGCTCTTTCCCCGCGGCGGGCGGCAAGCGAGCGCACCAGCGCCTTGGTGATTTCCTTGGCTTTTTGCTCCAAAGTTTTGCCCAAATCCTTGCCCTCGGCGCTCACCGGACTGGATGCGCCGACCGCGGTGTCGGGCGCCATTGCCGCCCAATGCCCCGCAAGCAGGATGAACAGCCCAGCACTGCCAGCCATTGCCCCGCGCGGATACACATACACCGCCACCGGCAAGGGGCTGTTGCGGATGTCTTCCACCATTTTTTGCGCGATTTCCAGCGAGCCGCCGGGGGTGTTGAGCAAAATGACGACCGCCACATCGCCACGGCGCTGAGCGGTTGTGATGCCGCGGCGCAGGTATTCTTCCAGCGAGGGGGTAAGAGGCCCTTCCATCTGCAAAATTGCCACCCTGCCGACGGGTTGAGCGCCGCCGCGGGCGGCTCCCAACAACAGCAAAACCGTCAATCCCAACAAAATGCGCTTGAACATGGTTGCCTCCGTAAAAAACGAGCGCCTCCGTTTACCGCATTTTAACGTTTTCCTCGCCTCGGTGGAAGCGGAGTTGTGGTAGTATCTTTTCATCAGGAGCGATTTATGAGGCAGAAACGAGCATATTGGCTTTGGTTGGCGGCGATTTTGCTACTCGGCGGTGGGTGGATTTGGCTTACCCGCGCGCCGCAAAGCGTCCGCTCAGGCCCGCCGCCCGCGCCCAAAGAGGGGTTTTCTGCGCCCGATTTTACCCTACAAACTTTGGATGGAAAGAGTGTGTCTTTGGGCGATTTCAGGGGCAAGGTGGTGCTGGTGAATTTTTGGGCGACCACTTGCCATCCATGCCGAGCCGAAATGCCCACGATGGAGCGCGTTTACGAGCAGGAGAGGGACAAAGGCTTTGTGGTGCTTGCGGTTACCGCCGAGCCGAGTGCAGAAGCGGTGCGCGCGTTTGTGCAAAATTATGGCATAACTTTCACGGTTTTGCTGGATAAAAACGCCAAGGTGAGCCGTGAGTATCGCGTTTACGGCACGCCTACCTCGTTTTTCGTTGACCGGCGCGGCGTGATCCGCTGGGTGGTGTTTGGCGGGCCGATGAGCGAGGCGCTTATTCGCTCCAAAGTGGAAACTTTGCTGAAGGAGAAGCCCTGATGCTTCCCTACATTCAAATTGGGCCGGCGACGGTACAGTTGCCGGGGCTGGTGGTGTTGGTGGGGCTATGGCTTGCGCTTGAATTGACGGCGCGGTTTGCCGAGCGGGTGCGCGTTTCCGGCGATTTGGCGGTAAATGCGGTTTTGTGGGGGCTTGGTGTGGGGGTGGTGGCGGCGCGGCTGGGCTACGCCTTGCGCTACTTGGACGCGTTTTTGCAAGCGCCGGGCAGTTTGTTTTCGCTGAACCCGCAGACTTTAGACCCAACGCTTGGGGCGATAGGCGGTTTGCTTGCGGCATGGGAATATGCCCGCCGCAAGAAGTTGCCCTTGCGCGCCTTGCTGGATGCCCTTTCGCCGGGCGTGTTGCTTTTTGCCTTCTTCCTCGCCATTGCGCAACTGCTCGGCGGTAGCGCTTACGGAATGCCCACCAAACTGCCTTGGGGCATTGAACTGTGGGGCGCACGCCGTCATCCTACGCAAATTTATGCCGCGGTGCTGACGTTGGCGGCTTTGGGGTGGATTTTGCGCGCAGGGAGGGCGGCGCGCGGCGACGGCACGCTTTTTTTGCAAACCGTGGGCTTGCTCGCGGCCATCCGTTTGTTTGTGGAAGGCTTCCGCGGCGATAGCGTTGTGATTGCCGGCGGCGTGCGGGTGGCGCAATTGGTGGCGTTAGTTGTGTTGCTGGTTGTGTGGTGGCTTTACCCGCGCTGGAGCGGTGGAAACGGTGGCTCGCGATGACGCGGCAGAGCAACGCGGGCGCCTGCGCAGTGTTTTCAAGTTATGCACCACATCCTTCCATCAAGGAGAAAGTATTATGGCAGAAAACGCGGCTGGTTCCCAAAGCAATAAGCCCCCCAGCCTGTGGCAATTGATGAAGCGCAAAGAGGTTTTTGGGTGGACGATGTACGACTGGGCCAACTCGGCTTTCCCGATGATTATGATGTCGTCCATCTTGCCGATTTATTACTACAAAGTGGCGGGCAAAACTCTGCCCGGCAACCACGCGACGGTCTATTGGGCCTACACCACCGCTGCGGCGCTGTTGATCGTGGCGCTGATCAGCCCGGTGGTGGGCGCGATGGCCGATTTCAGCGGTGCGAAAAAGAAATACCTCACCGGCTTTGCCCTTTTCGGTATTTTGGGCTCGGCTTTGCTTTACGGCGTTTACACCGGCGATTGGCTCAAGGCTTCTATCTTTTTCATCATCGGGAACGTGGGGTTTGCCGGGGCCAATGTGTTTTACGATAGCCTGCTGCCCCACGTGGCCGCAGAAAACGAGCGCGACATGGTCTCGGCGGCGGGCTACGCTATGGGCTACCTGGGCGGCGGATTGCTTTTAGCCATTTGTTTGGGGCTGATCATGACCGCGCCCGACGCCAAGGTGGGTTTTTTCACCCGCCTTTCGTTTTTGCTCACCGCCATTTGGTGGTTGGTGTTCATGGTGCCTTTGCTGGCGTGGGTGCCCGAACCGGCGCGGCGGGTGCTTCCTAACGAAGTGAACATGAACCCGGTGCAGGCGGGTTTCAGCCGCCTTTTGAACACTTTTCATAAAGTGCGGCGCTATAACGAATTGTGGAAGTTTTTGCTGGCCTTCTGGCTTTACAACGACGGCATTGGCACCATCATCAAGATGGCGACCATTTACGGCACCGAAATTGGCATCAATTCCAACACACTGATTGAAACGTTGCTGATGATTCAGTTCGTCGGCATTCCGTTTTCGTTTTTATTCGGTTGGTTGGCTGGGAAAATCGGCACCAAGCGCGCCATTTACATTACCTTAGCCGTGTATACGCTGATTTCAATCGGCGGCTATTTCATGCAGACCGCGCTTCATTTTTGGATTTTGGGCTTCGGTGTGGCGATGGTGCAGGGTGGCTCGCAAGCGCTGAGCCGGTCGCTGTTCAGTCAATTGGTGCCCAAGAGCCAGTCGGCGGAGTTTTTCGGCTTTTTCAGCGTGAGTTCCAAGTTCGCGGGTATTTTGGGGCCGCTCACCTTCGGCATTGTGGGCGAGTTGATGGGCAGCAGCCGGTTGAGCATTGTTTCCATTGTGATTTTCTTCATCTTGGGCGGCTATTTGCTGTCGCGGGTTGACGAGAAGGAAGGTATGCGCGTGGCGCAGGAAGAAGAGGCTATGATTGAGCAGGAAGCCGTTGCGTGATAAAAACAAACCGCAGATTAGGCGGATTAACGCAGATTTTTCGTAACTGCCTACGCGTCATAGGTGCAAGTTTGGCTCGTGCTTACCAAAAAGCCGCCGTAGGGCGACTTCGCAGGCAGTAGGTGCAGTTTTAACTGCCGCCGCTTGTGCCCCGCGACTGAAGTCACGGGCTACAAGTTGCGAAGTCCACCTGCGTGGGCTTCTGATTGCACCGCACAGAAACATTTGCCCTCGCTTACAAGACGGTAGGTGGTTACGATTTTTCTGTGGAATCTGCGTAATCTGCGGTTTTTTGAAACTCAACCGCCAGCGACGCTCAAATTTCAAACACCCGCACTAACGGCTCTTCGTTTCCACTGCTTTCGGCAAATACCTCAATGTAAGGCTCAAGCCCTGAGCCTTTGAGTTTTTCTTTCAGCAGGGAATCCACTTGAAAGATGCCGGCCGAGTTGCGCAGGGTGATGTGAACGCGTATCGGCTTTTTTGTGCCCTCCTCAATCGTTACTTCCTCCACTGCCATTGCCGAGACCGAGTGGATGTTGATTGAGCCCTGCTCAAACGGGATGCGCGAGCGCCCCTTTGCCATGTCAAGCGCGTCGGCGACGCGCACAATTCCGGCTTCAAGCGTCATAGGGCGCCCGTTGGAGCGGTGGGCAATTATTGCGTGCAAAATGTCCGCCTGCACCAGTGCCCGCATTCCGGCGTCGGGGTACGCTCCTTCCAGCAGAGCAGGCAGTTTGCGGTCGGCGATGATGAGGCTGTATTCCTCGTGGTTGATGCGATGAATGCTCATGCCAATATCGTGAAGGAGCGCTGCAAGCGAAACGATCACTTCCGCGTCGTCTTGGGTCATGCCGTGGTCTTTGACCGATGACGGCGTTACGCCGTGCTTTACCAGCGTGCGCAAAAGGTGCAGTGCGAGGTTAGCGACAATTTGCACATGCACTGGCCCGTGGTCGGACATGCCGAGGCGCGTAACGGCGTTCACATTTTGGGCGTGCCAAAGCCCGTAAAGTTCATCATCGGCTTGCACGGCTTCAAGCACGCGCCGGAGTTTGGGGTTGTGGCGCGCGGGTAAGTAGATGCGCACACGCTCTTCACGCGGTGGAAGCCCGATCGGCGGCTGTTCTTCCGGCGCTGTGGGGACGGGATATTTTTCATTATCGGGCATAATTTCCTCTTTTTCGTTTGTGACCGTTGTAACGGTTGTAACGACCCAACTACCCAACGACTTCACGACCCAACGACCTAACGACCCAACGACCTAACGACCCAACGACCCAACGACCTAACGACCTAACAACTTAATTACTCAACGCCCCACGCCTTTACGCCAGTTCTACAATTTCACCCGTGGCGGTGAAGATGACGCGCTCGCAGATGTTGGTGACGCGGTCCGCCATTCGCTCAACGTTGTGCGCCGCCCAGAGTAGGTAGTTCGCTTGGTCAATGGTTTTGGGGTCTTGAATCATGAAGGTTATCAGTTCACGGTAGATTTGGTTGTAGAGGGCGTCAACTTCTTCATCGCGCTGGGGGATTTGGCGCGCGGTTTCGGCGTCGTCGTTGTTGAACGCCACCAACGACTGCCGCAGCATGTCGGTAGCAATTTCCGCCATGCGGGGAAGGTCAATGAGGGGCTTGAGAAGTGGCTTGTCGCCCATCAGGATATTGATTTTGGCGATGCCTTTCGCATAGTCGCCCATGCGCTCCAGTTCGCCTGCGATGTCCAAAATTGAAGCCAGCAGGCGCAGGTCGTGGGCAAGGGGCTGTTGGGTGGCGATGACGATGAGCGTGGCGCGCTCAATTTCAAACCGCGCCTCGTTGATTTTCTTGTCGTCTTCCATGATTTTGCGCGCGGCTTCCACGTCGCGGTGCTTCAATGCTTCAATGGAATTTAGCATTGCCTCGCCGACGCGCTGGCCGAGTTCAAGCACTTCCGATTTCAAGTTTTTGAGTTCAGTTTCCAAAACGGTGCGTGGCATGGTTCCTCCTTACTTATCCAAAGCGACCGGTGATGTAATCTTCGGTGAGTTTTTCCTTCGGGTTAGTGAACACTTCAACGGTGGGGCCAAATTCAACAAGGTAGCCGGCGCGGTCTTCGTCCATGCTCAGGAAAGCGGTGAAGTCGGAAATGCGCGCCGCTTGTTGCATGTTGTGGGTAACTATTACGATGGTGAAATTTTCTTTGAGGCGCTGGATGAGGTCTTCAATGGTGAGCGTTGCCATTGGGTCAAGCGCCGAGGTCGGTTCGTCCATCAGGATAACTTCGGGCTCCATTGCGATGGCGCGAGCGATGCAGAGGCGCTGTTGTTGTCCACCCGAAAGCGCCATGCCGGATTGGCCGAGTTTGTCCTGCACGTGTTCCCAAAGGGCGGCGGCGCGCAGGCTTCGCTCCACGATTTCGTCCAGCACCGACTTTTTGCGGATGCCCAGCAGGCGCGGCCCAAACGCCACGTTGTCGTACACGCTCATCGGGAAGGGGTTAGGGCGCTGGAAAACCATGCCCACGCGACGGCGGATGTCCACTACATCTTGGCCCGGGGCGTAGATGTTTTCGCCGTCCAGCAAAACTTCGCCTTCAACGCGAGCGCCGGGGACGAGGTCGTTCATGCGGTTGAGGGCGCGCAACAGGGTGGATTTGCCGCATCCGGAGGGGCCGATGATGGCGAGTACGCGGTTTTCATAAACCGGCAGGTTGATTTCTTTGATGGCGCGGAAGTTTTTGTAGTAAACCGAGAGGCCACGGGTTTCCATTTTGAGGTCGGTAGCGGTCGCGGCGGCGCGGGTGGGTTCGGTAATGTTGAGTTGAGGTTGCATGGGCGTTTCCTCCAAAGTTGCCGTGAGGTTTCGTGTCCACAGATTGGCACAGATTTTCACCGATTGAAGAAAAGAAACCACAGAAAACATAGAAGTTTACAGAGAACACAGAAAAATTTTTCTTGGCGTCCTCTGTGTCCTTGGCGTCCTTGGCGTGCTTATCCACCGATTGACACAGATTTACACCGATTGAAAACCACAGAAAACACAGAAATTTACAGAGAGCACAGAAAAAAATTTTTTCCTTGGCGTCCTCTGTGTCCTTGGCGTTAACCTCTTTGCGCTCTCTGCGCCTCTGCGTTTCTCTGCGTCTCCGCGTTCATCCTTGGCGCCCTTGGCGTGCTTATCCACCGATTTACACAGATTTACACTGATTGGATGGTTGAAACCACAGATTATGCCGATTCCGCAGGAAAAAATCTGCGCTAATCTGTGTAATCTGTGGTTTTTATTTACCCAAACAGTTTCCGGCGGCGGTGCGCCATCCATGCACGGGCAACGATGTTCAACCCAAGCACGAACAGCATCAGCACAAACGCAACCGCCCAAGCCTGATGGACGCGTTCCTGATATGGCTGCTGGGCGTATTTCCACAGCGTGAGCGGCAGGGCGTCGGCGGGCTGGGCAAAAATCGTGCCGATGATTTTGCCGATGCTCTGGTGGTAGCGCAGGCCATCTGAAATGATTTTGCCGATTTCGTAATTGTCGTTGCCCAGGGCGGTGAATAGCAGAGGCGCGGTTTCGCCGACGGCGCGGGCAATGCCTAACATAATGCCGGTGATGATGCCTTCAGCCGCGGCGGGCAACACCACTTTGAGCGCGGCCAACCATTCCGGCGCGCCCATCGCCAGCGCCCCTTCCCGCATTTCCCTTGGCACAAGTTTGAGCATTTCCTCGGCGGAACGGAGCACAACCGGCAGCATGATGATGGCTAACACCACGCCGCCTGCAAACGCCGAAAAGTGCTTTTGCACCGCCACAATGACGGCGTAGCCGAACAAGCCAATGACGATGGAAGGCGTGCCTGCCAACATGTCGGTGCTAAACCGGAGGGCGTGAGCGAGGGCGGTGCTCGGCTTGGCAAGCAGGTAAAACGCCCCCAACAGCGCCAGCGGTATGGCGATGACCGATGCCAACAGCACCATCACGGCACTGCCTTCAATGGCATTCAGCACTCCGCCGCCGGTCATGCCCATCGGCGCGGGCAAGTGGATGAAAAAGTCAAGGTTTAGGTATTTGCCACCTTGCAGGAGGACATAGACCGTAATCCACACTAACGGCACAACCGCCAATGCCACCGTCAAGCCGGTAAGCGTGAGCATAATTTTGTTCACAATTTTGCGGCGGCGGTAGTTGCTCTGCAAGTCCACGTGTTCGTAAATGCTTTGCATGGCAACCTCGCTTTTATGCGCGCTTGATGGTGCGGTTCACCACCAGCCAGCGGGCAAACGCGTTGAGCAGGAGCGTGATGGCAAACAGCACCAAGCCAATTTCCATCAGCGCCGAGGTGTGCATTTCGCTCACCGCTTCGGCAAATTCGTTTGCGATGATGCTCGCCATTGTGTAGCCGGGCTTGAGGATGGAATAGCCCCCGCCCGCGCTGTTGCCGATGACCATCGTGACTGCCATTGTTTCGCCAATGGCGCGCCCAAAACCCAAGATGACCGCGCCCAAAATGCCGCTTTGCCCGTAGGGAATGAGCACTTTCCAGACGGTTTCCCATTGGGTTGCGCCTAACGCCATTGCGGCTTCGCGCTGGCTACGCGGCACGGCTTGTAGTACATCGCGGCTCACGGCGGCTATGGTTGGCAGAATCATGATGACAAGCACCAGCGCCGCGCCGAGCCGCGTAAAGCCCGATGCGGGCACCGGCCCCTTGAAGAAAATGCCGATGCCGGGCACACTGCCTAACGGCTCTAACGCTTTGCCGATGGGCACAACCACTAACGGCAGGAAGACGTAAATTCCCCACAAGCCATAAACCACGCTTGGGATGGCGGCTAACATTTCCACCATGTAGTTGAGCGGGGCGCGCAGCCACGCGGGGGCGAGTTCTGAAAGAAAAATGGCTATGCCCAACGCTAAAGGCACAGCCAGCACTAACGCAATTGTCGCCGTGATGAGCGAGCCGTAGATTGCAGGCCACGCTTGGAATTTGTCCAGAGCGGGGTTCCAGACCGATTTGACCCAAGGCCAGATGAAATCCCAGCCGAAGGCATGGCGCGACGGCGCCGATTGCACCCACAATTGCCATGCAATCCACAGCACCAGCACTACCACGACCACTGCCGAAAGGAGCAGCAACGCCCACCACAGCACATCGCCGTGCTGGAGGTGACGCATTAGTTTGCGACGCAAAGAAGTGGAAGATGATGCCATTGGCTTTTCTCCCGTTTCGTTTTGCGAGGACACAGCCGCTGCCGTGTCCCCACGGGTTACGCTTCTGCCAGCGCCGCCACCAGTTCGCGGCAAAAGGCCGGGATGTCGGCGACAACGCGCCCCCAAACATGGTTGCCATCGCGGAAGGCGGGGGCGTCAACCCATTCTGCACCGGCGTTCACCATGTCGTCGCGGATGCCGCGCGAGCCGGTGGCTTTGCGCCCGCGCACTACCCCTGCCGAAGCCAGCACCCAGCCGCCGTGGCAAATGCTGGCGATGATTTTGCCCTGTGCTTCCATTGCGCGCACCAACGCCAACACATGCTCATCGCGGCGCAGTTTGTCCGGCCCCCACCCGCCGGGAACGACCAGCCCGTCCAGTTCGTCGGCGTTCACCTCGGCGGCGGTAACATCGGGCTTGGCTTCAAGGCAGTGTTTGCCGCGAAACACGGCTTGCCTGCCCGTGCCGATGATTACCACATCCGCGCCTTCCTCACGTAAGCGCATCACCGGCACCCAAAATTCAAGGTCTTCGTAGCCTTCTTCTACGAACACCCCTACGCGTTTGCCTTTGAGTTTCATGGTTGCCTCCTGAGGGATTGGCGAGTTGCGAATTGCGATTTGCGATTAGCGATTAGCGATTTGCGAGCCGCTAATCCTAAATCGCTAATCATAAATTTTCACGCACCAATGATTTTGCTCAAAAAGTGCGAAGCAAGGGTGAGGAAGATGAAAAAGCCGCTGGAGTCAGTTACGGCGGTTACCAAAATTGAGGACGCAAGAGCGGGGTCAACGCCAATGGCTTGCAGGGCCAAAGGCACTAACACCCCGACAACCGAGCCTACGCTGAGGTTGCCGACCAGTGCCAGCCCAAGCACGAGGCTGAGGTAGAGGTTGCCGCGCCAAAAATACACGCCTATGCCCACAACCGAGCCGACTAAAATGCCCAAAAGCAGTCCGGCAAAGAATTGCTTTATCAGCACGCGCACCAACGCTTTTGGCGAAAGTTTGCCCAGCGCGATTGCCCGCACCGTCATAGCGACGTTTTGGCTCGCGGCGTTGCCGCCTTGCCCTGCCACCACCGATTGAAAAAGCGCCAGCACTGCCGCTTGCGCTATGATGTTTTCAAAGTGGCTGATCACCCACGAAGCGAACAGTGCCGTGAGCGTGTTCAAGTAAAGCCACGGCAGCCGCCCTTTCAACTGCTCTATCAACGGGCTTTCGGGGTCAATGTCTTCATCCGAAACGCTGGCTAAGTGGTAGATGTCTTCGGTGGCTTCCTCTTCCAGCACGTCCACAATGTCGTCGTAGGTGATTACACCGATGAGCCGCCGCTTGGAATCAACCACCGGAATTGCCGCGAGGTCGTATTTTGCCATGATGTGCGCCACTTTTTCTTGGTCGGTGCCCGCCGTTACATAAATCACATCGGGATCCATGATGTCTTCCATCACGGTATCGGGCGGGACGGCGAGCAGGTCGCGCAGGTCAACCACTCCGACCAAGCGGCGTTCTTTGTCCACCACGAAAATGTAGAACGGAATTTCGGTGCGGTCGCTGACCTGACGCAGAAATTCAATCGCCTGCGCGGCGGTGGTCTGCCGACGGAGCGCGATGTAGGTTGTGGTCATCAAGCCGCCGGCGCTTTCATCGGGGTAACCGAGCAGAGGGCGCACCTCGTCGGCGTCCTCCATTTCGGCCAATGCCTCGCGCGCCTGCTCGGGCGGCAGGTCGCCCAACAGGTCGGCGGCTTCGTCCGGCTCCATTTCATCCAGCACGTCCGCCAACTTGTCGGTTGGAATTTCTTCCGCTGCCTCCGCGGCTTCTTCATCGTCCAATTCTTCCAGCAGGTCGGCGATGGAGGCAACGTCCAGATTGGTGATGAGGGCGTGCTGGTGCTCTTCATCCAGCCTTTGGAAGACCTCCGCGCGGTCGGCAGGGTGCAAGTTCAGCCAAATTGCGATGGCTTCGGATGTGCGCCCTTCCTCCAGTGCCTTTTCAATGCGCTTTTGTTGAAATTCAAGGCTCTCTGCGGTTGCGATGTGCATGGTTTACCTCGTTGTGCGGCGTCAGTGGTTGACTGACAAATCTCCCTGCATCACTTTTGGGGCTTGATCTCTCCCTACCCCCGCTACGGCGACGCTATTGCGCCACCGTAGCCGCCCCCTTCCCTCCCTTAGTAAGGGAGGGAAGGGGGCAGATGAGCCGAGCGCTAGCGAGGCTCATCGGGGGATAGGAGAGATTTGGTAAACGGCCAAAGTTTTGTTAGTCAATCAGGCGGCGTCAGTAGACGAATTCGCGGATGTCGTAGCGGCTGATGAGGGGCTTGCTTTCACCAAAGCGCAAACCGGCGCGGATAGCGCGCTCTTGTTCAACGCATTCTTCGTGGGTAAGGGGTTTTAGGTCTGCGGCGGCGGCATCGCGGGCGTAGGGCATGTCTTCCGTCACCACCAGTTCGGAGAAGTAGATGATGTCGCGGCTATCAAGCGGCATTTGGTTGATGAGAGCGATGGTGTCGCGGACGTGCGCCTTGGCGTAAAAGTGCCCGCCTGCGCCGATGAGCACAATCACGCCAACCGCGACGCCGCCTGCCTTCATCGCCTTGACCGTGTGGAGCACATCTTCGGGCTCGCCGGGTTTGTGGAGGAAATGGAGGAGCGGTGCGTGCCCACTTTCCATGCCTATGTAAACCCGCTTTAGCCCCAAAGCGGCTAACTTCGCATAGTCATCAGGGCTTTTCTTCTCGCCGCTGAAGCCGTCCAAAAATGCGTAAATTCCGCCCCAAGCGCCGGTGTGGGTTTTGAGATGGACGGCGGCGCGGTCGCTTTTGCGCCCGATGCTTCCCCACGGGGAAGGAAAGACCTCGTTGGCAATTTCCATTATCGGCACCAGGCGCTTCATGGGGATTACGAGCGCGTTGGCATCGCCCAAAAAGATGCCTTGCCGCAGGTAGATGCCTTCGCCGATGAAATCTTTGACGGCTTCGGCGTGTTGGCGAAATTCTTCGGGCGATTTGATGCGGAAGGGGCGGTCGCGGTAAAAGGTGCAAAAGGTACAGGTGTTGAACGAGCACCCCAAGGTTGCCTGCAACACGATGGCGCTGTATTGGTCAGGCGGCAGGATGCCGATAGGGAGGTAGATTTGGCGGTAGCGGTTGGCGTCGGCGCGCGACTTTTCCTCATCCCAAGCGATGGCGCGCCGAAAGAGGGTGTGCCCCAACGGCGGAAGTTCGGCGTTGCCGCGCAGAGCGCCGCTTTGGATGTCGGCATAAACCGCTTGCAAAAGGGCGCGGCCGCGCGCCTCAATTTCCAATGCCTCATCCTGCGAAAGCCAACGCCGCTGGCGACGTCCCCCCTCGCGCCACTTTGCCAACATGCGCCCATCCAGCGAACGGCGGTACACCGTGCCCTGCGTGATGAACGTGCGCGGCCGCCCGCCGCCTTCGTAAGCCGCGGTCAGCAAATGCCCTTCCCAAATCGTGCTCACCGTGAGGCTTCGCTCACGCTCGCGCACGCTGATGGTTATCCGGTTGCCGTGCCAAGTGCCTAAAATGACCATAAAAACGCTCCTGTTCCTAACTACCGAATCCCGAATTCCCGAATCCCGGATTTCCGACTTCCCCTATTGTACCCTGAGAGTGATAGAATTGCCCCCATGTGGCGGCTTGATTTTCACGTTCACACCCGTTTTTCGCCCGATAGCCTCACGCAGTTGGAAAGCGCCATCCGCGCCGCCCGCGAGCGCGACCTTGCGCGCTTGGTGATTACCGACCACAACACAGTTGCGGGCGCACTGGAAGCCCGCCGCCTCGCGCCCGATTTTGTGATTGTGGGCGAGGAGGTGATGACCACCGAGGGCGAACTGCTGGCGTATTTTTTGCGGGAAGGGGTGCCTGCGGGGCTGTCGCCTGAGGAAACGATAGAACTTCTGCGGGAGCAGGGGGCTTTTGTGGCCGCGGCTCACCCGTTTGACACCCGCCGCAAGGGGCATTGGTCGCTTGAGGTCTTGGAGCGCATTGCGCCGCTTTTGGACGCGGTGGAAGGTTTCAACGCGCGCTGTTTTTCGGCGCGCGCCAACCGCCGCGCCGCCGAGTTTGCCACCCGGCACGGTTTGCCCGTAATCGCCGGCTCGGATGCACACACCGCCGCGGAAATTGGGCGCGCTGTGGTCGTGCTCCCGCCGTTTGAGCCCGACGCCGATGGGTTGCGCGATGCCCTTCGCCAAGCCCGTGTGGAGGGCAAAATTTCCCCGCCGTGGGTAACATTGGCGTCGCGCTATGCCAAATGGCGCAAGCGGATTTTCGGCTGAAATTCCCCACAAAAGCCGCTTTTCGTCAATTGCCTGTCCAAGTGCGGGGCTTTATGCCCCGCTTTTTCGTCGTTACAACAGCCGCACTTCGGCGATTGCCCCCGCTGGCAGGCCGGTGGCGTCGGCTGGCACTTTGAGCAAGCCATCGGCGCGCACCAACGAGAAAATCAGGTTGCTCTTGTAAAAAATCGGGTCGGCTTCCCAGCCTTCATCGGTTTGGCGCAGGCGCACAGGCCACCAGTCTTCCCTTCCCGCCGCGGACGGCAAGTTGATGGTGAGGCGGGCTTTGAGCGTGGGCTTTGGACGCCGGATTTGCAAGCCATGCAGCCGGTCAAGCGCCGGAATGACGAACAAGTCCATGTTGACAAGGGCGCTGACGGGGTTGCCGGGCAAGCCCACTAACGGTTTGCCCGCAGCGGTAACGGCGAGGATGGTTGGGCGTCCGGGTTTGGTGTTGACGCCGTGAACCAGCACGCCGGGCGGGCCGTAAGAATCAAGCACGTCGGCGGTCATGTCGCGCGTGCTGGCGGATGAACCGGCGGTGACGACCACCATGTCGCATTCGTTGAGGGCGCGCCCGACGGTTTCGGCGAGCGCCTTTGGGTCGTCGGGCACAATGCCGTATTGCCGCGGTACTCCGCCGCCGCGCTGCACTTCGGCGGCTAAGGTGTAGGAGTTGATGTCGCGCACTTGCCCCGCGGCTGGCGTCGCCGATGGCGGCACCACCTCGTCGCCAGTGGCGATAATGCCCACCACAGCGCGGCGCGCTACTTTTACCTCCAAAATCCCCAGCGCCATCAAGCCGCCTATTTCCGCCGCACGTAGCCGCGCCCCGCGGGGAATGACAACCGCGCCTTCGGCGAGGTCTTCGCCCTTGATGATGACCTCTTCGCCCTTGGAAACGGCTTTGAGCACCTCAACCTCATCTTCACGGCTCCGCTGGGTGTATTCCAGCATCACCACGGCGTCTGCGCCTTCGGGGAGCATACCGCCGGTGTGGATGAGTGCCGCCTGCCCTGCGCCGATGCGGAATTTGGGCGGCGCGCCCATCGGCACTTCGCCCACAATTTCCAAGTAGGCGGGCAGGCTTTCGCTTGCGCCGTAGGTGTCGGCGGCGCGCACGGCATAGCCGTCCACCCCCGAGCGGTCAAAGGGCGGCATGGGATGGGGGGCGAGCACGTCCTCCGCCGTTACCCTTCCCAATGCCTCTGCGCTGGGGATGGTTTCGGCTTCGGTGCGGTGGATGACGCGCTCAAGCCACGTTTGCGCGGCTTCTTTTGGGGGGAGGAGGTAGAGAAATTCGGGCATTTACACCTTCCACAGCGTGAAAACGAGCAAGTATGTGGTGAGTCCGTAAATCAGAGCGGCGTTGAGGCGAATCCATTTCCAGAGGGGATGGGCGCCCGCGGCAATCCGCTCAAACGCCCAAACCTGAAGCGCCGCCGCGACGAATGTGATGCCGCACGGCGCGACCAGTTCCCACGGAACGCCCAGTGGCACATCCAGCGCGAGCAAGAGAAACGCGATGAGCAGGGCAAGGTTGTGCAGGCGCATAGTCAAGCGCCAGTCAAGCCTTGTGAGGATGGTGCGCCTTTCGGCTTTGAGGTCGGCGAGGTAATTGGGAAATTCCCATGCCAGCAGGGCGGCAAAGTAGGTGAAGAACAGCGGCAGGGAAAGCATCCCCACAAAGCGGTGGAGGGAATTTTGCTGGAGCAGGTAAGCCAGCGCAGGGGGAAAGAGGGTGATCGCCGCGGCGTGGACTGCCTCGCCGTAGCCGCCGTAGCGCCAGCGCATTGGCGGAGTGCTGTAAGCCACTCCGAGCAACACGAGCGTGAGTTGGATGAGCGCCGCGGGGAGATTGAGCGCCTTCTGCCAGTGAAGCCACGTTGTTATCACCGCCGCGGCGGCAAGCAGGGCAAACGCGGCAAGCAACAGCCGTTGGCGGTCGGCGGGCGTTTTTTTCTCAAATGCTAAGGTGAGGGTGTAGGTCGCTCCGAGAATGAGCCAAACCCAGAGCAAACCCTGCAGGGCAACGCCTGCGTGGATGTGCTTGCCCAAGTAGTGCAAAACGCCTAAGCCAAGTGCATAACTGCCGAGCGCGGCCGTCAACGGCAAAAGCAACGCGGGCGGCAAGGTGCTTTTTTTCATTTGCCGACCTCAAGCCGCATCAAATCTTCGGCAACTACCACCTTGCCGCTGAAGGTCTTTTGTGCCTCGGCTTTGAGGAATGGGCGTTCGCGCGGGTCGGTATGCACTAAATAAAGCCGCTTGGCTCCGGCAAGTGCGGCGATTTCGCCTGCTTGGGCGGCTGAGGAATGCCCGTCCATCTCGCCCGAGGCTTCGTGGAAGAGGTAATCGGCGTCGCGCGCCAGTTCAACCGTTGCTTTGCAGGGGGCTGTGTCGGAGGAATAAGCCAGCACCGTGCCATCGGCGAAGGTTATCCGCAAGCCGATTGTGGGCACCGTGTGCTTGACGGGCGAAGTCTGTACCTTCCACGCCGAAATTTCCATCACTGTGCTGAGGTGTTGCTGGGGGATTTTGTGGTATTCAATCGGGAAGAAATCAGGCCAATCTTCCCAGCGGTAGAGCGACATCATGGTTTGGAGGCGGTCAAGCACGTCTTGGTTGGCGTAAAGGTGGAGTGGGGCGGCGCGCCCCGCGAGCCAACTATCCATCAAAAATTGGGGGACTCCTGCCACATGGTCGGGGTGGAAGTGGGTGAGGAGCAGGTCGGTGATGCTGAGGAGGGGCACGCCCGCGCGGTGCAACTGCTGCTCCACATTGCAGGGCGCGTCAATCAGCAACGCCCGTTCTTCTGAGTGGAGGAGGAAATGGGTGTTGGCATGGTCGGGGCTGGGCAGGGCGTGCGCCGAGCCGAGGACAATCCATTCCGGCATAGTGGGTTCCTTGATTAGTGGATAAAAACCACAGAGTAACTGTGTTACTTGTCAAGCAACGGGTAGAGGCGCAGAATCCCGAGCAGGGTCAGCCTCTGATTTTCGCTCTGGAATTTGCCAGACTTGTTTGTGTGCCAGCATTGCATTCAAG
>JALVVL010000036.1 GCA_027023425.1 Anaerolineales bacterium
CCCCCACGCCGACCGACACGCCGACCGCCCTTCCCCCGCCTCAGCCTCAAAGCGGCGTGATAAAAATTGGCGCAACGGTGCAGGTGCGCGGCACCGGCGGCGATGGGCTACGCTTCCGCACCGAGCCGGGGCTGAAAGCGCCGATTGTCTTTTTGGGCAGAGAAAACGAAGTTTTCCGCGTGATAGACGGCCCCGTGGAAAAAGACGGCTACACATGGTGGAAAATGGTATCGGTCAAGGACAAAAAGCGTTTTGGTTGGGCGGTATCCAACTACCTTGCCCTGCTTGCAACCCCAACCCCCAACGCCTCACCATAAACGCTAAGCACCGCCCTCAAGGTGGTACAATTCCCCTGTCCAACTTCCCACTCTGGAGGTATCCCTATGGCACCAATGTTCGTCCCCGGCCCTGTTGATGTGGCAGAAGACGTGCTCCAAGCACAAGCGCGGCCGATACTCCCCCACCGTTCACCCGAATTTGAAGAAATTTTCCATCGGGCAGAGAAAAAAGCGCGCAAACTTTTTTTGACCGAACACCGCGTATTCATCACTGCCTCTTCAGGCACGGGCTTGCAAGAGGCCGCGGTGCGCAACTTAGCCCGCTCCAAAGTGCTTGCTTGCATCAACGGCGCGTTCGGCAAACGCTGGGCTGAAGTTGCCGAGACCAATGGCAAAGATGTAACCCGCCTTGAAGTTGAATGGGGAAAACCCATCACCGCCGAGGTGGTGGCCGATGCCCTCAAAAAAGACCACTACGAAATCATTACAATCGTCCACAACGAAACCTCGGTTGGGCTTGAAAACCCAATTCAAGAGGTGGCCGCGGCCGTTCACGAAGTGAGCCCCGATACGCTCATCTGTGTGGACGCAGTTTCGTCGCTCGGCGGCGTAAAAATTGAGATGGACGCTTGGGGGCTGGATATGGTGCTTACTTCATCGCAGAAAGCGCTTGCCCTTCCGCCCGGGCTGGCGCTGGGTGCGGTGAACGAGCGAGCGATGGAGCGCGCAAAGGAAGTGCCCAATCGCGGTTGGTACTTTGACTTTGTCCGCCTTGAAAAGCACCGCCTCAAGGATTCAACCCCTGCCACGCCAGCGGTTTCCCTCGTTTATGCGCTGGACTACCAGTTAGACCGCATCCTCGCCGAAGGGTTGGAAGCGCGCTTTGCACGCCATTTAGCGATGGCCAAGCGCACCCGCGAATGGGCAATTGAGCGTGGCTTTCAACTTTTCGCCGCCGAAGGCTATCGTTCCAAAACCGTGACCGCCATCAAAAACGAACATGGCATTGACGTGAACGAACTCAACGCCTTCCTGCTCAAGCGGGATATGCGGATTGCCAACGGCTATGGCCCGCTCAAAGGTAAAACCTTCCGCATTGCCCACATGGGCGAATTGCAAATGAGCGATATGGAAAACCTGTTCGCGGCGTTTGATGAATTTTTGCGCGGAAAAGGGATGCTCTGACCCAAAAGTCTACAAACAACAAAACGCAGGCGGTGTGAAAACGCCTGCGTTTTTGTTTTCAGGCTTCTTGTTGCCCAGAGCGGTTGAGTTCCCAAATTATCGCCAGGCCGTCAAGCGTGAGCCAAGGGTTGATGATGTCAATGACTTCAGTCTCCTGCGCTATGGCCTCGGCAAGCCCGCCGGTGGCAATCACTTTCATTTCCGCGCCGAGTTCGCGGCGGAAGCGCGCCACCAGCCCTTCCACCAGCCCAACGTAGCCAAAAAGCAAACCCGATTGCATCGCATGCACGGTGTTGCGCCCAATGGCGGCAGGCGGGCGCTTGAGTTCCACGCGGGGGAGTTTGGCAGCGCGCATGAAAAGTGCCTCCGCGGCAATGCCGATGCCGGGGGCGATCGCGCCGCCGAGGTAGTCGCCTTCTTTGGAAATGGCGTCAAACGTGGTCGCTGTGCCGAAATCCACCACACAGGCGGGGCCGCCGTAAAGGGTGCGGACTGCCGCGGCGTCCACAATGCGGTCTGCGCCGACGGCGCGCGGGTCTTCGTAGCGGATGCGCACGCCGGTGCGGACGCCCGCTTCCACCACCAGCGGCTCTTGCCCGAGGTAGCGGCGGCAGGCGGTGGCGACGCGCTCGGTCAGCGGCGGCACAACCGACGCCATACAAACGCCCGTAAGGTCGGCTGGGGTGATGCCCGCGTGCCTCAACAAGCCAAGGAATTGCAAGCCGTACTCATCGGGCATCCGCCTGTGGTCGGTGGAAAGCCGCCAGCGCGGGCCGGGCTCGCGCCCGCGGTAAATCCCCAAGGTGATGTTGGTGTTGCCAATGTCAATTGTGAGGAGCATAACCGTTCCTTCCACAAGCGAAAAACACAAAGCGGCAATTTCCCATCAACCGCTTGACAAATTGGCCGCCAGCGCGTATCTTTGTTGTAGAAACCTGAAAGCGGAGGTGGTGCAATGCTCACGAAAGTGCAAAAATGGGGGAACAGTTTAGCCGTGCGGATCCCAAAGGCGTTTGCGGACGAACTGGGCTTGGAAAACAACGCTGTGGTTGAAATGACGCTCAATGAGGGCAAACTGGTCGTGAAAATCGTTCCCCGTCAACCCACTTTGGAAGAGTTGCTCGCTAAGGTTACGCCCGAAAACATCCACGAAGAAATTGACGACGGCGGCTCGGTTGGGAGGGAAGCATGGTAGCCAACGCCCCCGACCGCGGCGATGTGGTATGGCTAACTTTTAACCCGCAAGCAGGGCACGAGCAAGCAGGACAGCGACCGGCGGTGGTGCTTTCGCCCGCGGCTTACAACGCAAAGGTCGGGCTGGCGCTTTTTTGCCCAATCACCACAAAAGTCAAGGGTTATCCGTTTGAGGTTGCCTTGCCGAAGGGCTTTCCCGTGAGCGGCGTCATCCTTGCCGACCAAGTGCGAAGTTTGGATTGGCGCGCCCGCAACGCCGAGGTGATGGCGCACTTGCCCGACGAAGTGGTTGAAGAAGTAATCCAAAAACTTGAAGTGCTGTTGCGGTGAAAGTTGGGGAAAGGGGGGCGCGCAGCGGGAGTAAGGTGAGGGCAGGCTCAGAATGTTTCCTTACCCGTGCCAACGAGCATGTTGTCAATTAGGCGGGTTTTGCCGACAAAGACAGCCATTGAAAGCAAGGCTTTGTCAACTTTGCCGTGCAGTTCTTCCAGAGTGTCGGGGTCGGCGCAGGAAACATACTGCAGGCGCGCCAACGGCTCGGCGTTGATTGTGTCTTCCATGATTTTGCGGAGGGCGTCGGCATCGCGCTCGCCCTGTTCAAACGCCTTTTTCGCCGCCGTAAGGGCTCGGTAAAGCACGGTCGCCGCCTTGCGCTGTTCGGGGGTGAGGTAGGTGTTGCGGCTGGACATCGCCAACCCGTCCGGCTCGCGGCGGATTGGGCAGACCACAATTTCAATCGGGTAGTTCAGGTCGCGCACCATTTGTTGAATTACGCGCGCTTGCTGGGCGTCCTTTTGCCCGAAATAAGCGCGCTGGGGTTGCACGCCGTTGAACAGTTTGGCAACCACCGTGGTAACGCCACGGAAGTGGCCGGGGCGGTATTTGCCCTCCAGCAATTTGGTAATTTTTTCCACCTCAACCCAAGTTTGGAAGCCGGGGGGATACATCACCTCCGCAGTCGGGGTCCACACTAAATCCACGCCCTCGGCTTCAAGCAGGGAAAGGTCGCGCTCAAGGTCGCGAGGGTAATTTTCCAAATCCTCATTGGGGCCAAACTGGGTGGGGTTTACGAAAATACTGACGGCAACACTGCGGTTGTCGCGCTTGGCGCAGCGCACCAACGAAAGATGCCCATCGTGCAAATAGCCCATCGTGGGCACAAACCCCACTGGTTCGGGCAATTGGGCGCGCGCTTCCCACAGTTCTTCAAGCGTGGTTACGACTTTCATGGCGACCTCCGGGGGAGGGGCGAGAGGCGAATTGCGAGTTGCGAGTTGCGAGTTGCGAGTTGCGAATTATGAATTGCGGTTTGTGGGGATGATGGTGACTTTGCGCTTGGGCTCGGTGCCGACGCTTTGGGTGGTGACGCGCGGGTCGTCGCGCAGGGCGATGTGGATGATGCGGCGCTCGTTGGCGGGCATAGGCTCAAGCGCGATGCGCCTGCCCGTGCGGGCGGCTTGGTCGGCAAGGCGCTTTGCCATGCGGCGGAGTTGCTGTTCGCGGCGCTTGCGGTAGTTTTCCACATCCACGATAATCGTAACCGTGCGCCCCAGTTCCTTGCCCACAATCAAGCGGGTGATGAACTGGAGGGCGTTCAGGCGGGAGGCGCGCCGTCCGATGAGGATGCTGAGGTCTTTGCCGGTGATGTCCACCAGAATTGGGCGGCGGCTTCCGCGGTCGGCTTCGCCGTAGCGGGCAGTGACCTCGGCGTCCACGCCCATCTTCTCCAGCAATTCGGCTACGGTTTCGCGGGCGACGGTGAGGGCGCGCTCATCATCCGCCGCGCGGTGTGAGGTCGCCTCGGTGGCTTCGGCTTTGGGCTGTGCGTCCTGCCGTGCCGAAGAGCGGCGGTTGCGGCGCCCGCCGCGCCGACCGCGCGAGCGCCTTTTCTTTGTCTGCTCTTCCGGCGGGGCTTGCGCCGCCTGCGCCTTCGGCTCTTCTGCCTCCGCAGGCTCAGGTTGCGGAGGCTGCGGCTCTACGACCGGTTGTGGGGGAGCCTTCACGGTTAAACGAACGCGCGCCTGCCGCCGACCCAAAAGGCCGAACAGCGGGCGCCCGCCGCGGTCCAAAATCTCCACTTCCACATCGTCTAACGACAGCCCTAACTCATTCAACCCACGGGCTACCGCTTCGTCAACAGTCGGAGCAATAACTTCCAAAACAGTGCGTGCTTGTTCTTGCATAAAGGCCTCGCTTTCTCTGGGATGTCCGAGGCCGGGGGATGCGCTTCCACACGCTTAACTTTTCAGGGAAAACATGCTCTTCCAATCTGCCTTGCCCATCATGGCGTATTGGACTATGGTGGCAATGTTGCTGGTGAGGAAGTACAGCCCCAGGCCTGATGCAAAGGTGAGGGTGAAATAGAACAGCAAAAGGGGCATGTAAATCGTGCTCATTTGGCTCATCATCGCGCCTTGCTGTCCCTGCCCGCTCGGCGGTGTCATCACTTTTGCTTGGAAATAGGAGGTGATGCCCACTAAAATTGCCAAAGTTGGGATGCCAAACGGGATGCCGGGGATGTGGAGAAATTCGGGGCGGCCTAAATCCATCCACAAAAAGCGGCTGTTGAGGGGTATCAGAGCGGCGGTGTTGAAGAAGGGGTAGATGTGGCGGCTGAGGTCAATTAGTTCTATTGGAGCGTGCGCCAAAGCCTTGATGACCGCGTAGTAAAGCGCAAAAATGATTGGCAATTGAATTAGCGTGGGCAAACACGACGCAAACGGGTTAATGCCCAATTCCCTGTAAAGCCGCATTTGCTCCTGCGCCAGTTTTTCGCGGTCGTTTTTGTACTTGGCTTGAATTTTCTTCCACTCCGGATTTTGCTGGAGTTTCTGCATTGCCTCCGCGCCCTCCAACTGCTGTTTGGTAAGCGGGTAGAGGAGCAGGCGGATCAGCACCGTGAAAATGATGATCGCGAGGCCAAAGTTGTGCCACGCCACGGTGTAAATCCACAGGAGGGCGTTGATCATCGGGTCAACAAAAAAGGTATTCCACATATCGGGTTTCCGTTCCTGAGTTTGGAGGATTTTGCTGCCAAGGGGCTGCTTTTGTAACTGCCTACCCGTCTTGTAAGCGAGGGCAAACGCTTCAGTGCAGTGCAAGTATAAGTCCACGCAGGTGGACTTCGCAGTTTGTAGCCCGTGACTTCAGTCGCCGGGCGCAAGCGGCGGCAGTTGAAACTGCACCTGCCACCTGCGAAGCCGCCCTACGGCGGCTTTTGGGAAGAGCAAGCCGAAAACCACCCATAACAGCGCACGGGGAATTACCTACTTTTTGGAATTGCCAATCGCGTTTTCGGCGGTTTTTATAGGCAATGCCCATTTTTGCGAGCCATTTTCAGCCGAAACGGCTATCAGCAAATCATCGCCTTTGTAAGGAGCAACCAAAATTTCGCCATCGCTAAGGATTGGGGGGCTGTAAAGTTTCCCTTGCAGGCTGATTTGCCACTGCGGTTTGCCGGTAACCGTCATGGCGGCTAATTTGCCGTTCTCGGTGGTGAAATAGACAATTCCGTCTTTCAGCGCCGGTTTGCCCACAATTCCACCTTCGTTGGGAGTTACCTTCCATTTCACACTGCCGTCTTTGGCGCTAAAGGCAAAGAAAGCGCCTTTGAGGTCGCCCACAAACAGTGTATCGTCGGCGTATGCCGGCGCACTCCACACCCAGCCGGTGGTCTTAGCCCGCCAGAGCACCTTGCCGGTTTGCGCGTCCAGCGCCGCTACCGAATCGGCAAACGTGCCCACGTAAAGCACGCCGTCCACCAAATTCGGCTGAGAAGCCACCGCTCCGCCGAGGTCGGTTGCCCATTCAACCTTGCCCGTAGCCGCGTCCAAGGCGTAAACATGGTGGTCTAACGAAGGCACATAAAGCCGCTTGCCGTCGTATGCCGGAGTGCCCCAAAGCGCCTGCTTGGCGGTGAACTTCCAGAGCAGTTTGCCTTCGGGCGAAAGGGCGTAGAGGTTGTAGTCGGCGTTGGGGGCGAAAATGGCGTCTTTGGTGACCAGCGGCGAGGCAACATAGTGGCTTTTTGCGCCGGCGAACTGCCATTTCACATTGCCGTTGGGGGTGAGTTCGTAAAGGATGCCGCCGTAATCGCCTACAACAAGGTTGCCATCTGCCGTCAGGGTGGGAGGGGCGTAAAAGCCTTTCTTTGCACCGGCAAAAGCCCAACGGATGCTGCCATCAGCAAGGTTTAGTGCAAAAACGGCTCTGCCGCCTGAAACGTAGACAGCGCCTTTGTCCTTGGCGACGGTTACGCCGGGCCAACTGCTGGCTCCCAAGCGGCCGCTGCAAGCGCTCAGCAATAGCGCCGCAGAGAGCAGGATGAGAGCAAGCAAAGTACGTTTTGATATTTTCATTGGTTTCTTTTCACCTTGATTGGGAATAGGCGCTACGGAACGGGGTCATACCCGCCCGGGTTGAAGGGGTTGCAACGCAAAACCCGCCAAATTGCCATCAAGCCGCCCTTGATGACGCCGTATTTGTAAATCGCTTCGTATCCGTAGTGCGAGCAAGTTGGGTAAAAGCGGCAAGTGTTTGCGGGGAGGGTTTTTGCAAACGTGGCCTGATAGAGTTTGATGAGCAACAGAAGGGCAATGCGCGGCAGGTACCGCGGTGTGCGCGGCAGTGCGCTCAGCGGGGGCGGCTCGGGGTTGGGCGGTCTGAGCGAAAAATCCAGTTCGCCGGGGTCAATCTTGTGTTCGGCGGGATGGGTGTGCATCATCAAAATTCTGCGGGAGCAAACCGGCGCGGCGCAAAAGCGTATGAACGGCGCTTTTTATTTCGGCAAACGAGGCTTCCGCCATCGGCTTGCGGGCAATTAGAACCAAATCGTAGCCACGGGGAAGGTAAGGCAAAAGGGGGCGCATGATTTCGCGCAGGCGACGCTTGGCGCGATTGCGAGCGACGGCTTTGCCTACCGCTTTGCTTGCCGCGACGCCAATCCTAATTTTCTCGGCGTGCGGGCTTTTGGCTACCAACAACACAACCAGCGGGTGGGCGAAGGATTTTCCTTCCCGCCGCACCCGCTGAAAATCGGTGTTTTTCCGCAGGCGAAAGCCACGATTCACAGCGCAGTTGGCTCCTGCCGCAAAAGACAGCAGGCGCGTCAGGCTTTCCAGTTGATGCGCTTGACGTGGTTGTTCATCTTGGGGGTCAAGCGACGGCGCCCTTTGAGACGGCGGCGTTTGAGCACCAGCCGTCCGCCGCGCGTAGCCATGCGCGCGCGAAAGCCATGCACGCGCGCTCGGTGGCGGATTTTGGGTTGATAGGTTCGCTTAGGCATGGTTCTTACCTCATGTTTTCTCGGGATTTCGGCCGCAAGGCCGAGCAATAAGCGCACAAAGCCCTCCCCGGCCGCGCGGCCGAGGCGGGGTGGCGGAATTATACCCTAAGCCCCCAAGGGTGGCAAGCAGGAAAGGCAAAGCGTTTGCCGCGCTTCACTTGCCGCTCCACTGCGGCGGGCGCTTTTCCAAAAAGGCTTTCATGCCTTCTTTTTGGTCTTCGGTGGCAAATAGCAGGTAAAACACCCGCCGCTCGTAGGCTAAGCCCTCGGTCAGTGAAGTTTCTAACGCCTTGTTGACGGCTTCTTTGGCAATTTGCAGGGCGATCGGGGCGCGCTCGGCTATCTGTTGCGCCAATTCCAGTGCCTCGTCCAAGTAGCGCTCCACCGGCACAACGCGGTTCACCAAACCGAAGCGCGCGGCTTCTTCGGCGCTGAGTTTGCGGTCGTTGAGCACCACTTCCATCGCAATGTATTTGCCAACCGTGCGGGTAAGGCGCTGAGTGCCGCCCGCGCCGGGGATGATTCCGAGGTTGATTTCGGGTTGCCCAAACTTGGCGGTTTCGGAAGCGACTATCATGTCGCAGGTCATCGCCAATTCAAAGCCGCCGCCCAACGCCCAGCCCGAAACTGCCGCGATTATCGGCTTGCGGACGGCGCGGATCCGGTCAAACAGGTCTATGTAGCCGCTGGTCAGCATGTCAACCGGAGTGGCTTCCGACATTTCTTTGATGTCGGCGCCGGCGGCAAACACCTTTTCATTGCCGGTAATGACAATTGCGCCGATGTTGGGGTCGGCGTCGTATTCGGCAAGCGCAGCGGTGAGTTCGCTCATCAGCGTGCTGTTGAGGGCGTTGTAGGCGCGCGGGCGGTTCAGGCGGATAAGGCCAACTTTGCCGCGCGTCTCGGTCAAAATTGTGGTGTATTCTCCCATTTTGTTCCTCCTCGCGTTGAGATAGTAACGCCAAGGACGTCAAGGATGAAAACCACAGATTACACAGATTAGCACAGATTTTTCTGCGAAATCTGCGGTTTCAACAACCCAATCGGTGAAAATCTGTGTCAATCTGTGGATGAGAACGCCAAGGGCGCCAAGGGCACAAAGGACGCCAAGGTTAACGCAGAGGCGCAGAGAAAGCAAAGAACGCAAAGAGAAAATTTCTGTGTTCTCTGTAAATTTCTGTGTCCTCTGTGGTTTCTTCTTCAATCGGCGTAAATCTGTGTCAATCGGTGGATGAAAACCACAGACTACACAGATTAGCACAGATTTTTTCTGTGTTCTCTGTAAATTTCTGTGTCCTCTGTGGTTTTCTTCTTCAATTGGTGAAAATCTGTGTCTTCTGTGGTTGCTCCTTACTCAAGGCTGAACGGCCACAAAACTCAGTATTTCACCGCGCTGATGCGCTCAAGTTTTTCGGGACGGTGGGTGGCGATGATTTCGCGTACCGTGCCCGTGAGGCCACGCACCACAAGGCTGTGCGTGCGGATGCCGTTGCCCATGTACTTCACGCCTTCCAGCAGTTCGCCGTTTGTGATGCCGGTGGCGGCAAAGAACACATCGTCTGAATTCACGAGGTCGTCCATTGTGAGGACTTTGTTGAAATCGTAGCCCATTTCTCGGCCGCGGCGGAGTTCGTCTTCGTTGCGGGCGTAAAGTTTGCCCTGAATTTCGCCGCCCATAGCCCGCAGGGCGCAAGCCGCGAGCACACCTTCGGGCGTGCCGCCGATGCCCAGCAGGACGTCAATGCCCGAGTCGGGCCAAGCGGTCATCAGCGCGCCGGCAACGTCGCCATCGGGTATCAGCCGAATGCGGACGCCCAAGCGGCGCACCTCGGCGACCAAATCTTTGTGGCGCGGGCGGTCAAGGATGACCGCGGTCAGGTCGCGCAGGTCTTTGCCCTTGGCCTTGGCGATGGCGCGCAAGTTCACCTCAACCGGCGCTTCAATGTCAATTTTGCCTTTAGCCTCCGGCCCGACGGCGATTTTGTGCATGTAAACGAAGGGGCCGGGGTCAAACATGGTGCCGCGCGGCGCAACCGCCACAGTTGCAATGGCGTTGGGCAGGCCAAAAGCAACTGGTCGTGTACCGTCAATTGGGTCAACCGCCAAATCGGTCTGCGGCGGCGAGCCAGTGCCGACATGCTCGCCGTTGTAAAGCATGGGGGCTTCGTCTTTTTCGCCTTCGCCGATGACAATGACGCCGTCCATTTCAATGAAGTTGAGCATCAGGCGCATGGCGTCAACGGCGGCTTGGTCGGCGGCAATTTTGTCGCCGCGCCCCATAAAGCGGCCAGCGGCCATTGCCGCGGCTTCAGTCACCCGCACCAGTTCCAGAGCAAGGTTGCGGGTGGGAGTGGTTTTATATTCTGCCATTAGTTCCTCCTTGATTGGGGAGTGTTTACGCCACCAAGCGCAAGAAGTAAAAGGCTATTATCCCTGCCCAGAGCCACGAATCAATGCGGTCAAACGCCCCTCCGTGCCCCGGAAGCAAGCGCCCCGAGTCCTTTACCCCCGCCTGACGTTTGAAAAGGCTTTCGGCAAGGTCTCCCAAAGGAGCAATGGTGCTGATAAGCGCCCCCAAAATTGTGCCGTTGAGCACGGTCATGTGGGCGAGAGCCCGTCCTGCTATCTGCGGGTAAACGAAGGCCAAAAGCGCGCCGGTCAGCGTACCAGCAACCACGCCTGCAAGGTAGCCTTCCCAAGTTTTCTTGGGGCTGAGGCGAGGGCTGAGTTTGCGTTGGCCCCAAGCCAGACCCGCAAAATAAGCGCCGCTATCGGCGAGCCAGATGACCGGCAAGGCAAGCAAAACCCACCATGCGCCATCGGGGAGTTGGCGCAGCGAAACCATGTAAGCGCCCACAAAGCCCACGTACACCATCCCACTGAGGGAAATGGCAAAGTCGGTGGCGCTTTCGGGCGCTCCACGCTCATATTCAAGCATGTGGTAGAGCAGTGTGATGAGCGTAACTGCCGCGAGCACGTGCGCGTCCAGCCGAAAAGAGGCGACAAAACGGGCAACAATGAACGCCAACGCCCCCAAAACCATCAGCCAACGCGCTGGCTGCCGTCCCAACGCGGCGAACAAGCCCGCATATTCCCACACCGCCGCCACCATGAAAAAGGCGACAACCAAGAGGTAGAAAATGCCGCCGAGGAAGATGAGCCAAATCCCCACAGGAAGGAGCAAGGCGGCGACAAGAACTCTTTGCTTGAGCATAAAACCCCTCCGTAAAAGAACAGTGCCTTAATCCGCGTCCAGCACCCGCCCAAAACGGCGCTCGCGGCGGTTGTAGTCGGCTATGGCGGCGATTAGGTCCTCGCGCCCGAAATCAGGCCAAAACCGCGGCGTGAAATACCATTCGGCGTAGGCGGACTGCCACAGCAAAAAGTTGCTGATGCGGATTTCGCCCGAGGTGCGGATTACCAAATCGGGGTCGGGCATTCCGGCGGTGTAAAGGTGGTTGGCGATGGTTTCTTCGGTGATTTCATCCGGCGGGATGCCTTCGGCGACAATTTTGCGCACCGCTTGCACGATTTCGTCGCGCCCGCCGTAGTTGAACGCCACGCTCAGCACAAGCCGATTGTTATGGCGGGTGCGCTCAATGGACATTTTTATCTTCGCCTTCAGCCTTTCGGGGATGCCGTCCAACTTGCCCACATGCCTGATTTGTACCCCCTCGGCATCCAATTCGTCAATTTCCTTGTCAATGAATTCTTCCATGATTTCCATAAGCCCGTCCACTTCTTCTTTGGGGCGGGCCCAGTTTTCGGTAGAAAAGGCGAAGACGGTGAGGTATTTGATGCCGAAATCGGCGCAGGCGCGGACGATGCGGCGCAGGTTTTCGGTGCCGGCGCGGTGTCCGGCAAGGCGGTTGAGGCCGCGCGCCCGCGCCCAACGCCCGTTGCCGTCCATGATGATGCCCACATGCACGGGAATTTCCCACGATGGGTCTAACTCGGTAGGTTTGTTGTCGGCTTTGGAGGCCAAGTTATACCTCCATAATTTCTTGTTCTTTGCGCTCTCCCGCTTCTTCGGCTTTGGAAATGTACTTTTTGGTCAGTTCGTCCACTTCATCCTCGGCGCGCTTGCGCTCATCCTCGGAAATCATCTTTTCGTGCTCGTATTCTTTCAAGTCCTTGATGACATCACGGCGGACGTTGCGGATGGCGACACGGGCCTCTTCAACGCGGTGGTGCACGAGTTTGACCAATTCGCGGCGGCGTTCCTCGGTGAGGGGGGGCAGGATGAGGCGAATGCTACGCCCGTCGTTGTTGGGGTTCAGTCCGAGGTCGGAGGAGAGGATGGCGCGCTCAATTGCCCGCAGGGTAGAAGGGTCAAAAGGTTTGATGAGGAGTTGGCGCGGCTCTGGCACGCTGATGGAAGCCAATTGCATCAACGGGGTAGGCGTGCCGTAATACTCCACCTCCAGCCGTTCAACCAGCGCGGGCGTAGCCCTGCCCGTGCGGATTCCGGCAAGGTCCTCGTTCAAAGCCTTAATAGCACCCTCCATGCGGTGCTCTGCATCCTTGAGAACGTCTTTGATCATTGTCTTCCTCCTGCGAGTTGGCGGGATGAGCCTGAAATTCACTCACGGTAAAAGCAACAGTGGTTTTTATTTTATCATCAGAGCCCTAATCGGGCTTCTCAAGCGCAGAACAGCGGATTGCTCACAGTGCAGTGCTAAACTTCTGCAGGCTGGGGGATGGCGTGTTGTTGCGAAGTGTCCACTTTGCGAAAAACAAGCCCTTTGCCGTCTTCGGCGAGGTCAACTTCAATTTCATCTCCCGGTGCGAATTCGCCGCTCAGCAGGCGGATTGCCAGTGGCCCTTCCACTTGCTTTTGCAGAACACGCTGGAGCGGGCGCGCGCCGAAATCGGGATCGTAGCCCATCTCGGCGAGGTAGTCCCGTGCCGCCTCTGTCAGCCGCACGGTCAGGTTGCGCTCGGCAAGCCGCTCGGCAATTTCGCGCATCTGCAGGTCAACAATCTGCCGCATTTCCTCTTTGCTGAGCGGCGAGAACACGATGATTTCGTCAATGCGGTTCAGAAATTCGGGGCGGAAGGTCTTTTTGAGGGCTTTTTCAATTTTTTCGTGGAGTTTGCGTTGCTCGGCGTCGTCGGCCTGCTGGAGGAAGCCCAGCGATGCGCTCTGGCCGACAAATTCCGTACCCAAATTGCTGGTCATGATTATCACGGTGTTGCGGAAATTGACCGTGTGCCCCTGCCCGTCGGTCAGCCGTCCTTCATCCAAAATTTGCAGGAGCGAATTCCACACTTCGGGGTGGGCTTTTTCAATTTCGTCAAAGAGTATGACGCTGTAGGGGCGGCGTCGGACGGCTTCGGTGAGTTGCCCGCCTTCTTCGTAGCCAACATAGCCCGGCGGCGCGCCAAAGAGCCGCGAAACCGTGTGTTGTTCGCGGTATTCGCTCATGTCAACGCGCACCAGCGCATCCTCATCGTCAAACAGAAATTCGGCCAACGCCTTTGCCAGTTGGGTTTTGCCCACGCCCGAGGGGCCAATGAAGATAAATGAGCCAATGGGGCGGCGCGGGTTTTTGAGGCCGGCGCGCGCCCGACGAATTGCCTCGGCAACCGCGTGCACTGCTTCTTCCTGCCCTACAATTTTTTCACCCAGCCGCTCTTCCATGTGGAGCAACTTTTCTGCCTCGGTTTCCATCATTTGCGTTACGGGAATGCCCGTCCACTGCGAAACGACCTCGGCGATGTCTTCGGCGTCAACCACTTCGTCAAGTTGGTGCTCGGCTTCCCACTCGCGCTTGCGCTGCTGGAATTCGTCTTCAAGGCGCAGGCGTTCCATTTTCTTGATGGCGGCGCGCTCGTAATCGCGTTTTAGGCTGGCTTCTTCTTCCTCTGCCGCCAAGCGGGCGATGCGCGCCTTCATCTCTCGCAGGTCGGGCGGCAGGGAATAGAGCGCTACGCGCAGTTTCGCGGCTGCTTCGTCAATCAAATCAATGGCCTTGTCGGGCAGGCGGCGGTCGGTAACATAGCGCGCCGAAAGTTTTGCCGCGGCCACCAGCGCATCATCGGTAAAGCGGACGCCGTGGTGGGCTTCGTAGCGGTCGCGCAAGCCGCGCAGCATTTCAATTGTGTCTTCCACGCTTGGTTCTTCAACAAAAACCGGTGCAAAGCGGCGCTCAAGCGCGGCGTCTTTTTCAATGTACTGGCGGTATTCGTCCAGCGTGGTAGCGCCGATGCACTGCAATTCGCCGCGCGCCAAAGCGGGCTTGAGCATGTTTGAAGCGTCCAGCGCGCCTTGCGCCGCACCTGCGCCTACAACGGTGTGCAGTTCGTCAATGAAAAGGATGATTTCGCCTTCCGAGCGCTTGACCTCCTCAAGCGCCGTCTTCAGCCGTTCCTCAAAATCGCCGCGGAAGCGCGAACCGGCGACCATTGCCCCCAAATCCAGCGAAACAACGCGCTTGCCGACCAAAATTTCGGGCACGTCGCCGCTCACGATTTTTTGCGCCAAGCCCTCCACGATGGCGGTTTTGCCCACACCTGCCTCGCCTATAAGGACGGGGTTGTTTTTGGTGCGGCGAGAGAGCACCTGCATAACGCGCAAAATTTCGGCGTCGCGGCCGATTACGGGGTCCAACTTGCCCGCGCGGGCAAGTTCGGTGAGGTCGCGCGAATACTTTTCCAGCGCGCGGTAGCGCTTTTCGGCGCGGCGGTCGGTAACGCGCTGCCCGCCGCGGATTTTGCGGATGGCTTCGTAGACCCGCTCTTTGACCACGCCGTTGGCGCGCAGAAGGTTTGCTGCCGAGGTGTTGCGCTCGTTCAGAATTGCGAGGAACAGGTGTTCGGTGGAAATGTACTCATCTTGCAGGCGGTTAGCCTCTTGATTTGCCATATCCACAATGCGTTTGACGCGCGGCGTGACGAAAATTTGTCCCGCGCCGCCGCCGAAAATGTTGGCCTTAGGCGTGGTGCGCAAAACTTCATCCACTTGATCGCGCAAGCGGTCTGTGTCAACATGCAAAACTTCCAAAATCTGCGGCACAACCCCTTCCCGCTGTTCAAGCAAGGCAAGCAGGATGTGCTCGGTGTCAATTTGGGTATGCCCGTAGCGCTGGATGAGTTCCGCCGCGCGCTGGGCAACTTCTTGCGCGCTCTCGGTAAACCGGTCAAAGCGCATCATAGGCAGTTCCTTCCTGTGTAATGCCGCAAGGGCAAAGATTTTTGTGCAAAAGAACGCGCCCAAAACGCAAATGGCGCTAACTTGGAGCAACTTCATTATATCATCCGCTGTTGTGGTTCAGGAGCAAGGAGGGGATACCAAAGATTTAGATGTTGGCGCGGCCAGTGTTCGCCGGATTGATGGGGTTTCCAAAAGCCTTTTAGCGCTCCGCAAGTGCAACTGCGCTTGCAAATCCGCCCAATCCCCCCTATAATTTCACCATGTTAGCGTTTCAGTTGTACCAACTTCAACAGGTAGACAGCGAGCGCGACGCTCTGGAAAAGCGCGTTGCCGAATTGGAAGCCTTGCTCGCCGACCGCCGCGCCCTCCTTTCTGCCGAAGAAGGGGCGCAAAAGGCCAAGGCGGCTTACCGCGCCGCACAGCGCGCTTTGCAAGAAGCCGAGGCCAAGGCGCAAGGTTTGCGCGATAAACTTTCCCGCACGGAAAACACCCTTTACGGCGGCAGCGTCACCAACCCGCGCGAACTTCAAGCGCTTCAGGCAGAAGTGGAAATGCTGAAACGCCATCTTGAGGCCGCCGAAGACGCCCAATTAGAGGCCATGCTGGCTTTGGAAGAGGCCGAAAAGGCGCTCAACGCTGCTGAAGAGCACCTAAAGGCCGTGAAAACCGAGCGCAACACGCAAGAGGCGCGCTGGCGCGGCGAAATAGCCTCTTTGCAGGAAAAAATAGAGCGGCTTGGCAAGCGCAGGCAGGCAATTGTCGGTGCAATTCCGGCAGAAGCACTTTCGCTTTACGAAAAACTTCGTTCCAAGCGAGGGGGACAGGCGGTCGCGTTGGTCAGCGATGGCGCATGTGATGCTTGCGGCGCGCCTCTTCCTCCGCCGGTGCTTCAAGCCGCCCGTTCTTCCGAATCTATCGCCTTTTGCCCAACATGCGGGCGCATTTTGTGCATTCTTTAGAGCACTCTTTGATTTTTATGTCCATTCCACCTTTTTCTCCATTCTGGTTCTGGGTAGGCGTCTTTTTCGGTGGCCTGCTTTTGTATTTGCTGGGCTCGCTTCGGGTTCGGATTGAACGCTGGCGCGAGGCGGCAGCCAAGCAGCGGGCGGAAAAGGAAGAAAAACGCCGCTCGCGCGCCGCGGCAGAATGGCGACAGTGGGTTGCAAAGCAGGTTCAAGGGAATCACATAGCCGCTCCACTTTTTGCTTTGGAAGAAGTGGCGCTTCCTCCACGGCTTTTACCTCGGCCGCCAGCCTATTTGCCAAAAGATGCCCCACGCCCGGACGATATTGCCACAAGGACGGTGCCATATGCTCCCGATTTTGCCGAATTGGCTACCCTTTACCGCTCGCCAACCCTGACTTGGGAGGATGCGTTAGCCCGCGGCGCCAATTTGCTGTTGCTCGCCCCAAGCGGCGCCGGGAAGACCACCGCCCTTTCCTACCTCGCCCTGCGGCTTGCGCATCAAGATGCCACGCTTGGCGATTTGAGAGAGTTCATCCCGCTGTTTGTCCATGCTGCCGAGTTGCCGCTGCCGTTGGGTGAGGAAGAGCCCCTGCAAGTGCTATTGGCGGCGCTACGCAAGGGCGCACCTAAGCGGGCGCTGAGTTCGCTGGAGGCGGGGATTCAGGATTGGTTAGAAGCGGGCAAAGTTCTGCTTTTGGTGGACGGGGCGGATGAATTGCCGCCGCGCCGTCAGCCTGCGCTGGCCGATTTCCTCAAACAATTGCACAAAGCGTATCCGCGCCTGCGGATGGTTGTTGCGGCCTCACCTGCGTTCAGCGATGGCCTGCAGGCGGTTGGCCTTGTGCCCATCGGGCTGGCTTTGTGGTCGGCCGATGAGGCAATGGAATTTTTGGAGCGCTGGGGGGCGCTTTGGCAGAAGTACATTTCCCCTGTGCAGGGGCAAGAGGAAGACTTGCCCGCGCTCTTGCTGAACCGCTGGATTTTGGCCGATGATGCCGTGTTTTGGCCGTTGGCTCTGACCCTCAAAGCATGGGCGGCTTATGCGGGGGATGCCCTTGGCGGTTCATTTGCAGATTCGCTTGAGGCTTATGTGCGGCGCTTTGCCGTTGCCGGTGATGAAAACAACGACGAGCAGGTGCGCGCGGCGTTGGCGCAAGCGGCTCTTGGGCTTTTGCAAGGGGATGGGGAGCCGGTCAAGCCAAAGCACCTTCCTTCAGCACTGTTTGAACAAGGGATGTTGCGCCGCCGCGGCCTTGGCTTTGTGTTTTCGCACCCGGTTTTGCAAGCATACCTTGCCGCTCCGGCAATGGTTGAGTAAGCGGCCGCGATGCTTGCCCACGGCGACTGGTGGGAAGCGCGCACGACCGCGCTTGGCTTTTTGCTCGGCTCAGGCAAGGCCGATGCCGTGACCAAACTTTTGGTTGAGCGCGATGATGCCCCCGTCCATGCCGACGCTTTGGCGCTGGCGCGGGCGTCCATCATCGCCGAAAAACTGCCGCCCGAGCATGAGGCGGTGAAACTGATTGCCAAACTGTTTGCCGACCCTGCCCAGCCGCTGAGCCTTCGCGTGCGCCTCGCCGCGGCCTTGGCGCTCCCTTCCATCAAGGGGATGGGGGCGCTGATCCGCAAGTTGCTGGCTTACCCCGACCTGACGGTGCGGTGGTCGGCGGCGCTCGCGGCCGGGTTGCGCCGCGATTCCAAAGCGGTTGAGCCGCTCAAAGCCTTGCTGGATGATAGAAGCCGTGCGGTTCAGCGCGCGGCCGCCCTTGCACTCGCGGCCATAGGCTCTGCCCCTGCTTTGGAGGCTTTGGCCTACAAACTGCTCAACGGCGATGACACCCAGCGCCGCATTTCTGCCGAGGCGCTGGCCAACCACGTGGCCGAAGGATGGCCTACTTTGCGCGAGGCCGCTTTTTACGAAGACGATTTGCGCGTGCGCCGCGCCGCAGTGTTTGGCTTGGCGCGCATTGAGCAGGAATGGGCGCTTGATTTGCTGAAGCAGTTACAAGTTGAAGACAGCCAATGGGTGGTGCGCGATGCCGCCGCGGCCGCTGTGGAGCGCATTGAATCGCACTCAATTTTTGCCCCCGCGCCTCTCAGGCCGTTGCACGAAATGCCTTGGCTGATAGAATTTGCCGCCGAGCGCGGCGTGGGCGTTTCGCCCGGCAAGCCCGCTTTGCGCCTGTTGCACGAAGTTTTGCGCTCGGGCGCTCCCCTCCACCAAGAGGCCGCTCTTGAGGTTGTGCCCTATTTCCCCGCTGAGCCGTGGGCCGAAGAAATTTACCCCTTGTTGAACAGCAAAGTGGGAGAATTGCGCGACGCCGCCTTTTTAGCCTTTTGGCTGCTGCACATTGCAGGCGCTCTTGGATAACCCCGTGAGCGCAGCACCGCCGAGCGTTGTTGGGAAAAGCCGATTTCTCGCTCAAGCGTCGCCTTCACGGAAGGCGGTGTTTATTTCTTCTTTAGGTGCTCCAAAATTTTGCGTTGCGCCGTTTCCGCGTCCATATCCAAAACCGAAACGAGTTTGTCGCGGCCGGTTTCCCCTGCTATTATTTCAAGCCGCGAAGGTGCAACGCCGAGCACCTTAGCAAGGAACTTTATCAGGGCTTTGTTGGCCTTGCCCTCAACCGGTGGCGCGGTGAGCCGCACCCTTATGCTTCCGTCGGGCATCACCTCGGCAATTTCATCTCGCGAAGCCCGAGGGGTTACTCTTATCGCCAGCGCCGCCCCCGATTTGCCATTGTGAAAGCGGAATTTTCTCTTCATGAGTGCTCCTCGTCTTTGATAAGTGCTGAGCCCCATTTTGCTGGAGGGTGTGTTGGTTTTGCCAAAGGTTTGATCATCAAAGCAACAGCAGAATGTGAATTATGAGGCCGCGAGCGAGTTCCAACAGCAAAATCAAAATCAGCGGGCTAAAATCAAAGCCGCCTATTGGCGGCACTACACGGCGGATCGGCAGCAACATCGGCCAAACAATTCTATCCAAAAAGCGGCGAAATTGGTTGTGTGGGGGCACGAAGTAAAAAAGGATAACGTCAACCACCACAGCAAGTTCTAACAAACCGAAAACAAAATTGGTGAGTTTGATGAGGGGGAGGATCACTGCGTGCTCCTGCAGGGCAATTAGGTAACAGGACTTACGCAGTTGCTCGTTAGAAGCGCTCGTTTTCATGTCATGGCGAGCCGCCGTAGGCGGCGAAGCCATCCCCCAGACGGTAGGGGAGACCGCCTCGCGGTGACACAAAGCAGCGCAACCACGCAACTCCCGTTAGGTGAGCATTGTGCTCAATTTTACCGCAAACCATTAGCCTTGGCGCGATACACAAGTGCGGCAAAAACGCCGAAGTGAAATTTATGCTCACACAAAACCTCTAACACTAAACTCCGCACAATTGGGGTACAATAACCTATGACGCTTCCCCGTTGCGCCGGAGAAGGAGGCACACGGCGCTCGCCCCCAATTCCAAAGCAATGAAAATAACCCGTAGCACGACCAGACCTTACAGCCGGCCGCGCTGGAGCCCCCAGACTAAATGGACGGTGGGGGTAGGCCTGCTTATATTTGCGGTCTACCTGTTGGTGCGCTTTAGCGCCGTTTTTACCTTGCTGATCCTCTCCTTGATCACGGCTTATGTGCTTTCGCCGTTGGTGGATTGGCTGGAAAGGCGCTGGCACATTGGGCGAGGCTGGGGAGCGTTTATCGCCCTTGTGCTGTTGGTTTTGGCGCTCATTGCATTTTTGGCTGTGCTTGTCCCACCCCTTTTCATCCAAGCCAGCACTCTAAATCTCAACCTTCAACTTTTGCTTGAAAACACAACCAAACTCATAAACAAGCCGCTCGCGGCCTTTGGCTTCAAAATGAATCCTTCAACGATAGGACAACAATTGCCAAAGGCCATCCAACCCACACTGGAAATTTTGCTGGGCAAGGGCTTCAACGTGGCAATGGGGGTAGTGACCGTGATAGCGGGCGCCGGCTTTATGCTGGTGATTGCGTTTTATTTGATGAAAGACAGCGCGGAAATCAACGAATACCTGCTCAGCCTCGTGCCACCGTCATACCGCGCCGACTACCTACGCCTGAAAGACGAAATCAACGCTGTGTGGGGAGCGTTTTTCCGCGGGCAAATAACGCTTGCGCTGATAGATTCGGCCATCATCACAACCGGCGCTTTCATCATCGGACTGCCCGCCGCGCTGCCAATGGGCGCCCTCGCTGGCCTGCTGGAGTTCCTTCCCAGCGTGGGGCACGGAATTTGGCTGACCACAGCCGCGACTTTGGCCTTCCTTTTCGGTTCTACATGGATGAAACTGCCTCACTGGGCTTTTGCCCTGCTGGTGATCGGCCTGCACATCATTTTTGAGCAGGTGGATGTGAACTACATGATTCCGCGCGTGGTGGGCAGGCGGATGCGCTTGCACCCGCTCGTGGTAATCATAGGCATAATCGGCGGCGCGGCTTTTGGCGGTGTGTTGGGAATCGCCCTCGCCGCCCCCACAATCGCGACGCTGCGGGTGCTCGGCCGGTACATTTACGCCAATCTAACGGATATGGACCCGTTCCCCGGGGAAGTGAGCGAGCCGTTGCCCGAACCCGACCCGCGCTGGTGGAAACGCGCCCCCGAGGAATTGCGCCAGCGGCTTGAGATGCTACGCCGACGCGGCAGCCCCTCGCCGCGCTCCCAGGGCCGCCGTTCCCGCAAAAAACAGACCTAACCCCTATGAACTGCCATTCCGCCTCTTACGGCAAGTCGCCTTCATGGAAGCCCGCCACCAAGATTGTGGTGGGCGTGGCAGTGCTTGTCTCGCTGGCGGCTCTGTTGGTGGAATTTCGGGATTTTATTGGCCCGCTCCTGTTGGCTTTCATGCTGGCTTACCTACTCCAACCGCCAGCGAGATGGCTAACCGAGCATACGCCGCTACCGTGGCGCGTCTCCGTCTCTTTGCTTTACCTGCTGTTGGTTTTGCTCATACTCGCCTTGCTGGCGCTGGCTGGCATTGGCCTCTTACAACAAGCCGAAAACCTTTACGGCTTGGTGCAGGACTTTTTGCTCAACACCCTGCCCTCGTGGATTCAAAACCTTTCAACCCATGCCTATTCATTTGGGCCTTGGCAGGTTGACTTCCAAAAATATGACCTCACCTCCCTGAGCCAACAAATCTTGAGCGCCGCGCAGCCACTGGTCGGCAGCCTCGGCTCGGTGATCAGCACGTTGGCCGCGAGCACGCTTAGCCTCCTCGGCTGGATGGCTTTCATCGTGCTCACCTCGTACTTCTTGCTCGCCGAATCGGAACGGATCACCCTTGCCGAGGGTAAAACCACCTCCACCCTGTTTTCGGTGGACATCCTGCCCGAATACCGTCACGATTTCCGATGCCTCGGGCAAGAACTTGGCCGGATTTGGAATGCTTTTATCCGCGGCCAACTCACCATTGCGCTGATAGAAGTGGGAGTAGTGTGGCTATGGCTGACAATTTTCGGGGTGCGCAGCGCGCTGGTGCTCGCAATTATCGCCGGAATTGCCCGCTTTGTGCCCTATGTGGGGCCGGCCACGCTTTACACCATTGTGGCAATAGTTTCGCTTTTCCAAGGGAGCAACCCGTGGGGGTTCACACCGCTGAAAATGGCGCTGATAGCCGTGGGTGTGCTGTTCGTTTGGGATAACACAATGGACAGCCTGATAACGCCGCAGGTGCTTGGCGACGCGTTAGGTGTTCACCCCGCGGCGGTTTTGCTTACCGCCCTTATCGGCGCAAAACTGTTTGGCGTGCTTGGGTTGCTCTTTGCCGCACCTACCGTCGCTTCTCTGCGCTTGTTTGGACACTACATAGCCCGTAAAATGTTAGACCAGGACCCTTGGGAAGACTGGAATCCTGCGCCTCCCACAAAGTGGCTTCTGGGGGTACAATGGCTAAAAAGCGCGTGGAGCGCCGCGCGCTCGCTATTTTCCCGCAAGGAGCAGTGAAATGGAGAAACCCGAACCCCGCACCGAAATCATCGCCGAAACTAAAAATTACATTGCGTGGAAAGCCGAAGAGCCCGATGGCGAAACCACTTTTCACCTTGAACTCGGCGCCGTTACCCTTCACTTTTTCCAAGAAGAGTGGCAGGAATTCAAGGATCTTGTCAAGAAACTGTAATCCATAGCGGAAGGGGAAAAGCCCTTGCCCGACGGCGTTTTAAGTCAAAACCTTGAGCAATGTTTTTCGGGGATTGAGGCGCGCGCGGCCGTGGTGGTTGAGCGCGGCGGCCGCGTTGTGGCTTTCAGCGGCATGCTGGCGGAGAGCGCAAAAATTGCCTCCACTGTCCTTTCCCGCTGTTGCGAAAACGGCGGGCGGCTGATGGGCTTTTTGAAACTCGGAGATGAAGACGAAGTCATGCTCTGCGCCGCGCCGCTATCCGAAAACTTGGTGGTGGCACTGCTCTTGGAGCCGACCATTGCGTTTCAAAAAGCAAACGCAAGCCTGAAGCAAATCGCCGAGTGCCTGTTGCGGCTCGGCGGGCTGAAAAAAGGGCAAGCAGAGGAGCAAGCCGCTGCGTCGCCGCCGCTTGATTCCGCGGGCGACGAAGAGGAATACGAACTTCCGCCGGAAGCGTTCATGCCGCTTTTTGACGACGTGCCCCCGCCCGACCCGGACGCGGCAGAAGAAGCGCCGCCCGAGCCGCGCGCCAAAATCACCGCACCGCCCCTGCCGCCAAAACGCTGTTCGTGCGTGCTGGCGCCCCTTCCCCCGCATCGGCTTGAGGGCGAAACGGCAAAGCGGGTGCGGCAAGCCTTAGCCGCGCTTGCTCAAGAGCGCGGCTGGAAACTAAACTCGGTGCGAATAGCGCCCGAATACCTGCAATTTTCGCTCACCGCGCCGCCCGAAACCACAATTGGTGAAATTTTGCGTTCGGTTCGCGAGCAGACCACCGCCGCCCTCGGCGCAAAAGGCGCATTTTGGCGCCCATCCTACCTGCTTGGCGCAGTGGAGCGAATTGCCCCCGAGGCTTTGGAAGAGGCGACCTAACACGCCTGGGGAACACTAAGGATGTGTTGAAACAGGTGCTCACAAGTGTAGGACTTACGCAGTTGCTCGTAGAAGCGTTCGTTTTCATGTCATGGCGAGCCGCCGTAGGCGGCGAAGCCATCCCCCAGACGATGGGGGAGACCGCTTCGGCGGTCTACGACCGCCTCGCGGCGACATGAAGGAGGAGAACTGCGTAACTCCTAAAGTGTTATCCAGCCCTCACCCCACTTTTGCTCGCTGCGCTCGCCGTTTCTCCCCTCTCCTACTGGGAGTGGGAGAGGAGAGAAAGCCGCCATTAGGCGGCTTGAGGGGTGAGGGCGAAGCAAGGCGTTTCTCAACAACTTTTTAGTGCTCCCCATGACTGGACGACAAACTTTACCGTGCTCCCCGTGTAAAAAAATGAGTGTTTGTCAGTCTCCCCTTACTACATCGTTGGAGGAACGATGCCCCCAACCATTTACCTTTTAGACGGCCACGCGCTTGCATACCGCGCCTACTTCGCTTTGACCGCGGGCGGCACCGGCGGCGACCGCTGGCGCACATCCTCCGGCGAGCCTACCGCCGCCGTGTATGGCTTCACTTCCATCCTGCTCCGCATTTTGGAGCAAGAGCGCCCCGATTTCCTCGCCGTGGCGTTTGACACGGGGCGCACTTTCCGCGACGAAATTTACCCCGAATACAAAGCCACCCGCGCTAAAATGCCCGATGACCTCGTGCCCCAAATGGAGCGCATACGCCAGATTGTGGACGCGTTCGGCTTCCCGCGGCTGGAGGTGGAAGGCTATGAAGCCGACGACGTGCTCGGCAGCGCCGCCCGCCGTTCCGCCACCGAGCAGGGGATGGGCGTCAAAATCATCACCGGCGACCGCGATCTGCTCCAACTGGTGGATAACCGCATCATCGTTTCCCTGCCCAAACGCCAACTTTCCGAAAGCGAAGACTACACGCCCGAAAAGGTGCTCGCCGTTTTCGGCGTGCGCCCCGACCAAATTGTGGATTTCAAGGCGTTAGTGGGCGACAAATCCGACAACATCCCCGGCGTGCGCGGCATCGGCGAGAAAACCGCCGTCAAACTGCTCCAAAAGTACGGCGATTTGGACAACATTTACGCCCACTTGGACGAACTTTCGCCCAGCATCCGCAAAAAACTGGAAGCGGGCAGAGAGGCGGCATACCTAAGCCGCCGTTTGGCGAAAATCAAAACCGATTTGCCCGTGAGCGTGGATTTGGAGGCGGCGCGCCCCAACCCCGAAAACACCGAGAAAGTGGAAGAACTTTTCCGCGTGCTGGAATTTCGCAGCCTTTTGCGTCGCCTGCGGCAGTGGCAAAGCGCCCTTTCGGGCGAAGAAGAACCGGCGCAACTTTCGCTTTTCGGCGACGCCGTAGCCCAATCCACACAAACCGCCCACACGCCCGATTTGGGCTTCCGCACCGTGGTGGTGGACACCCCTGCCGCGCTGGACGACCTGCTGAAGCGCATCCAAAACGCCAAAACCCTCGCTGTTGATACTGAAACCACCGACACCGACAAGATGCGCGCGCGGCTGGTCGGCATTTCGCTGGCGGTTGATGAGAAAACCGGCTACTACATTCCCATTGCCCATCGGCAAGCCGCGCGCCAACTGCCGTGGGAGCAGGTGCGCGCCGCCCTCGCCAAGCCGATGGCCGACCCCAAAATCGCCAAAATCGGGCACAACATCAAATACGACCTTGTGGTGCTCGCCCGCCACGGCTTGCCAATGAGCCAGCCGGCGTTTGACACCATGATTGCCGAATGGCTGCGCGACCCGGCCTCGCACAATTTGGGGCTGAAAAACCTCGTTTGGGTGCGCTTGGGGCTGGAAATGACCGCCATCACCGACTTGATAGGGCGCGGCAAAAAACAAATCGGCATGGACGAAGTGCCGGTTGAGCAGGTTGCGCCGTATGCCGCGGCGGACGCGGTGATGGTGCTTCGCCTGCGCCCGCTGCTGGAAGCCGACCTGCGCGAGCGCAACGCGTGGCGGCTTTTCCAAGAGGTGGAAATGCCGTTAGTGCCGGTGCTGGCGCGCATGGAAATGAACGGCATCGCGGTAGACGTAGCCTTCCTGCACCGCATGTCCGCCGAACTTGCCGAGCAACTGCACGCGCTTGAAGAGCAAATTTTCGCCCTTGTGGGGCGCAAATTCAACCTCAACTCTACCGCTCAACTTTCCAAAGTGCTGTTTGAAACTTTGGGGCTGAAGCCGCCCGATGGCACGCGCCGCACCAAGTCGGGGCACTATTCCACCTCGGCTTCGGTTTTGGAGGCAATGCGCGGCCAGCATCCAGTTGTGGATTTGGTGCTGGAGCACCGCGAACTTTCCAAAATCAAATCCACCTATGTTGACGCCCTGCCCCAGCAGGTCAACCCCGAGACCGGCCGCGTCCACACCTCCTTCAACCAAACGGGCACGGTGACGGGGCGGCTTGCTTCATCCGACCCGAACCTGCAAAACATTCCGGTGCGCAGCGAAGTGGGGAAGAAAGTGCGGCGCGCCTTCATCGCCCCCAAAGGCAAACTTTTGCTTTCGGTTGACTACTCGCAGGTGGAACTGCGCATTGTGGCGCACATGGCGCGCGACAAAGCAATGATTGAAGCCTTCAAGGAAGGGCAAGACATCCACGCCGTCACCGCCGCCAAAATTTACAAAGTGCCGTTGGAAAAAGTGACGCCGCAAATGCGCCGCCATGCGAAGGCCATCAACTTTGGTTTGCTTTATGGCATGAGCCCCTTTGGGCTAACGCGCACTACCGACCTCACGCTCGCCGAGGCCGAAAATTTTGTTGAGGAATACTTCCGCAACTTCCCCGGCGTGAAAAAGTTTTTGGAAGAGATCAAGCGCAAAGCCGCCGAGCAAGGGTATGTGGAAACGCTTTTGGGGCGGCGGCGGTATTTCCCCGAACTCCAAAAGCCGGCAAACCGCAACGCCCGCCTGCGCGCCGAGCGCGAAGCGGTGAATGCTCCGGTGCAGGGCACTGCCGCCGACATTATGAAACTGGCAATGATAGCGGTGGACAAGCGGCTCGCGGAGGAAGGCTCGGACGCGAAGATGCTCTTGCAGGTGCACGATGAACTGATGCTGGAAGTGCCGGAGGAAGAGTTGGCGGAAACGGCGCGTTTGGTGCAAGACACAATGGAAAATGTGTATCCGCTCGTAGTGCCGCTCAAAACCGAAGCCAAAGCCGGCCCAAACTGGGGGGAATTGAAGCCGCTCGCGGTCAAAGATGAATCGTAACCCCAAAATTCCATCGCCGGGGCTTGTTTTTATCGCTGTGGGGCTGTTGTTGGCGGCGCTTTTAGCGCCCGCGAAGGCGGCCAACGCCGCGTCGCCGCTTCCGCGCCCGCCGCGCTGGCCCCGCGGCGTGCTCACCCCATCCCAACAGCAGCGGCTTCTCGCCGCCGCGCTCGCCTACGTGGGCAACACCCCCGCCGAGGCGCTAAAAGCCGCCCGCCGCCTCCACTACCTCAACGGCAACGAGCACCCCTCGCAGGAATGCGGCCCGCTCGCAATCGCCATTTTGCGCGACGCCGGTTTGATTGACCCCTACGTCGTGCTCCACAACTTCTGGCTGATTGACCCGCGCAGCCGCCTTGACCGGCGGCAGTTTGAAAGCGTTTTTCCACACCGGCGCTACTTTTGGTTTCACACCGACACTCCTTTGAACAAGTTTGACTTCCGCCGCTATCCGCTTTACGCTGGCGATGTGCTTTACCTTTACGCCGGACGAAGCGGCACTTTTGAGCACGTGTTGCTCGTTACCGATGTTGACGCCGCGGGACGGGCTTACGCTGTCACCAATTTCAACACGCCCGCGGGAGCAGTTGTGCGCTATGTTTTGCTTTACGACCCCAACGACCCCACCGCGGGCATGTTTGCTTATTGGACAGACCGCCGCAATTTGATGATCGGCTTGACGGGCTACGGTGGATTTGACCTGTGGCGACCGCTGCGCGTGCTCAACTTGCCCCACACGCCGCAGGCGCGCGAACTGGCGCGGGAAATTGACGGCATTGTGGGCGCCGCGGGCGGGCATTGGAGCGTGCTCTTTTGGGAGGACGGCGCGCCGATTTACTACCGCCGCGCCGAAGAGCCGATTGGCGCGCCGCCCCTGCTTGCCCTGCCCGAAGCCGCGGCAATCGCCCGCCTTCCGCAGGCGGCGCGCGCGCCGCTCACGCCCCTGCTCGCGCGGGCGCTGAACGGCGACCGTTCCGCCGAAATTGCGTTGGCGCACCGCCTTGCCGCCGTCCCTCAAGCAAAGGATGCCCTGCGCGAAGCCGGATTGAGCCAGACCGACTTTGCCGCCCTCGCTTCTTCGGCATGGGATGAAGCCGCGGCGCTTTCTGCCCTGCCGCCCGACCTCGCGCCGAGCCGTTTGGTGGATGAGGGCTTTCCGCGGTTGGGCATTGCCGCGCACTGGCGGCAAGGCCGCCATTCCTACGTGCTAATCGCCTTCACCTCACCCGCGCAATACGGCGAAAAGAGGCCGCTCGGCGCAAAGCCGTTGCGCTCCGCCGCCGAGCAAATCCTTCGGGCTGTGATAAACTACTCAAAACGACAACCCCCGCAACGGCAACTGCCGCGTTTTCTGCACCGGCAATTGCCGCTGTGGAAATGAGAGGCAAAAGATGGCACGTGAAATCAAAATTGGAGACCGTATGGTCGGCGACGGACACCCAACCTACATCGTCGCCGAAATCGGCATCAACCACAACGGCAGCGTGGACATTGCCAAATTGCTCATTGACGCCGCGGTCAAAGCCGGCGTGGATGCCGTCAAATTCCAAAAGCGCACCCCCGAAATCGCCACCCCACGCGACCAATGGGACAAAATGCGCGAAACCCCGTGGGGTTACATCCGCTACATTGACTACCGCCACAAGGTTGAGTTTGGCGAGGAGGAGTACCGCGAAATTGACCGTTATTGCCGCGAAAAGGGCATCACTTGGTTTGCCTCGGTGTGGGATTTGCCTTCGGTGGATTTCATGGAGCAGTTTGAGCCGGTGGCATACAAAATCCCCTCCGCGGCGCTGACCGACCACGAACTCCTCCGCTATGTCCGCTCCACCGGCAGACCGGTCATCCTTTCAACCGGCATGTCCACGATGGAGCAGATTCGCGCTTCGGTGGATGTGCTGGGCACGGAGGATTTGGTCATCATGCACGCCACCAGCACTTACCCCTGCGAGCCCGACGAGTTGAACCTGCGGATGATTGAAACCCTGCGGAAGGAATTTCCCGATGTGCCGATTGGCTATTCAGGGCACGAGGTGGGGCTGGTGACGACGGCGGTCGCAGTGGCGCTGGGTGCGTGCATGGTTGAACGGCACATTACGCTTGACCGCGCCATGTGGGGAAGCGATCAAGCGGCGTCGGTTGAGCCCGGCGGTTTGCAAAAGTTGGTGAAATACATCCGCGTCACCGAGCGCGCCTTAGGCGACGGCGTGAAGCGGGTGTATGACTCGGAAATCCCCGCGCTGCGCAAACTGCGCCGCGTTGGGTTGCAGTAAAAAAGGTGAACCGCAGATTGCGCAGAAAAAAGATCCACAGATTGGCACAGATTTACACCGATTGAGTTTGGGATAAACCGCAGATTACACAGATTTCACAGAAAAATCTGTGCAAATCTGTGTAATCTCTGTGGTTCTTATCCACCGATTACACAGATTTGCACGATTGGAAACCGCAGATTTCACAGATTCTGCAGAAAAAATCTGCGCTAATCTGCGAAATCTGTGGTTATTTTGCTCTCTTTAGCGCCAATCAAGGTTTCTCACCATGCCGCTTCCGCTACCGACAACGGCGAAACGAAAATTTGCCGCGCTGAGCGACCGCTTGCGCTTGGACGCCGCGGCGCGCGCGGTTGAAAAGCACGCGCCGCCGACGCGCCCCGTCCCGCCGGTGGTGTTTTTCAACGCCTCCACCCGAATTTGGGGGCTGAGCCAAAACGCCGCGTTCCAACTGCTCACCGCGTGGAGCCTGCGGATGCAGGGCGTGCCGGTGGTGCAGTTTGCCTGCAACGGCGGGTTGACGCGCTGTGTGCTCGCCGCGGCTTTGGAAACCGAGGGCGAAATCGCCGAAATGCCGTGCCGCGCCTGCACTGCCCAGAGCAAAAGGCTTTACCGCGGCTTTTTGCCGTGGTGGTTTGACTTCCAGCCCGACCCAGCGCTGGAAAACGCACTCGCCGAAGCCGCATCTTCCGCCGCGGGCGCACCGCTTGATGCTTTGCGCCGCTTTTCGTTCCAAAATGTGCCGCTGGGCGAACTTGTGCTTCCGAGTTTGCGCTGGGCGCTCCGCCGCCACCATCTGCAAAACGACGAGCGCACCTTGGGGCTTTACCGCGACTTCATCCGCTCGGCGTGGCGCGTTTACACCGAATTTACCCGCCTGCTGGAAAAGGTTGAGCCGCGAGCGGTGGTGGTTTTCAACGGGCAGTTCTACCCCGAAGCCGCCGCGCGGCTCGCCGCGCGCCGCCTCGGCATCCCCTCTATCACCCACGAAGTCGGCTTGAGGCCGTTCACCGCCTTTTTCACCCGCGGCGAAGCCACCGCCTACCCAATCCACATCCCCGAGGATTTTGAACTCACGCCTGAACAGGACGCCCGCCTCAACAAATACCTCAGCCGCCGTTTTCAGGGCGATTTTACGATGGCGGGTATCAAGTTTTGGCCTGAAATGCGTGGCTTGAGCGACGAATTTTTGCAATTTGCCGCCAACTTCCGCGGAATTGTGCCCGTTTTTACCAACGTAATTTTTGACACCAGCCAGCCCCACGCCAACACGCTCTACCCCGATATGTTCGCTTGGCTGGATGAGGTGCTGGAGGTCGCCGCGGCGCACCCCGACGTGCTGTTCGTCATCCGCGCCCATCCAGACGAGCACCGCCCCGGAAAGGCGGCGCGCGAAAGTGTGCGCGATTGGGCGCAAATGCGCGAAATTTCCCGCTTCCCCAACATCCGCTTTGTGGATTCGGACGAGTATTTGAGTTCCTACGACCTCATCCGCCGCGCCAAGTTTGTGCTGGTTTACAACTCCACCATCGGCTTGGAAGCGACCCTGCTGGGCAAAGCGGTGCTGAGCGCGGGCAGGGCGCGGTTCACCCAGTACCCGACCGTGTACTACCCGCCCACGCGCGCCGCCTACCGCCAAATGCTGGAAGAATTTTTGGCGCGCGAAGGCGAAATCCCCGCGCCGGAGGAGCACCGCCGCCACGCCCGCCGCTTCCTCTACTACCAACTTTACAAAGTCTCACTGCCGTTTGGCGATTTTCTGCAGCCCTCGGCGCTCCCCGGTCAGGTTACGCTGCGCCCCTTCCAGCCCGCAGACCTGCTTCCCGAAAATTCCCCCACCTTCCGCGTGCTCAGCGCGGGCATTTTGGAAGGAAAGGAGTTTGTGCTGGATGACTGACGCGGCAAGCGCACCGCTCTGCTCGTTGGTGATCAGGGCTTACAACGAAGAAAAGCACATCGGCAGGTTGCTTGAGGGGGTGATGCAACAGACTTTGCGCGACGAATGCGAAATTGTGTTGGTGGATTCCGGCTCAACCGATGCCACAGTGGCGATTGCCTCGCGCTATCCGGTCAAAATTGTGCACATCAGCCCGCAGGAATTCACCTTTGGGCGGTCGTTGAATTTAGGGATTGAGAACGCGCGCGGCAAGTTCATCGTGATTGCCAGCGCGCATGTTTATCCCGTTTACCCCGATTGGCTTGAAAAATTGCTTGAGCCGTTTGCGGACGCGGAGGTGGCGCTGACTTACGGCAAACAGCGCGGCAACCACCTCACCAAGTTCTCGGAGCATCAGATTTTCGCGCGCTGGTTTCCCGATGAGTCGGTGCCGCGGCAGACTCACCCGTTTTGCAACAACGCCAACGCCGCCATCCGCCGCGAATTGTGGGAACGCCACCACTACGATGAAACCTTGACGGGGCTTGAGGATTTGGAATGGGCGCGCTGGGCGCTGAGCCAAGGCTATGTGCTTTCGTATGTTGCCGAAGCCGAAATCATCCACGTCCACGAGGAGACGCCGCGCAAGGTTTTCAACCGCTACCGCCGTGAGGCAATGGCTTTCAAGCGCATTTTCCCCGAGGCGCGGTTTGGGTTGTGGGATTTTGTGCGGCTTTTCACCGGCAACGTGGTCAGCGATTTTTACCATGCTGCGCGGGAAGGGGTGCTTGCGCGGCACTGGTGGAGCATCCTGTGGTTTCGCTTCATGCAATTTTGGGGCACTTACCGCGGGTACCGGATGGCGCAATCCCCGCTGGATGAGCGCCTGCGGCAGACGTTTTATTACCCGCGCGGCTTCAAAGCCGCCGCGCCGCCGCGCCGCGATGGCGTTGAGCCGATACGCTACGAATGAAAAAGGGCGGCATTTTTGCCGCCCTTCTTGCTTACCTGCCCAAAATCACTTTCTCGGCAGTTTTCAGCACCACATCCTCATCGCTCAAAAGCGTTTCCCGATTTAGCGGCACTTTGAGTGTGGGCTGGACGCCTTTTCCTTCCAAAAACAGCGAGCCATCCGGCAAAACAAAGCGCCCTGTGGGAATTTGCAATTCAATCCTGTCGGGCAACTTGAATTGGCCGCGCGACACCTCCGCCTCGGTGCCAGCCGTTGGGTATTGGCCTACCACCACTGCCCCGGGCACTTTGCTGAAGCCATAAGCCTCCAATTCGCACGCGCTGTAACATGCCGGTCCTACCAGCACCGCGATCTTGTCAAAATGGTAACGATGCTCGTTGGGCAAAAACTTTTCCGGCTCGCCCTCAGGTTCAAATTTGCCGGTTTTGGTGCTGTAGTATTCAAGTTGGCCGAGGGTGATGGTCTTGTCGGTGAAAAATCCGGCCAAGCCGAGCGGCGCGCCGCCCGAGTTATAGCGCATGTCAATGATTATGCCGGGCACGTCTTGCTTTTTGAAAGTCTTGAGCGCCCGTTCAAACAAGCGCACTATCAGGTTCAAATCATCGTAATTTGAATTCAGGCGGATGTAGCCGACCCCCGAGTCCATCACCCAAAAGTCAACCGGCAAATAAACCCGCTGCGGGGCATCGTGGTAGAAAGAGGTGTAGAGAAAACTTTGCCTTTCCGCGATGGCGGTGAGCACGCGGGTTTGGGGCTGGCCGCCCGGGTTGGTGAAAGTGACCGAAGCCTCAGTGCCCGGTCGGGCGCGCAGCAAAAAGCGCGCTTGCTCATAGCGCAACTCCCAGTCAGTAGAAAACGGCGCAGTCCACGGCTGCACTTTTTCCACGGCTTGCTCTATCGGCATTCCGTTGAATGCGGTCACAATTGCCCCTCGCTCCATTCCGGCCTGAGCCGCGGGGCCGTTCGGCAGCACATAAACTACCAAGTACTGCCCGTTGTCCATCCGCCTAATGGCAAAACCATAGCCGCCCTCGGTGGCCTTCAAATAGCGGCGGTAAAGTTCCGGCGTGAAGCGCATCCCAACATGCCCGTCTTTGAACGACCAAATGAAGTGCAAAAGCGCCATGCCATATTCGGTGGAATTTGCCTCCGTCTCGGCCTCTTCCACCTCCGGCTTGATGCGCTTGTAGAGGGCGTCCCAGTCCGGTTGCTTGCCGGGGATGCCGTTGAAGGCATACCGAAGGCGGGCAAAGGAAAACATATCATCAAAAGATTTGGTGTAGGACTCGTTAGAAAAATCCTTGATGGCCGCGGCCTTGGGCTCATAAAGGGTAAGGCTTTGCGATGGAGAGCGCAAAAAGCGGAAGGGGTGGCTATCCAAATCCACCACGGTGTAGCCGGCGGGGATGGGGGCGGTGGGGTCATCAGGAGTAAAAAGTTTGCCGTCGGCGCCAAAGTCGGTGGGGAACTTCTGATTGCCGTCGGGCGCCCAAACCACCAGTTTGCCGCCGATGATTTCATCGTGATTCTCGCTATCGGCAATTGAGGAAGTGAGGTAAGTAGGCCAGCCGTAGGAGCGGTCGTCGCCCACGGAATAAGGCCCGCCGGTTAGGTTAGGCCAATAAGCCACGGTAAACACTTCCACACCGCGGTCTTTTTTGCCGTTGTTATCCACATCGGCGAGGTGCCCCTCGGGCAAGATCGGCAGTTCAATTTCGTAAGTGCCCTTTTTGTGCTCGGTGTCCATTTTCAAATAGCCGAGCACCTGCGAGTTCACCGGAATTTCCCAATCCCTGTTGCGGGTTATGAAGCCGTACATATCAACGAGAGCAACGGCATGCTCCACGTAGTAAGTGGTGATGATGTCGTTGGTGTAAGTGAAATTGCCGGTGAGTTTGACCACGCCGGTTTGTTGCTCTTTGGCAACCGCTGGCGGAAGCGGGGTTGGCGTGGCATTAGATTCCACGACGTCGCGCACTTGCTTGAGAATTTCCCCTTGCTCTCCGCCCAAACTGCAGGCAATGAGGAGCATCATCGCGGTGAAGACCAGCAAAATTTTCGTAAGGGTTTTGTCCATTTTGTAACTCCCAAAGTGGTGAAATTCGGCCACTGCTTACCTAAGGCTCAATCTAACAATATCGCAGCGGTGTCATTGCGAGCCGCGAAGCGGCGAAGCAATCTCCCCCTCAATTGGCAAGAGACCGATTCGGCAGCCATGCCGCCTCGCAGTGACATCTCTTATCGGGTAATGAATTGAGTTAGGAGTTACGCAGTCTCCTCCTTCATGCCGCCGAAGCGGTCTCCCCCATCGTCTGGGGGATGGCTTCGCCGCCTACGGCGGCTCGCCATGACATGAAAACGGGTGCTTCTACGAGCAACTGCGTAAGTCCTATGAATTATAGCAGGCTGAGGGAGGAGGCAAGGTTGGAAAAATAGCAATATCTTACTTGCTTCTTACAAATTTCTATCAGAGCGCCTATGTGCGCAAGGTATAGTAAAATGAAAACTGAAAATGGAGGCGAAAATGACCAGTATCCTGATAATAGAAGACGATGAAAGCATTTCAAGGTTTTTGAAGCGAGCCCTCACTTACGAGGGCTATAAAGTTGATGTGGCAACGGATGGCGAAGAGGGACTTGCCAAGGCTTTGGAAGAAAAGCCCGATTTGGTCATCTTGGACTGGATGTTGCCGGGCATGGATGGGCTTGAGGTGGCGCGCCGCCTGCGCGCCAACAACGATGTGCTCATCCTCATGCTCACGGCCAAAACGGGCGTTGCCGACCGCGTGCAAGGTTTAGACACCGGCGCGGACGACTACCTCACCAAGCCTTTCAACCTTGATGAGTTGCTGGCGCGCATCCGTGCCCTGCTCCGCCGCTCCAAACAAGAAAAAGCGCCAAAGGTTTACCGCTTCGCCGACCTTGAACTTGACACCGGCACGCACGAGGCGCGGCGCGGCGGCCGACGCATAGAACTCACTGCCAAAGAATACGAACTCCTGCTCCTGTTCATGCGTCATCCCCGGCAGGTGCTGAGCCGCGAATACATCTACGACCAAGTTTGGGGCTACAACTTTGGCGCTTCCAGCAATCTGCTGGAGGTTTACATCCGCTACCTGCGCCGCAAACTTGAAGCCAACGGCGAACCGCGCCTGCTACACACCCTGCGCGGCGTCGGCTATGTGTTGCGCGAAGAGGGGGAGGGATAAGCCTTGCTCCGCACCCTGCGCGGACGCCTCACGGTGCTCTACGTTGCCGTCACCGCTGGCATGTTCCTTGCCTTTGGGGCAATGGTGTATGCCGCGGTGTACCTTTTCCTAATGAAAAGCGTAGACCAAAATCTGAGGCAAGCCGCCGCCATGGTGTTGGAACAAGCAGGCATAGTCGCCCCTGCAAACAAAAGGCATTTGCTTGAGGAATTGCCGCTCAGCGGCGACCTTATCATCCAGTTTTGGGATAGCAATGGCCGCCTGCAGGGGGAATACGAAACGACGCGCCACAAGCACGCGGCGCCGAACACGCCGCTTTCGGCGCGCGGCCTTACCCTCGCTTCGCCGCTCTTTACCACCGAGCAGTGGGGGCACTACAAGATGCGGGTGCTCAGCATCCCCATCGTGGTCGGCGGATTGAGGGTTGGCACGCTTGAAGTGGGCACCCCCTTGAACCAAATCTACCAAGTGCTCCGCCTTTTGGGGGTTGTGCTGTTTTCGGTGGCCGTGATCGCTTCGCTCATCGCCGCCGCGGTTTCGTGGTTCAGCATCCGCGCCGCTCTCGCACCGTTGGAAAGCATCACCCACACAGCCGACCAAATCACCCGTGCCGACGACCTTTCGCGCCGAATGCCGGTGCCGCGCGGCGCAGGAGCCGAGGTTGAAACCTTGGTGCACGCGTTCAACGCCACGCTGGCGCGCTTGGAAGCACTTTTCGCCGCCCAACGGCGTTTCATTGCCGATGTCGGCCACGAATTGCGCACCCCCCTCACGGTCATCAAAGGCAATGCCCAATGGATGCAACGCATAGGCCAACCCGACCCCGAGGCGTTGCAGAGCATTGTGAACGAATCCGAGCGCTTAAACCGCTTGGTGGAAGACCTGCTGCTGTTGGCACGGGCCGAAAGCGGCCGCTTGCCCATGCGCTACGAGCGTCTGGCGCTGGATGAGGTGGTGGCTGAGGCATTGCAGTCGGTAGAAGTGTTGGCCCGCGAAAAAGTGAACTTGCATGTTGAAGAACTTGAGCCTTTGGAAATTTGCGGCGACCGCGACCGCATCAAACAAGTGCTGTTGAACTTGCTCGGCAACGCGGTGCAATACACCCCCAAGGGCGGGCAGGTGAGCCTCGCGGTAAAACGCGAGGGCGGCTATGCCCTCATAACCGTCTCCGACACTGGCCCCGGCATCCCGCCCGAAGACCTGCCCCATGTGTTTGAACGGTTCTACCGCGCCGACAAAGCCCGCTCGCGCGGCAAAGGCTTTGGTTTAGGGCTTTCCATAGCATATTGGATTGTGAAACATCACGGGGGCGATATTGCCGTCCATTCCGAAGTGGGAAAAGGGACCACCTTCACAGTTTCGCTCCCCCTGTGGAGCGAGGAATGCGAAAAGCGCGAAGCCGAGGAATAAAGACTTTTGTAATTACCCACGCGGCAGGGGGTAAATCCAGTTCAAGCAAGCAGTTACCTACTTTTTCAACTCGGCCTGCGCGCGAGCGCACATCCAACGGCCGCTCAAGTTGTACCATTTTTGCAGGGCGGCGCTTTTCTTTTTGCCAGCCGCCGCATCGCGGTAAATCGGCACAGCCCAAGCCACATAGCGTCGCGTTTCGGCAGGCCACGCGCTCTGCGGCGCACCGATAACGCCCAAGCCGCCGTTGTAGCCCGCGAGGGCAAGCGAAACTTTGCCGTGAGCGCGTTCCAGCGCCGCTTTGAGGTATCCCAGACCGCGCCGGGCATTCGTATCGGGGTCAAAGGCATCCTCACCGGCCGCAAAATGGAACGGCATCACCTGAAACAAGCCCAGCGCGCCCGCCCCCGAAACTGCCCGCGGATTGCCGCAGGATTCTATTTGCATTACCACGGCTATCAAATTGGGGTCTAAGCCATATTGCTCAGCCCAGCGCGCTATTTTGTGCCGCCAATGTTGCACCTCAGGGGTGAAAAACGGCGCTATTTCGGCGGTTTTTTCGGCCTGCGCCGTTGCGGATGCCGAAGAAGCCCCTCGTTCTTTATCGGCCGCGCCCGCCGCCAAAACCGGCGTTGCCTTGAGCACCAAAAGCCCCATGGTCGCCAGCACGGCTATCACCGCCGCGGCCAGCAAATAGTTGAGCACCTTCAACGGCGCAGGGGGAAAATGCTTTTGGTTGGAGTTCATTTCAGGTTGTTACCTGCAAAGTTTTTACGGAAATGTGGCCGCGAGCGGGAAGGGCCGGCTCGCGGCCACAAAGGCGGACGCAATTTAAGTAACTCATGTTGCGCACTTTAGCATCAACACATGTAAGCGCCCTCACCTTACCCCCGCTGCGCGCCCCCTTTCCTCTCCCACTGGGAGAGGAAAGGGGGCTGAGCCGCCGCGAAGCAAGGCTCTGGGGGATAGGTGAGGGCGAGAAAGCCAAATGTGTATCAGTTTCATAGGGCTAAATTGTTGCCTGTTAACCATCCATGCGTAACGTGAGTTCAGTAACGCGGCGGGGCTTCATGCGCCGCGCTTGCGGAAAGCGGGTGGTAGGTGGGTTCAACCGCGGCAGACGGGGTGCGGGCAGTGGTCGGGCGCGCGGCCGTCGGATGCCGCACGGGGCGCGGAGAAGCAGGCCGGCGCGCTCTGCTTTGTGCTCGCGTTTCCATCACTTGCCGCTCACCAACGCTGAACAAGCGCTCACCCGCTACCGAGAATGTGCCAATTATCAACACGCGAATCAGCCATACCATTATTGCCACGAACACCGGCACAATTTTGAGCAAAGTTTGGTGAGCAATCACCGCATTGCCTAAACTGCGGTGCTCAAGTATGGCTATTGAAACGCCCCACCAAGTCAGCAAAGCGTTCATGGTGGCCGCCAAAAGCCAAGCGCCGAACAAGTACCACACCTCCTTGGGCTCATCTGCGCCTTCTTCGGGGGTGAAAAGGCGGGCGATTCCGGCAAAGTCTATGCCACAGAACGCCACGGCAAGGATGGTCGCCCATCTAAGACCGGCAAAGCGGAGGTTGCCGAGCAAGTCTCGCAAGGCGAAATCGGTGGTGCTGAAGTTGAAAATTTCAAAAGCGAGTAGAGCGGTGAGAATGAGAATACCGAACAGCGTGCCGCGCCGCACGCGCAAATGGGGTAAGGGAAAAATACTTTTCATTTTCGTTCCTCCTGTGGGGAAAACTGCCGAACAAGCGTTCTAATAATAGAACATCTGTTCGGATTTGTCAAGGGCTGCTCGTAAAGTTCTCCCGAACGCGTCAATGCCTTTCCGAAGGCAACCATCTACCCTGCGCCGAAAACGAAGTTAACAAGCAAGATTTCAGTAACGCCGCCGTGCCATGAAGCAACATTGCGCCTCTTCGCCCTCACCACTCCCCCAGAGCCTTGCTTCGCGGCGGCTCAGCCCCCTCTCCTCTCCCATTGTTCAGGGGCGGACAGGGGTTTATCAAACCCCTGTCCTACCCCCTCCAAAGACGGAACAAACGAAACGTTGCACTTTTAGCGCTGATAAGGTAATTTGGTAAAGTGAGGCGGATGCCTAAATTTCCCAATCTTATCGCTAATACTTGCTTTTTCGGAGGATGTTCTTTTGGAGTGCGGCGACAAGTCGCCGCTTTCCAAAGCGGTGCCGAGGCACCGCATTCCAAAAAATGGTGTTTTCAGGGGCAGGTGTCCGCCCCTGAAGGGAGAGGAGAGGGGGGCGCGCAGCGGGGGTAAGGTGAGGGCTAAAAGCCACTGCTGTGCTTGTGGGCAGGTAATTACTTACGAGGTGCAATTGGTATAATCCTCTCCATGCGAAAACTACTGTTTGCGATAGCCCTTCTACTGGCGGTGTTTTTCGTCATCGGCCGCATGGCAGAGGTGCACGTCATACTTGATACATTGCGTCAAGCAGATGTGAAATTCATCCTGCTGGCGGTGGGGGTACAAATTCTGTGGTATTTCAATGCGGGGGCTAACCTCAAAGTCATTTACGAAATTCTTGAAATGGAAGAGACAGTGCCGCGGCTTGCTCTCATGTCGGCGGCGGCGGCGTTTATCAGCACAGTAGCCCCCAGCGGGGGGATGAGCGGCCTTAGCGTCTACGTGACCGAAGCCCGCCAACGAAAATCATCCGTGGGGCGCGCCACCATAGCCGGCGTGCTCTTTATGTTTTTTGAATACCTCGGCTTCTTGGTAGTACTTGCCTTGGGGCTCATCGTTTTCATCCGCCGCAACAGCATCACCGCCGCCGAGATCTCCGCCTCCGTGCTCATGGCGCTGCTGGCCGGCGGAATGGGCGCTTTGCTTTACCTCGGCACATATTCCGGGCCACTCCTCGGCAAAGTCCTCGGCGGGCTTGCACACCTGATAAATTCCATCCTGTGGCCTATTCTCCACCGGCCTTACCTTTCCGAAGAAAAAGCCCGAATTTTCGCCGTTGACGCCGCCGAAGGCCTGAAAGCGCTGCGTCGCGCCCCGCACCGTGCCTTTCTGCCCGCCCTGCTGGGGATCACCAGCAAAGCCCTCCAACTGCTGATCATGTGGCTTTCGTTCCTTGCCTTCCACGTGCCTTGCTCCCCCGGCACTGTGGTCGGCGGCTACACGGTGGCCTACCTGTTCCTCGTAATTTCGCCCACTCCCGGCGGCATTGGTATTGTGGAAGGGGTGCTCGCGGTGACCCTGAACACGCTAAACGTCCCGTTAGGCAAGGCCGCGGTGGTGGCTCTTACTTACCGCGCCATCACCATTTGGCTACCTCTGTTGCTCGGGCCGCTGGCCTTGCGTATCCTCCCGCATTTGCCGCCGCCAAAGTCGTTTGACAGCCCCCCACCGCAAGAGTAAAATCTCAGCAAAACCACTTCACCTTAGCAGGACTTACGCAGTTACTCGTAGAAGCGCTCGTTTTCATGTCATGGCGAGCCGCCATAGGCGGCGAAGCCATCCCCCAGGCGGTGGGCGAGGCCGCTTCGGCGGTCTAAGACCGCCCCGCGGTGACGCAAATCAGGGGAATCGCGTAACTCCTGCACCTTAAACGCGGCATAATGGAGATTAGTCATGTATTCAAAGAAAACTGTCCGCGACGTTGATGTTACCGGCAAAAAAGTGCTGGTGCGGGTGGATTTCAACGTCCCGCTCAAAGATGGCAAAGTCGCCGACGACACCCGCATTGTGGCTTCAATACCGACGATAGAGTACCTGCTGCAGGAAGGTGCGGCAGTGGTGCTGATGTCGCATTTGGGGCGTCCCAAAGGCAAATTTGTACCCGAACTTTCGCTCAGGCCGGTGGCGGAGCGGCTGAGCGCGCTGATAAACCTCCCCGTGGCATTTGCAGAAGATTGCGTTGGGAAACCGGCGGAGCGCGCAAAGGCCGCCCTTTCCCCGGGCGAGGTGCTTTTGCTGGAAAACACCCGTTTCCACCCCGAAGAGAAGAAAAACGATCCCGAGTTTGCCCGCCAATTGGCCGCGGGGTGTGACCTGTTCGTCAACGACGCGTTCGGCTCGGCACATCGGGCGCACGCCTCCACCGTGGGCGTGGCGAAATATCTGCGAGCGGTGGCCGGCTTGTTGATGGAAAAGGAACTCAAGTACCTCGGCGAGGCGCTGGAAAACCCTAAACACCCCTTCGTGGCGATATTGGGCGGTGCGAAAATCAGCGACAAAATCGGCGTGGTGCGCAATTTGCTCACCAAAGCCGAGCACGTGCTCATCGGCGGTGGCATGGCTAACACCTTCTTGGCCGCGCAGGGCTACGACATGGCGGCGTCGTTGGTGGAAAAGGATGCACTGGAGACCGCGCGCTCTCTCCTCGCAGAAGCGGACGGCAAAATCCACCTGCCGCAGGATTTGGTGATTGCTGATGCTTTTTCCGCCGAAGCGGAGCGCAAAACTGTGCCCGTCGGCAACCTGCCTGCGGGCTGGATGGCGTTGGACATTGGCCCCGAGACGGTGACGGCGTTTGGGCGCATCATACACGAGGCGGCCATGGTGGTTTGGAATGGGCCGATGGGCGTGTTTGAACTGCCGCCATTTGCCGAGGGCACGTTCGGCATTGCCAAGGCAGTGGCTGAGAGCGATGCCATCAGCATTGTGGGCGGCGGTGATTCGGTAGCGGCGGTCAAACAAAGCGGCTTGGCCGACAAAATTACCCACCTGAGCACCGGCGGCGGCGCGTCGTTGGAAATGTTGGAAGGCAAAATCCTCCCCGGCGTGGCTGTGTTGGAGGATAAGTAACGCAAAGGCGTAAAGAGAAAACCACAGATTACACAGATTAGCGCAGATTTTTTCTGCGGAATCTGCGAAATCTGCAGTTTCAACCATTCAATCGGTGAAAATCTGTGTAATCTGTGGATGAAAACCACAGATTACACAGATTAGCGCAGATTTTTTTCTGCGGAATCTGCGAAATCTGCAGTTTCAACCACCCAATCGGTGAAAATCTGTGCCAATCTGTGGATGAAAACCACAGATTACACAGATTAGCGCAGATTTTTTTCTGCGGAATCTGCGAAATCTGCGGTTTCAACCATCCAATCAGTGTAAATCTCTGTGCTAATCGGTGGATGGTAACGCAAAGAAACGCAAAGAACGCAAAGAAAGATCCCTGTGAGCGAGGTTCAACACTACGATGCAATGTGAGTAGAAGGCCACCTGTGTGGCCTTCGCGATCTGTAGCCCGTGAATTCAGTCGCTGGGTGCAAGCGGTGGCAGTTGAAACTGCACCTACTGCCTGCGAAGTCGCCCTAAGGCGACTTTTTGGGAAAAGTATGCCCGAAATGGCATATTGCGCCTACACTCGCGTAGGTAATTACAAAAATTTTTCTTCGCACTTCTCTGCCTCTGCGCTTCTGCGCTCATCTTGGTGTCCTTGGCGTTAACTCCGGAGGTTGAAATGCCCCAAGCGCTTTACCGAAAATGGCGTCCGAAAACTTGGGATGAGGTAATCGGGCAGGAGCACATAATCCAAACGCTGCAGAACGCGGTGGCGGCGGAGCGCGTTGCCCACGCGTATCTCTTTTCCGGCCCGCGCGGCACGGGGAAGACCACCACCGCGCGCCTGCTCGCCAAGGCGGTAAACTGCCTGCACCCCGACCCGGCTCAGCGCCCCTGTAACCAGTGTGACCACTGCCAAGCCGTCAACGAAGGCAGGTTCATGGATTTGATAGAAATTGACGCCGCCTCCAACACCGGCGTTGACGACATCCGTGAACTGCGCGATAAGGTGAGTTTTGCGCCCTCGCAGGGGCGGTACAAGGTTTACATCATTGACGAAGTGCACATGCTTTCCACCGCGGCGTTCAACGCCCTGCTCAAAACCTTGGAAGAGCCACCCGCGCACGCGATTTTCATCCTCGCCACGACCGAAATCCACAAAATCCCGCCCACTGTGCTTTCCCGCTGCCAGCGCTACGAGTTTCGCCGCATCCCTGTCCCCGAAATTGCGGCATACCTGCGCAAAATTGTGGAAGGCGAGGGCTTGCAAGCCGAAGATGCAGCGCTGACTTGGGTGGCGCGTCAGGCAACGGGTAGCCTGCGCGATGCCATCTCTTTGCTTGACCAACTGGCTTCCGGCGGCAAGCCAATCACGCTGGAATTGGCGCGTTCGGTTTTGGGCACCGCCAGCGAGGAAAAGGTGCTCCAAATTGCCGAAGCAGTTGCCAACCGCGATGTTGCGGGTGGCTTGGAACATATCCACGCCGCTCTTGACGCCGGAGCCGACCCGCGGCAGTTGGCGCGCCAGATAGTCTCCTACCTGCGCCAAGTTTTGCTCGCCAAAATGGGAGGCGAGGCAATGCTTGACGTGCCTGCCGATTGGAAGCCTGCCGTCCTGCGCCAAGCCGAGGCAATGCCGCTCGGCATGCTTTTGGGCGGCATAGAGGCGTTTGAGCGCGCGGCTACCGAGAGCCGCGCCGACTGGCATCCGAGCCTTCCGCTTGAAGTCGCGCTGGTGGAAACCGCCGCCGAGGAAACGCGAGCGCCCCAACCGGTGCAAGGCGAGCCGCCCGTAGCGCGGCCCATTCCCCAAAAGCCGAAGCCCCAACCCCAAGCGCAAACTGCGACCGCGGCGAACGCTCCCATCCCCGCAACCGCCCCGATTACGCTTGAAGACGTTGCAACCGCGTGGAAGGGCATCTTTTTCCACCTTGATTCCACCCTGCGGGGGCTACTGAACCAACAGCACGCGCGCCCCGTGGCGGTTGAAGGGCAAACCGTGGTAGTGGGGCTGAGCGGACGCGGGGTGTCCGCATCGCTGATTCAACAGCCCGAGCGCAAAGCGGCGCTTGAAAACGCCCTGCGCACCATGCTTGACCGCCCTGTGAGCGTGCGGTTCAAAATCTCGCCTGCGGCAGGTGAGGTGGATGTTGACCTGATTTCGCAAAGCGAAATGGCGCGCACCGCGGTAGAATTGGGCGGCAAGGTGGTGAAGGTTGAGAGCGAGGATGAGGATTGAAGTGTTTGGCGCTAAGGAACTGCTGACCATCCAAGAAGCCAGCCGTTTTGCTTCAGAATTGACGGGCAGAGAGGTAACCCCCGCGAACATAGCCTACCTTGTGCAATACGGGCGGGTGAGGAAGGTGTCGCGCGGCGGCGTTACCTACGTACCCAGGGCCGAACTGGAGCAATACTACCGTGAAAACGGCAAGCGCAAGGCCCAAGAATGGAAACGCAAACTGGGGGAAGACTTAAACTGGCATCTTTCTTTTGAAGAGGTGCCCGAACGAGAGCGCACCAAACACGTCCACCGCCTGCACCCATACAAAGGCAAGTTCATTCCCCAACTGGTGGAATACTTCTTGGATGAGCATACCGACGAATTCAAGCCGCGAGCCTACTTTCACCCCGGCGATATCGTGCTTGACCCTTTTTGCGGTAGCGGCACAACCCTGGTGCAGGCTAACGAACTTGGCTTACACGCTATCGGAATTGATATTTCGTTTTTCAACGTGCTGATAGGCAATGTCAAAGTTTCACCTCACAATCTGCTAAAACTAAGCGAATACGTCCGCGAGATAACCCTTGCTCTCAAACGGAAAACCAAAAACGCCCCCCATAAGGCATTTGAGCGCGAACTCAAAGAAGCACTTGCTGAATTCAATGCCAAGCACTTCCCCTCGCCCGAATTTAAGCGCAAGGTGCGCGAAGGTAAAATAGACCAGTTTGCTTATGGCAAGGAAAAAGAGGCAGAATTTCTGAGCGTCTTCCATGCGTTAGCGAAAAAATACGGCGTGGACGTCTTGCCCCATGAGAGCAAATCTTTCTTGGAAAAGTGGTATCTGCCTTCCACGCGGCAGGAACTCTTATTCTTGCGTGACCAAATCCTCAAAATTGAGGATAAAGACGCCCGTGAAGTGCTGAGCATCGTGCTAAGCAGAACTGCGCGCTCTTGCCGCGCCACAACTCATTCCGACTTAGCCACTCTCGTCAAGCCCGTCTATGCACCCTACTACTGTCGCAAGCATGGGAAAATTTGCGCCCCACTGTTTTCCGCGGCCAAGTGGTGGAACTACTACAGCCGCGACACCCTAAAACGCTTGTGGGAATTTCACTACATCCGCACCCAAACCGAGCAACAATGCGTTGTCGGTGACGCCCGCACAATAGATTTGCCCGCCGCCTTGAGGAATACGAACCCATTTTTGGCAGAGGTGGCTGCCAAGGGAGAAGTAGCGGGCATTTTCACCAGTCCACCTTACGTGGGGATGATAAATTATCATCAACAGCACGAGTATGCCTATGAACTCTTCGGCTATGAGCGCCGTGACGAAATGGAAATCGGCCCGCTCTTCAAAGGGCAAGGGGTGCAAGCACGGGTGGAATACGTTGAAAGCATTGCTCGGGTTCTAAAGCACATGAAGCCCTACTTGCGCAACGGGTATGAGATTTTCATCGTGGCTAACGACAAATATCATCTTTATCCGATAATTGCTGAAAAAGCAGGCTTGCAGATTGTGCAAGAGTTCAAGCGCCCAGTGCTCAACCGCACCGAGAAGAACAAAACCCCCTACGCTGAAAGCATCTTTCACATGAGGGAAAAATGAACCTTGAACCCGGCGTGCGTGAACGGATAGCGTGGCAAGTGATAGCGGTTTTGGTGAAGCGCTTTCGCTCATTTCCCGACGAGACCGCTTCCAACCGCAACGCGCCTTTCCATGAGGCGTTTTTGCAGGCTTTCGCCGATAAACTCGCCCCTCATGTTAGCGATATACCTCTGCTGATTTCGCTCAGCAGTTGGCTGCACGGTTTGAGCACCACCCTTGGGCAGTCTTTCTTTGAAAAGACGGCTCAAATCCTCAGCGGGGGAGATAAAAGAACCTTCAAACCCAATGAAGTGAAAATCACCTCTGCTCAGGCTCAAGCCATAGACGAAATTTTATCGGGGCTAAAAAACGGCACGCGTCCACCTTCCGCCGCGGTAGAAAACCGGATGCTGTTGGAGGCTTTGGAAGAGGGCACAGAAAGGCCGGGTACGAAATTCACCGCCGACGTTTTCATTGAAGATCCAATGGAGCGCCAAATAATTGCCGTGGAAATCAAGAGTGTCCGCCCGAATGCTGGTGAAATGCGTGGCGAAAAGCGAAAGATTCTGGAATCCAAAGCCGCTTTGATGCGTATCTATCGCGGCTATGAGATAAAATACTTCATGGGCTTCCCTTTTGATCCCACCTCGCCGCGTGAAGAGCCAACCGGCTTTTACAAATCTCGCTTTCTCCGCCACCTTGTGGAAGGTGATAAATACCTTGACCCGCAAGAGGTTTTGCTCGCCGGGGAGTTTTGGGATTTCTTATCCGGCGAGCAGGGCACGATGGAAGAAATTTTAGGCATCATCAACGCGATCGCCACGCCTCGCTTTGAAGAGGAATACGAATTCTTGCAAAATTGGCGCAACCGCGAGGAGCACCGCGAGCGATACCGCTCAATTCTTAAGCGGTGGGGTTTGGTCAGCGAATTGAGGATTGTGGATAATTTGGAGGTCATTTGTGCGCTGGCAGAAAGTTCACGGCGCGCACGCCGATTGCTCACCCAAAGCCCTTTTGACCCTGAAGGCAAATACCGCTGTGAACGGAAAGAAGCGTTGCGGGATATGGTGAAATAAACCTTTGGCAAAGGAGAAACGAATATGGCAAAGTACCGCCCATCCAAACGAGCAAATCCGATGGCTATGCTTCAGCAAATGCAACAGCAGTTGTTGGAGGCTCAGCAGAAACTCGCCGAGGAACAGGTTACGGGCACGGCAGGCGGCGGCGCCGTTCAGGTTGTGCTCACCGGCGATAATAGGTGCGTTAGCGTTACCATTGACCCCGATTTGCTCGCAGAAGGCGACGCCGAAATGCTCCAAGACCTGCTGGTCAGCGCTTACAACAACGCCTTTGAGGCCGTGCAGAAGTTGAGCGAAGAGCGCCTCGGCGGCATCACCCAAGCCCTCGGCGGGCTTGGCTTGCCGTTCTAACCCCTCGTTTGAACTATGCTCCTACCCGAAGCCATCCAACGCGCTATTGACGCCTTCGCCGCTCTGCCCGGCATCGGCCCTAAAACCGCCTCGCGCCTCACCTTCTACCTTTTGCGCGACCAAGCCGCTCCCCTGCGCGAAACGCTCGCCGATGCTATCCGTGGCTTGGGCGAGGTTGCCTATTGCAAGGAATGCTTCAACTTCGCCGCTCCGGGCGAGGATTTGTGCCCAATTTGCGCCGACCCCGCCCGCGACCCTGCCCTAATTTGCGTGGTGGAAGAGCCGCTGGATGTGCTTTCCATTGAGCGCACTGGCATTTACCGCGGCCGCTACCATGTGCTCCACGGCGCGCTTTCGCCCATTGAGGGCATTGGGCCGGAAGATTTGAAAATCAAGGAACTGCTGGAGCGCATCCGCCGCGAGCAGGTGCGCGAGGTCATCATCGCCACCAACCCCAGCATGGAAGGCGACGCAACGGCAATGTACCTCCACCGCCTGATAGCGCCGTTGGGCGTGAAGGTGACCCGTCTGGCGCGCGGCCTGCCGGTTGGCGGCGATTTGGAGTATGCAGACCAAAACACCCTGCGCGACGCCTTGGTTGAGCGCCGCGAAATGGGGGAATGAGTGGCAAAGTATCTGGTTTTAGGGGCGCTGACGCGCGATTTCATCCTGCCGCCGCGCGGAAAAGCCTTGGTGGATGTGCCGGGCGGAGGTGCGGCTTATGCCGCTGCGGGAGCGGCGCTTTGGGGCGGCGAGCCAATGCTGGTCGCCCGCGTTGGCGAAGATTACCCCCGCCATTGGCTAAAAGAGTTTGCCACACACGGCTGGGATTTGAGCGGGGTGCGTATTCTGCCGCAGGCTTTGGACGTGCGGCGGGTGCTGGTGTACGACCAGCGCGGGCGACTACTCCCCCAAGCCCCGGCATCAGCCTTTGCCCAACGCGGCGTCCCCTTTCCTCAGGCCTTGTTGGGCTATGCACCGCCGCCGCCCCCCACGCGCACCTCGCTTGAAACTCCAACCGAGCGCTCTTTGCGGCTTAGCGACTTGCCGCCGCTGGCGATTGAAGCCCACGCGGCTCACCTTTGCCCCTACGACTTTGTAACCCACAACCTAATGCCCGCCGCATTGCGCCAAATCGGGGTCGCCACCGTGTCGCTGGAGCCGAGCGCCGATTATTTCAAGCCCCTCTTCAGCCGCCAAGTGGAAACCATGCTCACCGGCCTGAGCGCTGTGATAGTGCCCGAGCGGGTGTTGCGCGACTTTTATGCGCGCCTTACCAGCAATTTGTGGGAAATGGCGGAGGCAGTCGCAAAAAATCAAGTGAAAACCGTGGTGATTCGCCGTGCAAACGGCGAAGTGTGGGTTTATGCTCGTGCGGGGGCGCGCTGGGTGATTCCGCCTTATCCAGTGGAAATGAGCGACCCCACCGGCGCGAGCGACGCCTTCGCCGGCGGCTTCATGGTTGGCTACAGTGAGACGTTAGACCCGCTGGCAGCCGCGGCGCGCGCCGCAGTGGCCTATTCATTGGCAATAGAAACAAAGGGGGTGTTTGCCCTGCTTGAGGTGTTGCCTGCCTTGGTGCAAAGAAGGTTAGAATCTGTGCTTTCCTCCGCCCAAAAGTTGTAAATTTACCCCAACCTATCCAGCAAGGCTTCCAGTTCCTCATCGGAATAGTAGTAAATTGTGATAGAGCCGCCGCGCTTGCCGTGCTTCAGGCGGACTTTGGTGCCCAGTGAACTTTCAAGCCGCTCTTCAATTGCGCGCACGGCCGGGTTGGGCTGGGATTTGGGGCGTTTTTTGCGCCGCTCGCCGTGTAAACGGCGCACCAGTTCTTCGGTTTGGCGGACGTTCAAGCCCTCGCGCAGCACAGTTTGAAGCGCCGCTTCTTGCGCTTGGGGCGATTCAAGGGTGAGAAGGGCGCGCGCGTGGCCTTCGGTGATTTTCCCATCAAGCAAAGCCTGCCGCGCCTGCGGTGCAAGCCCCAGCAGCCGCATTGTGTTTGTGACCGCGGCGCGGCTTTTGCCCACGCGCCGGGCAATTTCGGCATGTGAAAGCCCAAACTCGGTGTGGAGTTGGTGGTAGGCTTCGGCAGTTTCAAGGGGGTTGAGGTCGGCGCGCTGGACGTTTTCAATCAGCGCCAGTTCCAGCAATTGCTGCGGCGTGGCATCGCGCACAACCACCGGCACCCGCCGCAAACCGGCGAGTTTCGCCGCCTGCCAGCGCCGCTCGCCGGCTATCAGCGTGTAGCCGTCCCCCTCTTTCGCCACAATCAGCGGCTGGATGATGCCGTGCTCGCGGATGGATTCCGCCAGTTCCTCAAGCGCGGCTTGGTCTATGCGGGTGCGCGGCTGGCGCGGATTCGGCCGGATTTCATCCACCGAAATGAAAGTGACGCCGCCGCTTTCCGACGGGGCGCTTTCCCCGCTTGGGATGAGGGCGTCAAGCCCTTTGCCGAGCCCTGAACGTCTGCGTGCCATAGTTTCTCCAAGGGCAAGTGAATGCGACAATTCTTGTGCTCTTGAGTTTCTCAACCTTTTGTTTCAATCAACAGCGAGCGAATCGCCTCTATAAAATTTGCAGTGGCTTCTATCAACGGGGCAACTTTTTCTTTCTCCAGCAAAACAAAGTCTAAATAGTCCCCTTCCTGCCGTAAGTCAAAAAGTTGATTGTAAAGCCTGCCCATATCCTTTGATATTTTCCCGGTTTTGACATAATGCCGATTAAACAACGCCTTGACCCCGCTGTGTTTGGCTGCGGTGAGCCCTTCTTTTGCCAGCAAGGCGGAGACTGCATAAAAAGCCGCATAGTACAGGCGATTGGCACAGGCGTTCCAATGCCCTATGCTTCCCATTACCCGTGCTTCTTCCAGCGTTTCTCCCGCCCGTCGCAAACGATATTCCACTAACTCTCGTATTACATCTTTCATACCGCTATTCCGTCCCTCTCTATTTCTCGGCGGAACGGTGTAATCTCATATCGCTCCGATAGCCACTCTTGTCTGCTCAGAATAATACTGCTCAACACGGTGTCTGTCTCTAATTCAACGTCGTACAACCGATCTCTTATTTGCCTTTCCAAATCACTCTCTGCGGGGGATGGCAACAAGATTAAAAAATCCCAATCCGAATCCGCACGTGCCGTTCCTCTGGCTCGGGAGCCATACAAAATGATTTCCGCATCGGGCACTAACTCCCGAACAGCCTCTTTTACCAGCCGGAGCAGTTCTTCTCTTTTTATCGCCTCTTCTCTCATTTCCATTTGCTTACTCTCTTTGTTCGCCCGGCGACTGAAGTCGCAGGCCACAAGCTGCAAAGTCCACCTGTGTGGACTTTGCAGTCGCCGTAGGGCGACTTTGCAAGTAGTAGGTGCGGTTTCAACTGCCGCCGCTTGCGCCTTACTTATTTTCTGCGGCTTCATCCTGCTGCAAAATTTCTTCCGCCAGAGAGCGGTAGGCGCGCGCTCCGCGCGATTCCGGCGCATACGCCAAAATTGGCAGGCCGTAGGAAGGCGCTTCTGCCAGCCGCACGCTCCGCGGAATCACTGTGTTGAAAACTTTGTTTGGGAAGTGCTTTTTCACCTCGGCGACCACGTCGGCGGCGAGGCGGGTGCGGGCGTCAAACATGGTGAGTACCACGCCACGCACGTCCAACTCTGGCGCGAGCGCGCGCTTCACCTTTTGCAGGGTTTGGGTCAGCAAGCCCAGCCCTTCCAGCGCCAGATATTCGCACTGCACCGGAATCAACACGCCGTCCTTAGCCGCCACCAACCCGTTTATGGTGAGCAACCCCAACGAGGGTGGGCAGTCAATCAGGATGTAGTCGTAGCGGTCAACGATGGGCGCGAGCGCCTGCTTGAGGCGGCTTTCGCGCGCCAACTCATTCACCAGTTCAACCTCCGCGCCTGCGAGCGATGGCGAAGAGGGCAAAAGCGAGATTTTGAGGCGCGGGTTGTGCAAAATCAGCGGTACGGCGGGCGAATCGCCCAAGAGCACCTCATATACTCCGCCGCGCAGGCGGTACTTATCCACCCCAAGGCTGGAGGTGGCGTTTGCCTGCGGGTCTAAATCCACCAATAGCACCTTCTTGCCAAATGCGGCCAAGTAGGCGCTCAGGTTTATGGCGGTGGTGGTTTTGCCAACGCCGCCTTTTTGGTTTACGAGGGTGTAAATCCGCGCCATGATGAACCTACGCCTTCAACACGGTGCGCACGCGTTCGGGGGAAGGGACGCTCTGCAGGCCGCGGCGGGTTACCGAATCGGCGGCTAAGGCGGTGGCGAAGTGCGCCGATTCTATCGGGTCGCGGGTGTGGTAAAGGCGGATGAAGAACGCCGCGGCGAAAATATCGCCCGCGCCGGTTGAATCCACAACGGGCACTTCCGGCGCAGGAATGGGGATGCGCTCGTTTTCCCAGAAAAGCGTTGCGCCGCGCGCCCCGTGGGTTAGCACCAGCACCTGCACGGCTTCGGTCAGTGCGTTCAGGTCGCAGCCCTGCGGCAGGTCTTCATCGCTCAACACGACCGCGGAAGCAAAGCCGAGCACCGCGGCGGCGTTTTCCCATTCAGCGGCGCGCACAACGCCACTTTCGTCCCAGCGGCGCATCCAACCCTGCGGCGTAACGCCGACAAAGCGTCCCGCAAAGCGTTGGGCGATTTCAGACGCGACCTCCTGCGCTATCGGGGCAAGGTGCACAATTGGGGCGCGCTCCCACGCGGGCGGAAGCGGCGCATCCGGCGGGATGGGGGCAGCGCGCGCCAAAAGCCGCAATGTGCGGCCGTGCTCGGTTTCTTCCAGTGCGAAGGTGGTCGTCTCCGCCGCGGGGATTACCTGCCGCGGGATTTGAGCCAGCGCCTTGTCGGCATAGCCCTCAGCGTAGGAAGTGAGCACCGCGGCGCGCAAGCCGAGGGCGCGCGCGGTCAACGAAGCGTAAGAAACGCTACCGCCCACGCGCTCGCCTTCTGCTGTCAGGTCGCGGCTCACATGCCCGATTGCGAGGTAGTCAACGCCCATGCAGAAATTATACCTGAGGTTTCAAGATAAAACGGTGGGCTCGCTTTCCGCTCCCGAGCAAAACCAAAAGCGGGGCTTGGGACAAGGCGTCCCAAACCCCGCTCTAAAGACACGCAGAGCGGCTGCCAACGGCAACCGCCGCGGCTCAGTACGCCTTTGCAAAGTAAAGTTTGTATTTCGCCGGACGCCCGCAGTAAATGCACTTGTGCCCTTCAGCGCTGTCGCCTTCCAGCGGGATACAGCGCGTGGTGGCTTTGGTTTCGGCTTTGATGTTGGCTTCGCATTCGGGGTCGCCGCACCAGTAGGTGTAAGCCCAGCCGTTTTGGACGACCTCTTTGAACTCCTCGTAGTCCTTCGGCTCATGAATGTGGGCGTTGCGGAAGGCGAGGGCACGCTCGTAAAGGCTGTTGTGGATTTCATCCAGCAACTGAGCGATGGTGTCAACAAGCCCTTCCTGCGGCACAAAAGTTTTGCCTTCGCGGCCGGGCTTGTCGCGGCGGGCGAGCGCCACCGTGCCCTTGGCGAGGTCGCGCGGCCCAATTTCCACCCGCACGGGCACGCCGCGCAGTTCCCAATCGTTGAATTTGTAGCCCGGGGTAAGGTTGTCGCGGTCGTCCAGTTTCACACGGAAGCGCTCGGCAAGTTCTCGGCGGATGCGGTCGGCGGCTTCCAGCACCTCGGCGCGCTCGGCTTCGGTTTTGTAAATGGGCACAATCACGACCTGAATGGGCGCCAAGCGCGGCGGCATCACCAACCCCTTATCGTCGCCGTGTACCATGATGATAGCGCCGATAAAACGGGTGGAAAGCCCCCAAGAGGTTGTCCACGCGTATTGGAGTTGGTTGTTTTTGTCAAGATATTGGATGTTGAAAGCCTTGGCAAAATTCTGCCCGAGGAAATGCGAGGTGCCCGCCTGCAGGGCTTTGGTGTCGCCCATCATGGCTTCAATGGTGTAGGAGCGCACCGCGCCGGCAAACTTTTCGCTTTCGGTCTTCACGCCGGGGATGACCGGCACCGCGGCTTCGTTGATGGCAAAATCGGTGTAAACGTCCAACATGCGGCGGGTTTCCTCTTCGGCTTCCTCGGCGGTGGCGTGGGCTGTATGCCCTTCTTGCCAATAAAATTCCAGAGTGCGCAGGAAAAGTTTGGTGCGCAGTTCCCAGCGCACAACATTGCCCCATTGGTTGATGAGCACCGGCAGGTCGCGCCACGATTTAATCCACTTGGCGTACATATAGCCGATGATAGTCTCAGAGGTCGGGCGGACGGCAAGCGGCTCGGCCAACTTTTCGCCGCCGCCGTGGGTAACGACCGCCAGTTCAGGCGAAAAGCCTTCCACATGCTCCTTTTCTTTCTCAAAAAACGACATGGGGATAAGGAGCGGAAAGGCGGCGTTGACATGGCCAGTGGCTTTGAAGCGTTTATCCAAAGCCTCTTTGATGTTTTCCCAAAGCGCCCAGCCGTACGGACGGACAACCATGCAGCCGCGCACGGGCGCATAGTCGGCGAGTTCGGCTTTTAGCACCAGTTGGTTGTACCATTCGGCAAAATTTTCACTGCGGGAGGGTAATGAATTGCTCATGGGCAAATCCTCGGAGTAATCTACGGAATCTGTGGTTGCATTTTACGATTTTACCAAATCGGCGCTTACTTGCCCAACCAGCGCGCCAGCAGGTTGAAGAGCACGGTGAGCACAACCGAGAGCAGCAGCGAAGTTGCCAGCGGGAAAACGCAGGTGAAGTTGCCGCGCTGGTAAACAATGTCGCCGGGGAGCCGCCCCAGCGGGAGCCAGCGGCTGAAAATCAAAATCAGCAAGCCGATGAGGAAGATGAATGCGCCGGTGAACATCAGCCATCGCGCAATCTGGCTCATGGCTCACCTCCGGAGCAAGGTTGAGGCTCACAAAAGCCGCTTTTGAGCGTCTTCGGGCGGGGTGAGGCCGAGGTGGTGGTATGCCGCGGCGGTGGCAACCCGTCCCTGCGCCGTCCTTTCCAAAAAACCCAAGCGCAAAAGGTAAGGCTCAACTACTTCCATGATGGTATCGGGGGCTTCGCTCACCGAAGCGGCAATGGTACTCAACCCCACCGGACCGCCGTGGTATTTTTCAATGATTGTGCGGAGCACGCGGCGGTCAACCTCATCCAAGCCCAAAGGGTCAACGTTGAGCAGGTCTAAGGCTTGGCGGGCAATTTGGAGGGTGATTTTGCCCTCGCCGCGCACTTGGGCGAAATCGCGCACGCGGCGGAGCAGGCGCAGGGCGACGCGCGGGGTGCCACGCGCCCGCCGCGCAATCTCGGCTATGCCGCCGGGCTCGGCTTCAACGCCCAAAGCGGCGGCGGCGCGCTCCACAATTTGCTCCATTGCCTCGTGCGAGTAAAAATCCAGCCGATAGACCGCGCCAAAGCGGGCGCGGAGCGGGGCAGTTACCAGCGCGAGCCTTGTGGTCGCCCCAACCACCGTGAAGCGGGGCAGGCGCAACCTCACCGACCGCGCCGCCGGCCCTTTGCCTATCACGATGTCCAGCGCAAAATCCTCCATTGCCGGATAGAGGATCTCCTCCACCGCCCTGCCAAGGCGGTGGACTTCGTCAATGAACAAGATATCGCCGGCGCGCAAATTGGTGAGGATGGCGGCGAGGTCGCCCGGGCGCTCAATTGCCGGGCCGGAAGTGACTTTGATGTCTACCCCCATTTCGTGGGCTAAAATGTGCGCCAGCGTGGTTTTGCCGAGGCCGGGAGGGCCGTAAAAGAGAACGTGGTCCAATGGCTCGCCGCGCTTTTTCGCCGCGGCGATAAGGATGGCAAGGTTTTCTTTGACGGATTCCTGCCCGATGAGGTCATGCAGGCGTTGCGGGCGGAGGGCGTAATCGCGGTCGGTTGGCTGCGCCTGAGGGCTCACAACGCGCCGTTTTTCTTCCATGCGGCGGATTATAACATGCCGCCTATGGCGCGGCTGATGAAGAGCGCGCCATCACCGCCGCGCACAGTGAAACCGCCTCACTTCCCCCAAAATCCGCAAAACGCAAACCCGCTCAGTAAGAGGAGTTACGCAGTTACCCTGCTTTGTGTCGCTGCGAGGCGGTCGTAGACCGCTGAAGCAGTCTCCTACACCGTCTGGGGGATGGCTTCGCCGCCTATGGCGGCTCGCCATGACATGAAAATGAGCGCTTTTACGAGCAACTGCGTAAGTCCTGTCAGTAAGAGGGGTTTAAAACTTCAGGGCGGGGATGAACCCCGCCCAAACGCGCTCCACAAAATCAGTATTCAATCACCCGCGGCAACGACTTAGCCTGATTGACCCAATCGGCTACTTGCTTAGGAGTGGGCAATCGCCGCACCAGTTTTTTCTCTTCGTTTATTGCCACAAGGGCTTTGTACAAATTCTCAGGATTGCGCCGTGCCAACTCGGGCACCGTATCCACGCCGGCTTGTTCAAGGAGTTCCGCATATTCCGAGCCAATACCCTTAATGCGATGAAGGTCTGCATGGTTCACCCAAGTGAGGATGAGGTCAGGGGAAATGCCGGTTGCTTCGGCAATCTCTTTTCTGCCTTGCGGCGTAGAGCCTTTTTTCAGCAACGCATCGGTGCTGGCAATTCCAGCGGCGCGGAGTTTTTCCGCATAAGCAGGGCCAATACCTTCTATAAATTCCAATTTAGCCATTTTACACCTCCAACACTGGTTAGACGGCTGGCCGGCCGTCTGGATGATTTAGTCAAATTGTACCACTTTAGTAACACTTGGTGTACAGCCAACCCCGATAATGATCCGAATAATGAGGTGCTTCTCTCATTCTGAGCCCCCTCGCGGTGCTTGGCGCGGGCTCCGGGGAAAAGTAATCCTCTGGTCGCCTGCGACTCATTGCAAGCCGCTGTGTTTGCCCCACGCCCCCAGCACCGTAGGGCGACTTTGCAGGCGGTAGGTGTAGTTTCAACCGCCGCCGCTTGCCCGGCCACAGAAGTCGTAGGCTATAGGTTGCGAAGTCCACCCGCGTGGACTTCTGCCCGCATTGCGCCGAAGTGTGTGCCCTTGCTTACATGGTGGGTAGGCAGTTGCGAAGAAAGAGCACAAAAATCAACAGCCAAAGCCGCAAATTTTTGATAAAATAGTCCCCCACATAACGCCTTTTCAAGAACCTACTTTCTTTATTTGCAATGTCCCCTTCACACGCGGCAATCCAGAGGCACATCCTTAAGCAAGCACGCATCCTCACCAAGGTACGCTGGTGGGCGATTTTCCTATTGTTAATTTTGGTTTTGCTAGCGTGGTGGCAAGATACAGTGCCAGTGCGTTTGGCAACGTTTAGCATCGGCATTCTGCTTGCCATGGCTGCCATAAACGGCTTAGGCACAGTGCTTTACAACGGGCATCAACAGGGGAAGATTCCGAGACGCTATTACGGGCGCTTAGTGTTATTTTCCTACTTTCATTCCGCTACAGATTTGCTGTTTATTTTTGCAATCATTCACCTAACCGGCGGGCCTTACAGTCCCGCATTTTTGTTGCTTCCAATATACTTGGGTGTAATCGCCCTGAATTATTCACAGGATGGGACTGTCTGGGCTTTCGTTTCCATCAGTGCCGTGCTGTGGATTGCCTTGCGATGGCTCTATTTCAAACACCTTCTCCCTTACAATTTGGCATTAGCGCCACTACCCGTCACGACGGGTAAGCAATTGGCAATTCCCCGGCTAACTATAAGCACAGCGGTGCAGGTTGCTTTGATGTACGCCACCGCGGCCATCGTGCTTGTCCAATCAAAGCGTTTGAGAAAGTGGTGGGATAGGTCTCGCTCTCAACACCTTGTTATCTCAAAATTGCACGATTTGGGTACGGCGGGGCTGAAGTCCAGATCGCTGCCGGAGGCGGCAAATACCCTTGCCGCGCAGGTGGCCGAGATGTTAGAAGCCGATAGCGCCTTTATCGCCATCTGGGAGCCGGAAAGGCAGTGTATTCACCCATTAGGCGCTTACGGCTGCAACGCCAAAGAATTTCTTTCTAAAGGATGTTACACGCCCGGGGAAGAACTTATCCATCAAACCAAGCCTTTTTGGTTACCAATAGAGCGGCTAAATCAAATTTTGTTCACACCCGGGCAAGGGAAAAAAGCGGGCTTCAAGGCAAGCCTCGCTCTACCGTTGCACGACCCAACTACGGGGGAATTTGTAGGGATGGCGTGCGTTGGTTATCTAAATAAGGTGCAAACGTCGGAGCAAATGTTGGAATGGTTGCCGCAAATTTCCACCACACTTTCGCTGCTGATCTCAAAATCAATCGCCGCAGAGCAGAAGCAACGGCATTTGCTCTTACTCCAAAATCTCTCCGACCACGCCTGCTATTTGAGCACACTACTGGATAAAGAGCAAATCTTGATATCGGCTGTAGAGAGCGGGAAGAAACTCCTGAACGCCTACGCGGGAAGCATACTTACTTTTTCTTCTTCCACTCAAAAAGCCGAATGCCTTTACAAAGATGAGCTTCTGCCGTCGGATTATGTGCAAAGCGTGCTGACCAATTTTCGTTCCACCCCTATCTTTGCCCTGCTGTTAGGAGAAAAAGAGGTAATAATCCCAGATATGGCAAACTGCAATTTGCCTAACGAGATAAAAGAAAAAGCCCTGAACGCCAAACTTCGGGCCATGGCCGCGTTTCCCATGCTAATATCAAAAGGCACTTTGGGGATACTAATTTTTTATTGGAATGAGCCACATTACTTGACGGAGGAAGAGCGAGCAGTGGGCAAGTTGTGGGCTAACCGCGTCGGCACAGCGATCTACAACGCCTCGCTCTATGAAAGCCTACGACGAGAATCTATGACCGACCCCCTTACCGACTTGCTCAATCGCAGAGCGTTAGATAAAGCATTGATGCAAGAATGGAAACGCGCCGAAAGGTACAAACGCCCCTTTGCCGTGGTGATGATAGACGTGGACAACTTCAAAACAGTCAATGATAGTTACGGGCACTTAGTAGGCGATAATGTGCTCAAAAACCTGGCTGCCTTGCTCAGCCAGACCTTGCGCGAAACCGACATAATCGGCAGATGGGGAGGGGATGAGTTTCTCGTCATCCTGCCAGAAACTGGTCAAGAAGAAGCACAAATCGTGCTTGAGAAACTGTATAACAGCATAGTGCACGCCCCCTCACTCTCTGCCTTTGAAATAGAATTGACTTTCTCTTTCGGCACCGCCGTCTATCCGGACGATGCCGATAACCCCGAAGACCTTGTTTCCGTGGCCGATAAACGGATGTACAGCTACAAATACTCTTAAAGCCTATCCAAAAATTCTTTGTGGGCGTGTCACTGCGAGGCGGCGGAGCCTCCTAAGCAATTTCCCGACCCAACAAAAGTGGGATTGCTTCGCCCCTTCGGGGCTCGCAATGACACCGCCACGATATTTTTCGGGTAGATTCTTAGGGGAGTAAGGATAGGACTTACACGGTTGCTGGTAGAAGCGCGCGTTTTCATGTCATGGCGAGCCGCCATAGGCGGCGAAGCCATCCCCCAGACAGTTGGGGGGACCGCTTTGGCAGTCTACGGCTGCCTCGCGGTGACATGAAGCAGGAGAACTGTGTAACTCCTAAAGGATTTACTTCCCTGTGCCAACCGCATCAACAATCAAGCCTGCGCCGTAGCCAAGCATGGCTGCGCCGATTACGCTCACCCATGCCCAATTGGCAATGCTGCTGCCGAGCGCGGCTACACCCACAAAGAGCACGGTAAAGGCCAGAGCATAACTGCCTTTTTTCCCTTTCCGTTTAGTTTGGGCCGTAGCATAGGTCATATCAAGTCCTAAAGCGATAACAAGCACCGGCCACCACGCCCAAATTGCGGGCAAAGCCATTCCCATTGAATGCCCCAAAAAGACTAAACCTAAGAAAATCAGCACAACACCCCAAAACACTTGCCTTGCACTCATGGTTTCACCTCCTTGGATTCGGGTTTGCTATATTTTACCTTAGGTACGACCAAGAAGGAAGCCTGCTTGGGCATTCTTCCCTCTTTTATGACTTTCGTAACTGCCTACCCCTCCTGTAAGCGATGGCCGGCACGTCATCGCGACGCAAGTAGGAGTCCACGCAGGTGGACTTCGCAACTCGTAGCCCGTGACTTCAGTCGCCGGACGAAAGCGGCGGCAGTTGAAACTGCACCTACTGCCTGCGAAGTCGCCCTACGGCGGCTTTGCAGGGAGAGTAAGCCGAAAATGGCATGTCGCGCTCACACTCGCGTAGGTAATTACTGACTTTCGGCACTTCCACCGCGTGCTACAATGAGAACAAACAACCCCACCGTCCTCGCCTGTCCACAAAAGCATGGAGGCTACAATGAAAATCACGTTTCACGGAGCGACGCGCACCGTCACCGGCTCGCGCCATTTGCTTGAAATAAACGGCAAACGCATTTTGCTGGAATGCGGCCTCTACCAAGGCCGCCGGAAGGACACTTATGAGCGCAATAGAAAATGCGGCTTTGACCCAAAGAGCATTGACGCTGTGCTCCTCTCGCACGCGCACATTGACCACAGCGGCAACTTGCCCTTGTTGGTGAAAAACGGCTATGAAGGGCCGGTTTATGCCACCTCTGCAACCGCCCACCTTGCCAACATTATGCTTTTGGATTCCGGCCACATCCAAGAAGACGATGTGAAATACCTAAACAAAAAGCGCCGCCGCAAGGGCTTGGAGCCGTTAGAGCCGCTCTACACGATAGACGACGCGGCGCGCGTCGCCGAGCACTTCGTCTCCATGCCCTACAACTACACTTTTGAAGTTGTGCCCGGCGTGCGCGCCAAGTTTGTAGACGCGGGTCACATCCTCGGCTCGGCGGCAATAGTGCTGGATTTGGAAGAAAAAGGCCGCAAAGTGCGCCTTTGGTTTTCGGGCGACATTGGCCGCCGCCATATCCCCATTTTGCGTGACCCCGTCTTGCCCGATTACGCCGATTACCTGCTCATGGAATCCACCTACGGCGATAAGCCGCACCGCGATGTGCAAGCCGCTTTTGAGGAATTGCGCGATGTTGTCAACCGCACCGTCAAGCGCGGTGGCAAAGTCATCGTTCCTTCATTCGCCGTCGGCCGCACTCAGGAACTCGTTTATGCCCTGCATCGCATGATTGAAAGCGGCGACATCCCCGAAATCCCGATAATTGTGGATAGCCCGCTGGCGGTCAATGCCTCTGAGATTTACCACGCCCATCCAGAGTGCTACAACGAAGAGGCGCGCAGAATGCTGCTGCGCGGCGACGATGTGCTTGGCTTTGGGCGCGTCACCTACATCCGCTCGGTGGAAGAATCCAAAGCCCTGAATGACCGCCACGATCCGATGGTCATCCTTTCCGCCTCAGGGATGGCAGAAACCGGCCGTATACTGCACCACCTCAAAAACAACATTGGCGACCCGCGCAACACAGTGCTCATCGTTTCATGGCAAGCGCCCAACACCTTAGGCCGCCGCTTGGCCGACCATGAGCCGGTGGTACGCATTTTCGGCGAGGAATACGAAGTGCGCGCCGAAGTGGTTACAATCAACGGCTTTTCAGCCCATGCCGGGCGGAATGGTTTGCTCAACTATGCCATGCGGCTCAAGGGACGCGTGAAGCGCGTTTTCATCGTGCACGGCGAGCCGCGCGGCGCTATGCCTCTCATTGAGGAATTGCAAAAACGCGGTTTCTCCGTCTCTTACCCCGAACTTGGAGATTCCTTCCGCCTGTGAACGGTTTGTTCACTCCAAGTAAAACGTCATTTCCTGCAGTGGGATTACGGGGTCAAGGTATTCAACCAATACCCCCTCGGGCACGGTAAGGTGGATGGGGGCGTAATTGAGGATGGCGCGCACGCCGGCCTGCACCAGCCGGTCGGCAACCGCTTGCGCCGCTTCGGCAGGGGTGGCTATCATGCCAATTTTGACGCCCCGCTCGCGAATGCGCTCTACGAGTTGGGCAGAGTCTTCAACCACCAAATTACCGATTTTCGCGCCCACCTTGGCGGGGTCTTTATCAAACGCCAAGGCAATGCGAAACCCCCGCTCGGCAAATCCTTGGTAGCGCGCCAACGCGTGTCCTAAATCGCCCACCCCCACCAGTGCCACATCCCAAACACGGTCAACATGAAGCCGTCGCCGCAGCGCTTCGGCCAATTCCTTCACAGGATACCCCATGCCCAAACGGCCATATTCGCCGATGGTGGAAAAATCCTTGCGGATTTGCGCTGCCGAAAAGCCCACCTGCCGGCTGAGTTCCTGCGAAGAAACGCATTCCACCCCTTTTTCCAGCAAAATTTCAAGCGCCCGCAAGTAAATGGGCAACCTGCGCACGACCACCCGAGGGATTTCTTTCTTTTTCATCGTGCCTTCCCATCTTCAATGAACGTCCCACGAATATCGGGCAAGTTCATGGGTGCCGCGGCTGACGCCGCTCACCACCAGCACCGCACTTTCCGAAGGCTCTAAATCAAAAGAAATGGCGGCGCGGTTGCGAGCATCAAACCTCAGCGGCCGAACTTGAAAGCCGTTTTTGCCGCGCAAAACTAATTCTACCCGAAACTTTTGGGGAATAAACCGCCCAACCCGCACAAAACCTCGCCCCTTCCAGCCGCTGGTACCGCTTTCCAAATCCGCCGAGTAACCGATTTTGGGGATGGAAATGTCATCAATTAGCACCCCCGTGTGGTTGATTTCGGCGTCGGTCACATATTCAAAGCGGAGCCAAACCTTGCCACCCGCATATGGGGTGAGGTCAACACTTTCGTGAATCCAGCGCGGTTCCTTGCTTCCGCCGGAGATGCCGGTGTAGCCCCAGCCGTAGTTGTTGCCCGTTGGATTGGCATCGGTGCCCGAGGGGGGCTTGAGCATATCCCAGAACACGCCATCGCGCGAGGCTTCAACGTAGAGAAAGTCGTAGTCCTTTTCAATGTCGTACCAAACCCAATACGAAAGCGAAGCCGAAGAAACGCCGCTCAAGTCAAACTTGCGTGTCAAGGTCATATCGGAATCGTCGCCGTGGCCGCTCCAAAACACAAAATCGCCCGAATGCGGATCGGCTGGGAAAAGGGAGACCAAGTCGTTGCCCTGAAACGTGATTTTGTGCTCGCCGAGGCAGGTGATTTTGATGTAATCCACGCCGTATTGGTGCACTGTGTCATCGCCCGAGGCGGGGCAGGTGGAAACGCTGGCTTTGGGCTTGAATTTAGGCGGCTGGTAGGTGAACGAGTATGAGTAGCGGCCATGATCAAGGGTTGGGTCTTGGAAATAATTTGCCAAAGCCCAATCCACAAACAAGTCGTCGGCGGTTTCGTGAGCATTGATTTCGCGCAAGGTTAGGTCAACGCTCGGCAAGCCGTTCTCGGGGCGGGCAACGAGGGTGCGGGTGGCCTGCTCGCCAAAACGCCCCAGAAAGTAGACAAGGAAGAGAAAGGAAGCGCCGTAGTGCGGTGCAGTGCTTTGGTGCAGAGCGGGGTCTGCCCATGCGTTTAGTTGCACATCTGGATTGGCCGCATAGGTCGTGTCAAACCCGCCCGGGTCGTAGTTGTTGAGCAGAGAAGCAAGTTGCGAAGCACCTTCATTCAGCCATGAGGTTTCGTTGCGGTCGTGATACCAGTGAATCATGTGCTGAAATTCGTGCGCCAGCACGCCATAGGTGAAATTGCTGTTGAGGTTGACGGTATCGGCATTGAGCACGAACATCTCGTGGGCGTTGGAAAATTTGTGGGCGAAAGGCGGCACTTCGTCGGCTGAGGAAAAGTAGCCAGCGATGGTAGAGCCAAGGCCGCGGGTGTAAACGATGTAGATGTGGGGGTCGCCATCAATGCCGGGCGTCCATTCAGAGCCGAAGAAGGCGCGGTCGGTGGGGTAAATTTTGGTTTCAAAGGTGCGCGCAAGCGCCGCGGCGTCGCCTTCGTCGTAACGAACCCCATCCTCAATCCACAAATAAACATGAGGGCGGACGGCAACTAAAGTGGCCTGCACACGAAAGACTTTGTTGGTGTCGGCGTTTTGCACCCAAAAGTGGGCTTGCGCGCCCACTTTGTAACGCGGCGGGCTGGCCGGTGTAGCCCATACTGCTTGTTTGTGCCAAAGCCGGCGCGCTAACGCTATTGGGTCGTTTATCGGCACTTCCCGTTTTGATAAGGCCCTTTGCGTAATTTCCACTTCCGAGATTGACGGAAGCGCCGTCGGCGTCAAAGTGGGTTGCTTTTGAACCTTGCCGCTCGGCGAAGGAGCAAAAGTAGCGCGTGAAGTGACAAACGGGGTTTGGGGCGCGGAGCGGTTAACCCAGTGGAGTTTCCAAAGAAAGCCCAGAAGGCATAACAGCAACAAAGCGGCCAAAAAGAAGCAACCGCACCCAAGCCGCGCATAAGAACCCTTGTTTTCGCTCATGGCCTACCTTTCGGCATAATGGCGGGACAACGAAAAGCGCCATAAAGTTAGGATTTACCCAGTTGCTCATAAAAGCGCTCGTTTTCATGTCATGGCGAGCCGCCGTAGGCGGCGAAGCCATCCCCCAGATGAGGGGGAGACCGCCGAAGCGGTCTACGACCGCCTCGCGGCGACATGAAGGAGGAAAACTGCGTAACTCCTAAAAGTATACCGTAGATGCAATTACCCACGCCCCAAGCGGCGCTCGTCCACCTCACCGCTCAGCCTGAGGTGCTAAAATATGGGCGTTTGCCCTTCCGCCGGAACGCGGGAGAGATTGGTTCTCCACAGGATGTTTTATGCCATCACAAGAAGAAAAATACCCCTTCTGGCAGGTGGTCACGGTTGCCTTTGGGCACTTCGTGCACGACACCTTCTCCGCTTTCCTTTCGCCGCTTTTGCCTTGGCTGATTGACAAATTTGCACTTTCCTACACCGAGGCCGGTGGCTTGGTGGCGTTTTTGCAAGCGCCGTCCATTTTGAACCCTTTTATCGGCTACTTAGGGGATCGGATTTCGTTGCAATACCTGATCGCCCTTGCCCCTGCCTTGACGGCTACCGGCATGTCGCTGATGGGGGTAATGCCCGGCTACGGTGCGCTCGCGGCCATTTTGCTCCTAACCGGCTTCAGCGTGGCGGCCTTCCATTCCTCCGCACCGGCCATCCTTGCCCATTTAGCCCCTAAGCGTACAGGCAAAAGCATGGGGCTTTTCATGGCCGGCGGGGAATTGGGACGGGTTGTTGGCCCAATGCTCGCCGTTTGGGTGGTGGCTTTATGGGGGTTGCAGGGGATGCCGCGTTTGCTGGTGCTTGGTTGGGGCACTTCTTTGATTTTGCTGTGGCAAGTTCGCAAGATCAGCGTCCGCATAGAGCCCAAGCCACTTTCCGATTTATGGCCGGTGTTCAAGCGCATTGCCTTGCCCCTGAGCGTGTTGGTTTTGGGGCGGAGTTTTTTACTGGGGGCTTTTGGCGCGTTTTTGCCCACTTTTCTTTCACATTCGGGTTTTACGAAGGTGCAAAGCGGGCTTATATTTGCATTGTTGTATGAACTGCCGGGGGTGGTAGGCGCACTTGCTGTAGGTTCGCTTAGCGACCGCGTAGGTCGCTTGCCCACCGTGGTTGGGGCCGTGCTCATTTCCGCCGGGGCGGCAGGGGCTTTTTTGCTCAGCCCACCGGGGATGGCAAGCCTCGTTTGGCTGCCGTTTTTTGGCTTTAGTGCCCTTTCTCTCCAGCCGGTGTTTATGGCTTTGGTGCAAGACCACGCCCCCATGCACCGCTCTACCGCCAATGGCGCTTATTTGGCGCTGAGTTTTGTTTCGCGCCCCGTGGCCGTGATGGCCGTGGGGGCTATTGCAGACAGTTGGGGACTGAAAAACGCGTTTGGGGTGAGCGTGTTTTTACCAGTTTTGGCGCTGGCGGCGCTGCCGATGTTGAAGCCGCCCTCTGAATAACGCTCGGAGGATGGGGATGATTCATCTTTCCGGAAATTATCTGAACACTTTTTACCAACGTCAACGGCCTATCAATAGCAGCTACCGCCCTCACCTATCCCCCAGCGCCTTGCTCCGCGGCGGCTCAGCCCCCTTTCCTCTCCCACTTCAGGGGCGGACAGGGGTTTATCAAACCCCTGTCCTACCACCTCCAAAGGCGGAACAAGCGAAACTTTGCACTTTTAGCGCCGAAAAAGTAATTTGGCAAAGTGAGGCGGCCGCCCGAATTTTCCAATCTTATCGCTAATACTTGCTTTTTCGGAGGATATTCTTTTGGAGTACGACGACAAGTCACCGCTTTCCAAAGCGGTGCCGAGGCACCGCACTCCAAAAAATGGTGTTTTCAGGGGCTGGTGTCCGCCCCTTTCCTCTCCCACTGGGAGAGGAAAGGGGGCGCGCAGCGGGGGTAAGGTGAGGGCGCCCCGTGGGCATTAGAGCAAAATGTCCACCCATTTCTGGATCACCTCGGAGGATGCGATGGAAATTCGCGCCGTAACCGTTTTTGCCAATCCGGGCTTCCCGCCCAAGGAAAAGGTTTTTCCAAAAGTAGGCAAAGCCGCCCATGCGCTGAGGCTCGTGTACGAAGCCGCTGATTTCGCCGTGCAAAGTGCGCGCTTAGCCACGGTTCCCTTCCCTTTGCTGGCATCTTCCCAGAATGAGGCCGTAGATTTTGCCGTCAAAGTGGAAAAAGCCGCACGCCAACACGGCATTGAATACTCTTCCATCGGCCCGGCATTGCCGAAATTTGCAGCGTCCTATGAGTGGATTCCGGCCATTTTGCGCGAAACCGAAAGCGTCTTCCTCGGCGGCGTGATGGCCGAAGGGGCAACGGTTTACCCCAAAGCCGTGAACGCCTGCGCACGGGCGATAAAAGAGGCTTCTACCTTGGAGCCGGACGGGTTTGCCAACTTGCGTTTTGCCGCTTTGGCAGAGGTCGGGCCGTTTGCGCCGTTTTTTCCGGCGGCATATGCCGCTTTTGGGGATGGGAGCGAAGGGATGCTGGGCTTTTCGCTTGCAATTGAGACGGCGCCGCTGGCGGTGGAGGTGTTTTCCGCGGCGAAAAACGTGCCCGAGGCAATCAGCAGCCTCGCGGCCGAAATTGAGCGGTTGGCCGGGCGCTTGGCGTTACTTTCGGAGGAAATGGCCGCCCGTCTGCAAACTCGGTTTTTGGGGATTGACTTTTCGTTTGCGCCGTTCCCCGAAGAAAGCGCTTCGTTCGGCGAGGCGCTGGAGCGATTGGGCGTTTCGCAAGTCGGCGCTCATGGTACACTCGCCGCCGCGGGCATTGCGGCAGCCGCTTTGGACGAGGCGAATTTCCCCCGCGTCGGTTTCAACGGCTTGATGCTCTCGGTGCTTGAAGATTCCACCCTTGCGCGCCGAGCGGCTGAAGGCGCTTTGGGCGTAAAGGATTTGTTGTTGTATTCCGCCGTGTGCGGCACAGGGCTGGATACCGTGCCACTTGCTGGCGATGCAACGGTGGAACAGTTGGCCGCCGTGCTTTTGGATGTGGCGGCGCTTGCCGTCCGTTTGCGGAAGCCGCTCACGGCGCGCCTACTTCCCATCCCCGGCAAGAGGGCAGGCGACGCGGTGCACTTTGATTTCCCGTATTTTGCCGATAGCGCGGTTCTGCCTTTGGAAGCCGGTGGGGTGGACAGCGCGCTCGCTTCCCCTGTGCAGTTTGCGTTGAAAGCACGCCATCAAATTGACGCTAATGGAGGTGGCAATGTGGTGGATTAAGGCAATTGCCATTTTGGCAATAGCCTATTTCATCGGTGGCATACCCTTTGGGTACATCTTTGTGAAGTTGAAAACAGGGCGGGATGTGCGGGCTATCCAAAGCGGCAGGACGGGCACCACAAACGCCATGCGCGCCGCCGGTGCTCTTGTCGGTGTGCTCACCGTTGTGATGGACATCACGAAGGGTTACGTGGCAGTGTGGCTGGCGCGGGAAATTTTCCCGTTTAGGCCTTGGCTTCATGTTTTGGCGGGGCTTTTGATGATAATCGGCCACAATTATCCGCTGGTGATGGTTGAGCGCGAAGAGGGGAAGCCGAAGATCAAGGGAGGCGCGGGAGGCGCCCCGAGCGTGGGAGCGGCAATGGGCTTGTGGTGGCCGGTTGTGCTCATTCAAGTGCCGATAGGCGCACTTTTACTGCTGGGGGTTGGCTACGCCTCGGTTGCCACAATGAGTATGCCCATAATTGCCACCGTTGTGTTTGCCTTTCGGGCTTCTCGCGGCCTCGCACCGTGGGCTTATGTTTGGTACGGCCTTCTTGCCGAGGCGTTGTTGCTCTGGGCGCTTCGGCCTAACATCAAACGCCTGATTGAGGGCAACGAACGTATCGTCGGCCTGCGGGCTTGGTTGAAGAAGAAGCGCTATTGAACTCACCATTGCATATTTATTTGCCCCTTTTCGCCGCTTGGGGTAAGATTAGGGCACTATGCAACCAATCGTAAACCCTAACGCTACCCCTTTTTTCTTTGCCGGAAACAAGACGGCTTGCCTTTTGATTCACGGTTTTACCGCATCGCCGCAGGAAATGCGCGGTTTGGGCGAGTACCTGCACAAAGAGCGCGGCTTCACCGTGCTCGGTGTGCGCCTTGCCGGACACGCTACCACCCCCAACGACATGCGCCACATGCACTGGGAGGATTGGGTCGCCTCAGCCGAGGACGGCTGGCACTTGCTCCGCTCTGGTGGCTGGGAGGATGTAGTTGTCGTAGGCCTTTCTATGGGCGGGGCAATTGCACTGTTGCTCGCCGGTTACCTGCCCGTGCGCGGCGTCGTCGCTATGGCTACGCCCTACACCTTGCCGGTTCACTTTTCCGAGCGCACTCTGTGGCTCTGGAGCATTTTCAAACCCTTCATTCCAAAAGAAAAAGGCGAGGTTTACGACCCCAAGGGGTTTGAAGGGCGGGTTTCGTATCCGGTTTACCCCGTGCGCAGCGTGGCGGAATTGGCCGAAATGCTGGATGTGATGCGCCCAGCACTCCCTAAAGTGAGTGTGCCAGCGCTTTTGATCCATTCGCGCAACGACCGCTTTGTGCCGCCTCAAAACAGCGAGCGGATTTTCGCCGCGCTCGGCAGCGCCGATAAACGCCTTGAATTGGTTGAGCGGAGCACCCACGTGGTTACCCAAGACGCCGAGCGGCACCGCGTCTTCCGTCTTACTGCCGATTTTGTGGAAGAAATTGCCGCTCGCACAGGAGCGAATCCGCCATGAAGCGCGTTCTCCCAACCCTCATGCTTTCGCTCTTCGTCTGGGGAACAGGCGAAGGGCTGTTTTTCTATTTCCAGCCGCTTTATTTGAAGGAATTGGGGGCTTCGCCGCAGACTATTGGCGCAATTATCGGTTTGGCCGTGCTCTTGGCGAGCCTTTCGCATGTTCCGGCAGGGTTTTTGGCCGACCGGATTGGGCGGCTGTGGCTTATGCGCGCCTCGTGGTTTACCGGCTTGGCGGCGGCTCTGCTGATGGCGTTTGCCCATTCGCTCACGGCTTTTTCAATCGGGTTGGTGATGTACAACCTTTCGGCGTTTGTGATTGCGCCGCTCAACAGTTATGTGACGGCGGCGCGCGGCAAACTCAGCCTGCCGGTCGCGCTCACCGCGGTTTCGGCCACATTCAACGTCGGCGCGGCTTTAGGCTCGCTCGCGGGCGGTCTCATCGGCAAATACTTGTCGCTCGCCGCGGCCTACAAATTCGCGGCCGGGCTGTTCGTCGTTTCGGTGGTCATTATGCTCTTTCTGCCGCCGCAGCCGGTTGAAAAGCGCCGCCCAAACGTCGCCGGAAAAAGCCAAAGGCTCTTTCAGCCGATTTTTTGGGCGTTTTTGCCTTTTGTGTTTGTTGCCGTGTTGGTTTTGTACGTGCCTCAGCCGCTCACGCCCAATTTTTTGCAATCGGTGCGCGGCGTGCCGATAACCCAACTGGGGATTTTGGGCGCATTGGTGCGCCTTGGCATGGCAATTTTGGGTGTTTCGTTGAGCATGTTGGGCGCGTGGGAAGGCTTTGTGCTGGCACAGGTGAGCGGTGCACTTTTCGCACTGCTGGTGCTGAAAGGCGATGCCTTTGGCTGGTACGTGCTCGCACACCTGCTCGCCGGCGGATTTTGGGCAGGCAGGTCGCTCGCCGCGGCGCAAGTCCGCACAATGGTGGCCTCCGAAACAATGGGCTTGGCCTACGGATTGAACGAAACTGTGGCCGGATTGGCGGCGTTTTTGGGCGCTAACCTCGCCGGCTACCTTTACGCCACCAACCCCGAACTTCCCTACAAATTCACCCTTTTGCTCTTCCCGTTAGTGTTTTTGGGCAATTTTGTTTTCCTCTCCCACCACAACAAAGCCAAGCGCCAAGCACAGCCTGCCGAGCAACGCCCAACTTGACACGGCGGCTTGCTTCAGCCATAATACCCTTGCCAGCCGAACCGCAAGGACGGCATGGCGCAATTCGCAATTCATAACTCGCAATTCGCTATTCGCAATTCGCAACTCGCCATTTTTTCTGGCCCCTACCCCGAAAGGAGGGAACCAATGTCCACAACTGCTCCCGTTTCTCAGCAAAATGCCCCCAAGCGCAAAAAAGTGACCGTGCGCACGCTGCGGGCGAAAAAGCGCCGCGGTGAGCCGATCACCATGCTCACTGCCTACGACTACCCCTCGGCGGTTGCCGTTGACCGCGCGGGCGTTGATGTCATCCTTGTCGGCGATTCGTTGGGCATGGTGGTGCTCGGCTACGATACCACCCTGCCAGTCACGATGGACGACATGATTCACCATTGCAAGGCGGTGGCGCGCGGCGCCCATTATCCCCTGCTGGTGGGCGATATGCCGTTCATGTCCTACCAAGTCTCGGTGGAAGAAGCGGTGCGCAACGCTGGTCGCTTTTTGCAAGAAGGCGGCATGGACGCCGTGAAACTTGAGGGCGGGCGTGAGCGCATTGAAACCATCCGCGCAATCGTGAGCGCCGGAATCCCCGTGATGGGGCACATTGGGCTTACGCCGCAAAGTGTGAACCAACTTGGCGGCTTCCGCGCTCAGGGGAAGACCGCCGCGGCGGCAAAGCGCCTGCTTGACGACGCCCTTGCCCTGCAGGATGCGGGCGTCTTTTCCATCGTGCTTGAATCCGTCCCGGGCAAACTGGCGGCGCTGATTTCCGAAAAACTGGATGTGCCCACAATCGGCATCGGCGCGGGCGTGGGCTGCGATGGACAAGTGCTGGTTTTCCACGACCTGCTGGGGTTGTTTGACCGCTTCACCCCTCGTTTTGTCAAGCAATACGCCCAACTCCATGAGGTGATAGATTCCGCCCTGCGGGAATATGTTGACGATGTGCTCAGCCGTCGCTTCCCCGCCGCGGAGCACACGGTTGAAATGAAGCCCGAAGAGTGGGAAGCGCTACAAAGATTACTCGGTGAGTAAGCGCTGGGAAGTGTTTGCGCTTTTTCGCAGAGCAAATAGGGACGCAGAGAGCGCAAAGAGAAAAACCACAGATTACACAGATTAGCACAGAGGAGAAGATTAGCGATTTAGTGCATAATCAACCCTGATAGTTGGTTTAGGCCTTTTGCAACTTAGCGCCCAAATTTTTGATCTCTCCCTACCCCCGCTACGGCGACGCTATCGCGTCACCGTAGCCGCCCCCTTCCCTCCCTTGATAAGGGAGGGAAGGGGGCAGATGAGCCGAGCACCAGCGAGGCTCATCGGGGGATGGGTGAGATCTTGCCACAAAGAGAGCGGATGGCGCCTTCCGTAATAACCAAAATCTTGTTTGAGAATGCATTAGGATTTGCGGAAGAATGCCAAGGTCGCCAAGGGCACAGAGGACGCCAGGAAAAAATTTCTGTGTTCTCTGCAAATTTCTGTGTCCTCTGTGGTTTTTTCTCCAATCGGTGCAAATCTGTGTCAATCGGTGGATGAAACAAACCACAGATTACACAGATTAGCACAGATTTTTCTGCGGAATCTGCGAAATCTGCGGTTTCAGTCATTCAATCGGTGGACAAGCAACGCCAAGGGTGTCAAGGACACAGAGGACGCCAAGAAAAAAATTTTTTCTGTGCTCTCTGTAGATTTCTGTGTTCTCTGTGGTTTGTTTTCTGTGGTTGCGAAATCTGCGGAATCTGTGGTTTCACCAATTACAAAGCGATGGATTTCACCGAACCGATTTTGATTGTCGGAACTGGCGCACTGGCAATGCTGTTTGGAGCGCGTTTGCGGCGCGCCGGTTTTTCCGTTACGCTGATGGGGACTTGGCGCGAGGCAATTGCCGCCCTGCGCCGCAATGGAATTCGTGTCCTCGGCGAAGGTGGGGCTTACCGCGTCGGCGTTGCCTCTTCGCCCGAAGAAGCGCCGAAGTGCCGCTATGCCCTCGTTTTGGTGAAATCGTGGCAAACCGAGCGTGCGGCGCGGTGGCTTTCGGCGGCGCTTTTGCCCGATGGCGTGGCGCTCACCCTGCAAAACGGCTTGGGCAACGATGAAGTGCTCGCCGCGGCATTGGGCGCCGAGCGCGTGGCCGTGGGGGTTACCACCACCGGAGCGAGCGTGGCCGCGCCGGGGGTGGTGCGTCCGGGCGGTGAAGGTGTGGTTTCGCTGGGGGAGCACCCGCGCATCCCCCCGCTGGCAGAAGCATTGCGGCGCGCGGGCTTCGTAGTTGAAATTGCCCCCGACGTCAAATCGCTACAATGGGGCAAACTGGCGGTGAACGCGGCAATCAACCCGCTGACCGCGCTACTCGGAGTGCCCAACGGCGCGCTGTTGGAAGACCCGGCGGCGCGGCTTTTCATGCGGCGCGCGGCGCAGGAGGTAGCACGCACCGCCGCCGCGCTGGGCATTGATTTGCCGTTTGAAGACCCCGCCGCCGCGGCAGAGGATGTGGCGCGCCGCACTGCCCCCAACTTTTCCTCAATGCTCCAAGACCTGCGGCGCGGCGCGCCAACCGAAATTGACGCCATTTGCGGAGCAGTGGTGCGCGCCGCCCAAAAGGCTGGCACTTCCGCCCCGCTCAACGCCGCCCTGTGGGAAATGGTGAAAGAGCGCCGTAAGGCATAATGCCTGCCTTCTGGCCGCGGCGGTTGTGCCATTTCCCCCCAACATCTGCTTGCGCCCTCGCGCCGTGAGCATTCCTTTGCTCGGCCCCGGATTTCTGTCAAAGTTACCATGACGCATTTTTCACCTAAAACCACCCTTTCGGATGAGGAATTTGCCCAAGCCGTGCGGGCGTTAGAGGCCATCCGCGGCGGCATGGATGTGCTTACGGCTATCAAGCGACACCCGCTTCGGCGCGGCTTGTTGAGCAAGGGGGCACTGGTGGCGGCTTACCGCCGGCTGGTTGCCGAGGGGGCATGGGAGGAAGACCCCGACCTGCTGGCGCGCATTCGCCTGAAGCCCGTGCGCTCGCTTTCGGGCGTAACGGTTGTGACCGTGCTCACCAAGCCCTACCCCTGCCCGGGCGAGTGCATTTTTTGCCCCGATGACACCCGCATGCCGAAAAGTTACCTTCCCGATGAGCCGGGGGCGCAGCGCGCGCTGCGCCACGCTTTTGACCCTTACGCGCAAGTGCGCTCGCGCTTGGAGGCGCTTGAGGCAGTGGGGCACCCCACGGATAAAATTGAATTGCTGGTGCTCGGCGGTACGTGGACTGCTTATCCGCTTGAATACCGCGAATGGTTCATTCGCCGGCTGTTTGATGCCTTGAACGCTGACGATTGCCCGGCCGCGTGGCGGCGCGAAGGCGAATGCCGTGCGCCTTCGCTTGCCGCTGCACAGCGCCACAACGAAACCGCCCGCCATCGCAATGTGGGTTTGGTGGTGGAAACCCGCCCCGACCACATCAACCCGCGTGTCCTCCGCCGCCTGCGCGAATTTGGCGTTACCAAAGTGCAGGTGGGCTTCCAGAGCATGGACGACCGCATTTTGGCGCTCAACAAGCGCGGCCACACTGTTGCCGATAACCTGCGCGCCGCGGCTCTGCTCCGCGCTGCCGGCTTCAAAATCGTAGCCCATTGGATGCCTAATCTCTACGGCGCAACTCCCGAGTCCGATAGGCAAGATTTTGCCCGCTTGTGGCAGGGTTTGTGCCCCGACGAACTCAAAATTTACCCCACGCAACTTTTGCCAAACACCGAACTCTACAAAATTTGGGAAAGTGGCGGTTATACGCCCTACACAACCGAGCAGTTGATTGACCTGCTTGCCGACCTAAAGGCCACCGTGCCGCCATATTGTCGCATCAACCGCGTAGTGCGCGACATTCCTTCCACGCATGTGGTGGCGGGCAACAAGCGTACCAGCCTACGGCAAGACGTGCTGGCGGAAATGGAGCGCCGCGGCACGCGCTGCCGCTGCATCCGCTGCCGCGAGGTGCGGGGTGAGCCTGTGCGCCCCGAATTGTTACATTTGGAAGATTTCACCTATCAAGCCGCCTATGCCGAGGAACATTTTTTGCAATTTGTCACCCCCGACGACCGCTTGGCGGGTTTTTTGCGGCTTTCGCTGCCCCGCCCCGAAGCGCCCGACGTGGGCTTGGAAGACCTCGCAGGCGCGGCCATCATCCGCGAGGTTCATGTTTACGGGCAATCGTTGCCCGTAGGAGCGGCGCAAAAAGGCGCGGCGCAGCACATTGGTCTTGGCACGCGGCTTTTGGAAGAAGCCGACCGCATTGCCCGCTCCGCCGGCTTCCGCAAAATTGCCGTCATTTCCGCAGTTGGCACACGGCAGTATTACTTGCATCGGGGCTTCACACGAGGGGAATTGTATTTAGTGAAAAGGTTAGCCCAAGGCTAAACGCTCATTCCATCACAAAAACGCCTATGGTGCGAGGGCCGAGGGTTGACGCGGTGACGGCGTCCAGTTCCGCCATGTGGATGGCGGCGTGTGGGTAAAGGTTTCGCAGGCGGCTTTGCAGATGGCGGGCTTCGCGCGCAAAGCGCCGTGCGCCGTATACAATTGCAATTTCTGCCAGGTCGCCAAATTCCCCGGCAAAATCTTCCAGCAAATCAAGCATATGGCGTCCGGAGCGGGCTTTGTGCATGGGCACTAAGCGTCCGTCTTCCAGCACAAACAGCGGGCAAAGGCCGAGCATTTCGCCCACAATCGCCTGCGCGGGGTCAAGCAAGCCGGTGTGGTGGAGGTATGTGAGCGATTCAATGCACAGCATGGTGTAGATGCGCTCGCGCATCGGCCGCAAGGCACTCAGCAGATCAAACAGCCCTTTCCCCATGCTTGCCAGCAAAGCCGCTTGCCGAACCAGCCAGCCCAAGCCTACGCCAAAGGTGTGAGTGTCCATCACATAGACGGGGAAGCTCTCGGGGGTTTCGTCGGCGATTTCCAGCAGGCGTTGAAACAAGGGGCTGAGGGTGCTCTCCATTGGCAGGATGAGCAGACTGTCGTAGCGCAGAGCGAGTTCGTGCAGACGGGCGCGCAGTTCCCGCCGCGAGGGCAGAATTAGCCGCGGCGGCGTTTCCCCCAACAGCGTGGGTGGTAGTTTGGCGGAAAGCGCTTGGTTTGGCAGCAAATGCTCCCCTCCCTCCCACAAGAGCGTGAGAGGGTGGATGTGGACGCGCTCCGCACCGGGGAAGTTTTTGTTGAGCAGATGGGCGCTCGCGTCGGTGAGAATGCCTACATTGGGCATGGGAAGAGGAGGGAAGTCGTTGATCGTTGGGTGGTGGGCGGTCAGGTGGAGGTATTGAGGTATTGAGGTATGTGTTTGCCGTTGCTTACAGGGCGCCAAGAAAGTAACGCCAAGGTCGCCAAGGGCACGGAGGACGCCAAGGATAAAAACCACAGATTACACAGATTAGCGCAGATTTTTTCTGTGTTCTCTGTGAATTTCTGTGTCCTCTGCGTTTTTTTCTTCAATCGGTGTAAATCTGTGTCAATCGGTGGATGAGCACGCCAAGGTCGCCAAGGGCACGGAGGACGCCAAGGATAAAAACCATAGATTACACAGATTAGCGCAAATTTTTTCTGTGTTCTCTGTGAATTTCTGTGTCCTCTGTGGTTTTTCTTCAATCGGTGTAAATCTGTGTCAATCGGTGGATGAGCACGCCAAGGTCGCCAAGGGCACGGAGGACGCCAAGGATAAAAACCACAGATTACACAGATTAGCGCAGATTTTTTCTGTGTTCTCTGTGAATTTCTGTGTCCTCTGCGTTTTTTTCTTCAATCGGTGTAAATCTGTGTCAATCGGTGGATGAGCACGCCAAGGTCGCCAAGGGCACGGAGGACGCCGAGGATAAAAACCACAGATTACACAGATTAGCGCAAATTTTTTTCTGTGTTCTCTGTGAATTTCTGTGTCCTCTGCGTTTTTTTCTTCAATCGGTGTAAATCTGTGTCAATTTGTGGATGAAATAGAAAAGCCTGTATTGGTTGGTTTTCCTATGCTATACTCACCACATCTCAATTTGCGGAGGCGAAAATGGGATTGAAGCCAGACCACTGGATTCGCAAAATGGCGTTAGAGCACGGCATGATTGAGCCGTTTGTGGAAAAGCAAGTGCGGTCAGGCGTTATTTCTTACGGGCTTTCCTCTTACGGCTACGATGTGCGCGTTGCCGATGAGTTCAAAATTTTCACCAACGTTTATTCATCAGTGGTTGACCCCAAGGGGTTTGATGTGCGCTCAATGGTGGATTACAAGGGTGATGTGTGCGTCATCCCGCCAAATTCATTTGTGCTGGCGCGCACGGTGGAGTATTTCCGCATCCCGCGCGGCGTGCTCACCCTTTGCGTGGGCAAATCTACCTACGCCCGCTGCGGCATTATTGTAAACGTGACGCCCCTTGAGCCGGAATGGGAGGGCTACGTCACGCTGGAAATTTCCAACACCACACCCCTGCCTGCGAGAATCTATGCCAACGAGGGCATCGCGCAGATGATTTTCTTTGAGGCGGATGAAGAGTGCGAAACTTCCTACGCCGACCGCAAGGGCAAATACCAGCGTCAGGGCGGCATTGTGCTTCCAAAGGTGTAGGGACGAATTTTGTGGCCTTAACCCCTTGCCATGCTTTTACACGGCGGGCACGGTAAACGCGGGGAACACAGGAGTTTTCCACTCTGTGTCCCCTGTGTTCCCCGTGTGAGGTGAGCGTTTTCAGCAGGTGGAAAATCTACGGCTCAGCGCTCACAGGTTGTAAATTTCGCCGTATTTGGTTTTGAGGTAGCGCATGTAGGGCGCGGGGTCAATTCCCGAGCCGGTAACGCGCTTCACCAATTCCTGCGGTTCAAACTTGGCACCGTGCCGGTGGATGTGTTCGCGCAGCCAGCCCAGCAAGTCGGCAAAATTGCCCGCGCGGATTTGCTCATCCAAGTTCGGGATGTCTTCGTGCATGCGCTCCCACCACTGTGCCGAAATCAAATTGCCCAAGGCGTAGGTGGAAAAGTAGCCAAGCGCTCCCATTGACCAGTGAATATCCTGCAAAACGCCGTGCGCGTCATCGGGCGGAGTAACGCCGAGGTATTCGCGCATTTTCTCATTCCAAACCTCGGGCAGGTCTTTTACCTCCACCGAGCCTTCCATCAGCGCAATTTCCAACTCCAGCCTCAGCATGATGTGCAGGTTGTAAGTGGCCTCGTCCGCTTCGGTGCGGATGAGCGAAGGCTCAACCTTGTTGATGCCCTTGTAGAAGGTTTCAAGGTCAACATTGCCCAACTGCGCGGGGAAATACTCCTGAAGGCGCGGGTAAAAGTGTTCCCAGAACGGGCGTGAGCGCCCGACAAGGTTTTCCCAAAGGCGGGATTGAGATTCGTGGATGGCTAACGACGCGCCGTGCCCAAGCGGAGTGCGCTCAAGCGCGGGGTCAACCCTCTGCTCGTAAAGCGCGTGCCCGCATTCGTGCATTGTGCCGAACAAGCCCGTGCCGAGGAAATCGGGCACAATCCGCGTGGTGATGCGCACGTCGTTCACGCTGAAACTCGTGGTGAACGGATGGGCAGATTTATCCTGCCGCCCTCGTTTCCAGTCAAAGCCGAATTTGGTGATGACCTCAACGCCGAAGTCCCACTGCTTTTTCTCATCGTAGGGTTGGTGCAGGAAGGAATCGTCCACCTGCGGCTTTTCGGCGATGGCTTTTATCAGCGCCACCTGCTGAGGACGCAAGGCCTCAAAAATGCGCTGGACGTCGGCGGTCTTCAATCCGGGCTCAAAATCGTCCAGCAGCGGGTCGTAAACGTGCTCGTAGGGGGCGAAAAAGTCGGCATACTGGCGGCGCAGTTCAACGATGCGCGCAAGGTACGGCTCAAATTTTGAGAAATCGGATTTTTCCTTTGCCTCACGCCACGCCACTTGCGCCTCGGAGGCGACGCGCGTCATCTCTGCCACAAAATCAGAGGGCACTTTGGTTGCCTTGTCGTAATCTCGGCGGGTGACTTTGACGAGCCGCGCCTCGTCGGAATCGGGATCCCAGTTAGCGGCTTCGGGCTCCAGTTCGGAGAGCAGTTCGCCGATTTTGGGCGAGGTGAATTTGGTGTGGGCAATGCGGCTGAGGGTGGAAAGTTGGATGCCGCGCGCCTTGCTCCCGCCCGGGGGCATGTAGGTTTCCTGATCCCAGCCGAGGACTGCCGCGGCCATGCTGATATCCCAAACCTCGCCGAGCAAGTTTTTGAGTTGTTGCAGTTTTTCGTTCTCCATTTTTTGCTCCATTGTGGGTGGTTGATTGTGCGGAAGGGCCTTTGCCCGCAAGCGATTATACCCCACGGCTCAAGGCTTGCGGGTGGTGGTGTAAGTGTCCACCACGGTGTGGTCGGTGGCAATGAATTTGAAGGTGATGTGGTCCGCGTCGGCTTCCACCAGCATAGCGCCGTGCTTGGCGCGGTAGCGCACCACACTGCCGGGGACGGGCGTCGGGCGGAAGAAATAGCGGCTCGGATGACCTCCCAACCCGTTCACGAAATAGACAATGCCGTCGCGCATGATGCGCTCGTAATCGTGGTCGTGCCCTGCTATGACGGCAGTCACGCCCCATTTGGCGTAAGGCCATTGGAGTTCGGGGGTGCTGCCGTGTGGGCCTGAGGAATAGGGCGGGCGGTGCAAAGCGACGATTTTCCACGGCTCGCGCGCCGCCTTCAGCCGCTCGCGCAGCCATTGCGCCTGCTTGCTATCGGCTGTTATGCCGTCCGGTTCGTTGGGGCAACTATCAAGCACGAAAATGTGCACCGGCCCGTAGGCGAAGTCGTAATAACGCCCGTTGCCGGGCGGGTGAAGGTAGGCGAGGTAAGCGGCGATGCTTCCGTAGCCCCAATCGTGGTTGCCGAGCGCGGGGTAGAACTTGTGGGCGTAGATGTAATCGCCGTAGTATTGGAAAATGTTGGCTTTGATGGTGTCTTTTGAGCCTTCGGGGTAATTGTTATCGCCCACCGTGAGGATGAAATCGGGATGCCACGAGTGGACGAGTTTGGAGACAAGGGCTTCGGGATAACCGGCTTGCCCAAAATCGCCGATTACGGCAAAGCGCACCTTGGGCGGGTTGAAAACGAGTGGCGTTGGGGTTGCCGTGGGCGTCGGCGAGGGCGTTGAGGTGGCGGTGGGGATGGGGATTTTGGTGGAAGTGGGGGGCACTGAAGGAGCAAGCGTTGCCGTAGGCGGAAGCGGCGACGGGGTTGGGGTGGGTTTTGCCGCCGTGCCGCAACCCGCGAGCAACAGAAGCGCCGCGCCCAGCGCTAAAATCAACAATTTCCTCATGGCGTTCCTCCTCAACCGCGCGTGTGCCCATTCCCCCTATTGCCCGTTGGGCGTAACGACCGTTATGCGCGCGGGCAAAAGCGGCAAAAGCGGCCACCAGCGCGGCTCCACTTCCACCCGCGGCGGCCTTTCCAGAGGCAAGCCCTGCTGTAACACGGCCGCGGCTTCGGCGCGGGGCTTCCCGAGCACTTTGACCGCTATCTGTTCCCGATTGAGCGGCGCTGAAAATTTTTCGCTGGCCCGGAATTTCCACCGGTAGGGCGGCTTTAGCCCCTCAACTGCACCTTGCGGTTTCACGTTCAGGGTGTTTGGGAGCGGTTTTAGCCCTTCGGGGGAATTCACGCTCAGCAACATTTGTGCGAGGGTTTTTAGGTCTTTTTGGGAGACTAAAAGCGCCCTAAAGCGCACGCGCAAGCCCACGCTCAGGGTGTTAGAAGGCCAACCGCTGTCGGCCGGAGGGGAAAAGGTGCGTTCCAACACTTCGGCGGGTTGCAGGCTGGGTAGCACAACCAAGTAGCCTTTGTGCTCGGCTTGAATTTTGGCGAGCGCTTTGGCTTGCAATTGGCTCAGCAAGGTGCTTTCGGCGCGGCGGTAGTCGTTTTTGGTCGGTGCAGGGACGCTGATGTCTGTCCCTCCGTGAGTGGGCGCGGGGTTGGTAACTGTTGCCCGAAATGCAAGCGGCGGCAGGAGAACCCGCAGGTCGTCGGCGGGCAGGTTGCCCTGTGTGCCGGGGATACGGGCGCGCACTGGCAGGGTGAGTTGCTCTCCTGCGCCGGCGGGCAAGGTGCCGGAGCGCGTGGTTTCAAATTCCACTTTTGGATGCGAGACGCTGCGGATTACCGCGCCGGCTGGAATTTTTACCTTGTCTAAGGTGATGTTGGTGAAAACCACCTTGCCCTCGGCGGGTGATTTTGGGAACGGTATGACGCCGCTCACCGGCACTTCCAGTTCCCCGCCTACGATCGCTTCGGCTTGTTTTGCGGGCAAGTGCCCCCCGAGGGTGACGGTGCGGTATGCCGGGCTTATTGAGGCCGAGAAAGTGGTTTCGCGCGTGTCTGTGAGCGGCTTTAGGTAAACGATGCCCCTTGGGGCTACGGCCGCCGTCAGGGCGAGGAAGGCTATTACGCCAAGTGCGAAAAAGGCCAAGCGTTTTGCAAGCCCTAACGGCTTGGGGGCGGCGGCTAAGGCCGCGGCGCGCAATTTTGCCAGCGAGCGCCGCCGTTTTCGTTTGCGCACTTTCACCCGCCGCCAGCGCCAGCCCCGCCTTAGCGCTTCGTTTCGGTTGGCAAAAACCGGCACTTTCGCCTCGGAGGCGGCGAGGCGAGTCCGGCGATGGGTAGTTATGACCGCTATTTGCATCCCCAAACGGTCGGCCGCTCGGCGCAGGCGCACAAAATCCAAGCGCGATTGCAGGCTGCTGCCCCCCTCAGGCCACAAGAGCAGGGCGCGCGGCGCTTTTGCCCATGCGAGTTTGTCTTCCAACGATGCAAGGTCGTCGGTCGGGTCAACTTTTATCAGGGCTGTTTTCATGGGGATGGGAACACGCCGTCCGTCTGGCGGCTTTGGAACTACGCTTCTACTGCGCTTTTAGCGGGGCCTGAATCGCCGTAAATTTCAAAGCGGACGCTCGGCCTGCCTTCCGAAAAATGCACGTGCACAACCCCGAAGTTGGGCTCGGAGTAGCGGAAATGGACGCGATAATCGGTAATCGGGTGAACGCGCACGCTTTTTGCAAGCGCCATCAAAAGTTTGCTGGGCTTCTGTTCAAACGGCGAGGAGCAAAATTCCCACACCTTTACCGGCGTTTTGCCCGCCGTCTGCAGGGTAACTTCAATTGCGTGGGCGCTGTGCAGGTCGCCGGTGAGCAGGTACAGGTTTTGCACTTCGTTTGCCGCCAGCAGGTGGAGCAGGCGGCGGCGTTCGTCCGGGTAGCCATTCCAGCGGTCGCGGGTGAAATCGCCCCACAGGTCGGATAGCACCGTGATAGAGGACACGATGAATTTGACCGGATACCGGTCTTTGACTTGCAGCAGCCAGTCTTCTAATGCTTTCCACTGGGCGCGGTTGAGCAGGCGGTGTTTGTAAACGCGTTGGGTGCGGGTATCCAAGACGAAGAACGCGGCTCCACCCCATTCAAAAGTGTAAGCAAAGTGGCTGTGGTCGCCGGGGAGGATTAGTGGGCGGTCAAATTCCACCCCATCCGGCGGGAGGAGCAGCGGCGGGGCGTGCATGGCTTGGTGTTCCCAGTAAACCTGCAGGGCAGCCTGAATGCGGCGGTGGCTTAGGCGGCGCGCTTCGGCCGGGAAGCCTTTGAATTTCCGCACCAGCGCGTCCCACCACGGAATGCGGCCTTCGTAGCGATCTGCCGAAGTCCAAGCCCAGTCGTCGTCAACTTCGTGGTCGTCCAAAATCATGTAGGCTGGCAGGCGGCGCATGAGTTCCCGCCAAGCCGGATGCCCCCAAGTGTGGAGGTAGACGGCGCGGTAGTCTTCTTCTGTAAGGGCGATCTTGCCCAAGCCGTTGCCCCACCACAAATCAGCGTAGATTTGGTCGCCGAGCATCAGCAAAAAGCGCAAATCGTGCTGCGGAAGCAGTTGGGCAAGGTGCCGCAAAGTAGCGCCGTCGTTGACTGCTCCGGGCAAAAAGCACGAGCCGAAGGCAAAACTGAAGTCGGTGGGCTGTTGCGGCGGGGGCGCGGTGGTGAACGAGGGGAAAGGGGCGTTTTCCGGCTTAGGCGGGGTTTCGTTCAAGGTGAGGGCGTAGTGGTAAGTGGTGTTGGGTTTGAGGCCGGTTATTTGCACCTTGCCGGAAAAGCCCGCGGCCTCCACCAGCAGGGATGAGCCGACCATGCGCGCGTCGCTCAGGTCGGGAGCGCGCCCTAACCATGCGGAAAGGAGGGCGCGCTCGTCGGCGCGCCCCCAAAGGTTCACCGTTGTGTGGCTAAGTCCGCCTATTACTGGGCCAAGCACAAGGTTGGGCATGGGAATTGTCCGCTGTTTTCGGTGTTTGGAGGCTCTACACCACTTTCCAGCGCAGAGGTTTGCCGTTTAGGGCGGCGAGCACCTCGGTTGCTATGTCAATAGCCACTCGCCTTTGGGCTTCGGCAGTTTGTGCGCCGATGTGCGGCGTGGCGAGCACGTTTGGGTGGGTCACCAAGGGGGTGGCGCCGGGCGGTTCTTTGGCGAACACGTCCAACCCCGCGCCAGCGACTTGTCCGCTTTCCAGCGCCTCAAGCAGGGCGTCTTCGTCAATGACGCCGCCGCGCGCTGCGCAGAGCACTATCACCCCGCGCTTCATTTTGCCAAAGGCCTCTTTGCTTATCATGCCACGGGTTTGCGGCGTGAGCGGCACGTGCAAGGTGATCACATCGGCTACGGCGTAGAGTTCGTCCAAAGTTTGGAGGGGTTTTGCGCCGCGGCGCTCAATTTCTTCTGCGGGAATGAGCGGGTCGTAGCCGACAATTTCCATCCCAAGTGCTTTAGCAAGTTGCCCAACGCGGCTGCCTATCCTGCCTATGCCGATAATGCCTAAGGTTTTGCCGTGCAGTTCGGTGCCGAGCAGTTTTTTCTTTATCCATTCGCCGCGTTTCATCGCCGCGTCGGCTTTGGTGAGCGAGCGGGCGAGGGCAAACATCATGCCGATCACCAACTCGGCGACTGCCTGCGTGGCCGCTTGGGGGGCATTGACAACGGTGATGCCGCGCTCGCGGGCGGCTTCCAGATCTATGTTGTCCACTCCCACGCCGGCGCGGCCGATAACTTTCAGATTTTTTGCCGCTTCCAGCACCTTGGCTGTGATTTTGGTGCGGCTGCGGACTATCACCGCATCGTATTCGCCGATGATTTCAAGCAGTTCATCGGCTGAAATGCCGTTGCGGTCGTCAACTTGCGCCTGTTCGGCCAAAATGGCCTTGCCTTCGTCTTTCAGCCCGTCGGTGAGTAGGATTTTCCACATGGCGTTACTCCTTTGGGTTGGATGGTCTTTGTGGGCTCAATGGGGGGCTTTTTCGGGTAGAATAAATGTGTTTTTATTGTACCCCACTTCTGACTGACGCGAGGAGAAAGCCATGAGCAATCGTTTTGCCGGTCAAACCATGGTGATAACCGGCGCTTCAAGCGGCATAGGCCTTGCGGCCGCGCGTCTGGCCGCGGCAGAAGGCGCCCGGATAGCCCTCATCGCCCGCCGCCGCGAAAAACTGGAAGAGGCATTGACCTCCCTGCCCGGCGAAGGGCATCGCATTTACCCTTGCGATGTTTCTAAATGGGAAGAGGTGCAGGCAACCGCAGCGCAAATCCTCAACGATTTTGGCACTCCGCAGTGGGTGATAAACTCGGCGGGCATAACCCGCCCGGGATATTTTTGGGAATTGCCGCTTGAGGTGTTTTACCAAATAATGGAAATTGACTACTACGGCATTGTGCATATGTGCAAGGCTTTTGTGCCGCCCATGATGGAAGCCCGCAACGGTCACATTATCAACATTTCCTCAGTGGCTGGCTTTATCGGTGTGTTTGGCTATACGGCATACAGCCCCGCTAAGTTTGCCGTGTGGGGCTTTACCGACAGCCTCAGAGCGGAACTAAAGCACTTTGGGGTGCAAACGCACATTGTCTTCCCGCCCGATACCGACACTCCTCAATTGCACGGCGAAATGCCGTATAAACCTCCTGAAACGAAAGTGTTGTCGGAGACTGCAGGTTTGCTCACCGCCGAGCAGGTGGCGCGCACCATGCTTAATGCCGCCGCGCGCGGCAAGTATGTCATCCTGCCGGGCAGGGAGACCAAGTTTTTGTGGAAACTGGCAAGTGTTTCTGGCGCGTGGCGCTATTTCATTGTGGATTATTTGCTTGCGAATGCCCGCCGCAAACTCCGCAAACGCGGCATCAAACCCGCCGGGGAGTAGCCGTTTTTATGCCAAATAGGCTGTTCAGCGCGGTGTTCGGCATAGCCATTGCCGTTGTGGCGTTGGCTGGCTGCTCGGCGGCCGTTGGCGGGCCAACTGCAACGCCGACCGCGGCAGAAACGCCCTTCGCGCCCACTCCCACTTTTTCCCCCTCTCCAACGCCCAAAATTTCTGCTTCCCCCACCCCTACCGAGGGCAAACCCGCACATTCCGACGAGCGAGGTGTTTGGGAGAATGTGGCCGCCCAAATTGACGAAATAGCAGGCCTAAAAAAGCCTGTTGCGGTGAAAGTGCGGCCGGTTTCCCAAAAGGGGTTGCTTGAGCAGGCATTGGCGCTGGCGTTTCCACAAAAAGCCAAGGGGGAAGAGGAAGTGCTCAAGGCGTTTGGCTTTTTGCCCCCGCAGGCGAATTTGCAAGAAATTAGGCGGCGGCTTGTGAGCGCATATCTGCCCTTGGCGTTGTACGACCCCGATGCAGACGCTATTTTGCTTTCCGGGCGCTCAAGAGGGGGCGAGTCCACCTTGGCGCTTGCCTACGCGGAGGCATACGCCGATGCTGTGGCATCGCATTTGGCCGTGAAGGCGCCGGTTTGCAAGGATGACGACTGTGCGCTGGCCGCCGAGGCCGCCCGGGTCGGTTATGCCTCTTACATTGCCGAGCGATGGTTTTCGGAATACGCCGCGGCCGAGCGCTATGCTCGGGCCGCGCAGGTTTCTTCTACCCCTCAGCCGAGCCCGGATGTCCCGTTTGCCCTCGCAAGGGATTGGGATTTTCCGCAGGAATATGGGTTTACCTTTATGCTCGGGCTTTCGCGCCGCGGCCCCAAGGCGCTAACTGATGCCCTGAAAAGCCCGCCCGTGAGCAGTGAGCAAGTGATGCACCCCGCGCGCTACCCCTCGGATGAGCCCATTCCCGTCGCTTTGCCATCTGCTCAGGCCCTCGCCTCGGCTTTGGGGAAAGGGTGGCAAGAGGTGGGGCGCGGCGTTTTGGGCGAATGGCACACTTATTTGTTGCTCACGGCCGCACTGCCCGAAGAATCCCGCCTTTTGCCGCACACAGCCTCTGCAGCGGCTGAGGGTTGGGGCGGCGATGCCTATTCGGTACTCAGCAATGGGCGCACACACGCTTTGTTGGTGGATTGGCGCTGGGATTCAAACGCCGATACCAACGAATTTGTGCGGGCGTTTGTGCGCTTTGCCCGCGGCCGCTATGGGCCTTTGCGCGGGCGCGCCTGCTGTGCCCTCTTTTGGGAGGGCAATGGCTGTGCCGGTGTGCTCCGCTACAGCGGTAAGGAAAGGCGCGCCGTTTGGGCAGAAGCCCCCACCCGAGAACAGGCCGAATCTCTGCTGAAATTGGCCGACGCCCCGCATCCGTAAGAGGTAAAAAATGCCCCTCCATGCGCCGATACGCGCCATTTGCTTTGACATAGATGGCACCCTCAGCGACAGCGACGATTTGGCGGTGCAACGGCTGGCGAGGTTGCTCAGGCCTTTGCGCTTGTTTGGGGTGCAAAACCCCAACAGGTTGGCGCGCAAAGTGGTGATGGCAGCCGAGACGCCGCTCAACTTCCTTTACACCGCCGCCGACCGCCACGGCATAGACGATGAAATTATCCACATAGCCAATTTTTTGGGGAAATTGATGCCTTCGCGGCCAAAAGTCTATCGTGTGGTGCCGGGGGTGGAAAAAGCCCTGAAGGCACTTTCATCGCGCTACCGGCTTGGGGTGGTGAGCGCTCGTCCTCGGGATTACACGGTTCAGTTTCTAACCCAAACGGGCTTGCTGGGCTATTTTGGCGATTGTATCGCCACCGCCGAGACCTGCGAGCGCACGAAGCCCAGCCCAGAGCCGCTTTTGTGGGCGGCTAAATGTTTGGGCGTTGCTCCCGAGGAATGCGTGATGGTGGGGGATACCACCGTGGATGTGCTGGCAGGCAAAGCGGCCGGCGCTCAAACGGTGGCCGTGCTGTGCGGTTTTGGTGAAAAGGAAGAATTGCAGGCAGCCGGTGCCGACCTGATTTTGCATTCCACGGCAGATTTGCCCAATTTTTTGCCGGAAGAGGACGGGTGAGAAGGACAATATCGGTTGTGCCTGCATCGTCATCCTTCTCCGAACTAACTTTGCCCAATCCCCTGCTATAATAAACACAGCGAGCGTGTTTCGGCAGGCTAAACAGCGCTTGCTCTGAAATTGTGGAGGCACTATGAACTTTCTCATAACCGGCGCTGCCGGTTTTTTAGGCTCTGCGCTGGCGAATTATCTGGTCGGCGAAGGGCATCAAGTGCGCGGCTTAGACGACCTTTCGGCAGGCAACCGCGAAGCCCTTTCACCTGAGGTGATTTTCACCCGTGGCGATGTCAACGACCGCCCCAAACTTTGGACGCTTTTGCAGGATGTGGACTGCGTTTATCACCTTGCGGCAAGGGTTTCGGTGCCGGAATCGGTGCTTTACCCGCGCGAATACAACGCCGTGAACGTTGGCGGCACGGTTGCCCTGATGGAAGCCATGCGCGATGTGGGCGTGCGGCGGGTGGTTTTCATATCCTCGGGGGCGGTGTATGGCAGGCAAGAGAGCCAGCCCCTCCGCGAGGATATGTTGCCTCACCCCGCCTCGCCCTACGCTGTCTCAAAACTCGCGGCGGAATACTACGTCCACACTATTGGCGCGCTGTGGGGCATTGAAACCGTGGTGTTACGCGTTTTCAACGCCTATGGCGAGGGGCAACACCTGCCGCCGGCGCACCCGCCGGTCATCCCCTATTTTCTCTACCAAGCCACCCACGGGGGCACGCTGATTATCCACGGCGATGGCTCGCAGACGCGGGATTATGTGTACGTGCAAGACGTGGTGCGGGCGATGGTGGCCGCGGCGACTGCCCCTGAGGTCAACCGCCAAATCATCAACATTGGCAGCGGGGTGGAAACCAGCGTTGCAGAGTTGGCGGTGATGGTGCTCAACCTTACCGGCAACCGAGCGCAGATTGTGTACAATCCGCGCGCCTCCGGTGGGGTGCCGCGAATGCGCGCCGACCTCACTTTAGCCGAGCGAAAACTCGGCTATAAGCCATCGGTGACGCTGGAGGAGGGGCTTCGCCTCACCTTGGAGCGCGATCCGCGCTTTCAAACTGCCAAGGCGCCTCTTTCTTCGCCAATGGTATAATGAAATTAGCAACGATGTAAATTCCCCGTAAGCCATAGGCAGACGGAGCCTAAAACAGTTAGAGGAGCCTTTGTATGTCCGGTCATTCCAAGTGGTCAACCATCAAGCGCAAGAAGGCGGCAGAGGATGCCAAGCGCGGCAAAATTTTTACCCGATTAGCCCGCGAAATCACATTGGCGGCGCGTGAAGGCGGCGGCGACCCCGAAGCCAACGTGCGCTTGCGTTTGGCAATTGAGCGCGCCAAAGCCGCCAATATGCCCAAAGACAACATTGAGCGCGCCATCAAACGCGGCACGGGTGAGGACAAGGAGGGCGGCAATTTTGAAGAGGTGTATTACGAAGGCTATGCGCCTCACGGCGTGGCATTGATGATTTACTGCGTTACCGACAACCGCAATCGCACGGTTTCCGACGTCCGCCACATTCTCAGCCGCCACGGTGGCAGTTTGGGCGAAAGTGGCTCGGTGGCGTGGCAGTTCAACCGCATGGCTTACTTTTCCATCCCCGCCGAAGGGCACGACCCCGACCAAATTTTTGAACTTGCCGTTGATGGCGGTGCGGATGATGTAAAGTTTGACGATGATATTATTGAAATTTTTGCTCCTGTGGAAGCCTTCAAAGCCATTGGCGACCAACTGCGCTCCGCCGGAATCAACCCCGAAGAGGCCGGCATCAAGATGATTCCCACGCAGGAAATGTCGCTCTCGCCCGAGCAGACCGTGCAGGTGATGAAAGTCATTGAGGCGCTGGAGGAATTGGACGACGTGCAGGAAGTCTATTCCAACCTGCACATCAGCGACGAAGCCATAGCCCAAATGGAAGCGGCCTGACCCCCCAAGGCCGCTTTTCTTCGCGATCATCCACCGATTGAAGATAAACCGCAGATTGCGCAGATTCCGCAGAAAAAATCTGTGCCAATCTGTGTAATCTGTGGTTTATTTCAGTCATTGAGGTTCACGTGCGCGTGCTTGGGATTGATCCCGGAACGGCCATCACGGGCTACGGCGTAGTAGAGGCGCTGGAAGACGGCAGTTTCCGGGCGCTGGATTACGGGGTGATTACCACGCCGGCTAAAACGCCCCTTGAAAGTCGTCTTTTGATGCTTTACCGCGAATTGAGTGCTCTGATAGCCGCCCACAAGCCCGATGGGGCGGCGGTGGAGAAATTGTTTTTTCAGCGCAATGTGCGGACGGCAATGGCGGTGGGGCAGGCGCGCGGCGTGGTTCTCCTCGCATTGGCGGAAGCGGGGCTGGCGGTTGCTGAATATGCCCCCAACGAAGTGAAAGAAGCCGTCACAGGCTACGGCGGCGCGCCAAAAGCCCAAATGCAACGCATGGTGCAAATGCTGTTGGCGCTGGATGAAATCCCCAAGCCCGACGACGCCGCCGACGCGCTCGCCGTTGCCCTTTGCCACGCCCAACACCTCCGCTGGGAGCACAAAATCAGCAAGGCGTGAAGGATTACTTTTACGAATAACGGCTCAACACGATGATTGCGCTTTTAGAAGGCTCGGTGGCTCACAAAGAGGAAGGGCGGCTTATCCTGCAGGTGGGGGCTGTGGGGGTGTGGGTGTTTGTGCCGCGGCAATTGGCGGAGCAAGCCAAAATTGGGCAGGCGCTCGCCTTGTACACGCACCTTGTTGTGCGCGAAGACTCCCTTTCCCTCTATGGCTTCGCCACCGCCGAGGAGCGTGACCTGTTTGTGCTGTTGCTCGGCGTGAACGGGGTTGGACCGCGGCTGGCGCTTTCTGTAATTTCCACGCTTTCGCCATCGGCGCTGAGGCGGGCGGTGTTCCAAGAACAACCCGAAATCATCGGGCGAGTCCCCGGCGTGGGCAAGCGCACCGCACAGAAAATTTTGCTCCACCTTCAGGGACGCATTGCCCCGCAAGAAGACCTCGCCGCGGTTGCCGACCTCGCCGAGGTGGATACCGAAGTGCTGGATGCACTGGTTGCTTTGGGTTACAGCGTGGTAGAAGCCCAAAGTGCCATCCAATCCATCCCGAAAGACGCTCCGCAGGATGTTGAAGAGCGCCTGCGCTTGGCGCTTCAACATTTCAGTAAGTAACTCACGTTACGCAGCGGTAATTGACAGGTGACAATTTCACCCTATGAAACTGTTGAACTTTCGGCTTCTTCGCCCTCACCACTCCCCCAGAGCCTTGCTTCGCGGCGGCTCAGCCCCCTCTCCTCTCCCACTGGGAGAGGAGAGGGGGCGCGCAGCGGGGGTAAGGTGAGGGCGATTAGATATTTAGATATGTTGATGCTCAATTGCGTAACATGAGTAAGTAAGAACCTATCCGACAATTCTTTGCAGTTGTGTCACTGCGAGGCAGCGGAGCCGCTGAAGCAGTCTCCTGACCAGCAAAAGGGAGGATTGCTTCGCCCCTACGGGGCATGCAATGACACTGCCAAGATATTTTTCGGATAGATTCTAAATTAGACCTCTTGCATAAGTAGGAGTATGGCATAATAACAGCATGAGATACGAAGAAATCAAAAACCGAAAAGATGCTGACTTCAAGCGCCTGACAGGCGTGTCACACGCGACTTTCAAGAAAATGCTT
>JALVVL010000037.1 GCA_027023425.1 Anaerolineales bacterium
GATCTCACCCCTCCCCCGCCTCGCGAGGCGGGGGAGGGGTGAGATCATCCCCCAGCCACTTCACCCATTGTAGCGTCCTACTCACCGGCCACGACGTCACCTCCACGATGTTCACGCCCGCGACGGTGACAGCCAAGGCTTCGGGGCGCAGGCGCGCGCCGTGGCACGCGGGGCAGGGCTTTTTGCTCATGAAACTTTCAATGCGCGCCCGCATGTGCTCTGAGGGCGTTTCCCGGTAGCGGCGCTCAAGGTTGGGAATGATGCCCTCAAACTGCTTGTAGCGGATGGTGTGCCTGCGGCGGCTCTTCATTGGCACCCGCTCGCCCTGCGTGCCGTAGAGGATGATGTCCAGATGCTCTTTGGGCAAGTCTTTGACCGGCTTGTGCAGGTCAATGCCGTAGGCTTTGGCAACCGCGACCAGCCTATCCCAATAGAAGCCGCCGCGGATGGCGTTGGGCGTCCATTCTTTGGCGGCAATTGCTCCTTCGGCGAGGGAAAGCGACGGGTCGGGGATGAGCAGTTCGGGGTCAATTTTCTGCGTGAAGCCCAGCCCCTGACACACCGGGCACGCGCCGTAGGGCGTGTTGAAGGAAAACAAGCGCGGCTCCAACTCCGGCACGCTGACGCCGTGCTCCGGGCAGGCTAAATGCTCCGAAAAGAACAAATCCTCGCCTTTGTCGCCCTCGGCGTCGCGGTCGGGCAGGCGGTGGACGGTGAGGTAGCCGTCGCCGAACTTGAGGGCGGTTTCCACCGAATCGGTCAGGCGGGCGAGGAAGTCGGCTTCCTCCTGCGGGTCGGCGGGCGTGCGGATGACCAAGCGGTCAACCACGGCCTCAATGGTGTGCTGTTTGTAGCGATCAAGGCTGATTTCGTCGGTTTCCAGGTCGTAAACCACGCCGTCCACCCGAGCGCGGGTGAAGCCCGACTTGCGGATTTCTTCCAGCACGTTCTGGTGGGTGCCCTTGCGGCCGCGCACCACCGGCGCGAGGATGAGCACGCGGCTGCCTTCGGGTAGGCGGCGGATGGCATCCACGATTTCCTGCGCGGACTGGCGGGTGACTTCCCGCCCGCAGATGGGGCAGTGGGGCGTGCCCGCGCGGGCAAACAGCAGGCGCAGGTAATCGTAAATTTCGGTGACCGTGCCCACGGTGGAGCGGGGGTTGTGGGAAGCACCCTTCTGGTCAATAGAAACCGCGGGCGAAAGCCCCTCAATGGCGTCCACATCGGGCTTTTCCATCCGCCCCAAAAACTGGCGGGCATAGGCGGAAAGGGATTCCACATAGCGGCGCTGGCCTTCTGCGAAGATGGTGTCAAAAGCCAGCGACGACTTGCCGGAACCCGACAAGCCGGTGATGACCACCAGTTTCTCACGGGGCATTTCCACCGTGATGTTTTTCAAATTGTGAACCCGCGCGCCGATAACCTTTAGCGTTTTCATGCTCAAATTGCCAACTTGAACTTAGGGACAGACTTGCGGAGCGAAATTATAACAGACCAAAACGCACCCGAGGGCGTTCTCTCCGCATGGTATCATTAACAACTAACGACACAACACACTTTGGCAGGAGGAAACCATGAAACAAATCGCCGTAATCGGCGTTGGCTATGTGGGGTTAGTAACCGCCGCGGCGTTCGCCGATTTGGGCAACAAGGTCATCGCCTTGGATATTGACGAGGGCAAAATCGCCCGCCTGAAGCGCGGCGAAATGCCCATTTACGAGCCCGGACTGGAAGAACTGGTGCGGCGCAATGTCCATGCCGGTAGGCTGAGTTTCACCACGTCCTACAGCGAAGCGCTTGACGGCACGGAATTTGCCTTCATCGCCGTTGGCACCCCTTCAGGGGCCGATGGCGAGGCCGATTTGCGCTATGTGGAAGCCGCGGCCAAGAGCATTGCTCAAAACATGACTGCGCCGCTGATCGTGATAAACAAATCCACCGTGCCGGTGGGCACGGGCGATTGGGTTGCCGACATCATCGCCCATAACCAGCCCGAGCCTATCCCCTTCTCGGTGGTGTCGTGCCCCGAATTTTTACGCGAAGGCTCGGCGCTCAGCGATTTTATGAACCCGCACCGCGTTGTGCTGGGCTCTACCGACAAGGAAGCCGCCGAGAAGGTCGCCCAACTCCACCTGCCGCTCCGCGCCCCCATTATCGTCACCGACCTCCGCACTGCCGAAATGATAAAGTACGCCTCCAACGCGTTTTTGGCGGCAAAAATTTCGTTCATCAACGAAATTGCCAACATCTGCGAAGAACTCGGTGCGGATGTGGAAGAGGTTGCCGTTGGGATGGGCTACGACCCGCGCATTGGCCCCCTCTTCCTCAAAGCGGGTCTGGGCTACGGCGGCTCGTGCTTCCCCAAAGATGTGAAAGCGCTCGCCCACATGGCGGAAGAAAAGGGGCGGCACCCGCAACTGCTCCACGCGGTCATGGCAATCAACGCCGACCGGCGCACAATGGCGGTTGAACGCGTCCGCGAAATGCTCGGCGGCGATCTGGAGGGCAAAACCGTTGGTTTGTTAGGCTTGGCGTTCAAGCCCAACACCGATGACATGCGCGAAGCCCCCGCCATTGACATAGCCAAGGCGCTGATTGACGGCGGCGCGGTGGTGCGCGCCTACGACCCAATTGCAATGGATAACGCCTCCAAACTCATGCCCAACGTAACCATGTGCGCTGACCCTTACGCACTTGCCGAGGGCAGCGACGCTCTCATTGTTGTTACCGACTGGAACGAATTCAAGCAATTGGATTTAGAGCGGGTACGCGACCTGATGAAACAGCCGGTCATTTTTGACGGGCGCAACATCTACGACCCTGAGCAAATGTGTCGCTTGGGATTCCGCTACCGCGCCATAGGCCGCCCATCCAAATGCGCCGAGCAACAAAGCACTGAAACCGCTTCGGTATGATCTCACACAGGGAGCACAGAGAACTTCCTCCGTGTTCTCCGTGCCCTCCGTGTGAGCAAATGAGAGGCTGGTAGTAACTGCCTACCCATAAGGCGAGGGCAAGTGCTTCGGTGCGATGCGAGCAGAAGCCCATGCAGGTGGGCTTCGCAATTCTCAGCCCGTGACTTCAGTCACCGGGCGCAATCGGCGGCAGTTGAAACTGCACCCACCACCTGCGAAGTCGCCCTGCGGCGACTGTTTGAGAAGGGCAAGCCGAAAAGGACATATCGTCCCACAACCGCGTAGGTAATTACGTTTTGTCAGCCAAACACCCAGATTCCCCATGACCGACCAACCACCGATTTGCGACTACGAAAATTCGGACTACCAAACCCGCTTTTGGGAGCAAGCCGACCGCGCCTACGAGGACGCCGCCGAGGCGGTCGCCCTGCGCCATTTGCTTGCCGGAGCAAGTGGCGAAGCCCTGCTGGAAATCGGCGCGGGCGCGGGGCGCAACACCCCGCGCTACCACGGCTACCGCAAAATCGTCCTGCTGGATTACTCGCGCACCATGCTCAGACAGGCGCAGGAACGGCTCGGCAACTCCGACCGCTACCTCTTCGTCGCCGGTAATGCCTACACTTTGCCCTTCCAAAGCGGGGTTTTTGACGCCGCGACCATAATTCGTGTGCTCCACCACATGGCGCAGCCCGCCGAGGTGCTACACGAAACCGCCCGCGTGCTCCGCACCAATGGCATTTTCATCTTGGAATTTGCCAACAAGCGCAACCTCAAAGCCATCCTGCGCTGGCTGCTGCGCCGTCAGGATTGGAACCCATTTTCGCCGGAGCCGGTGGAATTTGCCCCGCTGAATTTTGACTTTCACCCGCGGCGCGTTTGGGAATGGCTTGAAAGCACCGGCTTTGAAATTGAGCAAATCCGCACCGTTTCGCACTACCGGCACCCGCTTTTCAAAAAACTTGTACCGCTCAAACTGCTGGTGGCTCTTGACGCCCTCGCCCAGCCCACGGGCAAGTGGTGGCAGTTGAGCCCAAGCGTGTTTGTGCGCGCCCGCCTCCGTTACCAAAAGCAGCCGGTGCCTCCGGATTTCCCCGCGGCTTTCAGGTGCCCGCGCTGCGGCTCATCCCCGCTGGAAGACAAAGGCGACCACCTGCTCTGCCCAACCTGCGGCGCGCGCTGGAGCATCCACGACGGCATTTACGATTTCAAAGAGCCCATGTAGGCATGGCAAAATCCAAAAAGCCCACCAGAAGAAATTCCAAAAAGAGCAAGCCGCGGCGCACTTCCAAAAAGCAATCCAGCAAAAAAGCGGGCGAAAGCGGCTTGCTGGCGGCGGAGCGCGCCATCAAAGGCGTGCTCGCGTGGTTTGCCGCGCGCCTCACTCCCCAACGCCGTCGCCTCTTAGCCTCGCTGTTGCTCATTGCCGCCGGCTTGCTCACCGCGGGCAGTTTGCTCTTCCCCAGCGGCAAATTCCTCGTGGAATGGGCGGCGTTTTGGAGCAAAGCCTTTGGCTGGGGAGTTTGGCTTTTGCCGCTGTGGCTGCTTGCTTGGGGGATTGGCCTACTTTCGCTCCCCATTGCCGACCGTCTCAACCTAAGCCTTGAGCGCGGCGTCGGTCTTGCGCTGATTTACGCCGCGGTGCTCGCTTTTCTGCACCTGCCCTTTATCGGAAAAGGTATGCAGGGCGCGAGAGATGCCGCTGCGCACGCCAAAGGCGGCGGCTACGTGGGCGCGTTTTTGGCGGTGGGCATGAAAGAAGCATTCGGGGCAGTCGGTGCGGCTCTGGTTGTGATTGCGGGCTTGGTGCTGAGCACTGCCTTTTTGCTTGAGAAGCCCGTCCTTTCGCTTTTCGGCTGGGTGCCCAAAGTTTGGGAAAGGGTGCGCCGCGCCGCGGCATCGGTTTTCAGCCGCCGACGTGCTCACCTCCCCCAAGCCTCCGCGCCGGTGGCCGCGGTCACAGCAACAGGGAGCGCCGCGCCGCCAACCGCCGCTCAGTTCCCCGAACCGCCCGCTGAAGCGCCGGAATGGGTGCTGCCGCGGGTTGAAGACATCCTCACCAACACTACCGAAGAACAAGCCGAAGATTCATTGCTTGAGGAGCGCGCCCGCCTGATTGAAGAAACGCTCAAATTTTTCGGCGCACCCGCCACGGTGGTAGAAATTCGGCGCGGCCCTACCGTAACCATGTTCGGCGTGGAGCCCGGCTACATTGAAAGCCGCGGCGGGGCGGTTAGGCGCGTGCGCGTCAGCAAAATTGCCTCGCTTGCCGACGATTTAGCCCTCGCGCTCGCCGCCAAGCGCGTGCGCATCCAAGCGCCGGTGCCCGGCAAGGGCTATGTGGGCATTGAAGTTCCCAACGAAAACCCCGCCTTAGTCACGCTGAGGCAGGTGATAGAAAGCGACGCCTTCCGCCGCTTGAAATCGCCCCTGCGGATTGCTTTAGGCAAAGATGTGGCAGGGCATCCGGTGGCGGTAGATTTGGCGGCAATGCCGCATTTGCTCATCGCAGGCGCTACCGGCTCGGGCAAGTCGGTATGCGTAAACGGCATCATCACCACATTTTTGCTTCACAACACGCCCGAAACTTTGCGCCTTTTGCTGGTTGATCCCAAGCGCGTGGAATTGAGCGGCTACAACGGCGTGCCGCACTTGCTTTCGCCGGTGATTGTGGATGTGGAAAGGGTGGTTGGCGCGCTCCAATGGCTGGCGCACGAAATGGAGCGTCGCTACAAACTGCTGGCAAAGCACGGAGCGCGCAACATCGCCGCCTACAATGCCAAAGCCGAAGCCGAAGGGCGCGAAAAACTGCCTTACCTCGTGCTCGTGGTGGACGAATTGGCAGATTTGATGATGCTGGCGCCCGAAACGACCGAGCGCGTCATCACCCGCCTTGCGCAGTTGGCGCGCGCCACCGGTATCCACCTGATTTTGGCGACCCAGCGCCCTTCGGTGGATGTGGTTACCGGCGTAATCAAAGCCAACTTTCCGGCGCGGATTGCGTTTGCCGTGGCATCGGGCACCGACAGCCGCGTAATCATTGACCAGCCCGGCGCGGAGCGGCTTTTGGGGCGCGGCGACATGCTTTTCATGGCTCCCGACGCACCTGAGCCAATGCGCCTGCAGGGGGCTTTTGTCTCCGATGAGGAAATCCGCCGCGTGGTGGAATACTGGCGCAACTTCCGCCGAGCAGACGTGCCCGGCATTGGCGGCATTGTGGACGCGCCGCCGCCCGGCATCCCCCTGAAGCAAAAGCCGTTGTGGGAAGAGATGGAAGGGGAAGAAAACAAACCTTCCGACCCACTGTGGGATAAAGCGGTGGAGGTTGTGCGGGCAGAAGGCAAGGCCTCGGCCTCACTGCTCCAGCGGCGTTTACGGATCGGCTATACCCGCGCAGCCCGCCTTGTGGACGAAATGGAGGAACGCGGCATAGTCGGCCCGCCGAAGGACGGCACCGGCGTGCGCCCCGTGCTTGCTCAAAAGCAAAACGAGGCCGCGGAAGGCGCATCCCCTGCCCCCGCGGACGAAAAGCAAAGCCAATAGCGGTGCACATCCCCCATCCTGATGGTGCTAAGTTTTTAGGACTTACGCAGTTGCCCTTAGAAGCGTTCGTTTTCATGTTACGGCGAGCCGCCGTAGGCGGCGAAGCCATCCCCCAATGGGGGAGACCGCTTCGGCGGTCTACGACCGCCTCGCGGCGACATAAAGGGGGAGAACTGCGTAACTCCTATTTTTTGTTTTCAAACTTGCTTGACCTTGTGAAGATTCGCGGCTATAATACGCCTCGCTAATGCGCTGGTGCTGGAACTGGCAGACAGGCGTGGTTGAGGGCCACGTGCCCCTTCGGGCGTGCGGGTTCAACTCCCGCCCAGCGCACACAAAAAGCGGGCTTTTTAGCCCGCTTTTTTGGTTTAACAGCAAAGCACAGGGGGGCTTTAGCCGCGGATCTTCATTTTGCTTTCCAGCACGCGCACAATGCCAGAAAGGAAAAGCGTCATAGAAAGGTAAAGGAAAGCCACAACGTTGAAAGTTTCCATGACGCGAAAGGTGGAAGCGCGGCGCAAACGCCCCATCTGCGTAAGTTCGTTGACCGCGAGCACGGTAGCCAACGAAGAATCTTTGAGTAACGCCACAAGATCATTACCCAACGGAGGAAGAACGCGGCGCACCGCTTGTGGCAAAATTACAAACCGCATTGCCTGAAAGTAGTTCATGCCTAACGAAAGCGCCGCTTCCATCTGGCCGCGCCCAATGGATTGGATGCCGGCGCGGAAAACTTCGGCCTCAAATGCGGCGTAACCCATAGCAAGGGCGATGATAGCGCGCATTTCCATGGGCAGGTCACGGCTAGTAGCATGGCTCATGCTCGTGAACAGGTTCACTAAAAAGCCGGAAGAAGCCCACGTAAGCCCCCAATGCCCCAGCGAGCGCACCAAATTCACCCCCGCGGGCACAAGCGCAAATGCCACATACAAGATCAACACCACCATAGGAATGCCGCGCACAATTTCCACGTAGAGAGTCGCTAAGGTGTAAACGAACACATTTTTGGATGTGCGCGCTAAGCCTATCAGCAACCCAAAACTCACGGCGAAAATGTAAGCCATGAAAGTGATGCGCAGGGTGGTGATGACGCCGCGCCGCAGGTAGAGATAAGTGTCGTGGTAATTGGGGTTGGCAAGGATGAGATAGGCCAAAAACAGGCCAAGGGCAATGATGATTATCGCCCACCAAGGTATGCGCGACCAGTCAAAAGATTCTTTGCGGGTTTCTTCCACTGCTTCTGCTTCCATTGCTCCTCCGCGCTTGAGGCAAACAACAAGGGCGGGGCACAAAACCCCGCCCTAAACTTGCCGTGCTTTTCTTATTGGGTAAGGCCCCATTTCTTGTTGAGGGCTTGCAGAGTGCCATCGGCTTTCATGGATTCAAGAGCGGCGTTCACAGCATCCTTGAGCGGGCTTCCGGGCGGGAAGACGAAGCCCAATTTCTCATCAGAGGTAATCTGCGCCGCTATCTTCAGTTTGCCCGGGTTCTCCTTCATGAAGCCGGTGGCCGTCACGTTGTCTATCACCACGCCGTCTATGTCGCCGCTCAGCAGCGCCATGATTGCGCCGCCAAAGTCTTCAAACGACTTCACACGGTCGGGCGGGAAGGTCTTTTTAGCGACAATTTCGTTTGTCGTGCCGATTTGCGTGCCGATGATTTTGCTGCTGTCTTTCTTGAAGTCCTCAAGTGTGCCTTTCTCGTCGGCGCGCACCAACAGCACCTGCCCAATTGTCACATACGGCTCGGAGAAGTCTACAATTTTCGCACGCTCGGGCGTGATGGTCACGCCGTCTGCAAGCATGTCATACTCGCCCGCTTGCATAGCGGGGAAAATGCCGTCCCACGAGGCCTGCTTGAACTCCGGCACGCAGTTGATGCGCCTGCAGATTTCGCGCACTGTGTCGTAGTCCCACCCCTCCGGCTTGCCGGTTTTCTTGTCAATAAAGTTGAACGGCGGGTATGCGTTTTCTACCGCTACCGTGATGTGCTTGCCATGCAGGTCGGGAAGTTTCTGGCCCTGCTCATTTTCGCCGCCGGCCACCAGGCCCCATTTCTTGTTGAGGGCTTGCAGAGTGCCGTCGGCCTTCATGGATTCAAGAGCAGCGTTCACGGCATCCTTGAGCGGGCTTCCGGGCGGGAAGACGAAGCCCAATTTCTCATCAGAGGTAATCTGCGCCGCTATCTTCAGTTTGCCCGGGTTCTCCTTCATGAAGCCGGTGGCCGTCACGTTGTCTATCACCACGCCGTCTATGTCGCCGCTCAGCAGCGCCATGATTGCGCCGCCAAAGTCTTCAAACGACTTCACACGGTCGGGCGGGAAGGTCTTTTTAGCGACAATTTCGTTTGTCGTGCCGATTTGCGTGCCAATGATTTTGCTGCTGTCTTTCTTGAAGTCTTCAAGTGTGCCTTTCTCGTCGGCGCGCACCAACAGCACCTGCCCAATTGTCACATACGGCTCGGAGAAGTCTACAATTTTCGCACGCTCGGGCGTGATGGTCACGCCATCTGCAAGCATGTCATACTCGCCCGCTTGCATGGCAGGGAAAATGCCGTCCCACGAGGCCTGCTTGAATTCGGGCACGCAGTTGATGCGCTTGCAGATTTCGCGCACTGTGTCGTAGTCCCACCCCTCCGGCTTGCCAGTTTTCTTGTCAATAAAGTTGAAGGGCGGGTATGCGTTTTCTACCGCTACCGTGATGTGCTTGCCGTGCAGGTCGGGAAGTTTGTTGGCGGTAGAAGATTGGGTCGCCGCGGGTGCTTGAGTGGGCGCCTGAGTCGCGGCGGGGGCTTTAGTAGGCGCCTGTGTGGGGGCGGCAGCTTTTGTGGGCGGCGGCTGGGTCGCCGCAGGCGCCGCGGTTGGCGACGCTCCGCCACAAGCGGCAAGTGCGCCAAGCACCATGGCGAACACCGCCACCGTCAAAATTATACGCAACCACTTCTTCTTCATGTTACACTACCTCCTGATATTAGAAATTTGGCGCTCCTCGGAGCGCCGTGGCGAAAGAAATTCGCTACTTATCATAACAGAAACGCCCCCGAAAATTTCCATTTTTGAACTTAGAATTTACGCAGTTTTTACATTTAGGACTTACGCAGTTGCTTGTAGAAGCGCTTGCTTTCATGTCATGGCGAGCCGCCGTAGGCGGCGAAGCCATCTCCCAGACGGTGTGGGAGACCGCTTCGGCGGCCTCCGACCGCCTCGCGGAGACACAAAGCAGGGGAACTGCGTAACTCCTGACATTTTTGTATCGCTGCCACGCAGTATTTGGAAGCCCTTCGGGCGTGCAGTTGTTCAATACCAGCAACGAGGTTGGAGATGAAAGGCAATGAAATCATAGTGGCCTCGGCCAATCCGGTGAAAATAGAAGCGGTAAGGCTTGCATTTGAGCGAGTCTTCCCCGAGCGTGGATGGCGTGTGCGGGGCGAGCCGATGCCTTCGGGCGTAGGCGACCAGCCGCGCACCGACGCCGAAACCCTGCAGGGCGCAGAGAATCGCGCCGCCGCCGCGATGCGCGCCTTCCCCAACGCCGCATTTTGGGTAGGCATTGAGGGCGGTGTGCATCCGTTGGGCGAGGGAATGCTTTCTTTCGCTTGGGTCGTAGTGCGCGGGCAGGACGGCACAGTCGGCAAGGCGCGAAGCGGCGCGTTTTTGCTTCCCCCGAGGGTAGTGGAACTGCTCAATGCCGGCTACGAACTGGGAGATGCCGACGACATCGTTTTCGGCCAATCCAACAGCAAGCAGAAAATGGGCGCCGTGGGCTTGCTGACCGGCGGGGCGATTGACCGCACTGCGTTGTACGAGCACGCCGTCACGCTCGCCCTCATACCCTTTGGCAAAGCGTGGCAAGCGGCAGCCGAGCGTTAGCCGGGCGCTCAATCGGCGCTTTCTTTCAGCCAGCCTTTCAGCAGGCTTTCAAGCGCGGCAAAGTGGCTTCCGCGCCAGTAAACCTGCCCACAGGCGGCGCAACGGTAAAATTCATCGTAGTACTTGCGCGTCAGCGGTTCTAACTGCTCAAGCACCAATTCTTTAGGAACGGGCTCTAACAAGCCATTGCAGCGAGGGCAGCGGGTGAATGGACGCGCCAATTCGGCAATACCAAAGCGGGCAAGGATTTCTTCCACTTGACGGTGCGGGTCGGTGTTGCGCACCCAGTAGCCATAATCCAAAATCTTGCGTTTTAGCAAATCTTGATCGCGGGTGAGCACAACTCGTTTTTCGGAAACCGCCACCGCGGCGAGGTCGGCGTCTTCCACCTGAGGACGATACCAAGTGTCAAAACCGAGCAGGCGCAGGTAAGAAGCGAGCCGCCCCAAATGCCCGTCCAGAGCAAAGCGCGGCGCGTCAAGGTCAGCAGGCCAACGCTGGCGCGGCAAGCGAGGGTACACGCGAATGCACTCACCGCCGCGAGGCCGGTAATCCCAGCCCACGGGATGGCCTTCGTTCTCCATTCGCCCGATTTCAATGTGTGGCACGCCCACCGATTCCACCAAGTGCTTCACAGTTTGCGGGCCGTTGAAAACAACGCGATGCTCGCTCCCCCTGCGCGCATGAGGGAAAAACTCCTCCAACTCACCGTAAAAACGAAAGCAAATTTGAGGCATCAAAACCCTCCCTGCCAAGGAGAGCGACCGAAAAGCCTTACACCCCCATTTTACCCCGCGCCAAATCAATCCAAACGCGAGAGCACACGTTCAGGTGCTCTCTTGTTTTCACGCCGTGCTATAATCAATCCAAACTAACGCGCCGAGGGAACAATGAGGATTTTGTTCGTGGCCGCGGAAGCGACCCCTTTTGCCAAAGTTGGCGGGCTGGGGGATGTGGTAGGCGCTCTGCCATGGGAACTGGCACGGCTGGAAGAAAATGCAGATGTGCGCGTGGTGCTACCACTGCACACCGGCGTTGACCGCCGCCGCTGGGGGCTTAAACCGCTGGCGGCTTTCACCGTTTCGCACCGCAATGGTCCCATCATTGCCCAAGTTTACAAAACCGAATACCGCGGCCTGCCGGTTTATTTCATTTCCGGCGCGCCCATCCTTGCCGCACCCGGCATTTACAGCCCCGACCCCCATGCCGACGCCATCAAATACGCTTTCTTCTCGCTGGCGGCGTTGGCGCTAAGCCGCTATTTGGATTGGGCGCCCGACGTGCTACACGCGCACGATTGGCACACGGCGCTATCGGTTTACGCACTGGCGCATTACCGCGCCCACAACCCCTTCTTCGCCAAAACCCGCACCATCTTCACCGTGCACAATCTGCCCTACATGGGCGCTCCAATGCCGCTGCTGTTGGAAGCCTTTGGCCTGCCGCCAGCGGGGCACGAAAGCGGCCTGCCGGAATGGGCGCGCTCCATCCCCCTGCCGCTGGGAATAGCCGCGGCCGACGTCATCACCACCGTCTCGCCTACCTACGCCCGCGAAATCCAAACCCCGGCGTTTGGGCACGGACTTGAGGAATTTCTGCGCCGCCGTGCCCAAGAAAGCAGGCTGCTCGGCATCCTCAACGGGCTGGATTATGAGGTTTGGGACCCACAAAACGACGCCGCGCTAAACGTGCGTTATTCCGCGGAAACGCTAACCCTGCGCCCGCACAACACCGCCGCTTTGCGCACTGAGGTCGGCTTGCCAGAGCCCACCCAAAAGCACACCCCACTTTTGGGCGTGGTAAGCCGCCTTACTTACCAAAAAGGCGTTGACCTCATAGCCGACACGCTGCGCTCAATTGCTGACCGGCCTTGGCAAGCGGTTCTGCTGGGTACCGGCGAGCCCCATCTTGAAGCCGAATTGCGCCGCCTGCAGGCCGAATTTCCGGAGCGGGTACGCGCCATCCTCCGCTACGATGATGCTTTAGCGCGCCGCATTTATGCCGGCGCCGACGCGCTGCTTTTGCCTTCACGCTATGAGCCCTGCGGCTTGGCGCAAATGATAGCGATGCGTTACGGCGCGGTCCCCATCGCCCACGAAACCGGCGGCTTGGCCGATACCGTGGCAGATTACGACATTGAGCCGCGCTCGGGCACAGGCTTTCTTTTCCCGCGCGCCGAGGCCAAAAGCCTTGCCTTCGCAATCCGGCGGGCATCGGGCGTTTTTGCTTGCAAAAATCGCTGGCGAGCGGTTCAAAGGCGCGGCATGAAGCGCGATTTCTCTTGGCAAACTTCGGCAAAGCAATACCTGAGGCTTTACAAATCACTGCTGCGCCAATCTGTGTAATCTGCGGTTTGTTTTATCCACCGATTGACACAGATTTTCACCGATTGAGTAAGAAAACCACAGAGGACACAGAAATTTACAGAGAACACAGAAAAAATCTGTGCTAATCCGTGTAATCTGTGGATTTCTCTCTGCGTCTTTGTGTTTCTCTGCGTCTCTGTGTTACCATCCACCGATTGACACAGATTTGCACCGATTGAAAAAAGAAAACCACAGAGGACACAGAAATTTACAGAGAACACAGAAATTTTCTCTCTGCGTCTCTGGGCGAGGCGATGCCTCGCCCCTACTCTGCGCCTCTGTTTCCTCTGCGTCTCCGCGTTCATCCTTGGCGTTCTTTGTGTCCTTGGCGTCCTTGGCGTTGTTATCCACCGATTGGCACAGATTTACACCGATTGATTTTTTGAAACCGCAGATTTCGCAGATTGCGCAGAAAAAATCTGTGCTAATCTGTGTAATCTGTGGTTTTTTCTCTGCGCTCTCTGCGCCTCTGTTTCCTCTGCGTCTTTGCATTAACCTCTGCGCTAATCCGCATAATCTGTGGTTCCTCATACAGTTTTCTACTCACGGAGGCGGCTATGAAAACTCGCGTTGTGATCCTTGCAGGAGGAGAAGGCTCACGGCTGAGCATCCTCACTTCAAAACGCACCAAGCCCGCGGTTCCCTTTGCGGGGAAATACCGCATCATTGACTTTGCGCTTTCCAATTGCGTAAACTCTGGCTTGTTTGATGTGATGGTGGTCGCACAATACCGTCCGCATTCATTGATTGAACACATTGGCTCCGGCGCGCCGTGGGACCTAAACCGTGACTGGACCGGCGGAGTGCGCATCTACACTCCCTACCGCTCGCGCAGCGCCTCCGGCTGGTTCGTTGGCACCGCCGATGCCGTCCAGCAAAATTTCCGCTTTGTGAAATCCGGCAATCCCAACTTCGTGCTGATCCTTTCAGGCGACCACATCTACAAAATGGACTACAGCGAAATGCTGGCTTTTCACCGCGCCCAACGGGCTGACCTGACGATGGGCGTTATCCGCGTGCCAATGGAAGAAGCCTCGCGCTTTGGCATTGTGGCAGTGGACGACGAATTTCGCGTCACCGACTTCGTAGAAAAGCCCCCCGAGCCGCCCTCAGACCTTGCAAACATGGGCATCTACATTTTCAACCTCGGCGTGCTTGACAAAGTGCTCTGGGAAGACCACAACCGCCCCGATTCCAGCCACGATTTTGGCAAGGACATCTTGCCGAGAATGGTCAAAGAGGGGTATCGCGTCTTCGCTTTCCCCTACAAAGGCTACTGGCGCGATGTGGGCACGGTGCTTTCATACTGGGAAGCACACATGGACCTGCTCCAAGAGCCTCCTTTGCTGGATTTGTACGACAGGTCATGGGTCATCCACACTCGCACTGAAGAACGGCCGCCGATGCGAATGCGCCGCGGCGCCGAGGTGCGCGACAGCCTAATTTCCGACGGGTGCATTTTAGAGCCCGGCTCCTTGGTTGAGCACAGCGTCCTTTCCCCGGGTGTGCACGTCAAAAGCGGCGCTGTGGTGCGCGATTCCATCATCCTTACCGACACCATGATTGAAAAAAATGCCCGCGTGGAGCGCGCAGTGATTGACAAACGCGTGGTTGTTGGGGAAGGGGCGCGGGTCGGCGCAGTTACGCCCGAGGTGACGCTCACCATGATAGGGAAGGCCAGCATCCTGCCGCCAAACATAGTGCTTGAACCCGGCGCACTGGTCGGCACCGACGTGCGGCCGGAAGACTTCCCATCCAACCACATTTCCGGAACCACGTATGTGGAAGCGGCGCACCGAGGCCCGAGTTGGTAAGCCGGGCAGCCTCGGAACAAAAGCCCTCCCGCAAAACGCCTTTTCACGCTCCGCCAAACATTGACGAACGCCCGCTATGTGGCTAAAATTGGGGCGCTTATTCGCCCCGTGGGGCGATTTTTGTTGCCCCAACAACCCATTCTAAAGGAGCGAAGGTAACCCCAAAACGGGGTGAGAGGCGCTCCGAGGAAGGAAAAAATGGAAAAAGTGGTTTTGCACGCCGAGCGGCGCGATGTAACCGGCAAAAAGGTCAAGCAATTGCGCCGCGAGGGCAAATTGCCCGCCGTGCTTTACGGCAAGCACATTGACCCTGTGCCGTTGGTGCTGGACTACAACGAAGCCTCCAAGGCACTGCGCGGCCTCTCCACTTCCACGCTGGTAATTTTGGAACTGGAAGGCACGCAGCACACCACAGTGGTGCGCGAACGCCAAAAAGATTTCATCCGCGGCAACCTCCTGCACGTGGACTTTCAAGCGCTTTCGCTCACCGAGAAAATGCACGCTGAGGTGCCGATTGAACTGCAAGGCGAAGCCAAAGCCGTCAAGGCTTACGGCGCTGTCATCGTGCAGGCAATGGAATCGGTGGAAGTGGAATCCCTGCCGGGCAACATGCCCGAGCGGCTGGTGGTGGATATCAGCAACCTTGCTTCTATCGGCGACAGCATTTTGGTGAAAGACCTTGTTTTGCCTGAGGGCGTTGAAGTGCTGGAGAACCCCGACGAGGTCATCGTGGTCGCAACCGCCCCGCGCAGCGAGGAAGAGGTTGAAGGCGCGGCCGAAGCGGTTGAAACCGGCGCCGAACCCGAGGTCATCTCCGCCCGCGCTGAAGAAGAAGAGGAAGAATAGCCCCCTCTGCCCCATTCTTGCCAAACGAAAAAAGCCCCTCCGCGAGAGGGGCTTTTTTGTTTCGGGCTTGCGAAACCACGAAAATAGGACTAATCAAGCCGCCAGATTCCGCGCGGCAGATCGCTCAGGCTTTCAGAGCCGCTTTCGGTTATCACCACATCGTCTTCAATGCGTGCACCGCCCCTGCCGGGCAGGTAAATCCCGGGCTCCACGGTAAAGGTCATGCCCGGGCGCAAAATTTCGTCATTGCCGCCGTAGATGAACGGCGGCTCATGCACATCCAAACCCAAGCCGTGCCCGGTGCGGTGGGTGAAAAATTCGCCGTAGCCGGCTTTGACGATGACTTCGCGGGCGGCTTTATCCACCTCGCCGGCGGGAATGCCGGGGCGGGCGGCGGAGCGCCCGGCAGCGTTTGCCTCGCCTACCACCGCCACGATGCGCTCCAGTTCTTCATCAACCTCACCAACGGCGAAAGTGCGCGTCAGGTCGGAAAAGTAGCCGCGGTATGTAGCCCCCCAGTCCACAATCAGCAGGTCGCCGCGGCGGATGGGGCGGTTGGTGGGGACTGCGTGGGGGTTCGCGGCGTTTTCGCCTGCCGAAACGATAGGCTGGAAGGGCAATTCGGGCGCCGAGCCGTGCCGCAGGAGTTGAAGCACCACCTCGGCGGCAAGTTCGCGCTCGGTCATCCCTTCGTGGAAGGCGCTCATCGCCGCCTGCAGGGCTTCTTGGGCAATCCGCACCGCTTCGCGCATTGCGGCAAGTTCGTCTTCATCTTTGACCTCGCGCAGCGAGGCAAGCACCTCTGCCGCGGAAACGAATTTTGCCCGCGGCATAGCCCCTTCCAAAAAGCGCAACTCAAGCACGCGGAGACGGGTCGGTTCAACGCCGATGCGCGCCCCATCCAGCCTCAGCGCTTCGGCGGCGCGGCGGAAGGCATTTCCCCACGTGCTCGGGTCTTCACCGTAGGGGAATGGCTCAATTTCGGCGCGGTCGGCAACCTTGGGCAACTCCAATTCGGGCAAAATAAGCCCAACGCGCCCCGCCGCAGTGAAAAGCGCCACCACGGGGCGCTCCATCAGGTGAAAGTGCAAGCCGGTGAGGTAGGTGAGGCTTGGGCTGGGGTTGAGGGCAAGCGCGTCCAAACCGGCTTTTTGAAGTGCATTGCGGAGTTTTGAAATTCGGGACATGGCCGCCTCAGAATTTCAAGGTTTCAAGATGGCGCTGCCGAGCGGTTCGGCGGCGGGGGAAGCAAGCCAGCGAACCAGCGAGCCGCAATCTTGGGCAGGCGGGTTGCCAATGCGCTCTGCGGCTTGGGCGATAGAAATGGCGTCTGGCGGGGCAGTGGCGTCATCCAGCCAAAGAAGGTGAACGCGGATGTGAGAAGGGGCAAGGGCTTGCATCGCGTTGCGCACAAGCCCAACCAAGCCTTGCTTGCCCGCCTGATACACGACGCTATTGGGGCGATCGGGCATTTGCCCGAGGAAAATCATCACCCCACCGCCTTGAGCCTGCATTATGCGCCCCACAACCTGCGCCGCAAGGAAGGGGAGCGTGAGGTTGCTGTCAAGCGCGCGGTGCCAATCCCATTCATCCAAGCGCAAAAGGTGGGCGTTGGGGGCGACGTCCACCGCGCTCACCAGCACGTCAATCCGTTCTTCGCCCCAGTCGTCGGTGATGTCGTTTATCGTGGTCTGAAAAGCAATTTTCTTGACCACGTCGCCGCCGTAGGATTTGGCACGCCCGCCTTGGGCGATGATGGCTTGGGTTGTCTGGTCGGCGTGCATGGGGCTGAAATCAAAACCGGCGACGAACGCCCCTGCCGCGGCAAGTTGAAGCGCGGCTTCGCGCCCGCACCCTTGCCCACTGCCCAAAACAAAAGCAAGTTTGTCGTTGAGTTCCATGATGCCTCCAAGGGAAATAAACCACAGATTGCACAGATTAGCGCAGAGGTTAACGCCAAGGGCGCCAAGGACACAAAGGACGCCAAGAATAAAATCCACAGATTACACAGATTAGCACAGATTTTTTCTGTGTTCTCTGTAAATTTCTGTGTTTTCTGTGTTTTTCCTTCAATCGGTGCAAATCTGTGTCAATCGGTGGATAAAACAAACCACAGATTACACAGATTAGCACAGATTTTCTCTGCGAAATCTGCGGTCAGATCGTGTGAAACATTGTACCGCGTTACGGGAAGGAAGTGAGGATGCGCGGGGCATGGCGTTCCTGCGGTGGGCAAAGCGGTGTTTGGTCGGGGGGCACCTTGTTCCCGTTCAACGGAAAGCCAAAATAGGGGCTTGGGTCAAGCGTGTTGGCGATTTTGAGTTCATTACGAAAGCCACCGCGATCGTCGGAAAGCACAATTGAGAAATGCAAATGCACGCCCACGGGAAGCCCCGGTTTGCCCGAGTAGTTGCCCTGATAGCCCAAAAGAGTGCCAGCGCGCACAAAAACCTCCCTGCTCCCCGGCGGGAACTCTTTGGAAATGAAAGATTTACCCCACGGGCCTGCCATGTGGGTGTAATAAGTCCAGATTTCGCGCTGGGGGTTGAGCGGGTCGTGAGGGATGCGGATGATAACCGAGGCTTTCCAGTCCGGCAGGCGTGTGAGGAAGCCGTCGTAGGCGGCGTAAACCGGCGTTACCCCCGGAGCAGTACCGCCGAAAATGTCAATTCCCTGATGGCGGTGGAAAAGTCGGAAGGAATCATCCCACAGATAGCCAATGTAGCCGCGGGTGGGGAAAAGGAACGGCGCATTGCCGCAGCGCACCAACGCGGGCATTTGCCAATCGCGGTGCTCTTGCGGGGCTTTCAGGTATGCCAAAACGCGCCGCGAGCGCGGCAGCGTGTTTACCCAACGGATAAGGGAAGGCGCACTCGCCCCAACCGCCGCCAGCACCAAAACGCCAACGGCATACACGATTATTTGGCACAAACGAGAGCATTTGAGGGAAAAGCGGTGTGGCATAGCGAGGTAATTAGGAAATTAGGGGCAAGGTGTGTAACTGCTTACCCGTCATGCAAGCGAGGGCAAGCACATCATCGCGGCGATAGCAGGAGTCCACGAAGGTGGACTTCGCAACTCGTAGCCTGTGACTTCAGTCGCCGGACGCAAGCGGCGGCAGTTGAAACTGCACCTACTGCCTGCAAAGTCGCCCTACGGCGACTTTGCAGGGAGAGTAAGCCGAAAATGGTATGTCGCACCCACACTCGCGTAGGTAATTACCAAGGTGCACAAAAAAGCGGAGCCTTTATCGGCTCCGCGGTTGCTTGGATGTCAGCCCGATTCACTCAGCGACTTTGAAGGCTTGCTCCACCACTGCTTTGAAGGCTTCAGGGTGGCGCACCGCCAAATCTGCCAACATTTTGCGGTTGAGGTTGATGTTGGCCTTTTTGAGGGCGTGAATCAAGCGGCTGTAGGTTGTGCCGTTCTGACGGGCGGCGGCGTTGATGCGCGCGATCCACAAGCGGCGCAGGTCGCGCTTGCGGGTGCGGCGGTCGCGGTAGGCGTACCAGAGGCTTTTCATCATGGCCTCGTTGGCACGGCGGAAAAGCCGCGAGCGCGCCCCCCACTGCCCTTTGGTCAGTTTCAGCACCTTCTTGTGCCTGCGACGGCGGACAAAACCTGTCTTTACTCGCATTTTTACCTCCTGCGGTCCCCTGAGCGTCGGCAGTTTGCCTGCCCGTTAGTACACCCAACGGCCGCAAAAATGTGGGATGGATGGATTAACTTTCCTGCTTTTTGAGATAGGGCGCCAAGCGGTGAATCCGCTTGATGTAACCACGCCCCTGCACAGGCAACATTTCGGTGAACAGGCGCTTAGTGCGCTTGGAAGTGCGGCGGCGGAGGTGGCTCTTGCCGCCCTTGGTGCGCACCAGTTTGCCCGAACCTGTCACGCGAAAGCGTTTACTCGTTGCCTTGTGCGTCTTAATCTTGTACTTACCGGTTCTTTGCTTGCGCGGCACTTTACTCTCTCCTTACCAAGATTTCGCTGCGTTGCCAGCGGCATCGCCCGAGCAACGCGTTTTCTTCCGAAAATTTACTTTTTGCTCCGCTTTTTTGTCGCCGGAGCCAAAATCATCAGCATTGAGCGCCCTTCCAGCACCGGCGGCCTTTCCACAACGGCTACGTCTTCCAAGGCCTTAGCGACCTCTTTCAGATCTTCCAAAGCAATTTCAGGGTAGGTGATTTCGCGCCCGCGGAAAAGCATTCGCACCCGCACTTTCATACCTTTTTCAAGCCACTTGCGGGCGCTGCGCACTTTGAAATCTCGGTGGTGCTCGCTGGTTTTCGGCCGCAGACGGAGTTCCTTGATTTCAACGCGGGCCTGCGATTTCCGTGCCTGCCGCTCCTTTTTGGAGCGCTCGTAAAGAAACTTGCCGAAATCCATCACCCGGCAGACGGGCGGGTTGGCGTTGGGGGCTACCTCTACCAAATCCAAATTGGCTTCGCGGGCGATGCGAAGCGCCTCCGCCCTTGAAACCACCCCAACGTTCCTGCCGTTTGCGTCCACCAGACGCACCTTAGGCGCGCGGATGCTCTCGTTTATCCTGTAATCACTTTCTTTCGCTATGGCCGTTCCTCCTTTGGGTTAAACGGAAAACGCTACGCCGAGGGTGAAATTCTCGGCATTGTCGGATGGCAAGCATACCACAAGTTTTTTCGGGCGTCAACGAACGCGCACCCCATCTCACACCCTTTTGGACAAAACGCCCACTTTGTGGCATAATCGCCCCTGTCTTCAGAAGCATATGAGGTTTGGAGGAGATATGGCGAACAAACGAAAAACCCGCGCCGCGCTAAAAAAAGAATACGAAGCGCGTAAGCGTCGCGAGCGCATCATCCTCATGCTGGTCATCGCCGGTGTGATACTGCTCTTTGGGGGAATCCTGATTTTGACCACCGGCGGCAAGAAGGCTTCCCCCATGCCAACTCAGGCCGCCCAAGGCGGAGCGCCGATAGTTACCCCCACCCCGATAGAGCGGAAATTTGTGGATCGTAATGTGACCGGCAAGCCCGATGCTCCAGTTACCATTATTGAGTATTCGGACTTTCAATGTCCATTCTGCGACCGGTTTGCCACCCAAACTGAGCCGTTGATAGTAAAAAACTACGTGAACACTGGCAAAGTGCGCTTTGTTTTCCGCTCGTTTGGCAATTGGATAGGGCCTGAATCGCTAAACGCCGCCGAAGCGGCCTACTGCGCTGGGGATCAGGGCAAGTTTTGGCAAATGCATGATATCCTCTTCGCCAACCGCCTTGGTGAAAACGTGGGCTCATTCACCATCCCGCGCATTTTGAAAATGGCTGAGGCTATCCACCTCAACATGGACGAATTCAAAAAATGCCTGATGAGCCACAAATACCAGCAACAAGCAATGCAAGACTTAAAAGACGGCAAGCAAGCAGGGGTAAAGGGCACCCCTTCCTTCATAATAATCGCACCGGACGGGAGTCAGGAATTGATAGTCGGGGCACTTCCTTACAGTGATTTTCAAAAGGCGATAGAAAAGGCATTAGCGAAGGGGAAAAAGCAGTAAAGTGCCGTTTTGCGCAGAGATTAACACAAAAACGCGGCTCTCGGCGAGCCGCGTTTTTGCTACTCTTGTGTTTGGCAGGCTTCCTCAGAAGAATTGCTTTATTTACCGGGCAGGAAATCCCACGGGTTTACCCGGCCGTATTTTGTATTCATCAGTTCAAAATGCAGGTGCGGCCCTGTAGAGCGGCCTGTGCTACCGATTGCGCCTATCATGTCTCCTTGGGCTACGCCTTGGCCGCATTTCACCAATATACGGCTGAGGTGAGCGTAAAGCGATTGCCAACCGTTGCCGTGGTCTATCACCACCACGTTGCCATAGCCCCAGTTGTTCCAACCGGCGTATACCACAACTCCGCTATCCACTGCGTAAACGGGATAGCCCAACTTACCGGCTATGTCTATGCCGTAATGGTTGATCGCCGGCGAATAGTCATAGCCTGAAAGGTAATGAAGGGTGGTCGGCCAAATGAAGGTGCCAGTGCCAACCGGGCCTTCATAAATTTCGCCGCAGAAGCCGGGGCCGAGGATCTTAGCCACAGCGGGGTTCTTGCGGGTTATGACGGGCGCGCTCCAGTTCACAAAAGAGCGATGACCACCCGGGATTATGAGCCAAGTGCCGGGTTTGATGTTTGGGTGCTGGCGGTCGGTGTCGGGCGGCAGATTGTTGGCTGGGTAATTGATTATGTCTTCGGGTTTTACGCCAAAGAATTTAGCCACCACGGTGAGGTTATCGCCCTTGTGCCATTGGTAGTAAGTGCCGTCTACGGGCAAAATGTTGAGTTTTTGCCCCGGGGTGAGGCGGTGCGGGTCGTCGGCGAGGACATCGTAATTCGCCCAAAGGATTGTTTCGGGCTTTAGACCAAATTTTTCGGCAATCCCGAAAATTGTATCGCCACGCTGAACAGTGTATTTGATGACTTTTGTGCGCGGCCTATCCGGCACGTCGGTGTGCAAAGTGATGGAGCGGCTTATGGCGCGCGAAACCTTCGCCGCCACAAATGGTGGCAAGGTAGCCACTGCAGTAGGGCGCGGTGCGGCCTGTGTAGGCGCTTCGGCGGCTAAAACGGTTGTGTTTTGGTTTGTAGATAGCAAATTGGGCAGGCGCGTGCTTCGTAACACAAACACGGCGACGGCTATCAAAAGTATCGTTGCCACATGGCCGCCGATTCGCCCTAAAATTTCAAGAACCCCCAGTTGAGCAAGGTATTCGCCCACGCTCAGTCGTGGATGGTTGTTAGGTTCTGGAGTTTTCATGCGCGCGAAGCATACCACCGTGCAGGCGTGCTGTCAAGCGCCGCGCTCCGGCCATCCAGCGGCCGCAAGTCGTCCTTGTCCATCCGACCAAAATATGATAAAATTGGGGCGTCGGGGGAGGTTCGCGGAGAATGGAGCGATGAATTTCCCTAATTTTGTGGAAAATCAGTGCCAATAAAAGCCTGTGCGAAAGAGCGCGCAGGCGTATTTTTGAGCATTCCCCCAAAATACGGACTTCGCGGCGGCTTGTGCCGCCGTTTACCGAGGAGAAAAGATGAAACAAAGCAAACCCTTACGCATAATCCCGCTCGGCGGTGCGGGAGAAATTGGCAAAAACATGACCGCCTACGAGTACGGGGAAAACATCTTGGTGGTTGACGCCGGAATCATGTTCCCCACAAATGACATGCTGGGAATTGACTACATCATTCCCGATTTCCAATACCTGCTGAAAAACCGCCACAAGGTTCGCGGCTTGGTGATCACTCACGGGCACGAAGACCATATCGGTGCGGTGCGCCACTTGATTGACCAAATCAACGTCCCGATTTACGCCACGCCGCTGACGCTTGGCCTGATTGAAGGCAAACTCGCGCGCAGCGGTATGGACGGCAAAGCCCAGTTGATAAAAGTGCGCGCCGGCGAAGCAGTCACCATCGGCCCGTTTCGGGTGGAATTTGTGCATGTAAGCCACTCCATCCCCGACGCAGTGGCGCTGGGCATTACCACACCGGCGGGCTTGGTAGTCCACACCGGCGATTACAAATTTGACCACACGCCGGTTGACGGCTGGCCTACCGACTTCGGCAAACTGGCAGAATTTGGGCGGCGCGGCGTGCTTGCCCTGCTCGCCGATTCCACCAATGCCGACAAGCCCGGCTGGACGCCATCGGAGAAGGTGATAAAGCCCGCGCTGGAAGCCGTTTTCCGCGAGGCCGAGGGGCGAATTTTGGTGGCAACTTTTGCCTCGCTCATCTCCAGAATGCAACAGGTTGCGGATGTGGCCTTAGAGCACGGGCGCAAAATTGCGTTTGTGGGCACAAGCATGGTTGAAAACGCCAAAATCGCCCGCAATTTGGGGTACTTGGACATCCCCGAACCGATGATAGTGCCACTTGAAGAGGCGCTCCAAATGCCGCCCGAAGAGGTTGTGTTGCTCTGCACGGGTTCGCAGGGTGAGCCGTCCTCTATCATGGGCAGGCTTTCGGTTGGCACCAACCGCGCTTTTGACATTCAGCCCGGCGACACGATTGTGCTTTCCTCGCATCCCATCCCCGGCAACGAAGAAAACGTGTACCGCACCATCAACCGGCTTTTCCGCCGCGGCGCAACCGTGATTTACGACCCCATCGCGCCGGTGCACGTTTCGGGACATGCCAGCCAAGAGGAAATGAAACTCATGCTCCAACTGGTCAAGCCGAAATACTTAGTGCCCGTCCACGGCGAACTGCGGCATCTGCACCAGCACGCGAAAATGGGCCGCGAACTCGGCATCCCCGCCGAAAACACGGCAATTGTTGAGAACGGGCAGGTGATTGAATTTATGGACGGCCAAATGCGGCTTGGCGAGCGCATTCCCGGCGGGTGGGTGTTTGTGGACGGCTCAAGCGTGGGCACGGTGAACATGGACGTGCTCCGCGAGCGCGAAGCCCTTGCCCGCGATGGGCTGGTTGTAGTGAACTTGGTGCTTGACACCAACACAGGCAAAATGCTGGATGAGCCGGAAATTATCACCCGCGGCTTCGTCCACCCGGATGATGCGGCCGACCTGATTCCGGCCATGAGCAAGCGGGTGGCGCGCGCCGTCCGCTCGGCCGAAGGTGATGTGCGCGGCGTGGTAAAGCAGGTACTAAAATCGTATCTGTTCAACGAAACCCGCCGCCGCCCACAGATTTTCGTCGCAGTCACCGAAGTCAAACCACAAATTGCCGAAACGCACAGGCAAGATTCCATCGCTGTGTAGAACACCAACGCGTGAAAAAGACGCCAAGAGAGAACCACAGAAAACACAGATTAGCACAGAAAGCACAGAAAAGTTATGAAAGCATTTTTCTGTGTATTCTGCGACAGTTCTGTGTTTTCTGTGCTGTTCCACATGATGCACCAACCGCGTTTATCCCACCCTTTCGGAGTTAGCCATGAACAAATTTTTCACCGCCAAAGGCGACAAAGGCACAACCGGCCTGCTCGGCAAGGGACGTTACCCCAAAGATGCGCCGCGGCTTGAGGCGATCGGCGCTATTGACGAAGCCGGGGCATTCATCGGGCTGGCGCGCGCCCACGCCGCTTCACCGCAAACCGCCGAAATCCTGAAGGGCGTTCAATTGCACCTCTACCAACTGCTCGCCGAAGTGGCTGCCACACCCGAAAACGCGGAGCGCTTCCGCACCATCGGCGAAGAGCAGGTGAAATGGCTTGAAGAGCGCATTGAGGAAATCGGCGAAAAGGTTGAACAGCCCAAAGAATTCATCCTCCCCGGAGATTCCCGCGGCGGGGCATATTTGGATGTGGCGCGCACGGTGGTGCGCCGCGCCGAGCGCCGGCTGGTGGCACTGGCGCGCGCCGGCGAAATTGAAAATGAGCACTTGCTCGCCTACCTCAATCGCCTTTCCTCGCTTTGCTACGCCCTTGAACTGCTGGAAAACCAAACCGCCGGCGTGACCACTTCCACCGTGAAGTGACCAGCCGCGGAGAACCCTTACACCCAAACCACGCCCAAGGCCGGCTTCCTCTTGGGTTATAATTCAGCAACTTAGAGCCTATCCGAAAATTCTTTGTGGACGTGTCACTGCGAGGCAGCGGAGCCGCCTAAGCAGTTTCCCAACCAGTAAAAGGGGATTGCTTCGCCCTTACGGGGCTCGCAATGACACCGCCACGATATCTTCAGATAGATTCTTGGATAAACTCTTCGGTGCAGTGCGAGCAGAAGTCCATGCAGGTGGACTTCTGCTCGTAGCCTGTGACTTCAGTTGCTGGGCGCGAGCGGAGGCAGTTGAAACTGCACCTACGGCCTGCAAAGTCGCCCTACGGCGACTTTTTGAGAAAAGCAAGCCCCAAAATAGCATATTGCACTCACACTCGCGTAGGCAATTACCAACTTAGCCATCAAATAGAGGAAAAAGCCGTGCCTGAAATTAAGCGCATCTGCGTGTACTGCGGCTCTTCGGACGAAGTGCCGGAAAAGTATTTGGAAGCGGCGCGCGCCCTCGGCGCAGAAATGGCGAGACGCGGCTACGGCCTCGTCTACGGCGGGGGCGCAACCGGTCTGATGGGAGCAGTTGCCGACGCCGTTTTAGCCCACAATGGCGAGGTGATAGGCGTAATTCCCGAACATTTTTACACACCCAAACTCGCCCATCACGACCTAAGCCGCTTGGAAATCGTGCCCGATATGCACAGCCGCAAAGCGCGCATGGCCGAAATCGCCGACGCCTTCATCGCCCTGCCCGGCGGTTACGGCACAATGGAAGAATTTTTTGAAATCATCACCTGGGCGCAAATAGGCTTGCACGACAAACCAATAGGTCTTTACAACTTCCAAGGCTACTACAACCCCATACTGGCCTTCATCAACCAAGCCGTAGCCGAAGGCTTTATTTTTACCGAACATCGGGGGCTTTTTGTCGCAGCCGACAGCCCAAGCGCAATGCTTGACGCATTAGAAACATACCAACATCCCGGCGGGGTGCAGCGCTGGCTGAGGGAGGATTAGAATGAACGCCGCAAAACGCGCCCTCCAACTGGTGCGCGAATTCATGCTCGGCGCGGCAATTTCTTGGGTGTCCGTACCCTATTTGCTGCGCCGGCGGCGGACAATGGAAAACCTTTTCGCCCTGGACGGCTACCTGATAATAACCGGCCTTTCTCCGGCGCCGCCGAGCGCCCGCTTGTGGCTTTTGCCCTACATGGTGCCCCAAATCACCTCATGGCAACGCCGCCTGCGCCTGTGGGATGAATCGCTTGAAACGGTGGACTTGGCACACATCGGACATTGAGGAACTCACGTTACGCAGCGGTGATTGACAGGTAACAATTTCACCCTTATGAAACCATTGAACTTTGGGCTTCTTCGCCCTCACCACCCCCCCAGAGCCTTGCTTCGCGGCGGCTCAGCCCCCTCTCCTCTCCCAGTTCAGGGGCGGACACCAGCCCCTGAAAACACCATTTTTTGGAGTGCGGTGCCTCGGCACCGCTTTGGAAAGCGGCGACTTGTCGCCGCACTCCAAAAGAACATCCTCCGAAAAAGCAAGTATTAG
>JALVVL010000038.1 GCA_027023425.1 Anaerolineales bacterium
GGCTGTGGGCGCGGGGGTGGGGCTGGCAGGGGCGGTTGTGGGCGCGGATGCGGTCAGGGTAGCGGCCACCGCGGTTGCCGCCAGTTCGTTCACGGTTGGGGTGTGTGCCTGTGCATTGGGGGATTTGGCCGTAAGCGTTGCCGCCACCGCCGTTTGCACTTGCGTTTGGTTGTTTTGGGGCGTGCTTCCCCCGCACGCGGCTATCGTAACACTTATAGCAAAAAACAGCGTAATGGCAATAAAAATTCTCTTCATCTCTTCCTCTCTCGTTAGGAATTGCGAGTTGCGGAATTGCGAATTGCGAGTTAGGATTGGCGCAGGTTATGCTGATTGAGAGAAAACCACAGAAAACACAGAAATTTGCAGAGAACACAGAAAGAGGGGAATTGAGGTACTGAGGGATTGGGGCGTTGAGTCGTTGAGTCGTTGGGTTGTTGCGTCGTGGGTAGAGCGGGAAAACACAGAAGACACAGAAAAAATCTGTGCTAATCTGTGTAATCTGTGGTTTTCGTCCACCGATTGACACAGATTTGCACCGATTTCAGGGAACATCCGCAAATCCTAAATCGCTAATCTTCTCCTCTGTGCTAATCTGTGGAATCTGTGGTTTTTATCCTTTGCGCCCTTTGCACTTCTCTGCGCTCTGCGGTTAACCTTGGCGTCCTTTGTGTCCTTGGCGCCCTTGGCGTTAGCCTCTGTGCTAATCTGTGGTTTTTCTTTGCGCCTCTGCGTTAGCCTTTCGCGGCTTCCAATGCCCGCCAAACCTCGTCCGGGTATTGCTCATCGGGGGCGAGCCAAAAAGCCGTGATGGCGGGCAACTCCAACGACTCGCCCTCGTGCAACAAAAAATTTGTGTTGAGGCTCAGCGAAAGTCCCGGCGCGAGCGGGTCGGCGTTTACCTTTGGGGTGAGTTCTGCCGCCGGTGATGCGTCAAGCGCAAAAAGCAAGGCGCTGTGGTTTTCGGCAGAGCCAAACAGAAGTGCGGCGGCCGTGTGGGAAAGGGCAACCTCGCGCGGCAAACTGCTTTCCAGCGCGCCAGCCTGCCCCGCAATGAAGAGATGGTGCGCGAGCGGCGGGGTGTCCAGCGGGTGCAAGCGCAGGCTTCCGAAACGCTGGGTGATGTTGTAATACGCGCTTTGGGTTTTGGGGCTTCGCTTCAGGCTAAAAAGCCGAAAGCGCGTCGGCAAAAAATCCAGCCGCCCATGCTGTTTGCGTGGCTTTAGCGGCCCGACGCGGAACAGCATGGCGTTTTGGATTGTTACCGCTGTCTTGCCTGTGTTCCGCACCGTGATCTGCCAGCGCACAAGGGGAAGGCGGTTGTGCAGGGAATAGCGCATTTCCAGCGTGAACCTGCCGCCGCGGCGCACCTCGCTTTTCATGCCGTAAAGCACTGCAGGGGAAGAGAGTGTGGCAATTTTCCAACCGCCTTCGCTGACGGTGGCGAATTTTACCTTTTCGCGTGCGATGGGCACAATGCGCATTTCTTCGCGCGTCATGCGCCGCACCAACCCGCCGCGCCCTCCGGCGGCAAAGCGCGCGTTCACAAACGCACGGGCATTTTCAAACAAAGGTGCTTGACGGTGGCGCGGCAAAAGCGAAAACCCCACCGCTGGACGGTCTTCAAGCCCGGCGTCTCCCCAGTCTATCAGTGGTTGCAAATCCCAAAACCGACTTGAAAGCGGCGGGAAATTTTGGTAGCGGTCATCCACGGCAATTTATCCGTCTGGGTGTGAAAATTTTTCCACCAGCGAGCGCCATTCCTCTATGGAAAGGCTTTCGGCGCGGCGGGAAGGGGCTATACCTGCGGCGGAAAGCAATTCGGCGGCGCGAGCGGGCTTCATTCCCAAACCTGCGGCCAAAGAATTGCGCAGTTGCTTGCGGCGCTGAGAAAAGCCGGCCCGCGCCAGCCTGAAAAACAAATCCAACTGCTCGGCAGGCACAAGCGGTTCGGGGAACACATCCACCCGCACCACCGCCGAATCCACCTTAGGCGGTGGGAAAAACGCGCCCGCTGGCAGGCGCGCCACCACTTTTGGCTCGCCGAAAACCTGCACGCTCAGCGCAAGCAGGTTCATCCGCGGCGGCTCCGCCGTCATACGCTGCGCCACTTCACGCTGGACGGTGAGCACGAGCCGCTCGGGGCGCCGTTCTGCTGTCATCAAGTGCCTTATCACCGCTGAGGTGATGTAGTAGGGGATATTTGCCACAACGGCGTAAGGCTCATTTTGCATTAGTTCAGCGACACTTTGCCGCAAAATGTCGCCAAATACCAACCGCACATTTGGGTATGGGCGGAGCACGTCCGCCAGCAACGGGCGCAGGCGTTCATCAACCTCAACGGCAACCACGCGGGCGGCGTTTCGCGCGAGCATCAGAGTCAAACTGCCCGCGCCCGCGCCGATTTCCAACACTGCCTCATTGCCCGAAAGTGCGGCCGCGTCCACCACTTTGCGCAAAGCGCCCGCTTGCAAGAGGAAATTTTGCCCTAAGCGCTTGTTGGGGCGCAGGCCGTAGGCGCGCAAAAGCAAACGCAGGCGCGCCAGTTCCTCCTCTACGGCAGTATCGGCGGAATCGTCGCCGGAGGCGGAGCGAGGAAGTAAACTGTTACCCATTGGTGCCACGAAACGTAGTCATCATCGGAATATCCAAGGTCAATCCACGGCCTGCCCGGAATGCCGCCGCCGATGTCGGCAATTACGCCTATGCCGTACCCCGGCACGTACACCTTTGTGCCAGCAAGGTAACCGTACCAAGAGCGTTTTACCGCGACAATCCCTTTGCGCAGCCGCATTCCGCTGAAAGTGGTGTGCGAGCAATAGTCCGTCCCCAACCGGCAGGGGGAATAGGAAGTCGCGTAAATGCGCATTGCCCGCCAATACTTTTTGGGGCCTTGGGGCGTGTTTACGGTTTTGAGCACAACTTTGGTGCCGTAGCCCACTATTTTCGGCTTGGGCGGGCGCGCAATCCACTTTGCCTCAACCCGCCGCAAGGTTTCTTTGCCTTCTACATAGCGGATTCGTATTTGCTGGACTTGCAAGCCCGGTTTGCCTTTTTGGAGCACTTCGGTGGTGTCAAGCGGCTTGTCGGGCAAAGGCTTGGTTTTTACGCTAAAGGCAACCGGCAGTTGGCGCAAAAGCACTACCTCGCGGGCGCGCTTCACGGTGATTGCACCCTTTTGGGGCAATTTGTCGGTTGGGCGGGGGGCGGTGTCGTCAATTCCCTGTGGGGCTAAGTTGGCTTGCGCTAAGGCTTCGCCCACGGTCTCGGCGGTAGTGAAAAGTGTGATTTTGTTGCCGCCCACCACAACTTGCACGCGCTTGTGCCCTTGCAGGTAGACGTTCGTTGCGCTATGGAGGAGAGAATCGGGCGCGGGCTGGAGCCGGTCGCCGGCGTAAACGGCCAAGCCGAGCGCCCCTAATGCCGCTCCCACCGTGGGCTCGGTTGTGGAAATGTGGATAGTGGAATCGCCGGAGTGCAGGGCAATCCGGGTAGGTGGGAGCACGTGGAGCACACACGGCTCACCTGCACGGCAGGGGATGGGAGAATTGCCTGCCCACTCGCGGCCGTTTACCAGCAGGCGCGCTCCTTTTGGGTTTGGCAGGTGCGCCTTTGCCAGCAACGAGGCCGCGTTGGCGTTGGAAGGCGCGGTGAGCCACACTTTGGCTTCACCTTCCACCACCCAAACACCCACTTGTGGCGGTGTTGGCGTTGGCGTGGGGGTTTTGCCGCCAGTGGAAGCGCCCGCGGGCGCAGCAATTGCCCCTAACGCTAACGCGGTCAGCGCCAATGCCGCTAAAAGCGCCATGCGCGAGGCGCGGCTTGGCGCGCAAAGTTTACCCATCCTTAGAATTTGACCAAAGTTACCACAAAGGAAAGGATGATGAGCAAACCTATTACCCCCATCACGATTTGCTGGCGGCGCATGGCGCGCTGCTGTGCTTTGCTCATTTTGGGTTTCTTTTGTTTTTTGTTTTTCTTTGCCATGTGAAAACCTCCGAAGATTACGCCGTGTCCAAATCGGCAAGTGCTTTTTCAAGGTCATCCAAATCTATTGGCTTGGTAAGGTAGTTATCTGCTCCAAGGCTGAGAAGGCGCTCGCGCTCGCTTTCGGCAAATTCCGAGGTGAGCATGACAATGCGGATGTCCGCAAATTCGTTTCGGCGGCGCACAGATTGCAGAAATTCATCCCCGCTCACGGTGGGCATGTTCAGGTCCAGCAAGATAATTTGCGGCGGGGTGCGTTCCAAAAGCGCCTGCTCGGCGTCGGCGGCCGAGGTGAACACTTCTCCTGTATGCCCAAGCAGTTCAACCATGAGCCTCACAGCCTGCGCCATCTCGGCGTTGTCGTCAATTATCCAAACGTGTGCCATATTTCTATTCTAACGCATCTTTGATGCTCTGCGCGAGTTTGCGGCTGAAACCGGGGAGGGCAGCGATTTCGTCCACGGTGGCGGCGCGCACCCCTTCCACCGAGCCGAAGCGCTTGAGCAGGGCGCGGCGGCGCACCGGCCCAACTCCGGGCACGTTTTCCAGCGCCGAGGCAAGCCCAATCCGCACGCGGCGCTTGCGGTTGGCGGTGATAGCAAAGCGGTGGGCTTCATCGCGCACGCGTTGGAGCAAAAACAGCGCCGGGCTGTTGCGCGGCAGGCGGAGCGGCTCTTTTTTGCCGGGGAGGTAGATTTCTTCTTCGGCTTTTGCCAGCCCCAGCGCAAACACTTCGTTTTCCAAGCCAAAACGCCGCAGGACTTTGAGCGCCCGCGCCAACTGCCCTTTGCCGCCGTCAATCAGCATCAGGTTGGGCAGGCGGGCGAAGGACGGGTCGGGGCGCTTCTGCGGCACGGGGCTTTGGGCGGCTTCGCGCGCGGCTTTCCAGCGGTTCAGGCGGCGGGTCAGCACCTCTTCCAAACTGCCGAAATCATCGCCCGCCGCGGTGCGGATGTTGAAGCGGCGGTAATGGCTCTTTTTGGGCACTCCTTGCTCAAATACAACCATGCTCCCGACCGCTGCCGTGCCGTGCAGGTGCGAGATGTCGTAGCCTTCAATGCGGAGCGGCGGCTCGGAAAGCCCCAAAGCCTCTTGGAGCGCGGTAAGGGCTTCGGTTTGTTTGTGCGCCGCGGCGGCTTGTTGCGCCTGAAGCGCTGCCAAGGTTTCGGCGGCGTTTTGTGCGGCAAGTTCTATCAAGGCGCGCTGTTCTTCATCTTTCGGGATGCTGATTTCCACATGCACGCCGCGCCGCTCATCGTTTAGCCATTCGCGGATGAGTTCCGCCTCTTCCACCTCGTGCGGCAAGAGCACTTGCGGCGGAAGTTGCCCTGCCGAGCCGTAAAACTGCTTCAAAAACTCGGCAAGCACTTTCGGGTCGGGCACGTCGGCGGTGTTTTCCAACACGAAGTGCTCGCGGCCTATCAGTTTGCCGCCGCGGATGAAAAACACTTCCACGCAGGCTTGGTCTTTGTCGCGCGCCAGCGCCAGCACATCCGAATCTAAGCCGCTTTGGGAGACAACGCGCTGGCGTTCCACAATTTTGTGGATTGCCTCAATTTGGTCACGGAGGCGGGCGGCTTTTTCAAATTCAAGTTTCTCGGCGGCTTCGTGCATTTCCTTTTGCAAACGCCGCACAATTGGCTCGGTGCGCCCTTTCAAAAATTCGCACAAGTCGGAAATCATGCGGCGGTAGTCTTCTTGCGAAATCGCGCCAATGCAGGGGGCGCTACACAGCCCGATGTCGTAGTAAAGGCAGGCGCGCGGGTCTTTCCCTGTGATTGGGCGGTTGCAGGTGAGAAATGGGAAGATTTTGCGGAGCACGTCCAGCGTTTGATGCACCGCCCACACGCTGGCGTAGGGGCCGAAGTAGCAAGCGCCGTCTTGCTCAACCCGCCGCGTCACCGTCACTTTCGGGAAAGGGTCTTGCCAGTGGACTTTGATGTAGGGGTAACGCTTGTCGTCTTTTAGGCGGACGTTGTAGCGGGGACGGTGCTTTTTGATGAGGTTCATCTCCAAGATGAGGGCCTCAAGTTCGCTTCCGACGGTTATCCACTCAATTGAAGCGATGTGCGCCACCAAGCGGCGGGTTTTTGGGTTTTGTTGCGCCGAGGCGTGGAAATAGGAGCGGACGCGCCGGCGAAGGTTCACCGCCTTGCCGACGTAGATCACCTCGCCCTTGGCGTCTTTCATCAGGTAACAGCCGGGCTTTTCGGGGAGGGTGTCTAAGGTGAGCCGCAGTTCGGGGGAAATTTTCATGGGCAATTGGTGGCTGAGATGTGGGGAAAACCACAGATTACGCAGATTAGCGCAGAGAGGTTAACGCCAAGGGTAACGCAAAGACGCAGAGAAAACAGAGACGCAGAGAGCGCAAAGAAGGGACGCCAAGGTCGCCAAGGGCACAAAGGACGCCAAGGTTAACCGCAGAGGAGCAGAGGAGGCAGAGACGCAGAGGATAAAAACCACAGATTCCACAGATTAGCACAGATTTTTTCTGTGTCCTCTGTGTTTTTCCTCCTCAATCGGTGGATGCGAGTTCATTCACGAACTCACGCCAATCTCCTCCGCCCATTCGTCAAAGCGCCCATCAATGATCGCCTGCCGCATTTGCTTGGCAAGTTGCACCAAGGTGTGGAGGTTGTGGATTGAAAGCAGGGTGGCGGCGAGCATTTCTTTGGCGACGATGAGGTGGCGGATGTAGGCGCGGCTGAAGTGGGTGCAGGTGTAGCAGGTGCAGGTTTCGTCAATGGGGCGGGGGTCGCGGGCAAATTCTTTGCGGCGCATGTTCAGCCTGCCGCCGTTGGCGAGCATGGCAGCATGGTGGCGCGCTAAGCGGGTGGGGAGCACGCAGTCAAAAATGTCCACGCCGCGCCGGACGGCTTCTATCATGTCGCGCGGCGTCCCCACGCCCATCAAGTAGCGCGGCTTTTCGGGCGGCAGGATGTCGTTCACCAGTTCAATCATGGCATCCATCTCGGCTTTGGTTTCGCCCACCGAAAGCCCGCCGATGGCGTGGCCCGGGAAGCCCAACGATGAGATGAAACGCGCCGATTTTTCGCGCAAATCGGGGAAAACGCCGCCTTGCACAATGCCGAAAAGGGCTTGGTCGGCGCGGGTGTGGGCTTTGAGGCTGCGCTCTGCCCAGCGGTGGGTGCGCTCTAAGGCTTCTTCGTTGTAGGCGCGGTCGTATGGCGGTGGGCATTCATCCAAAGCCATGATGATGTCGGCGCCGAGGTTTTCTTGGATGGCAATGGATTTTTCGGGCGTGAAGCGGTGAACCGAGCCGTCCAAATGGCTACGGAAGGTAACGCCATCATCGTCAACTTCGCGAATTTTCGCCAACGAGAAGACCTGAAAGCCGCCAGAATCGGTGAGCATGGGCCGCGGCCATTGCATAAATTCGTGCAGACCGCCGAGTTCGGCGACTATCTCATCACCCGGGCGCAGGTAGAGGTGGTAGGTGTTGGCGAGCACTAAGGTCGCGCCGAGTTCCTCCAACTGCGCCGGCGTAACTGCTTTGACGGTGGCTTGGGTGCCGACGGGTGCGAATACCGGCGTAAGCAGGTCGCCGTGCGGGGTGTGGAAGATGCCAGCGCGCGCCTTTCCGTCGGTTGCTACGATTTCAAAAGTGAAAAGTTTTGCCATAATGTGCTCTAATGCATTCTTTCTTAAACAAGATTTCAGGTATTCCGGAGAGCGTTATCCATCCTGCTTAGGGCAAGATCTCACCTATCCCCCGATGAGCCTCGCTGGCGCTCGGCTCATCTGCCCCCTTCCCTCCCTTACTAAGGGAGGGAAGGGGGCGGCTACGGTGACGCGATAGCGTCGCCGTAGCGGGGGTAGGGAGAGATCAAAAAATTTGGGCGCTAAGTTGCAAAAGGCCTAAACCAACTATCAAGGTGGATTATGCTCTAAGGTGTAGTTTTTGTTTCCAAGCGCCGAGTATTTTACCGCACCTTGCAAATGGCGTTCCCCTGTGACAAATTCGTGCTCCTTAATGCCGTATATGGTGGTAAAATTTACCCATAATTCGCCGCTCGCCCTACCCCAAACAGACACTACCGCCCACTCCCCTGTACAATGCGTCCCTTCCAGATCTTTGTTTTAGGCCCCCCTGAAATAAAGGCGGATTCCTCTTACAATTTATCAACCCTGCGCCGGCGGGAGCGGGCAATGTTGTTTTTGCTTGCCGCCAGTGAGGGGGCGCTCGCGCGCGACGAAATAATTGACTTGCTTTGGGGAACGGGTTTTGATCCCGAAAGGGCAAAGCGAGCGTTTTCGGTTTCTATAAGCAGGTTGCGGCAGGCACTGCCCGAGGGGGTGTTGGTAAAAGAGGGCGGGGCGTTTCGCTTGATAACCGGCGGCTCGGTGTTTAGCGATTATCGGGCGTTTATGGAAGCAGTAACCCTGCACCTGCCCAAAGCCGAGCGTATCTCCAACGAAGAGCCCTTGCCGTCGGCGGTTTTGAATGCCCTTTTGGAGGCAGTGCGCTTGTGGAGGGGAAGGTTTTTGGAAGGCTTTGTGCCCCCTGCGGGCGCCGCCGAGTTTGAAAGTTGGATGTTGCAAAAGGAGGGGGAACTCCAAGAGCACCACCTTGCTCTGTTGCGCAGGTTAGCGTGGCATTTTTGGGCTGAGCGCGATTTGGGGTCGGCGATCCAGTTTGCGCGTCGGGCGCTCACGATTTCCCCGGCTGATGAGGATCTGCTCTTGATGGTGCTCAGGGCGTTGCACTGGCAGGGCAAACTGGGCGTGGCGCGTGAATTTCTTGCCGAAATGCAAGCGCGGCACGAAGAATTGTTCGGCGAGGGCTACAGCGAGAGCACTCTTCAGGCAAGCCGCCCGTACCTAAACCCTGTTGCCAGCCCTTCCCTTTCCCACGCCGCTTCAACGCCGAATGTGCCTTTTGTGGGGTATGAAGAGGAACTCAGTGCCATCAAAAGGCGGCTCTTGGAGGGCGGTGCGGTTTTGCTCACAGGCCAATCTGGTCAAGGCAAAAGCCGCCTTTTGCAAGAATTGGGTGCTCAGTTCAGCCGCAACTGGCGGGTGATTTCCGTCTCGTGCCACCAAGGGGAAAATTACCTGCCGTTTGCGCCGCTTTTGGAGGCACTGCCCAAGTTCGTGAAGGACGAAGAATGGCAAAAAGTGCCCCAAGAGTGGTGGCCGCACTTGTTGTTGCTGTTCCCTGAAATTGAGTTGATGCTTCCACCGGTTGTTTTGCCCAAGCCCTCGGCCATCTTGCAGGCACAGTTCATGGAAGCGCTGCGCCAACTTTTGCTTGTGATGGCAGAGGAAAACCCAATTCTGCTCACGGTGGACGACCTACAATGGGCAGACCTTGCCACGGTGGAAACTTTGATTTACTGGCATTCGCGGCCTCCGTTCAAAAAAACGCAGTTTGGGTCGTTAGGGGCAATCGTGATGGCCGCGCGGCAAACTTCGCTTGAAACCAGCCCAACTGTCAAGCCTTTGCTCCCGCTTTTGAGCAGTGGGGCAATTCCGACTTTTGTGCTGAGCGGGCTTTCTACAAGAAACGTGCGCGTTTTGGCCGAGCATGTGGCCGGGCGCCGCTTCTCCGAAGAGGAAGTGGCCGCCTTGTGGCGGTTGTCTATGGCCGGTACGCCGCTTTACTTGCTGGAAATTTTGCGCTTCCAACTCAAAACGGACAACATCAACAAACCGGTGCACGAGTGGGTTTTGCCCGATACTCTGACGGCTTTGTTGGAAACACGCCTGCGCGGCCTCTCGGAAAACGCTGTTGAAGTGTTGCAATTTGTGGCGGTGCAAGGTACGGAAATACCCTACCATGTACTGCGCTTGGCCGTAAGGCAAGATGAAGAGTCGCTTTCGGAAGCGCTTGACGAATTGCTCAAGGCAAAGTGGCTTGAATATCAGGCCAATGATGGGCAAGTGTTGTATTCGTTTTCCCATAATCGCATGCGCGATGTGATAGCCGCCCGTATTTCGCCCGGCAGGAGGCAATTGATAAACGCTCGGCTTGCCCAAGCATGGGAAGAGGCCTTGGGGGATGCCGCTCGCCGCAAAGCCGCCGTGATAGCCTACCACTATCAGCAAGCCGCCGAGCCCAAGGCCGCCTTCTACTGGTGGATTGAGGCGGCCCGCCATGCTCTGAGCATAGGCGTGGCCGAGCAAGCCCATCAGGCTTTTAGGAATGCAGAGAAACTGGTGCTCGGCGAGAACAGCCCGTTTAGCGATAGGCAAATTTGGTCGCTGTATGCCGATTGGCAGGTGCTGGCGGCCGATACGTTGGCTGTGGACGTGTTGAAGCACATAGCCGAGCAATTGAAAACGCTTGCCCGTTTGCATGGCTCGCTTTTGCTTGAGGGTGCGGCGCTAAATGCCGAAGCAGTTTTGGCTTCCCTTTCCGACAATGTGCAAGAAGAAGAGCGCCTTAGCCGAAAGGCGGTGCGGATACTTCAGGCTGAGCCCGGCGCGGAAATTGCTTTTGTTGAGGCGTGTGCGACTTTAGGTGGAGCACTTTCCATCCAAACCAAGGTGCGCGAGTCGCTAAATTGCCTGCGGCGCGGCCTGGACGCCCTAAAGGGCCACGAGGACGATGAAGACGCCGCCCGCGCATTTGGAAGCCTGCATTACCAACTGGCCGTTACTTCGGCTTTGGCTTTGGATCCGCAAAAATCTCTTGAGCACGCTAACGCCTCTTTGGATGCTTACAGGCGCAGCCACCGCGTCTTTGGCGTGGCACAAGCGCTTGCTGCCAGAACTTTAGCCCTTTTGCGCCTGCGCCGCTATGCCGAAGCCTTGCAGGACTGCAAAGATGCCGTTGAACAGGTGCTTTTGCTCAAAAAGGTGCGCCTGTGGGGATTCTTGAACGCTTATTGCGCAATGATTCACATGTCCACTGGCGAACTCAAGCAACTGCGCGAAACCGTTTTGAAAGTGCAAGGTGAGATTGCCAAAGGCCAGCCGATCCCCCGTGGGGCTTTGTATTTGATAGAAGGCGCCCTTGGAGATGCTTTCTTGCATTTGGACGACTGGCATAAAGCCGTTGAGCATTATGAGCGCGCCATTCAGTTTGGCGGCGATTTGCTCGCCCCAGGAGATTTGCTTCCTCGCTTGGCGCTTGCACATGCCTTTTTGGGTGAGGTGGAGAAAGCGGAGGAGGAAATCGGCCGCGCCGCCATGATTTACCGCCGGGAATTGGGGGAGCCACGCGGCTTCATTCAAATTGATGAGGCTATTGTGTACTACGTGAAGGGCGAGCGCGAGAGAGTGATTAGCGAACTGGAGCCCATTTTGCAAGACTCAGAACTTTTGGAAACTGCCGCGCGCTCTTTGGGCTACCTCGTGCTTGCTCACATTCAGGCAGAACTTGGTCACAGGCATGCCGCCGTGCGTTTTGCTAAAAAATCGCTGGAATTAGCCGAGCAGAGTGAGTTTTATTGGATGGCGATGCGCGCTTTGGCTGAATTGGCGGCCCTCGGTGCTCTTACCCCTGCTCAGGCCAAGCAACTGAAGTCGCTTTACGGCAAACTTTTGCCCCTTGTTGAAGATGAGTTTTGGGGGGAATCGGTGCGCCGGTTTTTGGAAACTTACCCGCTGAGCCCTCTCAGTGAATCCTGAGCCCGGCATTTGCCTCTGGGGGATGGCTTCGCCGCCTACGGCGGCTTGCAGCGACACCATCATCACATTTTGGGGGATTCTAAAGGTAATCGTAACTACCTACCCTGCGCCGAAAAGGAAGTTAACAAGCAGGATTTCAGTAGCGCCGCTATGCCGTGAAGCAACATTACACCTCTCTCGCCCTCACCACTCCCCCGGAGCCTTGCTTCGCGGCGGCTCAGCAGCGGGGGTAAGGTGAGGGCGAAAAGCCACTGCAACGCTTGTGGGTAGGTAATTACAGGTAATCGCGCAGTTGGCGGCTGTATTCGGGGTGGCGCAGTTTGCGCAGGGCTTTGGTCTCAATTTGTCGTACGCGCTCGCGAGTGATGTCAAAATAACGCCCCACTTCTTCTAAGGTATGGGCTTTGCCGTCTAAAAGCCCAAAACGCAGTTCCAGAACCTGCCGCTCGCGTTCGCTCAAAGCCGCTAAAGCCTCTTGAATTTGCTCACGAAGCAGATCGCGCATGGCTTGTTCCATTGGTTGAGGGGTTTCCATGTCTTCCACTATTTCGCCCAGAGTTTGATTTTCTTCATCCCCCATTGTCAAATCAAGCGATAGCGGTTCTTCGGTTGACTTTAGGATTTTGCGCACTTTTGAAACCGTGCTTCTCCAGCGGTGCTCCAGCGCTGGTGGGAGGGGATGTCCGTTTTTTAGGGCTTTTCGTATTTCTCTTTCCTCTTCGTCGCTTAGGAAACCGGAAGCCAGTGCAAGGTCTTCAATTTCCGGCTCGCGCCCCAGTTTTTGGGTGAGGTCGCGCTGGATTTTGCGGAGGCGGTGGTAGGTTTCAATCACATGCACGGGCAACCGGATGGTGCGTCCTTGCTCGGCAACGGCGCGCGAAACGGCTTGCCTTATCCACCATGTGGCGTAAGTGCTGAATTTGTAGCCGCGCGCGGGGTCAAATTTTTCAACCGCACGGAGCAACCCCAAATTGCCCTCCTGAATCAAATCAAGCAGGGGCACGCCACGGTCAACATACCGCTTGGCTATGCTCACCACAAGCCGCAAATTTGCGCGCACCAAGGCAGTGCGTGCTTCTTCGGCGCGCTCCTCAATTGCTTTGAGATGTGCTTCCAGTGCTTCATCGTTGGGCAAGTAGCGGCGGAATGTGCTGTCGGAAGGCAACCTGCCGTTGCGGCTGTAAAAATCCCCAAGTTTGGTGGCGGTGGTTGAAGGGAGAGCGTATGAATCGGTGAAGACGGTGACAAATTGCGCCGCCGCGGCATCCCAAAATGGGTCTTTGCCCCATGCGCCGCTGCTGAGGTAGGAATGGATGTAGGACGGCGTGTCCGTATCCCAGCCGTCGGCAAGCATTTGCGCCTCGGAAAGCAGAAGCAGAAAATCGGGCGGCTCGCACCCCATTCGTTCCACGTCTTCAATGCCGCGCTTCCATGCGGTTCTGAGTTCGCCGTAAAGGGCGCAAAACAGGCCGCGCGGGCTCATCCCCTTTGGCGATTTGGCTTTTGGGTGAGAGCGAAGCCAAGTGATCCGCTTTTGAGCGGCAATCATCACAGCCAGCCAAAATTCCTGCTCGGCGGTGAGCAACTTTGCCTGCCCGATTTCGCGCAAATAGAGGTGCACCGGGTCGCTTTCGGCTTCGTCACCCGTTTCGTGAGGAAGCAAAGCGGCTTCGTTTTCGGAGATTTCAGGGTTCAGGCTCTCATCCTCTTCGTTTACTGCCCAGTTTTCTTCCATGGTGGATAATCCTCAAGCGGCGTAGGGGAGCAGGGGAAACCCTTTCTTCAGGGCGGCATCAAGCCTGCGGCGAAGTTGCACGGCTTGGTTTACGCGGCGGAGGTAGTGTTCGCTTTCGGGGTCTTCGGCCTTTTGCGCCTCGGCGAGCAGGAAATAAAGTTGCTCCAACTCGGCGTTGACCTGCTCATAACGCAGGCGGACGAGGTTGTAAAGCGCTTCGGGCAGGGCAAGTTCAGGGCGCTTGGCAAGGTGTTCAGTCAGTGCTAAGCACGTTTCGGCCTCTTCCAGCAGGGATTCGTCAAGGTTGGCAATGATATGGTCGTCGGGTTCGGCTTCTTCTTGGTTTGCGGCTTGTTGCACGGCAATGAAGAGGGCGCGCAGGGCTTCGGTTGGGAAGTCTTCGGCGCTTGGCGGCGGAAGGCCGCGCTCGCGCAGGCCGCGCTCCACGGCGAAAAGCATCATGGGGTCGCGCAGCAATGCCCCGATCACCAGCCGCCCGAGTTTTATGGTGATTGGCGGCTCGGCAGTGCGTTTTGCTTTTTTGGGCGTGGCTGGTGTTTTTTGGGAAATGGTCGGCGCGGGGCGTCGCTTGCGGCGCTTTCGCGCTGGCGGTTTCCATGCTAAAAGGGCGTCTTCATCCACCTTGAGCAGGTAGGCGAGTTTGTGCAGGTAGGAGTTGCGCTCAATTGGGTTTGCGACCTCGTAAATCAGGGGCAACACCTGCTCGGCAATTTCGGCTTTGACTTTGGGGTCATCAAGGTCGCGGTCGGCGGCCAAGGTGTTCATAATGAAAATGATGAGCGGCTCGGCGTTGGCGATAATCTGTCGCCAAGCGTCGGGGTCGGCAAGGGCAATTTCGTCGGGGTCTTTGCCTTCGGGGAGCAAAACAGCGCGCAAATCGGCGCGCAGGCGGCTTTCGTGGCGGATCAGCCCACGTGGGTCAAACGCTATTTCGGTTTCATCGCTCAGGCTTCGGCGGGCAACGTCCATGCTTCGCAGGGTGGCGCGGATGCCCGCGGCATCGGGGTCAAGCGCAAGGATAATGCGGCGGGTGTAGCGTTTGAGCAGGCGCATTTGTGCCTCGGTGAGCGCCGTGCCCATTGGCGAAACGGCATTGCCAAACCCCGCCTGCGCCAGCCCGATAACGTCCATGTAGCCTTCCACGATAACGACCTCTTTTTGCTCGCGGATGGCTTTAGCGGCCTTGTCCAATCCGTAGAGCAAACGGCCTTTGTCAAAAATCGGGGTTTGGGGCGAGTTGAGGTACTTGGGCACTCCTTCAGGGTCTAAAGTGCGCGCGCCAAACCCCACTGCCCGCCCGCGCACATCGCGAATCGGGAACATCACGCGGTTGCGGAAACGGTCGTAAGTTTTGCCGTCGTCGCGTTTGGTCACCAAACCGGCTTCAACCAATTCGTCCAGCGAATAACCGTGAGTCGTGAAATACTCCATTGCCGCATCCCATGAGTTGGGGGCATAGCCCAAGCCAAAAGCCTCAATGGTTTCGTCGCTTAGGCCGCGCCGATGGAGGTAGTCCAGCGCTGGTTTGCCCGCTGGGGTGCGGAGGTGATGGCGGTAGAAGGTGACGGCTTCGCTCATCAGGTCGTAAAGGCGTTGATGTGCTTCGCGCTCCTCTTTGGAAGGCGCGGAGCGCGGCCGCAGGGGGACGCCGGCGCGCTCGGCAAGGTATTCAAGCGCTTGCTTGAAATCCCAGCCTTCGCGCTTCATCACAAAAGTAAAAATGTCGCCGCCTATGTTGCAACTAAAACAGCGCCATGTGCCGGTTTCGGGGAAAACCACAAACGACGGCGTGCGCTTGTTATCGTGAAACGGGCAAAAGCCGATGTAGTTTTTGCCCGTTCGGCGCAGGTCTACCGTCTCGGAGACGATGTCCACAATATCAAGTCGGGATTTGATTTCTTCAACGGGGTCCATGACCAAAAAATCAAACGCAGATTAGTGAAAACCACAGATTACACAGATTAGCACAGAGGAGGAGATTAGCGATTTAGGATTTGCGGAAGGAGGCCAAGGGCGCCAAGGGTAACGCAAAGGCGCAGAGAAACGCAAAGGCGCAGAGAAACGCAGAGGCACAGAGAAGCGTAGAGACGCAGAGAAAAAATTCTGTGTTCTCTGTAAATTTCTGTGTCCTCTGTGGTTTCTCTTCAATCGGTGCAAATCTGTGTCAATCGGTGGATGAGAACGCAAAGGACGCCAAGAGGTTAACGCGGAGGCGCAGAGAAACGCAGAGGCGCAAAGAAAAACTTCTGTGTTCTCTGTAAATTTTTGTGTCCTCTGTGGTTTTCTCCTTCAATCGGTGTAAATCTGTGTCAATCTGTGGATAGAAAACCACAGATTAGCACAGATTGTGGATAATTCTATTTCTCGGGCTTGAGTTCAATTATTTGTAAAGCGGTGCTCTCGGTGTCAAGGATTGCGAAAGTGGCTTTGCCGGTGAGGCCGCCGTGGAGTTCTCCCGGGTTGAGGAGCAGGGTGCGGGCGATACGGCTGGAATGCAGGTTGTGGTCGTGGCCGTAGCACACAAGGTCATGTTCCGCGGCGCGCGCCACCGCCCGCGCCACTTCCGGGTAGTGGCTCATCGCTACCCTAAACCCGTCAATGCCGAAATCGGCAAATTCGCCGTGCAACACCACATTGCCGGCTTGCTCGGCGATTTTCGCCAACATGCGCCGATCGCCGTCGTTGTTGCCCCAAACGAGGTGCAAGGGCTTGCCTTGAATGCCCTCGGCAAGCCGCTTCAGCGTGAACGGCGAGCACACGTCACCACAGTGGAGCACCACATCCACTTCCCGCAAATGTGGGATGGCAAGGTCAAGGGCCCATAAATTGTCGTGTGTGTCGCTGAGCACGGCAATTTTCATAGCGTTGACTCCCTTGGAGGATAGAAAAAGTGTAGCACAAAAAAGGGTGGAGGTACTGAGGGAGTGAGGTACTGAGGGGTTGGGGTGCTCGGGTACTGAGGTGCTTAGGTATCAGGCTCCCTAATCACTTAGTACCCCAATCCCTTAATCCCTCAATCCCTTAATCCCTCATTTCCTCATTCCTTCTCAGACGTAAATTGCCAGCAGAGCGCCCAAAAGCAGAAACGGAGCGTATGGGATGTAAGCATCCGTGCGCAGGCGGTGCCATCGGAGCAATGCGTAAAGCAGGAATAGCAGGCTGAAAGCACCGGCAACAAGTATCGCAAAGGTCAAGCCGGCAAGTATGCCGGGCCAGCCGAGTAGCAGTCCCAAATCGGTGGAAAGGGCAACATCGCCGAAACCGAGGGCGGGTTCTGTTGGCGGGGGTTGGTTGGCGCGGCGGGCTTTGAGGTAAGCATACCCGTTGCCGAGCAGGAAGAGAAGGAGCATTATGCTCGCGCCTGCCGCTCCTCCCAGCAAGGTAGCCTCCAACCCATGCCTCCAAATTCCCAAACCGCCCAAAAGCAAAGCGCCAGTTGCGCTTACCACATGCAAAATCAGCCGGTGCTCGGCGTCAATCACCGCCACCAGCATTGCATACACCAAAAGCACCCACATAGCCCAAAACCCCCACTTGCCGGGGTAAATCCACAGCAAAGCGCTGAGCACTGTGAGGGAAACTAAAACGATGCCGTGCCGCCAGCGCACCTTTCCACAATGTGGGCAGGGCTTCCACCAGCGTAGGTATTCGCCCCAGCCAAGCGCGCCGCCACACCTGCCGCACAGCGCTTTGCCAAGCCGTCCGTCTTTCCACGGGAGCACGTCGGCCAAATAATTCACGGGGAAGGCGGCTATCAACCCCATCAACCCAGCCAAAAAGAGGTTCATGGTTAGTGCCTTTGCCAGAATGAGACCAGAATGCCGAATATGCCAACTGTAAACAGGCCGAAAATCACCAGCGCGCTGGGGAAGCGCACGCCGCCGGCGCGTGCCGCGGAAAATGTGGGCACAACCAACGGAGGCGGCGGCGTGAATGTGGGCAGGCGGGTCGGCGGCACTTGCACCAAAAACTGCGCCGCCAAAGTTGGGTCAACCGTTGGGGTGGTGACCGGCGTGGGGGTGGGCGGCGGCTCTACAATCGGCAAATCGCCGCCTTCTACCCTCACGAGGTAAGAGTAAACCCAGCCGGTGCCGGTTTTTGAGCCCGGGTACACAATTTTTATCCATTCGCCCATGGGTGAGCGACCGATGGCGGGCACGCGCTCGCCTACCACCAGCACGCCTATGACCGGCCATGTGCCGCCGGGGCCAGCGCGCACATTTATTTGCGGATTGCCGCCGCCGAGCACTACGACCGTTGTGCCCATTGGCGTGCTCGTCACTGTGGGAATTGGAGTGGCGTCTTCGGCGAGGGCAAGGTTGGACGTTGCCGCTACCAGCGCCGTCAGCGCCAACGCTACCATTGCCCACCGAAGGAGAACTCTTTTCACTTGCAACCTCCTGCGAAGGTGTGAGCGCGATTATACCCGACTTCGTTGCTCGGCAAAGCCGAACGTTTCCAATAAAAAGGCGTCTCCACCACTACTTCGGTTCGCTTTGTGCTAAAATAGATTTACACTCTTATTCCCATTTATTCCACAGGAGGAGGAAAGATGAACTGGCAAGATTTCATCAGTTTCCGCAAGATGATTACGCCTGCATTGCTTAAAATAATCTTCTGGATTGAAGTTGCAGTGGTAATCATTGGCGGCATTGTGCTTTTCTTCGTCTGGCTCGTCAGCGGTGTAAGCAACGGCAGTGTGGGAGAGATTTTGCTGGCAATTTTCGGCGTTCCCATCGGCGTAATACTCGGCCTGCTGTTGGTGCGCGTGGGCATAGAGTTGCAGATTGTTCTGTTTAGCATTCACGATACCCTCACCGATATAAAGAATTTGCTTGCGCAGAAGTGATGGTCTCTGCGACTCGCGAAGGCACGCATTTCTGCAATGCGTGCCTTTGCTTTTTTGTTTGGAGGGTGCACAAATGCGGCCTTTACAAGGCAAGAAGGTGGTATTGGGGGTAAGCGGCTCGGTTGCGGCGTATAAGGCGGCGTGGTTGGCCTCGCGGCTGGCGCAAGAAGGGGTGAAGGTGACCACGATTTTGACGCGCGCCGCGCTCCGCTTTGTTTCGCCGCTCACTTTTCGTTCCGTTACCGGCGGGCCGGCATACACGGATGAGGATTTGTGGGGCACAGAAGGGCATGTGTTGCATGTTGGGATTGGCCGTGAAGCGGATTTGCTCATTGTTGCCCCCACAACGGCAAACACCATTGCGAAACTCGCCACTGGTAGCGCCTCCAATTTGCTCTCCCTGACCGCCTTGAGCACTGGAGCGCCACTTTTGCTTGCTCCAGCGATGGATGGTGGCATGTTTGCCAACCCCGCCACGCAGGCGAATTTGGAGGTGCTGCGCGAGCGCGGCGCTTCGGTAATTGGCCCTGCTTCGGGACATTTGGCTTCTGGCTTATCGGGTGTTGGGCGCATGGCCGAGCCAGATGAAATTTTGGGCGCTGCCCGCTATTTGCTGACCCGCGAAAAGCCCCTGAAAGGCTTTCGGGTGGTGGTTACCGCCGGCGGCACGCGCGAGCCTTTAGACCCCGTGCGGGTGCTAACCAACCGTTCCACAGGCAAGCAAGGATTTGCGCTTGCCCAAGCGGCTTTGGATTGGGGGGCTGAGGTTACCCTCATTTCTGCCCCAACTTGCCTGAAACCGCCCTATGGCGCGCAGTTTGTTCCTGTGCAGACGGCTGATGAAATGCGCTTGTCGGTGTTGGCCGCCCTCCCTTCGGCGCACATGCTTTTTATGGCCGCGGCAGTGGCCGATTATCGCGCTTCGGAGGTCGCCGAGCAGAAAATCAAGAAAGGCGCCAATTTGCACCTTGCCCTTGTGCGCACCGCCGATATACTCGCCGAGGTGGCCGAGCGCCGTGATGATTTCCCCAACTTGCGCTTTGTGGTGGGCTTTGCCGCCGAAAGCCAAAATTTGCTTGAAAACGCGCGCTCAAAACTCCAAGCCAAGCGGCTGGATATGATAGCGGCCAATGACATTACCGCGCCCGCCAGTGGGTTTGCCGCCGATACCAACCGCGTTGTGCTCCTTTTCCCCGATGGGCGCGCCGAGCGCTTGCCGCTGATGAGCAAGCACGACGTAGCCCACCAAATAGTGTTGCGCTCGGTTTTGTCGCTTCAAGGCAATAAAATTTTTCACTTGGTGAGCAAATTTGCGTGGGAGCAGGCTGTGAAGCGGGGCTATTACGCTCCCCCGTCGCTGGATTCGGCTGGATTTATCCATTTTTCAAGGGCGGATCAAGTGCCGCGCGTGGCCGATTTGCTCTTTGCCGGACGCCGCGATTTGTTGTTGCTCACCGTGCCGTTGGAAGAGGTTTATGCAGATCTGCGCTGGGAGGAAGTCGGCGGCGATCTTTTCCCGCACCTGTACGGGCGGCTGCGGGTGGGCGCAGTGGCTGAGGCCGCGCCTTACCTTCCGGATGAAAGCGGGCATTTCCCGCCTTTGCCGTGGGGTTGAAGGCGGCATGGGTGATTACACAAACCAACAACGCCCGCCAATTCGGCGGGCGTTGTTATTTCTCGTGGGTTAGGGGGTTTTAGGTTGTGCGGCGTAGACGGCGCGCCAAGAAAATGATCACAATAAACAGCGCGGCCAGCGCTATCAGCCCGGGGAGCCCCATTTGGTCGCCCAAACCGGTTTTCGCAAGCGCCGTTGGGCTTGGGGTGAGAAGAGTTACGGCTTGGTTGGTGGCGTATATGGCTGTGGCTGTTAGGGCAAAAGCCGTTGGGTCTATTGAAGGCGTATTGGTGGCCGCTGCCACTACCACCGGCGTTGGGCTTGGCTGGCTGACAAGCGCAGGGGTTGGAGTGGCGCTCTTAGGGGTGGGGGAGGGAGGCATCGTGGGCGTGATTGTGGGCGTTGCAGTCCATGAGGCGGCTTGCGCAGTGGCCGTGAGGGCTTGGGCTATGGCCGTGTTTTGGGCGTTTACTTGCGCCACTTGGGTTTGCTGAGCGTGCCGCTTTGCAGGGGCGATGAAAACTTCATAGGCTGCCAAGATGCCCAGCGTTAGCAGTAACATCAGCACAATGGCCGCGACCGCGATTAGGAAGGTTTTATTGTCGCCGCCTTCCTCTTCCCCTTCTTCTTCTCCTAACAGGGTTTCTTCCCCTTCGTCGTCCAGCCAAGTGGGTTCTTCCGTTTCGTCGCCAAAGGCTTCGGCGTCGTCTTCAAAATCCGGCATTTGAGTTTCATCGTCTTCAAACATGGCCCTCTCCTTTCGGGTAGTATTACGATTGTACCAAAATTTCTAAATTTGCCAAAGGCACTAAAGCGAGTTCGCCGTTTTCAAGGCGAATTTTAGCGGCCGGGGCCTTCACCCCACTGGGAAATTGGCTCATCCCGGGTTGTATTGCCGTCACTTGGCCTATTGCACCGGCGTAAGGGGCGCGCGTAATCCTCACCTTGGTGCCTACTGTTACTTCATCAAAGTCTGGCGGCGGCTCGTGGTGTTCTGCGCTCGGCAACGGGGCGACGATAACCGGACGGCCTCTGTGGGGCTTTCGGGCTATCATCGCCACGCGTTGGCCTACGCTTGTGGTGAGCAATTTGAATGAGTGAGAATCCATAGGCCGGTTGCCAAAGCCGTTTATGACCACAATGGGGAAGGATACTTTTAGGGCTTCGGGCACTAATTTTGCCCGCATGTAGCCGACTATAAGCCCACGGAGGGGGAGTGAGTCGGCTATTTCAAGTACTTTGGCTTCTGTGAGACGGCTTGCGATGAGGATAAGACCGCGCTTTTCAACCGACAGGTCTTTGGTGGTTATTTCGGCGTCTCGCTCTTGGGTGGCCGCACCCAACATGCCGTAGTTGTAGCGGCCGTTGCCCCAAATGCCGTCCACCACCATGCCCGTAGTTGCAAGTTCTGCGCCTAAATCGGGTATCACGGCGCTCACTTTGGCTGGGATGACTGCCCTCAGCATGTATGGCTCGCGGTATTCCTCTATGAGGATTTGGCCTTCCTCAACCAAGATCACTTTGCCGTCCACCGGGGAGCGCACTATGCGGCTGAGAAAGCCTTGTTTGCGGGCTAAGGTGTCGCCTGCACGCAGCAAGTCTCCCGGCTGGCACAGGATGAATTCATTGGCTTTAGAGCGCGGCACCCCGAGCGCGCGCGCTACGTCTACGAGACGGTAGCGCGGGTCGGCCGATGCTTCGGCTATCACATCGGAGGCTTTTACTGTTTGCCCTACCGAGACGAGCACTTTTCCCGGCACAGGCAAAAGGCGCTTTTCGCGCACTTCGGCTATTGGCATTGTGCGGACTACCGGCCTGAAAACCATTGCGTTCTCCTGAAGTTGGTGCAAAAACTATGCCCATCTGCTTAGCGAGGCGAGCCATTTAGAAATTTGCTCGCGGCGCTTTTCGGGGTCTGTGTGGAGCATGATGGGGCGGCCGCGGGCATCTATCACCACGCCGATTTTGCTCCCGCTCACATTTACCGTGCCTCCGCGCCCTGCTCCAAAGCCGATGTCTGCGCCATGTAGCGGTTGCAGCCGCAGGCGTGCTTTTTGCCCGCCGTGCAGGCCAATTACGCCAATGGTACCGCTCTTGACTTCTATTTGCTTCTTTGCGCCTGTTGCGAGTTCCACTTCGGCTCTCAACAATGGCACTCCGAGGCGTTTGAGTTTCTTTGTGGGGGTTATCACCGTTGCGAGTACCGGCAAGTGGTATGTGCTGAGCATTTGCACCGTTAGGATGGGGTTGATGTCGGCGGCCGCACCCAGCGGCGCAAGCAATTGGTTTGTATCCAGCACAAAGGTGGTGACGCCGGTGGGCTGCAGGCCATCCAGCAACGTCATCAACGCTTGCGGCGGGCTGGCCGCTTTGGTGAGGATTCCGCCGCTTGCCAAAATCGGCTCAAAGGCCGGTAGGAGGCCTTTCGCAAGGTGTTTTTGTTTGGGGAAGTCCTCGTAAGTGCGCTTGATGGCAACTTGCAGAATTTCCCGCGCCAGCGCTTGCTCTACCAGCACCTCTTCTTCGGTTACGGGGACGCTTTCGGGGTAGAGCATTTTGTTGTAGAGGTAGTCAATGATTTCATCGGGTGGGATTTCTTTTGGCAGCCAGCGCTCAATTTTTTCTATGTGGGTGTGGGAGTAGAGTTTTGCCAGCGGCGCGCCCAGTCCGAGGTTGGAAAAAACCTTTTGGCGGCCGCTTCCTTCCCATGCGAAGGCGATTGTGGTCGCCGCCGCGCCGAGATCCACGCCGAGTACCCCTTTTGGCCCGCCGTAAATTTTGCTCAAAATGCGCACAATTCTCCCAAACCCGTGCGCCGTTGGGTAAAACACGCTTTTGCCCGCGGCTTGGCTAAGGATGGCGTTTAGTTGCGGCATTTGGCGCAGGCGGATTGAGCGGTAAATTTCCAGCAGTTTTTCCTCTGCAGGTTCTAATTGCTCTGTTTCCAGCGTGGGGCGCAGGTTGTGTGCTAAATGAACCGGAGTGATGCCGCTTAGGGTTTCTTCCACCTCACGGGCAAGGCGTTCGTTGCCTGCGTAAAGCACCTCAAACCGCCGCTCCGGCGGGAGTAGGTAGGCGGCCAGACCCACTGCCTCCAACATTTGCTCCACCGAACGGCTGGCACCGTTGTTCAGCCCGCCAGCCATAATTACCAAATCGGGGTGTGCTTGTATGATGGTGTTTATGCGCCCTTCCGTGGAGCGTTTGTCGCTGGTATGGAGTTCTGCTTCAACGGAGGAGTAAATCGTTGAGGCAAGCCGACGGGCGCTCTGGAGGGAAACGTCTTCCAGCACGCCCACGCACACCGTTTTTATTGCCCCGCCTGCTGAAACGGTAAGCACGAGTTGGTCTACCCCAACCGCTTCGCTGCGGGAGGGCACGATTAGGCTTTGGTCTTCGGCCAACAGCACCCTGCCGGTGAGGTTTTGAACTTGCGTTATGGCCTCTTGAATGCCCAATCTGACGTCGTCGTAGGGGCGGCCGCTCGTGGTGGGTGCCGTACCGGCGGCAATCAGGTGGTAGCGCCCTTCAACGACGTCAAAAAGCAGAGCGCGGGTGTTGGCGCTTCCCACGTCTAAGGCTAAAAGAGAATCGGCGTCAATCAATGAGGTAGCCATATAGCCTCGTCAATGGTGTAAAAGCAGGATGAGGTATTGCCACAAGTTGCTGGCGCTAACCGCCAACGAAGTTATCGCGGCAAGGTAAACGCCGGCGAAAAGCGCGCCAAAGGTAACGGCTATGAACCATTCGCCGAGTTTGGCGAGGGCGTTTATCCACCCCGGGCGGGTGGGCTTTTTGTTGTGTTTTGCGCTTGCTGAAAAATGGAAGTAGGCCAAGGCTGCCACTGTGCCAATCAGCATAAAAGCGCCGCTCACCAAAAATTCGGCCGTTCCTATGCCCTGTTGGCGCATTAGGGCGAGGTTGAAGGCATCGGTTGTAGCGCCTACTTGCGGGAAAATGGTGCCGGTTACCGCGCCGCCCACTGCGGCCGCCGCACCCGTTCCCACCAGAAAGGCGACCGAAATGTTGCCCAGCCTCCCCGTTTTCCCCGGGAAAATTTTGAGCAGCATCAGCAATGCCAAAGCGAGGGGGAGCAATGTGATCCACGAATGTTGCACGATGAGGGGGGTGAGTAGCATTGGCAGGAGGATGCTGCGCAGCGCGACAGCCCCCGCATAGCCCGCCGCCGCGCCGATGAATATGTGCATCACCCAGCGAAAGAACGCCCAATCTTCCAGAAAGACATAACTGAGCACGGTCAGCGTTACCAGAAAGGCAATCGCTCCACCGATAAGGTCGGCCATGTTATTCCTCCACCTCAGCCGAGCGGTGTTTGCGGTCTATCAGCCCCAAAATCCAAGCGTAAAGCCCGCCGAGCGCCATCAGCACCACCACTGTGAGCGTAATGAGGGAGTAACTGCTCCAAATGCCGCGCTCTTTTTGTGTAGCGCTTTGGCCAGCCATCTCCCTGTAGGCCACTCCGCTTTCCAAACCGGTGATTATTCCGCTAACTTGGCGCTGAGCGGTTTCGTAGTATGGCGCCACTAAAGGCTCTGCTTGGGCGCTTATGACCATGACAAGCGGCGTAGTTTTCAGTGCTGGTTGCACCTGCTCAATCCATGAACGAGCGGTGTCAGGGTCTTCTGTTATGACTAAAACGAGGTCAAAGTCGTTTGCCGTTTTTATTTTTTGCAGGATGGCGGAGTTCCAAACGTTTTTGTATCTCAATACGCTTGGGAGCACGGCGCGCGGAGAGCGGGCAAAGGCATAGAGCGCCGCTGTTCCTCCCGGCAGGTAGCCGAGGTTTAGGTAATCGGTCCCTTCACGGTAGGTTTTGCCGGCGCTTGCGTTCTCAATTAGCCGCTCTGCCATGCCGCCGCCGACGGGGTTGGTAGAAATAGCAACAAGCCGCACCCCTTTGCCTATCAACTGCGCGAGCGCGGGTGTTGCGGCGGCTTCTAATTCGGCGCTGAAGCCCAGGTTGTAGTCTACTCCGACCAGCACCACGCCTTTGGGTGGAACTTTGTCTATTAGCCGTTTTGCCGCCAACGTTGAGGGAAGTGCTTTGTTGGGCAATGGGGCTTGCAGGGAGGGCAAGAGTAGCGGCAAAAAGGCCACAACGAGTAGAACGAGCCCAAAAAGACGATGCAAAATTCGTCCGCCGACTTTTTTGCGCTTTTTGGGCAGTTTTTTCGGGGAAAATTCTTCTTGTAGCAGTTCGGTGATGGCTTTGAGGCGTTTTTCTTCTTCTTCCGAAAGGGTTAGGCGAGAGGATGTGACGCCTATTTTCTGCTTGGGCGTTGTTGTAGGCGGCGCAGGCGGGATGACACCGCGAAGGCCTGCCAACGGGCCGGTTGATTCCACCGGCTCGTTTATGCCCAACTCTTCCGGCGAAATTTCCACCGGCCGCATTGCCTCAACCCAAGCGGGGAGTTCTCCTTCGGGCAAGGCTTCGTCCGCCGTCTCACTTTCTTCAGGTTGGCCGAGAGCGGTGAGGAGGTCTTCTTCGGTTTCGCCGCCGAGTTCGTCCAGCCAATCGGGCAGTTCTTCGGCGGGGGCGGCGGCGGCAGGTTCGGGCTCGGCTTTGGCGGTGGAGGGTTCTTCTGGCGCGCCAAGTTCGTCCAGCCAATCGGGCAGTTCCTCGGCAGGCGCGGCGGCTGCGGGTTTGGGCTCGGCCTCGGCGGTGGAGAGTTCTTCTGCCGCGCCAAGTTCGTCCAGCCAATCGGGCAGTTCCTCGGCAGGCGCGGCAGAAGAACTCTCCAC
>JALVVL010000039.1 GCA_027023425.1 Anaerolineales bacterium
ACAGGGCACAGCGCAGCGCGCCGCAAAAATGCCCTCGCGGGCAGAGGAAGTTAGGATTAGCGAGTTAGGAGATAGGGTTTGGCTATGGGGCGAGCGCTGGGTGAAGTGTTTTTGGGCTAAAGTGCGGCATCATTTCCACAGTCCCTTTGGCGTGTTCCACAGAGGCACTGGGCATCAGCGCACGGGGCACAGGGCACAGCGCAGCGCGCCGCAAAAATGCCCTCGCGGGTAGAGGAAGTTAGGATTAGCGAGTTAGGGAGATAGGATTGGTATAATTTCCTCACTTTAGCCTGAAACGTGTTGAAAATTATGCACTCCCCCTCACCCTCTGCCCTCACCCTCTGGAAGGCGTTGGCTGCGGCTGAAGCGGCCATTGCGCTGCTATTGTTCGCTCTGTTGGCGTGGCGCGGGCGGAGGAAAACCATCCCCGCGCCATTGCTGGTTGCCTTTGGGGTGTTGGTGCTGTGGGCAGGCCTGCGGCTTGTTTCCCCGCCGCTGGGTGTGTGGCGGTTAGCGCGCGGCTTTTGGGTGCCGGTGACCGACCGGGCACTCTTCACCCTTTTTCTGATACTCACCGCCTACGCACTGGTGCAGCCCCTTTTTCCGGCTTATCGGCCAGTGTTGCGGTGGCTGTTAGGAAGCCACCTCGGCTTTTGGGCGTTGCTCACCGTAGTGTCGTTGTACGATTTCCGGCGAGTGTGGCAGCCGCGTTCCCGTTTTGCCGTCCACTGGAGCAACCTCGCGTTTGGCTTCTACCAAGCCATTTTGTTGATGGCAGTGCTCTTTGTGGTGGTTTACGTCTACCGCCACGGCCGCGCCCGTTCGCTGCGATGGGCCGGAATTTCCTTTGCTATTTGGCTGCTGGCGGACCTCCTGCACCTGAGCGCGGCACTCCACGGCGCCGCAGTGCCCGAGGGGCTGGGCTTGCTCACCCGCAGCGCCGAGATGCTGGGCTTTGTTTTCCTTGCTCTGGCCTATTGGCTGCCCGACCCTTCCCGCCGCGCCTTTGCCGAGCGTTATTTTGCCGACGCCCGTGCGTTGGTGCGGCGGCTGGAAAACCAATTGTCCGAGGCCATTGCCGCCCAAGCCCGGCTTGAAGAGCGCCAGCGTTTGGCGCGCGAACTGCACGATTCGGTCAGTCAGGCGCTTTTCAGCACCGAATTGCAACTCGGCACTGCCGAAATGTTGCTGGAAGGAAACCCCGAAGCGGCGCGCGAGCGCCTTCGGCAGGCCCGCCGGACAATCCACGAGGCCGCCAACGACCTGCGCGCTCTGATTGCTGACCTGCGCCCACCGGCCCTGGCCGGAAAATCCCTCGCCGAAGCCTTGGCCGACTTGGCGCGCTCTTTAGAAGAAGCCGAAGGCCTGCCTGTGGAGTTTAGTTTGCAGGGTGGGGGACGTTTGAAAGAGGTCGAGGAGGCCGAACTTTACCGCATCGCTTACGAGGCGGTGACTAACGCCATCCGACACGCCCGCCCCAGTCGCATCGCCATTGCGCTTTGGCTGCAACCGCCCTCCTTCCGATTGGTGGTGAGCGACGATGGGCAGGGCTTCGTCCCCGACCAAGCCGCCCCCGGCCACTGGGGGCTGGTCGGCATGCGTGAGCGTGCTGAACGGTTGGGGGCTTCCTTTTCCCTAACCACTGCACCGGGCCGCGGCACGCGCATTGAGGTGGCCCGGGGCAGTGTCCCGGCTGAGCCCCTTTCAACCGCCCCTAAAACCAAAACCCCCTGACGGAGAAACCCCCGTGATTCGTCTTGTGATCGCCGAAGACCACCAGATTGTGCGCGAGGGGCTGAGGCTATTTTTGGATGCCCAGCCCGATATGGAAGTGGTGGCCGAGGCCACCAACGGCCGTGAGGCGCTGGAAGCCGTCCGCCGTCATCGCCCCGACGTGTTGTTGCTGGATTTGATCATGCCCGAAATGGACGGGTTGGCAGTTCTGCGCGCTTTGCCGCAGGAAGCGCCCGACACCCGCGTGCTGGTGCTCACCAGCGCCAATGACGACCGGTTGGTGATCCCTGCCGTGCGCGCCGGCGCGGCGGGCTACGTGCTCAAGACAATTTCTTCGGCCGAATTGGCCGAGGCGGTGCGGAAGGTCGCCCGCGGCGAGCCCGTGTTACACCCGGAAATCACCCGTATGCTGATGCGCGAAGTGCGCCGCGGCCCGGCGGCTGTGGCTGGCGAATCGTTTACCCAGCGTGAGTTAGAAGTGCTGAGCCTGCTGGCGCACCGCTTGACCAACAAAGAAATTGCCGCCGAGTTGGGCATCAGCGAGACCACCGTCAAGACCCATGTGCGCAACATCTTGAGCAAACTGGGGGTCAGCACCCGCGCCGAAGCCGCCCGCTACGCCCGCGAGCAGGGGCTGGGGTAGCCCCCAATTAAATGCACCTAGTCCCCGGGACAATGTCCGCCGTTCGGGGAGTGGGTTAGCGCATTCTCAGGCAAGGTTTTGGGAATTCAGAAGGGGTAAATTAGCCTTGGGACTCACGCAGTTGCTCGTAGAAGCGCCCGTTTTTGTGTCATGGCGAGCCGCCATAGGCGGCGAAGCCATCCCCTAAACGGTGGGGGAGACCACTTTGGCGGTCTACGATCGCTTCGCGGCGACACAAAGCAGGGGAACTGCGTAACTCCTGAGGCCATAACGGAACGGTTTTCTAATCAACACCGTTCTTGGTTTAGATAAAAGCGCATACTCGACCAGCGAATCCCCTTTGTATTCACGTTACGCAGCGGTGATTGACGGGCAACAATTTCACCCTATGAAACTGTTGAATTTTCTGCTTCTTTGCCCTCACCACTCCCCCAGAGCCTTGCTTCGCGGCGGCTCAGCAGTGGGGGGGAGGTGAGGGCGTTTAGTATGTTGATGCTCAATTGCGCAACATGAGTCATTAGAACAAACGTCTAATGTGACATTGTCAAATTAGGAAGCGGGGACTGTTACCGCCAAAACGTGCTTTAGGGCTTTGGAGAAGGGGTTACCATACCCCACCGGCCACCTTGGCCTTTGCCGCTGCCCATTCGGCCGCCGCAGCCCTGTCCGCGCCCTTGGCCATGACCTTGGCCGTGCCCTTGGCCGCGGCCGTTAGAGCCCTGCAGAATTTGCTGGAATTCGGCCTCGCTGATGTATTGCGGGGTGTAATCGGCGCCCCGAGCCCGCAGGTTGCTCATGAAGGCCCGCATGTGGTTTTCGGAGCCGCGTTTTAGGTTTTCGTACACCTGACGGATGTCGCTGTGGGTGGTGCGGGCGATGGCTTCGTTGAGGTCTTTGATGTCCAAGTCCTCAATGGTTGCGCCGACTTTCAGGGCGTCAATTTCCGAGGCCGAGCCTTGGGCAACCAATTGCTTGTAGAGGTCTTGGAGTTTGGGGCTTTCAAACACGCCGCGGGCATCTTTGGTTTTGGCTACGGGGTCGGGAATGCCGTAGGTTTTCAGCAGGTCGCCGACGGCGTCCATGTGGGTTTGCTCGGCTCTGGCGATGTTTTGGAAGACGCGGAGCCCCCATTTGTCGTAGAGGGCAAGGTAAACATCGCGCGCCAGTTTTTCTTCCTCGCGCATGTGCAACAAGTCGGCAACTTCCTCGGCCGAAAGGCCGGGAACCGAAGGCAGTGTAGCGGCTTCGGTGGGGGTCGCGCCGTTAGAAGATGCCGCAGGGGAAGTCGGTGCACTCGCTGCGGTGTTGCTTGTTGCTGAAGAGCAGGCCGTTACGGCTATTGCTAAAACTAAAATCCCTATCCAAGGAATCAGTTTGCGAAACATGGTCATACCTCCATTTTGTTTTGGGTGTTGCGGCCCGAGGTGGATGCTTTCATTGTCGCCTTGAGTGTAGCCTATCGGAGCCGTTTGTGCATCGTCAATTAAGGATGAAAAGAGGAGGAGAAAGGGGGAGGATGCCGTGGATTTTCTCTGTGTGGTATAATCTCGCCCGCACGGAGAGGTGCCGGAGTGGACGAACGGGGCGGTCTCGAAAACCGCTGTGGCCTTTGTGGCCACCGTGGGTTCGAATCCCACCCTCTCCGCCAAAAATTGCGGGTCTGCGCCCGCAATTTCGTCTTTAAACCGCAGATTACGCAGATTAGCACAGATTTTTCTGCTAAATCTGTGCAATCTGCGGTTTTTACAATCGGTGAAAATCTGTGCTAATCTGTGGATGATACACTTCCCCCCAAACAAAAAATGCCTTGGGTCGGCTACCCGACGGCACCCGACGCGTTCCCCTTAGGGCTGCTTCCTCTCGGACCTGACCCGGTTCGGGGGGCGTCGCCGCGTCGGACCCACCCAAGGCGGCGTAATGATACCCAACATCGCTTTCGTTGTCAAATTTGTGCTCTACCCCAAAATCTCCCCGTGCTGTAGTTCCCACATGCGGCGGTAAAGCCCGCCGCGGGCGATCAACTCCGCGTGCGTGCCGCGCTCCACGATTTTTCCCTTGCTCAGCACCAAAATTTCGTCCATCCGCTCCATTTCCAGCAGGCGGTGGGTTATCCAAATCGTGGTGCGCCCCTCAGTCGCCGCGAACAGCGCCCTCAGCACCTCCCGCTCGGTGATGGCATCAAGGTGAGCGGTCGGCTCATCCAGCAGGAGGATGGGCGAGCCTTTTAGCAGAGCGCGCGCCACCGCCAGCCTTTGCCGCTCGCCGCCCGAAAGCCGCGCCCCCTGCTCGCCGATGTAGGTGTCGTAACCCTGCGGCAGGCTCATGATTACATCGTGAATCTGCGCCCGCCGCGCCGCCTCCACAATTTCCTCCTCAGTGGCTTCGGGGTTGGCGAGCAACAAATTCTCGCGCACGGTCATGTTGAAAAGGTAGGTGTGTTGCGAAACCACCGCAAAATACCGCCGCACCTCGTCGGGCGGCATTGCCTTGATGTTTGCCCCGCCCAAGCGTATTTCGCCGTGCTCGTAATCCCAAAACCGCAAAAGCAGGTTGGCGATGGTGCTCTTTCCTGCGCCGCTCGGCCCCACAATTGCCAAAATTTTGCCCTGCGGAACTGTGAACGACACATCCCGCAAAACCGGCTCTTCGTTTTCGGGGTAGGCGAAGGTGAGATGCGCCACCTCAACGCCAAAATCGCGCGGCTTTTGGGGAACGGCTTGCGCCGTCAACTGCGGCGTTTCCGGAACGGCTGGCGGAGCGTCCACAACCTCAAACAGCCTTCCGCCCGCCGTCCGCACGCTTTCCCACATTTGCGCCGCCGCGGGAAGCGGGTTTGCCGCCTCAAACGCCGCCAAAGTCAGCAAGCCGAGCGTGCCGATCATCACCCCTTCCAGATGACCGGCGCGCACCATCGGGATGCTCAGCGCAACCACGCCCCACAGCGCGAGGTCGGCAAACAGCCCGCTCAAGCCGGTGTGGACGGCGCTGAGCAAGGCAAGGCGCTTTTGGGCTTTGGCGTATTCCTCATCCACCCGAGCGATGCGCTCGCCATGCTCGGCGGCGCGGTCGTATGCCAGCAGGTCGGCAAGCCCTTGGATTCCGTCCACAATCAGCGCGCTGAGTTTGCCGCGCAGGGTTACCATTTCGCGGCCGGGCTCGCGGCTCAGCCGCCGGACGACCAACGGCAGCAGAGCCGCCGCGGCGACGAACGCCCCAATCGCCACTAACGCAAACGAAATTCCGTACCATGCAAGGAAAAGCCCAACGCCGAGGATGGTTACAACTGCAACCAGCATCGGCGCTAAAACGCGCACGTACAGGTTTTCCAAAGTTTCAATGTCGCCTACAATGCGCGCCAACAGGTCGCCTGCGCTGTAAGAAATCAGCCGTGCGGGCGCGAGCGGCTCTATCCGCTCGTAGAACCAAACCCGCAGGCGCGCCAACAGCCTGAGCGTTACATTGTGCGAAACCAGCCGCTCAAAATAGCGGAAGACGGCGCGGCTGATGCCGAAAAACCGCACGCCCACAATTGCCACTTGAAGCGAGCCGATGTCGGGGTGCAGAGCGGCGGTGGAAATCAGCCATGCTGAAGTGCCCATGAGCGAAACATTGGAGCCAATGGTGAGCGCGCCGAGCAAAACCGAAAGCGCCACCCATCGCTCCGAGCCGCTCAAAAATCCCACAAGGCGGAGGAAAATCCCCTTTGCTTTTGGAGAGGGCGCGAAATCCTCGGCGCTGGGAACGGCGGCGGCAGGGCGCAAGCGCGGCAACCCTCTGGGCTTGGGGGCTTCGCGCGCGGGCGCGGCTTCGGCGGCTCCGCTTTCGGGCGCGGAAAGCATCTGTGCATACACGCCGCCGCGCTTCAGCAACTCCGCGTGCGTGCCCTGCTCAACAATTTCGCCTTCGCTTAGCACCACAATTCGTGATGAATCTTGAACCGTGTGCAACCGATGGGCGATGACGAGCACCGTTCGCCCTTGCATCAGCGAACGGGTGCTTGCTTCAAGTTGTGCCTCGGTTTCGGGGTCAAGGTGCGAGGTCGGCTCGTCTAAAATCAGCCACGGTGCGTTTTTGAGGAAGGCGCGCGCCAGTGCAACGCGCTGCGCTTGCCCGCCGCTGAGCCGCGCACCCATCGCCCCCACATCGGTTTTCAGCCCGTTGGGCAGTGATTGCACAAAATTCGTCAGATTGGCATTTTGGAGGGCGCGGAAAATTTCCTCTTCGCTGGCGTCTGGGTTGCCGAGGCGCAGGTTTTCTTCCAGCGTGCCGTGGAAAAGGTGCGGCTGTTGCGGCACCCAAGCGAGGCTTTGCGGCGGGGGCGGGCTTTCAAGCACCGTGCCGTCGGCAAAAACCGTGCGGATTTTCCCCTCGGTCGGCGCGAGGAAACCGAGCAACAGCCCAGCCAAAGTGCTTTTGCCCGCGCCGCTTGCGCCTACCAGCGCCACGCGTTCGCCCGCATTTATCCGCAGGTTGATGTTGCGGAGCGCGGGCTTCTTTTCCCCGGGATAGGTGAACGAAACGCCCACGAGTTCCACCGCGGCAATGGGCGCATCGGGCGGGGTGGGGCGCTCGGTCGGGCGGAGTGGGCGCGCGTCCAGAATTTCAAAAATCCGCTCGGCGGCGGTAACGCCGTCCATCCCTGCATGGAAGCGCAACCCTAAAAGGCGGAAGGGCAGGTAAAACTCGGGCGCTAAAATCAGCACAAAAAACGCGCCCTGAAACGCCATTTTGGCATAAAGTAGGCGCAAGCCGACCTCAACCGCCACGATTGCCGTGCTGATGGTCGCCAGCAGTTCCAGCGCGAACGCCGAAAGGAAGGTGATTTTCAGCACGTTTAGCGTGGCGCGGCGGTATTGCTCGCTCGCTTCGGCGATGGTGTCGGCGTAATCTTTGGAGCGTCCGAGCAGTTTGAGGGTGGTTAGCCCTTGCAGGGTGTCTAAAAAATGGGCGGAAAGGCGGCTGAGGGTGAGGTATTGGCGGCGGGTAACTTCCTCCGCGCCTTTGCCGATGAGCACCATGAAAAAGGGGATCATCGGCGCGGTCAGCAACATTACTACGCCCGAAAGCGTGTCTTTCGGGAAGACGACCGCCAAAATGGTGAGGGGAATGAGCGCGGTTACTACCACCTGCGGCAGGTATTGGCTGAAGTAGGCGTCCAGTGCCTCAATGCCCTCAACGGCGGTGTTTGTGAGTTCGCCGGTGCGTTCGCCGCGGGTGTAAAGCGGGCCAAGCGCCTGCAGGTGGGCGAAAATTTTGCGGCGGAGTTCGCTTTTGACGCGCACGGCGATTTCTTTTGCGCCGATTTCGTGTAGTCCGACAAGGGCGGCGCGCAAAAGCATCAGCGCCAGCAGCCATTCCAGCAGGTGAAGCGCCTGCGACAGCGTGGCGTTTTTGAGGAACGCGGCATCCACGATTTTGCTCAAAAGCCATGCTTGCCCAATGGTGAGCACTCCGGCGAGCCAGATTGTGCCCACCGTGAAGGCGAAGATGCCGCGGGTGTCGCGCGCGAGGGAAATTAGCCGACGGTGCATAAGGCGTTAGGTGGTTAGGTCGTTGCGTCGTTGGACTGTGAGGCCGAGGGGGAACCACAGAAAACACAGAAATTTGCAGAGGACACAGAAAAAATCTGCGCTAATCTGTGTAATCTGTGGATTTTATACTTGGCGACCTTGGCGTCCTTCCGCAAATCCTAAATCGCTAATTTTCTCATCTGTGCTAATCTGTGTAATCTGTGGTTTGTTTTACCCTTGGCGTCCTTCGTGCCCTTGGCGTCCTTGGCGCCTCTGTTTCTCTGCGTCTCTGCGTTATAAAAAAGGGGCGAAGGGGGAACAATCCCTCTCCGCCCCTGCGGTGGCAGGTGAAGGTTTAGTAAACCACTTTGTCGGAGGTGATGCGGCCGCGGAACACCCAATAACTCCACGCCACATACACCAATACGATGGGCACGAGGATGAGCGCTACAATGGTCATCACCTTCAGGGTGTAGGGCGAGGAAGAAGCGTTGTAGATGGTAAGGCTGTATTTCGGGTCAATGGTAGAAGGCATCACATTGGGGTAAAGCGAGGCGAAAAAGCCGGCCGTCACGCCCAAAATGGTGAGGCCACCGGCCCAAAAGGCCTTGCCCATTTCGCCCTTCTTGATGAAGTAGCCATCCACCAGCAGCGCCACGACTGCGATCGCGAGGAATACTGCCGCAATGCCGAAATACTGGGAGTGGGTGAAGACTTCAGGGTAAGAATACACCAAGAAAATCACCGCCATCACTAAGGTGGCAACCCACATATTCCAAGCGATTTTCTTGGCTTGCTTTTCAAGTTTGTCGGTGAGTTTGAGCGAGAGGTAGGTCGCGCCGTGCATCATAAAGAGCACGACAAAGGTGATGCCGCCGACCAAAGCATAGGGGTTGAGCAGGTAGAAAAAGCCGCCCACATAGTTGCCGTTGGCGTCAATCGGCACACCGCGCACCACGTTGGCAATTGCTACGCCCCAAAGGAGAGCAGGCAGGAGGCTGCCGAGCCAAATCAGCCAGTCCCACGTGGCGCGCCAGCCGGGGCTTTCTTCCTTGCTGCGGAATTCAAAGCCGACGCCGCGGAAGATGAGCGCCAGCAAAATCAGCACCAGCGGAATGTAGAAGCCGCTGAACATTGTCGCATACCACTTGGGGAAGGAAGCGAACAGCGCGCCGCCGGCAGTGATCATCCATACCTCGTTCCCATCCCAGAATGGGCCGATGGTGTTGATGATGGCGCGGCGCTCATCATCGGTTTTGCCCAAGAAGGGGAGCAAAATGCCCACACCGTAGTCAAACCCTTCAAGGAAGAAGAAACCGATGAACAACACGGTAATCAGGATAAACCACAAGGTGTTGAGATCCATGGCTAAACCTCCTAATAAAACGGAGCCGCGCGGGTTAGTCTGCCGCGGCGGGGGCTTGAGCCGGGGCTTCTTTCACATGCTTCACCACCAACTTTACGCCGTAGTAGGTGAGCACAATGTAAACGATGCCCAGACTGAGCAGCGAGAACAGTACATGACCACCGCTGACAACACTGGTGGGTGAGAGCCCCTGTTCAGTTTTTAGCAGGCCGTACACCACCCACGGCTGGCGTCCGGCCTCGGCCATGATCCAGCCGGTAGTTACGGCAATGTAAGGTAGCAGAATTGACCACACCAGCCATTTAGCAAAGCCCGGCTTTTCCGCCAGTGAAATTCCTTTGCTGTTCAGGTACCACAGGTACAGCAACAGCGCCAGCATCAAGAAGCCCGCATACACCATCAGGCGGAACGACCAGTATGTGAGCCACACGACCGGGATGTAATTGCCGGGGCCGTATTTCTTTTCCATCTTTTGTTGGACTTCGTCAATGCCTTCAACTTTGCTGGTGAAGTCGTTGTAGGAAAGGAAACTGAGGAACCTCGGGATTTTGATTTCAAGCGAGTTGCTGTGGGTGCTGTCATTGGGGATGGCGAACAGCGAGAAATCGGCCGGTTGTTCGGAGTGCCATAGTGCCTCGGCAGCCGCCATCTTGGTGGGTTGTTCGCGCACTAAGAATTGGCCTTGGAAGTGCCCAACTGTGATGACCAGAATCACGCCTATGAGGCCGTAAATGGTTGCCCATCGCACTGACATGTCCAGCATTTCTTTGCTGCCGCGCTTGATGAGGAACATGTAAGCGCTGAGGCCGATGACCACAAACGCGGCAGTGCTCATGCCGGCAAAGAACACATGGGGAAATTGATAGAGTACGTTCGGGTTGGTGGCGACCTTGCCGAAGTCGGTCATTACCACATGGTCGCCAACTAACTTGTAGCCCGTGGGGTGTTGCATGAACGAGTTAGCAATCAAAATCCAGATTGCCGAAAGGTTGGAGCCAATGGCGGTGAGCCACAGCACCGCAGCGTGCACTTTGGGGGAGAGTTTATCCCAACCGAATACCCACACGCCGATGAAAGTGGACTCCAGATAGAACGCCAAAAGGGCTTCAATTGCCAGAGGCGCACCGAAAATGTCACCCATGAAGCGGGCGTAGTTTGCCCAGTTCAGGCCGAACTGGAATTCTTGCACGATACCCGAAACTACGCCCAGAGCAAAGTTGATGAGGAACACTTTGCTCCAAAACTTCACGGCATCTCGGTACACCTCTTTGCCGGTCTTCACATAGGCCGTTTCCATGATGGCGAGGAACACGGAAATGCCTAATGTGAGCGGCACAAAGAAGAAGTGGATGACCGTGAGGATGGCGAATTGCCATCGGGCCAAGGCGAGAGGGTTCATTTGAGACCTCCTAACAAGACCGGGATTTGGGCGCGTGGCGCCCCAAACTGAAGATGTGGGAAAAATGGATAATACTGCCACCACGGCAACGGCGCGCCTTTGCGCGCCGAAATGCCCTACTTGGTTGTTAGAACGGGTTGTGCTCTTGATGCAAGAGTTTCCCTTGCTAATTGCCCGATGCTTACGCTGCGGAGCTCTTTTCTGATGACGGCGCGCAGCCTTGCCCAGCGTTTCCTCACTGGGCAATCGTGGCTCAGCGGGCAAAAATCTGGGTCGTCAATGCAAGGCGAAATTTCTATGGGTTCTTCACAGGCTTCAACGACGTCTAACAGAGTGATGCTGTCGGCGTCTTTGGCGAGTTCAAGCCCGCCTTTGGCCCCCCGCCGTGAGCGCACCAAGCCGGCGCGCGATAGATCTGCTACAATCCGCTTTACAAAGGCCAACGGTATGAGCATTTCATCAGCAGTTTCTTGCATAGAACGTTTGCCTTCCCCTTGGTGAGTGGCTAAACTCACCAATACCCTTACGGCATAATCGGTACGCCTGCTGATTCTTAACATGCTTTACCTTCCCGCTTTTGGCCTTTGTTGCAACTTAATGTTACTGCAACTGTAATCTTTTTGTAAAGAGTTTGTGAGGTATTTGTTGCTTTTAGATGGTGTAAAAGGCGCCAAGGGGTTAACGCCAAGGGTAACGCAGAGACGCAGAGGAAACAGAGGCGCAGAGGAACGCAGAGGTGCCAAGGACGCCAAGAGGTTAACGCAGAGGCGCAGAGAAACGCAGAGACGCAAAGAAAAAATTCTGTGTTCTCTGTAAATTTCTGTGTCCTCTGTGGTTTTTCTACCCTGCCCACAAAGCAACGACCCAACGACCCAACGACCCAACGACTCAACGACTCAACGCCCTAATCCCTCAGTACCTCAATCCCTCTCCCTCTCTGTGTTCTCTGTAAATTTCTGTGCTTTCTGTGGTTTTCTTTCTCAATCGGTGTAAATCTGTGCCAATCTGTGGATACCTCCCCCCTCAGCGCTCGGCGCATTTAGGCCTGAGCACGGCCTCAAGCACCGGCCTCATTTCCGGAATCCAGCGTTTGTTTATCGGGTCGTAGAACTTGGTGTCAGAGTTTACTGCAAAGGGGATATGCGCCGCGTCCAGTTGGCAGGCCACAAAGGTGGCAAATTGCACTTGTTCGGGGATGGAGTAGTGGTTGCCGTGGTTGTAATCGCCGGGCATCCATGCACCGACCCAGGTGTAAATGCCGGTTTCTTTTTGCCATGCCAGAGCGGCTTCTATCTTTTTTGTGATGAGCGCTTTTTCGGCCGGAGTTCCCACAGTCCATTGCTTTTTGGGGTTGGTTTTGGAGGGGCCTGCGGCGTAAAAGTGCCATTCGGCCATCAAATAGCCGTTTGCTTGGCTGGGGATGCGGAGTTCGTGTAGCAGTTCTGGGTCTGAGCGACGCCGCGGGGAGATGAAGATTATGCGCGTCGGGTTGGTTTTTCGGATTTCGGCCACCGCGGCTTCGTATAGCCTGTTCAGCGTCTCGGGTTGGCGGCTTAGGGCATCGGTCACTTCAATTATGAGGTCAAACGAAAGTTCGGGAGGGGCGTTTTGGTAGTGCTTGGCTACCGTTCCCCACCACCATACCACTTTTTGGAAGTTCTTTTCGTTAGGGTTCTCTTTGAAATCTTCTGCTTTGTAGGCCAAAACAGGGATTAGGCCGGCGTTGAGCGTGTCAGTTATTACTCTGTCCAAGTGTTTGAGTAGTTCTGGGCTGGGGTCGTCTTTCACGCGGATGCGAACGTGCGAGAAGCCGATTTGCTTTATGGCTTTCACTTCTTCAGGGGAGTAAAGAGCCATTCTTTTGGGGAAGTGTACCCAGTCCACGTCCAAGCCTTTTCCGAGCATGCGGGCGTAGCGCGCCGGCGGAATTGCGGTTTGGGTTTGTTTTGGGGCGGTTGGGCTTGGCTGTGTTTTGCCTTGGCATGACACTGCCAGCAATGTTATTGCCGCCACGGCCGCGATTGCAAATATCTTTTTGAATTTCATCTTTGTGCTCCAAAAACTGCGCGGCGAGCAATAAGAGAGCGTCAAATTGTCAACCGTCGCAACGACCCAACGACCCAACGACCTAACGACCCAACGACTAACGACCTAACGCCTATTTTACAACCTCACCCCCCCACGGCCGTGTAATGCCTTAGGCCGTAGCGCCACGCTGCGGCTGCGAGCGCGCCCCATCCCCCTAACGCAAGCGCACCGGCTGCCAGCCTTGGGAGCGCCGGCCATCCTAACAGCACAGCGGTGGGAAAATTGGCTATCACGAGCACCGGCACCCCAAAAGTGAACAGCGCCCGCGCCGCGCCTCGGAAAATCCCTTCTGGGTAGCCCGAGAGGTTGAACATTTCCGACAGGAGCGCCGGTAGGGCGTAAATGCGCGTTAGCCAGAATGCGAGCGAAACCGCGCTCAGCGTAATTGCAAAGCGCGCGGCTATCCCCACGGCTAAGAGCATTCCAAACCACAGCCATTGCGCCGGTGTGGGGTGTAAGTTCAGCGCTCGCATGGCGTACCATCCCAATGCTAAGGGGAGCAGGAGGGCGGGCGCGTCGTATGGCCGCATTCGGCTCACGGCCACGTTGAACAGTGGCGAGATTGGTTTTGTCAGCACGCCGTCCAGTTTGCCCTGCCATATCAGGTTTGGAATGCGCCCGATTCCTCCGCCTACGGACATGCGGTAAAGTTGTTGCGCCAGTTCGTTGACGGCGATGAGCAGCCACACCTGCCCGCGCTTCCAGCCGCCGATGCTCGGCACGTGCAGGAACAAAGTTTCAAAAAAGACCAAAGCCGTGCCCAGCCACAAGGCTTGACCGAGCAAGCGCACCCACGCGTTGCCGCGAAAGATGCTCTCCCTGCCGAGCGATATTTTCAACCATTGCAGCCAAATGTGCAGGTAGCGCTTGATTTGCATTTTTACCCTCCTACGGCTCGGAAGCGCCGCAATCCCATCCGCCATATCCATGCGTTCAACGCCCACAGCGCGGCAATCCACGCCGCTTGCTCGGCCAAACCCGCCGCGATGGCTTTGCCGCCCACCATTCCCAAATACACTTGCGCGGGGAAGAAGAGTATTTTGGCAAAAGGGAGCATTTCTAACGCCGCGGCTATTGGTTTTGGGAACAACGAAAGCGGTAAAACTGCCCCGGCCGCAAGTGGGATTACATAATCGGCGATGAGCGCCACGCCATCGGTTTCCTCCAGCCAAAACGCGCTGAGGCTCAGCAGGAAGGTGAGTTGGTATCCTAACACCATGCTTAGGAGCGCGCTTGCTCCAAAGCCCAGCCACGCGAGCGCCGAGGGCGGCCAAGCCCAACTTTGGCCTATGCTCAGGGCAAACGGCGCTACGACGCCCAATCCGATAATGCCGTATGGCAGTTTGCTGCCGAGAATTACGGCGAAATGGTAGAGGCCGTAGTTCTGCGGGCGGAGGAGGTGGAAGACCAAATCGCCCTCGCGGATTTCGGAGGTTATGTCCCACCAAACTGTCGGCGCGGCGATTTCGTATAGCCACCTTGTAACTATGAAGTAAGTGAGAACCTCGCCGCGCCCCATCCCTGCGATTTTTTCGCCAGCGCCAACCACCTTATCCCACAGCAAGAGCATAGCAATTAGCGGCACGGCGCCCACCACGAAACTCAAGATGTGGTTCAGGCGGTAAGAAGCGGCTTCGCGCACCGCCAGCCAAGTTACCAACGCATATTTACGCCAGTGCATTTTCCCCTCCGGCTTGCTTTTCAAAGAAGCGGCGCATTATGTCCTCCAGCGCTGGCTCGCGCACCGTCAAGTCTTCAATTTCGCACTGTGCCGTGAGCGCTTGCAACAGGCGAGGGACTTCGGCGCGCGGCACTTGCCAGCGCCGCCTTAGGCCGTCTGCCCCCACCAGCCAGTTTTGCCCGGGCAGGTCGCACCGAGTGGGGGAGTGGCCTTTCAGGGTGGCGGTAATTTCGCGCATCGGAGAATAGCGCTTTTTCAATTCGCTCAGACTGCCGTCGTACTTGATTTGCCCTTCATCCAGCAAAATGACCCGGTCGCAAATTTCTTCCACATCCCGCATGTAGTGGCTTGCCATGAGCAGGGTTATTCCTTCTTCCTTTGTGTAAGCGCGCAACAGCGACCGGATTTCGTGCTGTGCCATCACGTCCAGCCCCAGCGTCGGCTCATCCAAAAACACCACCTGCGGGCGATGTAGGAACGCCGCTATCAGTTCCATTTTCATCCGTTCGCCTAAAGAAAGGTTGCGGATGGGAGTGGTGAGCAGGTTGCCCACCCTAAAGCGTTCTGCCAGTTCGTTTACCCGTTTTTGGAAATCGCTTTGGGGAATTTCATACATTTCTTGGAGCAAGTGGAACAAATCCATTGCGGGAAGGTCCCACCAAAGTTGGCCTTTGCGCCCCATCACAAGGGCGATGCGCTTTTTGAATTGAGCACGTCCTTCCCACGGGGTGAAGCCCAGCACTTTGACCTCGCCCGAATCGGGGAAAAGCACGCCCGCGAGGATCTTGAGGGTGGTGGTTTTGCCCGCGCCGTTTGGGCCCAAATAGCCCACGGCTTCACCGGCTTGAAGGGTGAAGGAAACGTTTTTCAAGGCGTGGACTGTGCGGTAGCGCGGCGCAACTAAATGGCGCAAGGTCGCTTTTATCCCCGGCGAGCGCAACGGAGAGCGGTAGGTTTTGTTGAGGTTGTGAACCGAAATTGTTGGCATGGCTTTATCCTCCGCGGGGTGTTTAAATCAAAAGCGCCCTCCTTAGAAGCGAGGGCGCCCGTTTGGCGTTAGTAGGGATGCAGAAATGGCAATAGAGAATCAGAGTTTCATCTTTTCACTTTCCCAAACGGACGCATGGAGGGCTTGGTAGGTCATTGTTTTTCCTGTATCAGGGGGGTGGTGAAATGATAACTGAAATAATGAAAGCGGTCAAGATTCCGTAGCGGGGCTAAGCGCGCTCTGCCCCGCTACGGCGTTTATGTTTGCTGGCTTACGGCCACACTTTTTGGCCGTTGCATTCCACTTCGTGGAGTTTGGCAAGCACTTTATCGCGCACTTGAGGCGGCAGGGGGGCGTAGCCGAGCGAAGTGGCCTTTTGGGCGGCCGCTGGGTCGGTCAGCGCCCAGCGGATGAAATCCACCAGTGCCTTAGTTTTGGCGCAGTTTTTGTTGTTTTTCATGTGGATGATGAGGTAGGTGTAGCCCATTATTGGCCATGAGTCTTTGCCCGGCGCGTTGACAATCTTGGCGGTTAGGTGTTCGTCAAAGGCGTTGGCAAACGCCGCCATTGCGGCTTGCATGGTTTTGGTGTTGGCCTCTACCACGTTGCCCGCGGCGTTCACCAATTTTGCCATTGGGATTTTGTTGCTTTTCGCGTAGGCCAGTTCCACATAGCCGATGCTGTAAGGCGTGGATTGCACGGCCTGAGCGACGCCGGGGTTGCCTTTGCCGCCGATTCCGTGCCCAGCCGCGTCCGCAGGCCATTCTACCGCTTTGCCTACCCCTACCTTTTGCGCCCAAGTTGGGTCAACCGCGGCAAGGTAGGAGGTGAAAATCTCGGTTGTGCCCGAGCCGTCCGAGCGATGAACCACGGTTATGGTTTCATCGGGAAGGCTGAGGTTGGGGTTCAGTTTGGCTATTGCCGGGTCGTTCCATTTGGTGATCTTGCCCATGAAGATGCCCACCATGCTTGGGCCATCTAACACCAATTCTTTTGCGTTTGGGAGGTTGTAGATCGGCACGACCGCCCCAGCGAGAATCGGCAACATTTGCAAGTCGGGCATTTTCTTGTATTGGGCTTCGCTCAGCAATGAATCCGAGCCGGCGAAATCAACCGTGCCGTCCATGATTGCTTTTTGTCCGCCGCCGGAGCCTATGCCCTGGTAGTTGATGGTCACATCGGGCTTGACGGATTTGTACATTTGTATCCATTCGTTGTAGACCGGCAGCGGGAAGGTTGCACCTGCTCCATTGAGCACTATTGGCCCTGCCTGCCCGCCGTTGCCTGCTTGTTCGCTTCCGCCGCAGGCGGTTGCCATGAGGGCGAGAACTAACAATGAAACCGCGAGCATTATGGTTTTGCGCATTGTTTCCTCCAAATTGGTAGCGCGCTTTTTGAGCGCCGGGCTTTGGGAGGTGCTGTTTTGCCTCCACGTTTTGGGGATGACCTCCTGTGCGGCAAGTATAATGTGCGGATTGGGGGTAGTCAAGCCGCACACTGAAGCGTACTCGCGGCTGAAAGGGGAATTGCTTCGCCTTCTTTCGCAGGCGGTGGGCTGCCGTTTGCGCCCCGGCGACTGAAGTCGCGGGCTATAAGTTGCGAAGTCCACTCGTGTGGACTTTTGCTCTCAATGATCGGTGCCTGCCGCCGCGGTGGTCAAGTCCTTGGAGTAGGGCTTGGGGGGCGGTTCTTTGTAGTTCAACAGCCGCAGGCCGTTGAGCACCACCAGCACGGTGCTCCCCTCGTGGCCGACCACGCCCCACGGCAGGGTAAGCCCTGCGCCAAACGCCGAGGCAACGAGGAGCACAATCACGCCCATCGCGAACGTGAGGTTTTGCCACACTACGCGGCGGGCTTTGCGCGCCAGCCCAATTGCGTAAGGCAGGTGGTGTAGGTTGTCGGCCATCAGCACCACATCGGCGGTTTCCAGTGCCACGTCGGTGCCTGCGCCGCCCATTGCAATGCCCACATCGGCTAAAGCCAGCGCGGGGGCGTCGTTCACGCCGTCGCCGACCATTGCAGTCGCGCCGTATTGCTTTTGCAGGCGCTCCAGCACGCGCACTTTGTCGCGCGGCAGGAGTTCAGCGTAAAACTCATCCACGCCCACCTTGGCGGCAATTGCCGCGGCGACCTGCTCATTATCGCCGGTGAGCATGACCACGTGCTTGATGCCAAGAGCGTGCAGTTTGGCGACCACATCGGCGGCTTCGGGACGCAACGAATCGGCAACCGCCAGCAAGCCCAGCCATTGCTCACGCTCTGGGCGGTACGCGGCGACCACCGTTTGCCCTTGCGCCTCCAGCGATGCCATCTTTTCCTGCAAATCCGCGGGGATGGGCACGTTGCGCTCGGCAAACATTCGCTCATTGCCCACCCACAGCGGTTCGTCTTCCACTTTGCCCTGCACACCCTGCCCAACCACAGCGCGGAAATCCGAAGATGGGGGAATTTCCAGCCCGTGCTTTTTCGCGGCGTGCACCAAAGCGCGCGCAATCGGATGCTCCGAGCGGGCTTCCAGCGCGGCGACAAGGCGTAGCAGGTCGTTTTCGTCAACGCCGTTGGCGGGGTAAACGCCTTGCACGGAAGGCTCGCCCACGGTGAGCGTGCCGGTTTTGTCAAAGGCGACCACTTCCAGCGCCGCGGTGCGCTCCAGATGCGCGCCGCCTTTGAAGAGCACGCCCTTGCGCGCGCCGTTGGCAATTGCCGAAAGGATGGTAGCGGGCGTGGAAATCACCAAAGCGCAGGGCGAAGCCACCACCAGCCACGTCATCGCGCGGTAGAACGCCCTGCCAAAAGGCTCACCTAACGCTAACGGCGGCACCGCGGCAAGCAACACCGCGCCGCCGAGCACAAATTTGGCATACTTGCGCTCAAAATTTTCCAGCGCGCGCTGGGTTTTTGCCTTTGCCTCCTGCGCCTCTTCCACCATTTGCACGATTTTGGCAAGGGTGGTTTCCTGCGCGAGGTGGGTGACGCGCACCTCCACCGCGCCGGTGGCGTTGACCGTCGCGGCAAACACCTTATCGCCGGGCTCTTTGAGCACGGGCACTGATTCGCCGGTGATGGGCGATTGGTCAACCTCGGTTACACCTGCGACCACCTCGCCGTCAATCGGAAAACGCTCGCCCGGGCGCACGAGTACCACATCGCCCAGCCGCAGTTTTTCCACCGGCACGGTTTCCCATTCTCCATTTTCGGCTTTGCGGGTGGCGACCGGCGGGCGCAAATCCATCAGGCTTTCAATGGCGCGGCGGGTGCGCCCAAGGGCGTAGGATTGCAGGGTGTTGGAAAGCGAAAAGAGAAAAAGGAGCACCGCGCCGTCGGCGGGTTGCCCCACCAAAGCCGCTCCCAGCGCGGCAAACACCATTAGCAGGTCAACATCAATTTCGCGCTCGGTGATGAGCAGTTCTACACCTTCAATAAGGCCGAAATAGCCGCCCGCGGCGTAGGCGAGCACAAACAGCGTCGCCGAAAGCCACGGCGGCGCGGCGAGGTGCTCCGCGGCGACCGCCCCCAGCAGGGAAATGAGCGTGACTGCGGTGAGGATGACCTCCCAAGTGATTTTGCTCCAGCCGCGGCGGGCGGAGGTTGCTTTTGGCGGAGGGGCGATTTCGGCGGCTGCGGTGGCTTTGAGCGGTGCACGCACCGGCAGGCGTGCCGCTAACACGCCGTTTTCAAGCACAACTTTGGGCGGGCGCCCAAAAAAGCGAGTGAGGTCTTCGGTAAGGTGCGCGGCGCACTGCGAGCATGCTTTTGTGCCTGCAAAGGGGCAGTGCTGAACGCGCTCCCAAGCGCGGTGCGCCGCCTCTTCGGCAATTTCCTGTGCCTGCGCGTCTTCCAACACCCGTGGGTCATAAGTGATTTGGAAGCGCGCCTCGTTGTAGTCCAAGCGGGCTTCAAGCACGCCGTCGTAGCCAATGAGGGTATCGCCAACGACGTCGGTACAGCGCCCGTGTGGAGGTTTGTGGTCGTGGTTATCCGCGGCCATGTTGTTTTTCTTGTCCTTCCTTTTCAAGTTCGCGCTGGCAGTCGGGGCAAAGGCCGTAGTAGACCACGCGCGCGCCGAAAATGCGGAAACCGGTGCGCTCCGCGGCTTCTTTTTCCAATTCGGCAACGGCCTCTTCGGGCAAATCAATAATGCGGTGGCAACGGACACACATGAGGTTGATGTGCGGCTCAATTTCGGGGTCGTAATGGGTGGTATCGTCGCCCGCGTCGCCCAAGGCATGGATTGCGCCCAATTCCACCAGCGCGCTGAGCGTGTTGTAAACGGTGGCAAGGCTGAGCGAGGGGTACTCAGGCTTCAGCGCGCGGTAAATTTCCTGCGATGTTGGGTGCGTGTCGGTGTTGGCAAGGTAGCGGCAGATGGCAATTCGTTGGGGTGTAAGGCGCAAATTTGCCTTGCGCAGCGCTTGAATTAGCCGTTCTTCCTTGGACTTTGTGTCGGTTTTTGATAGGGCTACAGGGTTCATGGTTTTATCCTTTATAACTCTCTCAAAGTTGTAGCGATTATAAATTGGTCTGCGGTGGAAATCAAGGTTTTAACGCCAAGGGCGTAAAGGAGAAACCACAGATTACACAGATTAGCACAGAGGAGAAGATTAGCGATTTAGGATTTGCGGATGCCCCTGAAATCGGTGAAAATCTGTGTCAATCGGTGGATGATAACGCCAAGGTCGCCAAGGATGCAAAGGACGCCAAGGTTAACGCAAAGATGCAGAGGAAACAGAGGCGCAGGGGAACGCGGAGACGCGGAGGAAGCAAAGAACGCAAAGAAAAATTTCTGTGTTCTCTGTAAATTTCTGTGTTTTCTGTGGTTTTCTTTTTCAATCGGTGTAAATATGTGTCAATCGGTGGATAAGGACGCCAAGGGCGCCAAGGACACAAAGGACGCCAAGGGTAACGCAGAGACGCAGAGGAAACAGAGGCACAGAGGAACGCAGAGATGCCAAGGACGCCAAGGATAAGAACCACAGATTACACAGATTAGCACAGATTTTTTCTGTGTTCTCTGTGGTTTTCTCCTTCAATCGGTGTAAATCTGTGTCAATCGGTGGATAATAACGATGCAACAACCCAACGACCTGACGACCTAACGACCCAACGACCTAACGACCTAACGACCCAATCCCTCATTACCTCAATCCCTAAATTCCTAAATCCCTAAATCCCTCTTTCTTTCTGTGCCCTCTGTAGTTTTCTTACTCAATCGGTGTAAATTTGTATTTTTCCGCTTTGCTTTCACGCTCTTTCCAAAGTTAGAGTATAATTGCCGAACCGGCTGTTCCACGGGCGAACATTCGGTAGTTGAGGTTTTATCTTTTCCATACGAGGCTTAGCATGGGTGATCATGAACAAAGCATGACAAGCACAGTGTGGGAAGCGACGCGGAGGTACCTGCGCTCGGTGGCCGTGCCGTTGGGGGCAGTGCTGTTGGCGCTGATTATCGGCGCGGCGATTATCTGGATTTCAGGCGCTTCTCCGTGGCTGGCTTACAAAGCGCTGGCGAAGGGAGCATTCGGTAGCGCTGAAGGTTGGAGACGCACGCTTGAGAAGACCACCCCGCTCATTTTCAGTGGGCTGGCGGTGGCCTTTGCTTTTAAAGCGGGCTTGTTCAACATCGGCGCTCAGGGGCAACTGCTTTTGGGCGCGATAACTGCCGCATGGGTGGGCTTCGCCGTTCACGGCCTGCCTTGGGCGATCCACGCGCCGCTTGCGCTTGTCGCGGGCCTGATTGCGGGCGGCCTTTACGGCTACATCCCCGGCGCGCTAAAAACTTATACCGGCGCCCACGAAGTTATAACCACCATCATGCTCAACTACATCGCTATGGGCTTGACCGACTACCTTGCCAACGGGCCTTGGAAGGATACCAGCGAGGGCAACATCGTGGCGCGCACACCCGAAATTTTGCCTTCTGCTCATTTGCCTACATGGGGTTGGCTGCCTTTGGGCTTTTTGTTGGCATTGGCGGTTGCCGTTTTTGCTTGGTGGGTTTTGGAGCGCACAACCATCGGCTTTGAAATCCGCACGGTTGGGCGGAATCCACACGCGGCGCGCTATGGGGGCATGAAGGTGGCGCGCACCATCATCCTCACAATGGTCATAAGCGCTATGTTTGCAGGGATGGGCGGTGCAGTGGAAACTCAGGGCGTTATTGGCCGCTACCAGCCCGGCTTCAACGCCAATTTGGGCTTTGACGGCATTACCGTTGCCCTGCTCGGCAAAACCGATCCTTTCGGCGTGATACCAGCGGCGCTGTTGCTCGGTGCAATGCGGGCAGGCTCAAGCCAGATGCAGTTTGACGCACACGTCGCCAAGGAGATAACCGACGTCATTCAAGCATTGATGCTCTTCTTCGTGGCGGCGGATATGATAGTGCGCTGGCTGTTGAGAGTAAAGGCGGCCGAAGGTGAAGAAAAGATAACTCTCAGCACAGGCTGGGGTTCCCATTGAGGTGGTGAGAAATGAGCACACCGGCTTCTTATGCAAACCCTAAACTGTTTTGGAAGCGATGGGGCGGCCTTATCGTTACAACCGTGCTTATTTTGGCGGCGATTGCCTATTACTATGCCCGTGAGCCGCATGTTACCGAGGCGGTTTTGGCCTCTACGCTGCGGCAATCTGTCCCGCTGGTGCTGGGTGCTCTCTGCGGTCTAATCGGCGAGCGCTCGGCGGTTATCAACATCGGCATTGAAGGCCAAATGCTCCTTGCGGCATTCATCGCTTTTATGGTGAACGTGTGGACGGGCAATTTGCTGGTCGCCGTGCTGGCGGGCGTGTTTATTGGCGCGGTCTTGGGCCTTTTGTTAGCGTTTATGTCGGTCACTTTGAAAATTGACCAAATCATCGGCGGCACAGTCATCAACATCCTCGCCATCGGCTTGACGGGCTATTTTTACCAAGTGGGCTTGAGCGCCAAGGGCAAACTCAACCCAATCCCGCTCGGTCCGTTGGCTAAGATACCGCTCATTGGGCCCGTGCTGTTTGATAACCCGCCAATCACCTATGCGGCGATCATTTTGGTGTTTGTGGTGCACTATGTGCTGTTTTACACACCGTGGGGGCTGCGCACCCGCGCCGTCGGTGAACATCCTCGCGCCGCCGACACTTTGGGCATCAATGTCTACCTTGTGCGCTACGTGAATGTGACCATTGGCGGCGCGTTGGCCGGTTTGGCCGGCGCTTACCTTTCGCTTGAGGCTGTTGGCTCGTTTGACCGCTTGATGACCAACGGGCGGGGCTTTGTGGCCTTGGCGGTGATGATTTTCGGAAAATGGACGCCCTTAGGCTCGTTTGGCGCGGCGCTACTTTTTGGCTTTGCCACCGCGCTCCAAACCCAACTTCAATTTGGCGGCAAGATCAATATCCCGCCGCAGTTTATCGGCATGTTGCCCTACCTGCTAACCATTATCGTGCTGGCAGGCTTTGTTGGCAAGGCGCGGCCGCCTGCGGCGGACGGCATCCCTTACGAAAAAGAAGGCTGAGGCTGTGCTCGGCGCTTGCCCGCGCATGAGCGGGCACTCACTACGCCCAGTTTACTTTTCTTCGCGGAGCAGAACATGAGCGAAAACGAAGTTTACGCGCTGGAAGTGCGCAACATCGTCAAACGCTTCCCCGGCGTGTTGGCGAACGACCATGTGAACTTCAACCTGCGCAAGGGTGAAATTCACGCCTTGTTGGGCGAAAACGGTGCGGGTAAAACCACGCTGATGAACATCATTTACGGGCTTTACACCCCCGATGAGGGTGAAATTTACGTTGACGGCAAGAAGGTTGAAATTCAAAGCCCGCACGACGCCATCCGCCTTGGCATTGGCATGGTGCACCAGCATTTTATGTTGGTGCCGGTTTTCACTGTGGCCGAAAACTTGGTGCTCGGTGCAGAGCCTACCAAGGGCTGGCAACTTGATTTGAAGGCGGCGCGCGAAGCCGTCCGCCGCCTTTCGGAGCATTACGGTTTGGAGGTAGACCCCGACGCTGTGGTGGAAGATTTGCCGGTGGGCGTGCAGCAGCGCGTTGAAATTTTGAAGGCGCTTTATCGCGAAGCCAAAATCTTGGTGTTGGACGAGCCTACCGCAGTCCTGACCCCGCAAGAGGTGGAAGAACTTTTTGTGATAATGCGCGAACTCACCAAGCGCGGCGTTTCTATCATTTTCATCACCCACAAGTTGAAGGAAGTGCTTGCCATAGCCGACCGCATCACGGTAATGCGCCGCGGGCGCGTGGTTGGCACGACCACGCCCGCTGAGGCCACGGAAGAATCGTTGGCGCGGATGATGGTAGGACGCGAGGTGGTGCTTCAAGTCCCCAAAGGGCCTGCCAAGCCCGGCGACGTGGTGCTGGAAGTGCGCGATCTGAAGGTTGAAGATGAGCGCGGTTTGATGGCCGTCAACGGGGTTTCGTTTGAAGTGCGCGAAGGCGAAATTTTAGGCATTGCGGGCGTGCAGGGCAACGGCCAAACCGAATTGGTAGAGGCCATCACCGGCTTGCGCAGTGCTCGCGAGGGCAAAGTTTTGCTCGGCGGCGTGGAAGCGCCCTTCCGCCGACCGCGCTTTTTGATTGAGCACGGCATGGCGCACATTCCAGAAGATCGCCAAAAGCACGGCTTGGTGCTTTCGTATTCAATCGCCGACAACCTTGTGCTGTGCACTTATTACAAACCGCCGTTTGCTCACGGCCTTCAGCGCAACCAGCAAGCAATTTTGGAAAACGCCCGCCGCTTGGTCAAGGAATATGATGTCCGCACGCCAAGCATTTTCACCCCTGCTTCGGCGCTCTCGGGCGGTAACCAGCAAAAGGTGATTGTGGCGCGTGAGTTCAGCCGCCCGGTGCGCTTGCTTGTGGCAAACCAGCCGACCCGCGGGCTGGACGTTGGCTCAATTGAGTACATCCACAAGCGTGTCGTGGAAATGCGCGACCACGGTGCGGCTGTTTTGCTGGTTTCGGCGGAACTGGATGAAATCATGTCGCTGTCTGACCGCATAGCAGTGATGTATCGCGGCAAAATAGTGGCAATTGTCAATGCCGGCGAGGTGGACAAGTCCCAATTAGGCTTGCTGATGGCCGGTGGGCAGTTGCAACCGGCCTGAGAAGGCCAACCCCTTGGAACTTTGTAGCAATGGCGGCGGGGTACAGCCCCGCCGTTTGCGTGGAGGGTGCTCATGGGGCGTGATTGTGTGCAAATCAAGGATTTGTTGGTGCGCGCTGTCATCGGCGTCAACGATTGGGAGCGCCGCGCGCGGCAGGATGTGCTCATCAACATCTGCATGTTCACCGACACCCGTGCCGCAGGCAAAACCGACAACATTGCCGACGCCCTAAATTACCGCAGCGTTGCCAAGCGCGTCATTGCCCTTGCCGAAGGCTCTCAATTTTTCCTCGTTGAGCGGCTCGCGGAGGAAATTGCTCGCGTTTGCGTGCAGGAGTTTGGCGTTGAGCGCGTGCGCGTGGAGGTGGAAAAGCCCGGCGCGGTGCGCTTTGCCCGCTCGGTTGGGGTGGTGATAGAGCGAACAGCGGAGGATTTCGCGGAGTAGGCGGTGAAAGCCGTAATTTCGTTTGGCTCTAACATCAACCCCGAGGCGAATTTGCCCGCCGCGCTCGCAATGTTGCGGCAGGGAGCGGAGATTCTGGCCGTTTCGGCGGTTTACCAAACCCCGCCGGTTGGCAATCCCAACGACCCGCCTTTTTTGAACGCCGCGGTCTTGATTGAAACCGAGTTGCTACCCGCCGCGCTGCGCGGCCGCCTGCGGCGCATTGAAGCCGCTTTGGGGCGCAAGCGCACTGCCGACCCAAACGCCCCCCGCACGATTGACTTGGATATTTTGCTCTACGAGGGCGAGCCGCCCGACTCCGACCTCTACAAATACCCTCACGCCGCAATTCCGGCGGCAGAAGTGGCGGGGGATTGGCCGCTCCCCGAAGGCAAAACCGTGAGCGCGCTCGCGGCAGAGATGATGCCCGCGGCGCGCCAGTTCTACAGAAAGGAGATTCGTTCATGGGGATAGAACATGCTGAAATTCCGGCTTCTTGGCCGGTTGAGAAAATTGCCCCCTTGGTTGAAAATTTGCTCGTCCTGCTCGGCGAAGACCCGAGCCGCGAAGGCTTGCGGCGCACGCCGGAGCGGGTGGCGCGCATGTTTGCTGAACTCACCGAAGGCTACCGCACCGACCCTGTGGCGCTGGTGAACGACGCTCTTTTTGACGTTGCCTACGATGAAATGGTGATCGTCCGCGACATTGAACTTTACAGCCTTTGCGAACATCACTTGTTGCCGTTCTACGGCCAAGCGCACGTGGCCTACATTCCCAACGGCAAGGTGCTGGGGCTTTCCAAAATACCCCGCGTGGTGGAAATGTTTGCCCGCCGTCTGCAGGTGCAAGAAAGGCTAACCGAGCAGATTGCTGGCTTTTTAGATGACCTACTGCACCCACAGGGGGTAGCGGTGGTGATTGAGGCGACGCATCTGTGCGCGGTGATGCGCGGCGTGAAAAAGCCGGGTGCGCGCATGGTAACCAGCGCCATGCGCGGCATTTTCAAGACCAATGCCCGCACCCGTAGCGAATTTTTGAGCCTAATTTCCAAAGGTACAAGCGGTAGCAGTTGAAGCGTTGGTCGTAAGAACCACAGAAAACACAGAAATTTGCAGAGAGCATAGAACGAGAGAGGGATTTAGGGATTGAGGTAATGAGGGATTGGGTCGTTAGGTCGTTGGGTTGTTGCGTCGTTATTATCCACCGATTGGCACAGATTTGCACCGATTGAATAAAAAACCACAGAGGACACAGAAGCACCACAGAAAACACAGAAATTTTCTCTCTGCGTCTCTGGGCGAGGCATCGCCTCGCCCTTACTCTGCGTCTTTGCGTTACCCTTGGCGCCTCTGTGTCCTTGGCGCCTTTGGCGTTATCATCCACCGATTGACACAGATTTTCACCGATTTCAGGGGGCATCCGCAAATCCTAAATCGCTAATCTTCTCCTCTGTGCTAATCTGTGTAATCTGTGGATTTTTCCTTTGCGCCTCTGCGGTTTATCCCACCGGCTCAAACCGCGCGGTGAAATGCCTCAGCAGTTCGGGGGCATAAGTAAAACGGTAGCCGGGCACTTTTTCGCCCAGTTTTACCACCTCCGCGGCGCTCTCCGCTACCCAGTCCATGTGGCTTTGGGTGTAAACCCGCCGCGGGATGGCAAGCCGCACCAGTTCCAACTTGGGGTAAACCATTTTGCCGGTTTCGGGGTCGGGGTGGGCAAACATCACCGAGCCGATTTCCACGCCGCGCACCGCGCCGGCGCGGTACAACTCCACCGCAAACGCCTGCCCCGGAAACTGCGCCTGCGGAATGTGCGGCAGGGCGCGCTTGGCGTCAATGTAAACCGCGTGCCCGCCAGCGGGCTTCAGCACCGGCACGCCCAGTTCCTCCATTCGCTCGTTCAAATAGCGCACCTGTCCGATGCGGTAGGCAAGGTAGTCCTCCTGCAGGGCTTCGCGCAAACCAACGGCGATGGCCTCCAAATCGCGGCCGGCGAGCCCCCCGTAGGTCGGGAAGCCCTCGCGCAAAATCAACGCGTTGGCGGCGCGGCGATACACCTCCTCATCGTTCATCGCCAGAAAACCGCCGATGTTCACAATGGCATCCTTCTTGGCGCTCATGGTCGCGCCGTCGGCGTAGGAAAACATCTCGCGGGCGATTTCCAGCGGGGTTTTGTCGGCATAGCCCGGCTCTCGCTGCTTGATGAACCACGCGTTTTCGGCAAAGCGGCAGGCGTCAATAAAAAACGGAATGCCGTATTCGTGGTAGACCTCGCTCACGGCACGGATGTTCGCCATGCTCACTGGCTGACCGCCGCCGCTGTTGTTGGTGATGGTTATCATGCCAAAGGGAATGTTTTCGGGGCCGGTTTTTTTGATGAACGCCCGCAGTTTTTCTACATCCAAATTGCCCTTGAAGGGTGCGTCTAAGGTGGTGTCGTAGGCTTCGTCAACCACCAAGTTGACGGGGTGGCCGCCGCGCGCGAGGATGTTCGCCTCGGTGGTGTCAAAGTGCATGTTAGAAGGCACGTACTGGCCGGGTTTGAGCATGATTTCGGCCAATATGCCCTCGGCGGCGCGCCCTTGATGAGTGGGCACAAAGTAGCGAAAGCCAAAAATTTCGTGGATGGCCTCTGCCAAGCGGAAGAACGAGCGCGCACCGGCGTAGGATTCATCGCCTTCCATGATGGCCGCCCACTGGTGCTGGCTCATCGCGCCGGTGCCAGAATCGGTCAGCAGGTCAATGAACACCTCATCCGAGCGCAAGCCGAAGAGGTTGTAGCCGGCGCGCTTGAGCGCGGCTTCCCGCTCGGCGGGGCTGGGCAGGCGAATGGGCTCTACCATTTTTATGCGGAAGGGTTCAGGGGGGTATTTGGGCATGGAAGGCCTCCGAGTGGGGGATTGGGGTGCTACAATTTTGCCCGATTTTGGCGGCTTCTGCAAGCGCGGTAAAATACACGGGCGTTCAATTCACCCGACCCAACGACGCAACGACTCCACGACTCAACGCCCCAACGACCAACGAACATGCTTTTCTCACTCTCCCTAATTTTTTCGCTAACTGCGGCAGTTGCCGTGGGGGTGGCAATTGTTTTAGGCGCGCGCCAGAAAGTTTGGGCAGGGGCGACGGCGGCTTCTGCCGTTTTTGCTTTGCTCGGCTGGGCGGCTGTGTTGAGCCGCGCGGCCGTATGGCGCACCGGCATTTACGCCGCGCTCGGCGTTTCCCCGGCGAAATGGGCGCTGACGCCGCAAAGCCGTCCTTTAGCCGCGGCGGCGTTTGCTCTGCCGCTGGTGGGCTTGTTGGTGGATGCGGCGCGCTCCGAAGCCTCGCGCCGTGGCATGGGCGGATGGGCGGGCTTGCTTGCGCTTGGTGCGGTTGGCGCGGTTGCCGCTTCTGCTGCGAACTTGGTCGCCGTTTTGCTCGTTTGGGCGTTTCTCATGCTGGCCTGGGGCGCTGCGGGCCTGTGGCGCTTTGCCGACCCGCTGAACCGCGAAGCCGCCGCGTGGAGCGGCTTTTGGCGTTCGCTGAGCCTGCTTTTGCTCGGCGGGGCAATTTTCTGGGTGCACATCAACGCATTGCAGGCGGTGCGCCTCGGAATTTTAGCCGCCGCGCTCCGCCTTGCTGTTTTGCTTGCCGAACCGTATCTGCCCGATGTTGACATCTTGCCGTGGCATATAGCGTCTGTGGCGGTGGAGGGAGTGAGCATTGCTTCCGCCGCGGTGCTGATAGGCGCATTGGCGGGCGAAAAGCCTTTTTTGCCCGGCGGCTGGGTAGTGGTTTTGGGGTTGCTTGCGCTTTGGGGGGCGTGGCGCTGGCTTAGAGCGATACATTCCGAAGCGGCGGTGCGCGGCGCTATTGTGGCCTTTGGTTCGGTTGGTCTTATTGCCGCGGGAATGGGCTTGCCCCGTTCCGCTGTGGCTTGGTTTTTGCTCGGCATTTTCCCGCCTGTGGGGGTAGCATTTTTGCGCTGGCGGTCAAGTGCGGCGCTTGGGGCGGCGGCGCTGTGGGCTTTGGCGCTTGCGGCGCTGCCATTTACGCCCGCGGCACCTGCCACCGATTTGCTCCGTCTGCACCACGGCGCGGCGTTTTGGTTCATTCCGCCCGTGATGGCGCTGGCGATTGCGGCGCTTGCGCGCCAAGTTGCTCTGCTTCCGGCCGAGCGCCCGCAGGTGGAAAGCGCCGCGTCGCGCCTGAGCGCCCTTGGCTCGGCGGCGTGGCTTGTGGCTTTCTATGCCCTCGTATTCCTGCCGGGAGTGGGCGGCGCGGTTGCCACAGGGTGGCTAATTGGCAGACTGGTTGTTGGCTTGGCTATGCTGGCATTTGGCGGCGCGCTCGCTTGGGTCGCCCTGCGCTGGCTTCCCGAAGAGAGTGTGCAGGCAGTTTCTGCCTCTGCCGGAATTGGTCGCAGGGCACTTGCAGGGGCTTTTTGGACGGTTTACCGTTGGTTCGCTAAAACTTTGGGCTTTTTCTCGGCGCTTTTGGAAGGCGACGGCGGTGTGATGTGGGCGCTGGTGCTCCTTGTCATGCTTGCTGTGCTTTTTGCGAGGTGAGTTCGTGATTCGTAGGTTGTGAAGTCGTTGGGTCGTTGGGTCGTTAGGTCGTTATTATCCACCGATTGACACAGATTTTCACCGATTGAAAAAGAAAACCACAGAAAACACAGAAATTTTTTCTTTGCGTTCTTTGCTTCCTCCGTGTCTCTGCGTTCCTCTGCGCCTCTGTTTCCCCTGCGTCTCTGCGTTACCATCCACAGATTGGCACAGATTTACACCGATTGAAGAAAAAACCACAGAGAACACAGAAAAAATCTGTGCTAATCTGTGTAATCTGTGGTTTTTATCCTTGGCGTCTCTGCGTTCCTCTGCGCCTCTGCGTTACTTTCTTGGCGTCCTTCGTGCCCTTGGCGCCCTTGGCGTTAACTTCTCTGCGTTTTCGTTGCTTTCAGGAGTAACAAATGCTTCCTTCATGGGAATATGCAGGAGCGTTTTGGCTTTTCATTGAAGGGCTTGCGTTGCTGGTTGCTGACGATTGGCGGTGGGTGACCGTGCATTTGGCGGTAATGTATGCCGTCGCGGCGTCTTTGCTTACCATTTCTTGGCCTTTGGCCACCTCTGCTACGCTTTTGGTGGGGGGATGGATGGCGGCGTCGGTGCTGGCCGTTTCTCAGCACGTGGTGGGGAAAGAGCCGGAGCGCAGGCAGTTGAGCGCGGCGGTTTTTCGCTTTTTAGCGGGGCTTTTGGTCGCGCCGTTGGCGGTTTCGCTGATGCCCGCTCTCATGTCTTGGCTGCCGCCCATACACCCCGCCCAACTTTGGGGGGGCGTGGCGCTGATTGGGCTTGGCTTGTGGCATTTGGGCTTGCGGAGCGGTGAGCCTTTTCACGTAACAGTCTCGCTGCTGACTGTGCTTGCTGGTTTTGAACTGATTGAAGCCGCGCTGGAAAATTCCCTGCTGTTGGCGGGCTTGCTTGCGGGCGTTGTGGTGGCGCTGGGGCTTGCCGGAGGTTATTTGATTCTCCAGACCGCGGAGGCCGAGGAATGAGCGCCCCTTTGCTGTGGATTTTGCTGCCACTGGCGTTTGGTATGCTGTTGCTGTTTGCGCGTTCCACACGGCAGTCGGCGGCTGTGGGCGTAGTTGGCGCTCTTTTGCTGGCACTGGCGGCGCTTGCCCTGCCGATTGACGCGCCAATTCGGCTTGTGGGCGATTTCGGCATTCGCATTTCGCCTTCGTTCTCGGTTTTGGGTCGGCGGCTGGTGCTGACGAATGCGGCGCGTCCGCTTATCGCCGGCGTGTACCTTTCCGCCGCCGTTTGGTTTGCTGGAGCCTACGTTGCCCGCCTTGAGCCGACTTTTGTCGGGCTTGCTTTTGATTTGGTGGCTCTCTTGCTTGCGGCGCTTGCTGTGCGCCCGTTCCTCTACGCCGCGTTGATAATTGAAGCCGCCGTTTTGCTCAGTGTGCCTTTGCTTTCGCCGCCGGGGAGTAGCGCCGGGCGGGGCGTGCTTCGTTTCCTCACTTTGCAAACTTTGGGAATGCCTTTCATCCTCCTGACCGGCTGGATGTTGGTCGGCACGGAAACCAGTTTACCGGGGACGGCGCTCGCCCTGCGTTCTGAGGTCTTGTTGGGGATTGGCTTTGCGTTGCTGTTGGGTGTGTTCCCCTTCCACAGTTGGGCGCCCATGTTGGGCGAGGAGGTGCACCCTTACGCCGCGGCTCTGGTTTTGCTTGCGCTGACTACGGTTGTGGCGATTTTCGGCTTGTTTTTCTTGGAGCGCTACGCGTGGCTGCGCGAGGCCGAGACAGTTTATCGCTGGCTAAGGTTGATAGGTGCGCTGATGATCGTGCTGAATGGCTTGTTGGCGGCGTTTCAGCGACATGCGGGGCGCGCGCTGGGCTACGGCTTGCTGATGGATACCGGCTTTGGGTTGTTTGCCTTAGGGGCGGGCGGCAAGGCGGGTTTGGCGCTGTTTTTTGCATTGTTGCCGCCGCGGGTCTTGCTCTTTGCTCTCTGGGCGGTTGCCCTAAGCGGGCTTGGGCGGCGGCGCGACGGCCTCTCTTACCCCGAACTCGCGGGTATCGGCGCCGAAGCGCCTTTGTTGCTCGCCGCCGCTGTGCTTGCCCCCCTTGCCCTCGCGGGGATGCCGCTTTTTGTTGCTGCCCCGACCCGCTTGGCAATTTGGAAACTTTCCTCCAACCTTGGCGCTTATTGGCTTGCCGCAATTTTGCTCGGCAGCGCGGGGCTTGCCGCCGCGGCTTTTCGCTTGCTCGGCGTCCTCGTCGCCACTGATGCTGAAAAGCCGTGGGCTTCCACCGAGACGGCCGATGAATGGATTTGGGTCGGAGGTTTGCTGTTGGCCGCCATCCTGCTCGGCGTTTTTGTCGGCTTTTGGGTGCACGGTGCGGCAAAGGCGGCGTTGCTCTTCCCGCATTTGCGGTAGGGGGGGATTTCTGGATGGCATGTCTGGCAAAGAGAAACCACAGAGAACACAGAAATTTGCAGAGGACACAGAAAGAGAGGGATTTAGGGATTGAGGTACTGAGGGATTAGGGCGTTGAGTCGTTAGGTGATTAGGTCGTTAGGTCGTTAGGTCGTTGGGTTGTTGCATCGTTATTATCCACCGATTGACACAGATTTACACCGATTGAAGAAAAAACCACAGAGGACACAGAAAATTACAGAGAACACAGAAACTTTTTTCTTGGCGACCTTCATGCCCTTGGCGACCTTGGCGTTACCATCCACCGATTGACACAGATTTACACCGATTTCAGGGAACACCCGCAAATCCTAAATCGCTAATCTTTTCCTCTGTGCTAATCGGTGTAATCTGTGGTTTTTATCCTTGGCGTCCTTGGCATCTCTGCGTTCCTCTGCGCCTCTGTTTCCTCTGCGCCTCTGCGTTCCCCGCGCCTCCTCGGCGTTTCCGTTGCGGGCGGGCTGAACAGCCACAATGGCGTGCTATAATCCCGCCGTGAATGCAGAAAGCCCATCAACTTTGTGAGGAAGGCTGAAAATGGCGTCTGAAGATGCTTTGAAAACCCGTTTGGATTGGCTGGAAAGCGAGCACCGCAAAACTGCCAGCATTCTGCAAAAACTTCAGGAGCAGGTGCTCAGTTTGGAGGGCGATTATCGCGCCGCCTCGGAGCAGTTGAAGGCGCTCAGCGCGGAGGTCTCGGAGGTGAAAGCCGCGCTCACCAACCTTGACCGCTTGGAAGAGCGCATTTCCAAAGTGGAAGCCGCTTCCGCCGCGCGTGTTGACGAAGTGGAGCGCTCCCTGCGAAAGTCGCTTTCCGATACCCAAAGCGCCCTTCACGATGAAATTGAGGCCTTGCGCGAGCCAATTCTCAAACTTTCCCGCAAGGTAGACGTGCTGCCTTCGCTTGAGCAGGCGCTTGAGCGCCGCGCCGAGGAGGTGCAGGAACTCGGCCGCGCGCTTGATGCTCTTACGCACCGCGTGGAAGAGAACGAGCGCGCCGAAGACGATCGGCGGCGGGCGCTTCAACTTGTCAACGAAGGGCAGGAAAGGCTCACTAAGCGCGTGATTGACCTGCAGGGCGAAGTCACCGCCTTCCGCAAGCGGTTGGACGAGCAAAGTGCGGCCGTCAAGGTGTTTGAAGAGTCGCTGCGCAAAATGGAAGCCCGACTGCAGGATTTGGCCGCCGCCGAGCAACAGCGCAAGCGCCAGCAAACCGAGTTCATTGAGGAGCAAAACCGCAATTTCCTGCGTTGGGAAAACACTTGGAAGGGTTGGGAAGAGCGCTTTGGGGTTTTGGAAGAGTTGAGCAAGGAGGTGGAGGAGCGCCTGCGCGCTTGGGATGACCTTCAGCGGGAGGTTAAGCGGGCGCAGGAGCGCTTTGAGGCGATGACCGAGCGGATGGAACGGCGTGTCACCGAAATTGCTGAAATGCAACGCCTCGCCGAGGACCGTTTCCGCCAAGAGTGGAATGCCTTCAAGGCCGATGACCAAAAGCGCTGGGCGAATTACCTGCTCACGCAGGAGGAGCGCGGCAGGGATTTAGACCGCCGCTTGAGCCAACTTTCCGATGATTTGACTGCACTGCGCGACGGCCTGCAGGAAGTTGACGACCTTGTGCGCCTCACCGACGAGCAAGTGCGCAAGCGTCTGCAAAGCCTCGCCGCGCTCGCCCACGATTGGGTTAGCGAATACGACCGTCTCATGGGCGCCGTGCGGGAAGAAGGATGAGCCATCCGCAGGGATAAACCGCAGATTGCGCAGATTCCGCAGAAAAAACCTGCTCTAATCCGTGTAATCTGTGGTTTTTATCCACAGATTGACACAGATTTGCACCGATTGATTTTGAGATAAACCGCGGATTACGCAGGTTTCACAGAACAATCTGCGCTAATCTGCGTAATCTGTGGTTTTACATTCACCGATTTGGAGGTATCCCTTGTCCGAAGTTTTTAGCACAAAACTCCCCAACGGCCTTACGGTGATGCTGAAAGAAATCCACACCGCGCCGATTGTGAGCCACTGGGTTTGGTATCGCGTCGGCTCGCGGGATGAGGTGCCCGGCCGCACGGGCATTTCGCACTGGGTTGAGCATATGCAGTTCAAGGGCACGCGCCGCTTCCCCGCGGGTGTGCTGGATAGGCTGATTTCGCGCAAAGGCGGCAGTTGGAATGCGTTCACTTACCTTGATTGGACGACTTTTTACGAAACCCTGCCCGCCTCAGAAGCCGAATTGGCGCTTGAAATTGAATCCGACCGCATGGTGAACAGCCTTTTTGACCCCGAGGAGGTCGCTTCAGAGCGCACGGTCGTCATTTCCGAGCGCGAAGGCAACGAAAACGAGCCGATGTTCCAACTTGCGGAGGAGGTGCAAGCCGCGGCGTTCCGCGTCCATTCCTACCACCACGAGGTAATCGGCGACCGCGCTGACCTTGAACGCATGACCCGCGACGACCTCTATTCCCATTACCGCACCTACTACATCCCCAACAACGCCGTGCTGGCGATTGCGGGCGATTTCAAAACCGAGGAAATGCTCCGCCGGGTCCGCGAGCATTACGGCGAAATTGCCGAAGGCGCGCCGCCGCCCCGCCTTCACCGTCCGGAGCCGCCTCAGCGCGGCGAGCGCCGCGTGGTCGTTGAAGGCGCGGGCGAAACCGCCTTCATCCAAGTTTCCTTCCACGCTCCGCAGGCAACCCATCCCGACTTTTTCCCCTTCCTTGCTCTGGATAGCCTGCTCACCGGCCCCACCAACCTCAACCTGTTCTCCGGCGGCATTTCCAACAAAACCTCAGCCCTTTACCGCGCACTGGTGGATAACGAATATGCCGTCAGCGTGGGCGGCGCGCTTCACCCGACGATTGACCCCTTCCTTTACTCAATTGTTTTGATTGTGCACCCGCGCCGCAAGCCGGAGGAGGTGGTTGCGCGGTTGGATGACGAACTGCGCCGCGTGCAGGATTCGCCGCCAAGCGAGGACTGCTTGCAACGGGCGCTCAAGCAGGCGCGCGCCCTCTTCGCTTACGGAAGCGAAAGCATTTCCAACCAAGCCTTTTGGATGGGCTACAGTAGCATGTTTGCCGACTACGGCTGGTATGAGAACTTTTTGGAGCGGCTCGCTGCCGTTACGCCCGCCGATGTGCAACGGGTTGCCCAGCAATATCTTCGCCCGCAAAACCGCACCTTGGGCGTGTATCTCCCTACCGGAGGAGCGCAATGAGCATTCCCGGCCCCGATGATGTAACCCGCGTTGAGTTGCCCAACGGAATTGTGGTGCTGGCGCGCCCCAACTTTTCTTCGCAATCGGTGGTGGTGCGCGGCGCGCTTCAGGTTGGCGCGCTGTGCGAGCCGCGCGAAAAACTCGGACTTTCGCAATTTACCGCCGCGGCGCTCGTGCGCGGCACCCGCCGTTTCACTTTTGACGCCCTCTTTGAGAAACTTGAATCCAACGGCGCAAGCCTCGCTTTTCGGGGGCATAAGCACACAACCGGTTTTAGCGGGCAGGCGCTTGCCGAGGATTTGCCGCTTTTGCTGGAGGTGTTCAACGAGGCTGTGCGTTTCCCCACCTTTCCGCAGGATGAACTGGAAAAACTGCGCGCCCAGTGGCTGACCTCGCTCGCCATCCGTGCCCAGGATACCGGCGAAATGGCGGCGTTGGAGTTTGACCGCCTGCTTTACGGCGACCATCCCTATGCTCTGCCTGATGAAGGTTTCCCCGAGACGGTGCAGGCGATCACCCGTGAGGATGTGGCCGATTTTCACCGCCGCTGTTACGGCGCGCGCGGCATGATAATTGTGGTTGTGGGAGCACTTGAGCCGCAAGAGGCGGTTGAGCATGTTGCTGCGGTGCTGGGGGATTGGGAGAACCCCGACCAGCCGCCGCCCCCGCAACTGCCGCCTTTCACGCTGCCAAATGAGCCTTTGCGCGGCGATGTGTTCATCCCCGAAAAGAGCCAGTGCGATATTGTGATGGGCTCTGCCGGTCCCTCGCGCCGTTCGCCCGATTACCTGCCCGCGATGCTGGGCAACACCATCCTCGGGCGCTTCGGCATGATGGGCAGGGTAGGGAAGTCCGTGCGCGAAAAAGCGGGTTTGGCTTACTACGCCTATTCGGAACTTCAGGGAGGCTATGGCCCCGCGCCGTGGGTGGTGAACGCGGGCGTCGCTCCGCAAAATGTGGAGCGCGCGGTGGAATTGATTGAGTCCGAAATCCGCCGTTTCGTCTCCGAGCCGGTTACCGAAGATGAACTGGCGGAATCCAAAGACGGGATTGTGGGTAGCCTGCCGCTGAGTTTTGAGCGCAACTCGGGCGTGGCAAACGCTTTGCTGACGATTGAGCGGTACGGCTTAGGGCTTAACTACTACCGGAAATTTGCCGACGCTGTGCGGGCAATCACGGCGGAGCAGATTTTGGAGACCGCGCGCCGCTACCTTCAACCTGACCGCTTGGTAACCGCCGTCGCCGGTTCGCACGCAAAGGGGTGATCGCTGTATGTGAGGAGAAAACACAGAAGAGAAACCGTAGGAAAATATCCACCGATTGACACAGATTTTCACCGATTGGAGAAGAAAACCACAGAGGACACAGAAAGAAAGAGGGATTTAGGGATTGAGGTACTGAGGGATTGGGTCGTTAGGTCGTTGGGTCGTAGGTGGAGAAACACCACAAACCACAGAAATTTACAGATTACACAGAAAAATCTGCGCTAATCTGTGTAATCTGTGGTTTTTATCCTTGGCGTCCTTGACGCTATCAGGTTTTACCCATGCACACCATCAAACTTGACCTTTGGGCATACGGCGGCGAAGCAATGGGGCGGCTGGAGGATGGGCGGGCAGTGTTTGTCCGCGGCGGCATCCCCGGCGAGCGAGTGCGCGTGCGCCTAACGGAAGAAAAGGCGCACTTTGCTCGCGGCGTTGCGGTGGAAGTGCTGGAGGCCGCGCCGAGTAGGCTTGCCCCGCGTTGCCCCTATTACGGCCTGTGTGGGGGTTGCCATTACCAGCATGTTGCCTATTCGGCGCAACTTCAAGCCAAAACCGAAATTGTGCGCTCGCAGTTTCAGCGCATCGGCGGCATTGCCGAGCCGCCAGTGGGGGAATGCGTCCCGTCGCCCAAGCAGTGGGGCTACCGCAACCACATCCAACTTCATCCCACGCCGGAAGGGAAGGTGGGCTTTCGCTCTGCCGGCTCGCACGCCGTCCTGCCGGTGGAGGATTGCCTGCTTGCCGCAGAGCCGTTGCGTGCCGTCATCCCCGGCTTGGAAATTGACCCGCAGAGTGGCATCACGCGCGTCCACCTGCGCGTAGGCGCAAACGATGAGTTGATGCTGTGGCTGCGCGGCGAAACCGACGTGCCGCCTGCCTTTGCGGTGGATTTCCCGACCTCGGCGGTTTACACCAACCCGTGGGGGGAATCGTTTTTGCTTTCGGGGCGCCGCTATTTGGTGATGGAAGTGGGCGGGCGGGCGTTCCGCGTTTCGGCGGAGTCGTTCTTTCAGGTAAACCTCGGCGTCGCGGAGTTGCTGTTGGAGGCGTTGCTCGGCGCGCTGCCGCCGCGGATGGGCTCGGTTTTGGAGGTTTACAGCGGGGTTGGGCTGTTTAGCGCGGCGTTGGCCGAGCGGACGGCCGAGTTGGTGGCGGTGGAATCTTCGTGGAGCGCCTGCGCCGATTTTGAGGTGAATTTGGGCGGAGTGGATAATGTTTCACTCTACGAAGCACCCGCCGAGCAAGCGGTTGCTTACCTCGCCGAGCAGGGTTTTGCGCCGGAGGTGGTGGTGCTTGACCCGCCGCGCTCCGGCTTGGAGAAGGAAGTTTTGGACGCTCTGATGAAGATGAAGCCGGAGGTGATTGCTTATGTTTCGTGCGATCCGGCCACCTTGGCGCGCGATGTAAAGCGGGTGGCGCGCCGCGGTTATCGTCTCGCCTTTGCAACCCCGTTTGACATGTTCCCCCAAACCTACCATATTGAAACCTTGGCTATCCTCAAAAAAGAATAGCCGCGCTTCGTGTAGCCATTTGGCGAGGACCCAACACAGAGATACCTGACACCGTAGCACTAATCACCAAACAGTGACAACCATCCCACAAAAATAGTGCGGTTTGTCTCTTCCAACTGCGCCCTTTTCTCACTAAACTTTAAAGTGGCTCAATAGTCCGTTCAGGAGAAACCGATGACATTATGGGCGCGCATTCATGGTTTGGCGCTGGGCATACCGCTGGTAGTGCTGGCTTTCCTCTGCGTAAGTAGCATGGGCAGGGTGGGGGAAACGTGGAGACCTCGCTGGCTTCCATTAGAAAGTAAAAGTTGGCTGTGGTTTGGGTTGCTTTTCCTTGCTTGGGCAACGCCGCTTAGCGGAATGTGGGTGATGTATTTCCGGCCGCAGGTGTGGCGCGAAGGGGGAGAATGGGCAACTTGGGCTCTGCCGTGGATGGCTTCGTGGGGGATGATGGTGCCGGTGCTGGCTACCGCATGCGTGTACCTGAACTACCGTTTATATGCTGGCAGGCGAGATCAAGGGGGCGGGCAAACATTAGTGATCGCAAGCCGGTTGTTGATGTTTGCTACTCTTGCCGTGGTGCTGATGGTGGCATTGCTGGGTGCGCTCAGCACGAGCGGCGTTTCGTCTTCATGGTTTTTGGAGTGAGGTAGATGAAAGCGCCACCTCTTTCGGAGCCCCTTGGTGGACACGAGGCCGCCGCGCTCTTCGCGGCAGGCGTGGGCGTCTTTGCGTTGGGGGTAGCAAATCCGTTGGGAATGTGGGCTGTATCGGCTGGGGTGTTGACGCAAACCTCAGCGAGGCCTGCGCTTACCCTTGTAGCCCTTGCGGTATGGGTTTTTGTATGGGTTTGGTGCGACAGGCGTTGGGGAGGAAAAAGTTTTGCGACGCACCTTTTTATGTATGTGGTTGGCTTTCTCGTTTCGCTTGGTTTAGTTTTGGCTTCGCCACTGGCGTGTTATGTGTTGCAAATGCCGTGGCCGTAGAAGCCCAATTCCCCCATGCTATAATTGCGACAAAAGTTTTGATAACAGGAGTAAGTTAATGGAGAACTCGGTTTACGAAGAACTTGCGTGGCGCGGGATGATTTACGACGCCACCGAAGGTACGCGCGAACTGCTTGAGAAGGAAAAAATTGCTGTTTATATCGGCTTTGACCCTACCGCACCAAGTTTGCATGTTGGCTCGCTTTTGCCGATAATGGCGCTGGTGCACATGCAACGCTACGGCCACCAGCCCATAGCCGTTGCCGGCGGGGGGACGGGCATGATAGGCGACCCAAGCGGCAAATCCCAAGAGCGCCCAATCCTTAGCCGCGAGGAGATTGAGTTCAACTTGAAGGGCATAAAGGCGCAGTTGATGCGTTTTTTGGATTTTGACCGCCCTCAAAACCCTGCACTGCTTGTGAATAACGCCGATTGGCTTTTGCCATTGAATCTGATCGGCTTCCTGCGCGATATTGGCAAGCATTTCACGGTCAATTATATGCTCACCAAAGAATCGGTGCGGCGTAGGCTCCAGCAGGATAACGGCATTTCGTTCACCGAGTTCAGTTACATGCTTTTGCAGGCTTACGACTTCCTTACGCTGTACGATGAGCGCAACTGCGTGATGCAAATGGGCGGCAGCGACCAGTGGGGCAATATCACCGCTGGAATTGACTTGATTCGGAAGGTGCGCGGCGCCCGCGCTTACGGGCTTGTTCTGCCGCTTGTGACCAACGCCGCGGGCACAAAGTTTGGCAAAACCGAAAGCGGAGCGGTTTGGCTTGACCCTAAGCGCACGTCGCCTTACCGCTTCTATCAGTTTTGGATAAACACCGATGACCGCGACGTTGTCCAGTACCTCAAGTATTTCACCCTGCTCGGCAAAGAGGAGATAGCCGAACTTGAGCGCGCCGTCGCCGAAGAACCGGAAAAGCGCCTCGCACAGCGCACGTTAGCCCGTGAGGTTACGCGCATGGTGCATGGCGAAGAGGCACTGGCGAAGGCCGAAAAGGCCTCTCGGGTGTTGTTTGGCGGCGACATTGCTGGCTTGAGCGCCGACGACCTGCGCGACATTTTCCGCGACGTGCCCCATGCCGTTATCCCCGCGGAGGAGGTCGCCGGCGATGGCATGGCGCTTGTGGATCTGATGGTGCGCGTCGGCGCGGCATCTTCCAAAAGCGAAGCACGGCGCTTGATAAAGAGCGGCGGTGTTTACCTCGCCAACAAGCGCGTCACCGATGCCTTGCGACGGGTGAAAACTGCCGATTTTGTGGACGGCGAGGTGTTGATACTGCGCCGCGGGCAGAAAAATTACTACCTCGTGCAGGTGAAAGACGGTTAGAAAAGGAGCGAAGCGTTTTTTGCGTCCACTAAACAACCCTAAACAATTATGGTAAGAATCTTACAAACTTAAGCATCCTCAGGCAGAGTAGGGGAGTATCCTGCGCTCCAGAACCGGTAGAGGACGCGCTCGCTGCCGCCCTCTACCGGTTTGCTTTTTTGGAAATGGGCGTGGGAATGCCGAGGGTGCGCAATTCGGCGAAAACCTGCTCGCGCGAGCGGTATCGTATGCCGTGAATGCCGAGGGCACGCGCCGCTTGCACGTTTTCCTCGCGGTCGTCCACAAACATTGCCTCTTCCGGCCGCACCCCAACCCGCTCAAGAGTCAGGCGGTAAATCGCAGGGTCGGGCTTCATCAAGCGCTCTTCGGCCGAAATGACCATGACGTCAAATGCGTCGGCAATGCCAAGGCGGGTAAGTATTGTGCGTAAGTCGCTCCAAGCGTTGGAAAGCAAACCTGTGCGGTAAAAAGACTTGATTTCGCGTAGCCAATTTATCAAAACAAAATCAAAACGAACACCCTCCCAAAAACGCAAAGCCAACCAGCCAGACTTTCCCGCAGGCAAACCCCAACGCCGCGCCAACTCGCGCCAAAGTTCCTCAGGGGAAATTTCGCCGCGCTGCGCGGCGAGGCTGAGCGGGCCGTCAAAAATTTCATAGCGCAACTGCTCAACGGGAATCCCGATTTCACGCGCCAACTCCTCATGTGGCTCGGGATCACCGAGTTGAAGCAACACACCGCCAAAATCCAAAATAACGGCACGGATAGGTGATTTCGCCATTACCAACCTCCGAAAAAACTGAATTCGCATTCATCTCATAGCAAGCCGCCACCATTTCGCTGGTATACGACCTGCCTCGCGGTGACATAAGGCGGGGAGAGCGAAGGCAAACTCTTCAAACTCTTCATCGCGACGTGAGCAGAAGTCCACGCAGGTGAACTTCGCAACCTGTAGCCAGTGACTTTAGTCGCAGGGCACAAGCGGCGGCAGTTGAAACTGCACCCACTGCTTGCGAAGTCGCCCTACGGCGACTTTTTGAGAAGAGCGATCCCCAAAATAGCATATTGCACCCGCACTCGCGTAGGTAATACCAATAATACCCTAATCCCCACACCTTAATTCCTCAGTACCCCAGCACCTCAATACTCCGCCCCTAAATGCTTCCGATAAGTACGATTATCGCAAACACAAACTCTTGCTCCAGGCGCCGCTCTGCTATAATCCCCCACATGCAAAACAAACCAATCGGCATCTTTTGGGAATGCCGCGCCTGCGGCTTCCGCTTTGCAGAAGCGCCCGTCCAAAGCCATTCCGCCACGCGCCAATGCCCCATTTGCGGCGGAGAAGCCATCATTGGCGTGGCGGTGTACCCTCAGCCCACAAATCCTATGTCGCGCCCCTCCCCCACTCCGCACCCCACAATCGCGCTTCTGCTGGACAACCTCCGCTCGGCCTACAACGTCGGCTCAGCGTTCCGAACAGCCGACGGCGCGGGCATAACCCACCTCTACCTCACCGGCATCACCCCTACCCCACCCCACCAAGGAATCTCCAAAACTGCGCTGGGCGCCGAGCGCACCGTGCCGTGGAGCAAGCACCTCAACGCCCCACAACTCGCCGCCCGCCTCCGCTCTGAGGGCTGGACAATCTGGGCGATGGAAACCGCCCCAACCGCCATTCCCCTCCAAACACTGCTAAAAACCGAACTCCCCAAACACTTGCTCCTTGTCTTCGGGAACGAAGTTGCCGGAATTGACCCCGCGCTGCTCAGCCTTGCCAACGCCGTGGTCTCGCTGCCCATGTTTGGGGCAAAAGAATCGCTAAACGTGGCCTCGGCCTTGGCCGCCGCTGTCTACGCCATCCGCACGGCATCATAGCATCGCTTCTCGCCTTTAGAGTGCGGCGACTTGTCGCCACAGATGATGTCATGGCGAGCCGCCGTAGGCGGCGAAGCCATCCCCCGGACGCTGAGGGAGATTGCTTCGGCGGGCTTCGCCCGCCTCGCAACGACACAGAAACCGCAAACTGGGTAACTTCTGTACAGGACTTACGCGGTTGAGGGGGCCCAACAGGCGAAAGTCGTTGTTCTGTGTCATGGCGAGCCGCCGTAGGCGGCGAAGCCATCCCCCGGACGCTGAGGGAGATTGCTTCGGCGGGCTTCGCCCGCCTCGCAACGACACAGAAACCGTGAACTGCGTGACTAAGGAATTTCCGGATAGGCTCTTAGCACTCACACCCCAAAAGGGCGAACTGATGTTCGCCCTTTTTTGTTGCCGCCAATTGGCATACTCTTTGCAACATCTTGCCACATCACAAAACAAAGGAGGCAAGTATGCAAACACTCACCCCTGAACAACTGCGGATGTGGATCGGCATCTTAGTGTTCCTCAGCGGACTGGCTACCTTCGCCGTGGGCGTTTTCGTGCTGGTCACCCGCGCTCTCAGCGCTGATGTCCATCGCGTTGCCACCCGCACCGCCAAACTCGCCCAAAAAGGAATGCTTGAAGACGCCTCGGGTTTGGTCGGAAACGCCAACGCTCTCCTAATTTCTTTGAACAAACTGGTGCGCACTACCGCTGGTACAGCCCTTTTCCTCATCGCTTTGGGCATTACCATGATGGTTTACTCCTACCAATACATCCTGCACTTATCCTAAGGACTTGGGGCGCAAAATGGCACTTCCCTTTCTGCTGGAACTGAGAGAACGCCTTTCGGAAGCCAATTTCAAAACCGTGGCGCGGGCGTTGTGGCACAACCCGCTTTTGTGGCGGGCGCTCCACTCGCCGCTTGGGAAAGCCGCACTGCAAACTTTGGGCGATGATTTGGCGGAATGGAAGCCAGCGGTGCTGGCCGCCGTTGCCGCCGACTTGCCCGCGAGCGCGTTGCCGCAAGAGTTTGCGCGCACCCTCCTGCTTGCCCGGCGCCTCGGCGAGATTTCGGACAAAAGCCGCGATGACCTGAGCGCGGCCATCATCGCCGAAAAGCCACCCTTCCAACGGCTGGCCGCGGCGCTATCCATTGCCTTGCAGGCCGACAAAAACGACAACCTCGCCGAAGCCGTGACGGGCTCAAAAGCCGGCGAACGGGCTTACCTGCACGCTCTGCTTGCCCAACCCCAGACACCCGAAGCGCTGGCCTCGGCCATAGCCAAGTTTTTAGCAATGTTACCGCCGCAAAGCGCCTTGCGGCTTCTTTGGGAAGTGCGCCATTCTCACCCCGAAATTGCGAGCAAAATTGAAAGCCCCTCAGTTTCCAAAACGCCCCTTTCCTACAAACTTTGGCAAGCGGCAATGATAGCCGCCGCGGCAGGGCAAAACGCGGATGCCCACAAGCGCTTTGAACAAGCGCGCGGCGAGTTCTCCCAAAGTTTAGCCCTGCTTTCAGCGCAAGAAGCCGAACTCGCCGCCGAGCGCAACGATTTTGCCTCGGCGCTGGAATGGTGGAAAAAAGCGTTTAGCCTTCTGCCCCAAAATGAAGAGTACGCCGCGGGCTATGCCTTTGCCCTGAGCGAAGTCGGCGAAAACGACAAAGCCCGGCAGGTGCTCCCCCCCACCCCACAAAAAGCGGCAACGCTCGCCGTTTGGGCTTATGTGCACCATTTCCGCAGCCCCGAGGCCGCCCGCGACTACGCCTTGGCCGCCGCTGAGCGCCTCCCCAACGCCGATGTCCCTTCCTACATCTTCAATCCCCTCGTGGAAGTGCTGGTAGCGGTGGGAGAAATGGAAGCCGCGGCCGAAACGGCGCTGTTTGCCGCCCAAAGTTCCCCAATGGACGCAGACGCTTTCAACCGCGCGGCGGCGCTGCTCGGCAAAACGGGCCAACACCCCGCCGCGGCGGAAGCGGCGCTGTGGGCAAACACCCTGGAACGAACCCCGAACAGGCTGCGGCTTTTGGCAAATTCGGCCGCGGAATGTTGCCCGACAGTGGCACTTGAGGCATACCGCCAACTCACGGCCGAAAACCCGCGCCCCGACGACTTGTTCAACCTTGCTTCGCTGGCGCTAAACCACGGAGAACTTGACGAGGCCCGCGACGCGGCCGAAAAACTGCTCGCCGAACGGCCTCAACACGCCCCTGCCTTGGCTATTTTGGGGCGCATTGAAATTGCCAAAGGGAACTTGAAAGCAGCCAAACGCCATCTTGAACGCTCGGTCTCAATTGAACCTACCCCGCAAGCCTACCTTGCCCTCGCCGAAATAAACCGCAAGCAGGAAGGGCTGAGCGCCGCCATTGAAACTTTACAAACTGCAATTGACCTCCTGCCCAACCATGCTGCCCTGCACCGCAAACTCGGCGAGTTTTTGCTGCAAGCCCACCATCCGGCGCACGCCCTTCCACACCTTGAAAAAGCCATCACGCTGGAACCCAACGACGCCGAAGCCACAGTTGCCCTTGCCCAAGCCCTTGCCGCTTTAGGTAAGCACGAAGAACTCAAGAATTTGCTTGAAGGCAAGCACGAATACCGCCAAAATCCCGAAGCCGCCCTTCTGCTTGCTCAGGCATATTTGCACTTGGGCAACCCCCACAAAGCCAAAGCGGTGATAGCCCCGCACGCCGAAAAGGAGGGAGCGTCCCCAATCCACCTACTCGCCTATGCCCGCGCGCTCTATGCCGTTGAAGATTACGAATCGGCCGCGCAGGTAGCGCAAAAGGCAATAGCGGCGCTCGGCAAGCCATCTGCTGGGGAAGAAAGCACCCTCCGCGCCGACCTAAACACCGTGCTGGCCGACTCGCTTTTGGCTTTGGGCAAAGCCAAGACGGCGCTGGAAGTCTACCTTGCCGCCTACGGGCAAATTCCCACTGGCGAAATTGAGCGCAAATTGAAGGTGGCGCGCGGCCTGCTCCGCGCCGCCCTCGCGGCCGGTAAGAGCGACCTCGCAGTTGAAGTGGTTGAGGAGACCTTGCCCTTTGCGCCACACGACCGCGAATTTCATTCGCTTGCCGCCTGCGCCTACGCCGCCGCTGGACTTCCCGAGAAAGCCCTTGCCGCCGCCTACAACGCTTGCCTGCTGAGCGATTTTGCCCCCGACGAAGCCCGCGCATACGCCCAACTTGCAGTGGAAAACGGCAAAGCCCATGAAGCCGCCGAGGTGCTTCAGCAGGCGGTGGCGCGCTCGCCCAAAAATTACGGCTTGAGGCTGGTGCTGGCCGATGCTTTCCTCGCCGCCGAAAACCCAAGCGCCGCGCTGGCCGCGCTTTCGCCGCTTTTGGACGAAGATGCCTTCCCCGAAGCAGAAGTGTGCGCTGAGGCTGGCAAGCGGATGTTAGAACTGGACGCCGCGGAACAAGCCGAGCAATGCCTGCGGCGCGCGGTGCAAATGCAGGAAAACGCGCCGTTGGAATGGTATCTTGAGTTGATCCACGCCCTGCGGGCACAGAAAAAGCACCAAAAAGCCGCCGAGGCGGCGCGCATCGCCCTTTCTCTGCCCGAGGCGCTTTCAAACGCCAAAGCCTCAGCGCGGCTACACCTTGCGCTCGCACAAAGCCTGTTTGCCCTTGGGGCAAAAGACGAGGCCAACAACACCCTGCAAGAGGCACTCAAAAACCATCCTCGCGACGCCGAACTGCACCGCGAAGCCATGCTTTTGTGGCGCAAAACCGGCGGCCTGCGGTTCATCGTTGAAGCCGCCGAGCGCTTCTTGGCTGCCGAGCCGCAAAACTGCGGCTTGCGTGAAATGGCCGCCGAGGCCGCCCGTGACCTACTGATGCCTGAACGGGCGCGCCGGTTGCTGGCCGCCATTCCAGTCCAAGGAGAAGAAGCCATTGGCTGTTACCTGCTGAGCGCCGAACTTGCACTGGAAGCCGGTGAAGAAGTGGCGGCGGCCAAGATGTTGCAAAAAGCAATTTCTGCCGGAGCAAGCGGCGCGCGCGCCCTGTTTTTGCAAGCCCGGCTTGCAGAACGCTCCGGCGACCGTGCCCGCGCCGAGCGCCTGTTCGCCGAAGCGCGTGGCCGTTTGCCACACCAAGCCAATAGCGCCCTGCTTTCGGCAGCGGCTGAGGCGGCGCTTGAATTGCAGGCGTGGAAAGAGGCAAATGACTTCGCCGCACGCGCTGCCGAATCCGCCCCGTACAGCCCGCTGAATTTCTTGCGGGTGGCGCGCTTCACGGTGCTGACCGCCGAAGCGCAGGAGCGCGCCGAAGCGGTAGAAGAAATTGCCCACGCTCCGGGCAAAGAGGCTTTGGGAGCGGAGGCCGCTTCTAAATGGCAGAGCGCACTTGCTCAAGCCGCCGCGTTGCTCGGCTCTCCAAGTGAGGCAACGCCGAGCGCCCATCCGGCTTTGGAACGCTGGCAGTTGCGCGGCGAGGCAATTTTCCACGCCCGCGCCGCCGACGCCCTGCTCCACAGTCCTTGGCTGGACGATGCTGCGGCGTGGTGGAGCGCCAAACGCCGCGCAGGCGAAACGCCCAACGGCAAAACCCTGCCGGAACGCCCGCGTTTAGGCCACCATTTGACGGCATTTCAGGTAGCCCTCTACTTGGAATGGCTTGGGAAGCCACGCCCTGCCCTTGAAGCCGCCGAGGCCGCTGTGCAGGCCAAGCCGCGCTTTGCCGAGGGGCAAGCATTGGTCGCGCGCCTCGCCTTGGGGTTAGAAAAGGCCGAGCGCGCAAAATCGGCCATAGAGGCGGCCTTGGGCATTTTCCCCGGTGAGCCGCGCTGGCATACGCTCGCCGCTCGCGTTGACGAGGCCCTTGGCAACGACAAAAGCGCCATTCAGCACTACACCCGCGCTGCCGAACTGGAGCCCAACCACCTGCCACACCGCCTGCGACTCGCCAAGGCATTCTTGAAAGCAGATAACCGCCAAAGTGCCTTGGATGCACTCCGAAAAGCCGAAAGCGACTTTCCGAACAATGCCGCGGTTTACCTTGCACTGGCAGAAGTACTGTTTGCGCTCGGTCGGCCTATGGAAGCCGCAACGTACGCTGACGAAGCCCTAAAACTCGGCGAAAATTCGCCTAAAGCCCTGAGTTTGCGGGCGCGCATAGCCCAGCACCTCGGCGATCACCAAACTGCTCTTGAAATAGCCGAGCGCTTGCGGCAAAAGGAAGGCCTTACCACCGAAGCGGCAACTTGCTTGGCGCGAGCCCTTTCCGGCCTTGGCAGAGATTCCGAAGCCCTGCAGGTGGTTGAAGAAGCCATTGCCGAAGCCGATAGCGCGCCGCCGGTAGATCTGGAAGTTTTGCAAGCGCGCCTGCTGAGCAAAGTTGCCCCGGAGGAAGGGCTGGAAAAATGGCGCGAGTTGAGCGAACAGCATCCGGACGAGCCGCGCATTCTGCTTGGGTTGGCTGAGGCGCTGGCCGATGCAAACCGCCCAAGCGAGGCACAGCAAGCGGCGCGGCAGGCGTTGCCGTTTGCCGATTTCCTCGCGCCGGAGGAACAAAGTAGGCTGTTCCTTTTGCTGGGACGCTTGGCAATGCAAGAAGGCAATCTTGACCAAGCAGTGCATTACCTGACTAAGGCCACACTGGCCGCGCCGCAGAGCGCTGAGGCTTGGCTCACCTTAGGGCGCGCCGAGGCGGCGCGCGGCCTTTACAAAGATGCCCTTGAAGCCTATGCCCATGCGCGGGAATATGCCCCCCATGACCCCCTGCCCTACTACTACGCCGCGCTCGCAGCAAAGGAAATTCGCGATTTCCAAACCGCCGAGGAGTTGCTACGCGAGGCCGCGCGGCTTGATCCGGATAACCTTGCTGTGCAACGGCAGTTGATGGCTGTTTCGGTGATAAACCTTGTGCACGGTTGATTGGAAGAGAGATTGTAGAGAAACCGTACTGACTACCCGACACAAAAATAGGGCTACAGCTCTGATGGACTGACAAACCGCTGTATTCTATCCCAATCTCTCCTATCCCCCGATGAGCCTCGCTTCCGCTCGGCTCATCTGCCCCCTTCCCTCCCTTAGTAAGGGAGGGAAGGGGGCGGCTCCGGCGGGCTGAGCGAAAGCAAAGCCTCGCCGGAGCGGGGGTAGGGAGAGATCAAGTATGGAGAGATAATGCAAGATGGGATTTGTGGATCAATGAGGCGATGATTGAGTGCACCTTTTATTTTGTCAGGACTTACGCAGTTGCTCGTAGAAGCACTCGTTTTCATTTCATGGCGAGCCGCCGTAGGCGGCGAAGCCATCCCCCAGACAATGGGGGAGACCGCTTCGGCGGTCTACGACCGCCTCGCGGCGACATTAAGGAGGAGAACTGTGTAACTCCTATTTGTGTTGGGTAATCAGAAATCGTATAGAAACTGCTTTACTGGCTATGCGAAATTGCTCTTGGCTACACGAAATACCGTTGGCCGCTGTAGAACGGCTCCGCACAATGCGAGCAATCTAAAACACTCTCACAGAGGTGCAACCGATGAAACTACTTCCGCGAACAGAGTGGCTGAAAATCATCAATCTCGCTATGAAAAAGCACAACTGGGAATTTGCGCGCCAAGCCACCGATGAATATCTGCAATTCGTCCCCAACGACCTTGAAATAACCCTGCTGAAGGCGCAAGCCTTGCTCGGCTTAGGGAAGGCCGAGCGCGCCGCCAAACTCGCCGCGGCATTAGCCGAAGCCGACCCGGAGTTCGCCGAAGCCTATTTCACCTTGGGGCAAGCGCTGCCCGAAGAGGATGAACAGCAGGCTGTGGTAGCCGGTGCACTGGCCGCCCTTTCGGGCGCAAACTCTACCAACGCGCCGGCGTGGGGCAAAGCACTGCGCCGAGCCTACGAGGCCATGAAACAAGGTGAACTTGAGCGCGCTCAAGCCGCACTGTTCGCCGTGCTCCCCGGCAACGAGCAAATTGCATTGCTCGCCGTTGCACATTTGCGCCTAATTTGGGCCGAGGGCGACTGGGCCGCCACCCTGCACCTCGCCCGCCGCTACCACAAAATGTTTCCGCGCGCCTTGCCCATCCGCCTCATCTTGGCGCACCACCTCGCCCAAAGCGGCGAAGAAGCCCAAAGCGTGGCTTTGCTACACACCGCGGCCAACGACGACCCCGCCCAGCGCGTGGTGCGGCGGCTGTTTGGCAAAGAGCATCCTTACCGCGCCTTGTGGCCGGACGACCTGAGCGCCCCACTGGAACTGCCGCTGCCGGCCGATATTGCCGCCGCGTTGGGCATCAACATCCTGAGCGCGCCCAAAACCGCTCCCGAAAAGCCGCACACCAACGCCGAAAAATCCTCCCCCACCCCCAAAAAGGCCGAGCAAGCGCCCAACCTGCCGCCTGAGGAAACCCCTCCCCCAACAAGCAAACCTCCGCGGCAAGCCGCGCCACCCCGCCCAAACCTCAAGGAAATTGCCAAGCGCCTCACCGTGCCTTCCCCAACCGAGGCCGACGGGCGTTTTCCCTACTATGTGGTGCTTTCATCGCGCAAGGGATTGGAGGAGCAATACGGCCTCGGCGCAACAAAAAGCATTTTGGAGCACGCCCACAGGCTGGTGGAAGCGGTAAGCGCTCGCGAAGATTGGGAAGCCATTTTGCTGCTGGCCGACGACCCAACCTCGGCGAAACTCCACAACGTCAAGCCGGTCAACCATTCCGACCCGTGGGCGGTCAAACGGCTGCTGGCCGAGTTGGACAAGGCGTTAGCAAAAAAGGGAAGCATGGTGGGCGCGGTGCTGATACTCGGCGGCGACAAAGTCATCCCATTCCACCAACTGCCAAACCCTGTGGAAGATGCCGACGACGTGGTGCATTCCGATGCGCCATACGGCTCGCGGGATGAAAACTTTTTGGTGCCCGAATGGCCGGTTGGCCGCCTGCCCGACAGCGCCGACGGCGACCCCGGGCTGCTGTTGAGCGCCCTCCGCAGAATCACAACCTACCACCGCGCGGCGGCTCGGCGCGTCGGATGGTGGAAGCGCCTGCTGGAGGCGCTGCGTGCGCGGCTAAAACGGCGCAAGCCCAACATAGGCTATACAGCCGAGGTGTGGGAGCGCGCCGCGCTGAGCGTGTTCCGCAGCATAGGCTCGCCCAAAGCGCTGTGGACATCGCCGCCCACCCACGCCGAGACAATCGGCGGTCTGCCGCGCGCCGAATTCGGCTATTTCAACCTGCACGGTCTGGTTGATGCTTCGGCTTGGTACGGCCAAAGCGACCCCACCCGCCCCAACTCCGGCTCACCCGATTATCCGGTTGCCCTGCGCCCTCAAGACGTACCCCAAAACGGCCGCTCCCCTAAAGTTGTAGCCACCGAAGCCTGCTACGGCGCTCATGTGATGGGGAAGACCTCGCAAACCTCGCTTGCCCTGCGCTTTTTGCTGAACGGCGTGCACGCCTTCATAGGCTCTACTGCAACCGCTTATGCCAGTTTAGAGCCGCCGCTGGCGGGGGCGGACTTGCTGATCAGGCTGTTTTGGCAAAGGCTAAAAGCCGGTGCGCCCGCCGGTGAAGCCCTGCGGCAGGCCAAAGTCTATTTCGCCCGTGAGATGCACCGCAAACAAGGTTTTTTAGATGCCGAAGACCAAAAAACTCTGATGGAATTTGTGCTTTACGGCGACCCGCTTTACAGCCTGCGGGGCGCACTGGCAGCGAAAGGGGTGCTGCGCTCGCCGCAGAGCCTGCCCGTGCTCGCCGCCCGCGAAGAGGTGCTGGAAGAGGCTTCGCTGCCTCCAAAGGTGCTTTCACAGGTGAAGAAAATGGCGCGCGCGTACCTGCCTGGTGCGGAAGGATTCAGCGTGCAAGTAGCGGCGGAGGCACTGGAAAGCGAAGGAAGCCGCGCCAAAGGCAGCGGCATAAAAGGGAAAGTGGTTGTAGTGAGCAAGAGCGTGCCCGCGGCGTCGTTCACACATCGGCACTACGTGCGCATCACAATGAACGCCAAAGGCAAGGTGGTGAAAGTTTCGGTGTCGCGGTAAAGGTACTTGGCGGTACCATCCACCGATTGACACAGATTTACACCGATTGAAGAAAACCACAGAGGACACAGAAGCACCACAGAGAACACAGAAATTTTCTCTCTGCGTCTCTGTTTCCTCCGCGTCTCTGCGTGACCCTTGGCGTCCTCCGTGTCCTTGGCGACCTTGGCGTCCCTTCTTTGTGCTCTCTGCGTCTCTGCTTTCTCTGCGTCCCTGCGTCATCATCCACCGATTGACACAGATTTACACCGATTGAAGAAAACCACAGAGGACACAGAAGCACCACAGAGAACACAGAAATTTACAGAAAACACAGAAATTTTCTCTCTGCGTCTCTGTTTCCTCCGCGTCTCTGCGTGACCCTTGGCGTTAACCTCTGTGCTAATCTGTGTAATCTGTGGTTTCCCTTTCACCAAGCGAGAAAAACACACCAACAAAAAAAACGGGGCGAGGAAATCCTCGTCCCGTTTTGCGGTCAGTGGTCGCTTGCTCAACCAATAACGACTACATCTTGAGCCTGCGGGCCTTTGGGCGATTCAACCACCTCAAACTCCACACGCTGGCCTTCTTCCAACGAGCGGTAGCCGGTGCCGCGGATACCACTGTAGTGGACGAAGACGTCGCGCCCTTCGTCGGGGGTGATAAACCCATAGCCTTTGGTTGCATTGAACCACTTGACCGTGCCGGTTTGGCGCTCTGCCACAACACACCTCCAAAAATAAATTCGCTCGGCAGGCGCTGGTGGGCAAGCACGGCCTCGCCAAACTGCTGCCTTGCAGTTACACTTTAGCACATACCCAAAGCGCAGTCAAGGGGGGTTGTGGTATCATCATCGCATGACTGCGGAATGGCGTTTTTTGGTGGTCGGCGCAGGTGCAATAGGCACATACATCGGCGCGGCGCTGGCCGAAGCGGGGCATGAAGTCGCGTTTCTGGTTAGGGAACGCTCCGCATCGCATCTCCGCAAACACGGCATTAGGCTGGAATGGGCTTCTGGGCGCGTCACCGCAATTCCCCAACCGCACATAGCCGCATCCCCGGAAGAGGCTCTGGACAGGGCGCCTTACGACCTCGCCATCCTCGCTCTGAAAAACTATCACCTGCCGGCGTTTCTGGACGAAATCCACCCGCACGCTGAGCGATTTCCGCCGATTTTGAGCCTGCTCAACGGCGTGGAAGCCGAGGCGCAGTTGGAAAGGGCGCTCGGCGAGGGCAAAGTCATTGCTGGGGCGGTCACAACGGCGGTGGCGCGCACCGCGGTGGGCAACGCAAAGGTGGAGCGTATGCGCGGGCTGGGCATTGGCGGCGGGCATCCGCTTGCGGCGGAGTTTGCCAAGGTCGCCCGCGCGGCGGGCTTGAACCCGCGCCTCTACCCCAACGCCGCGGCGATGAAATGGTCTAAAATGCTCACCAACCTGCCCGCGAACGCCACATCTGCCATTTTAGACATGACGCCAAGCGAGATTTTCGCCGACCCCGCGCTCGCCCGCCTTGAGGCCGAGCAACTGCGCGAAGCCCTGCGCGTTATGGAAGCCCTGCGCCTGCCCGTAGTGAACCTGCCTAAAGCGCCCGTGCGCGCGTTGGCTTTTGCCGTGCGCCGTCTGCCGCAGCCCTTCCTGCGGCCGTTCATGCAAAAGGCGTTGGGGAGTGGGCGCGGCGGCAAAATGCCCTCCTTTCACATTGATTTGCACAGCGGGCGCGGCGTCACCGAGGTGGAGGCGCTGAACGGCGCGGTGGCGCGGTTTGGCGCACGGCTGGGAGTGCCCACGCCCGTAAACCAAGCCCTGACCAAGATGCTAACCACCCTTGCCCACGGCAAAAGCCCAGCCGAGAAATGGCGGCGTAACCCCAAGGCGCTAATTCGCACCGTGAGAGACAATGGCAATCCACCGATTGCACAGATTTTCACAGAGTAAACTAAAAGAACCGCAGATTCCGCAGATTTCACAGAGCGATAAACTCGCGGTTTTTCTGCGTAATCTGTGTAATCTGTGGTTTTAGTTCTGGAGAAGGCGATGACCTCGTTCTCCATCCCCCCAACAGCGGAACTGACCGATGACGATTTGCGGCGGTATGCCCGCCACATCATCCTGCGCGAGGTGGGCGAAGAGGGGCAGCGGAGGATAAAAAGCGCTTCGGTGCTCATCGTGGGCGTCGGTGGAATCGGCTCGCCGGCGGCGCTTTACCTCGCCGCCGCGGGCGTGGGGCGCATCGGCATTGTTGACGCCGACCGCGTGGATGAAAGCAACCTCCAGCGGCAGGTGCTCTATTCCACGCCACAAGTGGGCAAGCCAAAGGTTGAGGCGGCGCGCGAACGCCTTCACAACCTCAACCCCAAAATCCAAATTGACGCTTACAACACGCGCTTCACCGCCGAAAACGCCAACCAACTCGCCGCCGATTACGACATTCTCGTGGACGGAAGCGACAATTTCGCCACGCGCTACGCAATCAACGCCGCCGCGGTGCGCCAAAGCAAGCCCTACGTTTACGGCGCAATCCACGAATACGATGGGCAGGTTAGCGTGTTTTACGCCCCCGAGGGCCCGTGCTACAACTGCGTCTTCCCCAAAGCACCCGAAGAGGTGAAAGGAGTTCGCGGCGTGCTGGGCGCGCTCCCCGGCGTGGTCGGCACGCTGGAAGCAGCCGAAGCCCTGAAACTCATTTTGGGCGTGGGCGAGCCCCTGATCGGCAAACTTTTGCTTTACAACCTCTTCGTCACAAGTTTTGACATCATCAAACTGCGGAAAAATCCGGAATGTGAGGTGTGCGGGAACCACGATGCCCAGAACAACGATGCCCGGTGCCACGATGCCCGGTGAAGGGTGCCCGGTGTCAAGTGTTCCAGTGTCAGGTGTTCCAGTGTCAAGTGTTCCAGTGTCGGGTGTTTCAGTGTTTTTGTCCCTCGGAGGAAACTACGCCCCCCGACGCCCGACGCAACGACCCACGAATTACACAAATGAAACTTTCTGAACGCATGAACCAGCCCGCGCCGATAGCCTGTTGCGATTTTCCCGCGTGCCACGGCGCTTGTTGCGCTTACGGCGTTTGGGTGGGCGAAGGCGAGATTGCCAAAATAATGGAAAACGCCGAAGCCGTGCGGCGCTTTTTGCCACCCGAGGCCGAAGACCCCGCAGGCTGGTTCACCGATGAAACCGAGCCCGACCCTCACCTGCCCTGCGGGAAAGTGCGGCATACGCGCGTCCTCACCCGCCCCGAGCACCCGCTTGGCAGCGCGTGTGTGTTTTGGGTTCCGCCGGACGGCTATTGCGCCCTGCAACTTGCCTCCGAAGCATTGGGCAAACACCCGTGGGCGCTAAAGCCGTTTTACTGCGTGCTCCACCCGCTGGATATTGAGGATGACGGCACAATCACAATTGACGACGTGCAAGAACTGACCAGCACGAAGGGAGGGTGCGTCAAGCCAAGCGATGTTGCCCGTCCACCGAGGGAAATTTTTGCCGCCGAGATTGAATGGGTGAGCAAAGTTTTAAAAACCACAGATTACGCAGATTAGCAGAGGAGGTTAACGCCAAGGGCGCCAAGGGTAACGCAGAGGCGCAGAGAGCGCAAAGAACGCAAAGAGAAGTTTTTTCTGTGCTCTCTGTAAATTTCTGTGTCTTCTGTGGTTTTCTCCTTCAATCGGTGCAAATCTGTGTCAATCGGTGGATAAAACAAACTACAGATTACACAGATTAGCACAGATTTTTTCTGTGTTTTCTGTGGTGTTTCTGTGTCTTCTGTGTTTTTTCTGCTCCACCTACGACCCAACGACCATAAGCCGATAAAGGAGGCAATAAAATGGAGAAGGAAATAAGCCAACAAGCGGTAGATGAAATTGAAGGAGAAAGCATAAGCATTAGCCAATCGGGGGTGAAGAAGGTCGTGGCGCAAGAAGCGCACATAAGCGAAGCGGCCGCGCAAAAAGTGAGCGCAAGCGAAGCGCAGGTTGAAAATTCGGCAGTGGCATTCCTGCAGGCGAAGAACGTGAGCATGGACGACAGCATGGGCACGGTCATTGTGGCAAACGAAGTTGCCGCTGAGGATTTGAGCGCAGTGGTGATGGCCGCCCGCGGCGTGCAGGCTGAGCAAATTGACGCCAAGGTGCTGATTGCTGGCAGAGTGGAAGGCAACGTAACCACCCTGCTGGACACGCGCCAAACCGCGCTTCTGGGGCTGATAGGCGGCGCGGTCGCGGCGGTTGTGCTGTGGATCTTAAAAAGGAAGTGAGCGATGCTCAAGGTGTGCCATGATGCCCTGTATCATGATGCCCAGTGCTATGATGCCCAGTGCCCTGTGGGAGCGATGTTCGGGGTGGAAGAGTTAGGGTGCGAGCCGCGGAGTTTCATCCCCCAACGTTTTACATTGGCTATACGAAATAGATGAGCGAGCACAAGCACCTTCTACCGCGCATTGCGCGCACAACCCTCATGTTGGCATCCCTCTTGGCCGCCGACAAAGTACTCGCGTTCATCCGCATCACCGTGGTCGGCCATCGCTTCCGCCTTACCCCCGCGATGGACGCTTTCAACGCCGCCAACAACCTCCCCGACCTGCTCTTCGCACTGATTTCCGGCGGCGCGCTCGCGATGGCTTTCATCCCCGTGCTCGCCGAATACCGCACCCGCTACGGTCGCCCCGCCGCGTGGGATTTGTTTTCGCGTGTCGCCAACCTCGCCTTCGTCATCACCGCCGCCTTGGCCTTCCTCATCGCCCTGCTCGCTGAGCCGCTAATCCGCTGGAAGTTCGGCATCGCCCCCAACTTCACGCCCGAGCAACAGCACCTCACCGCCTCGTTGATGCGCTTAGACCTCATCGGCACGCTGATTTTTTCGCTGAGCGGGCTGGTAACGGCAGGCTTGCAGGCAAACCAGCACTTCTTCCTGCCCGCCCTTGCCCCGTTGATGTACAACATCGGGCAAATTTTCGGCGCAACCGTGCTCGCCGATCGCTTCGGCATTTACGGCTTAGTGTACGGGGTGCTGTTGGGCGCGGCGCTCCATTTCGGCGTGCAGGTGCCCGGCTTGGTGAAATACGGCTTTCGCTGGACAGCGGCGCTCACAATTTCCCACCCGGGGGTGAAAAAAGTGCTGAGCCTGATGGGCCCGCGCGTTGCCACCATGTTCTTCATCCAACTAATTTTCCTCGCCCGCGACAACCTCGCCTCGGGCTTAGGGCAAGGGGCGGTCAGCGCGCTGAGTTACGGTTGGTTCATTATGCAAGTCCCCGAAACGCTAATCGGCACGGCTTTAGGCTTAGTGCTTTTGCCAACGCTTTCGGAGCAAATAGCCCGCGGCGAATGGGAGGCCTTCGCGGCGACGTTCAACCGCGGCGTGCGCGGCTTGCTGGCGCTCAGCCTGCCGATCGCGGCGGTGCTGGCAATTGCCCTGCCGGGGCTTGTGCCGGTGCTGGGCTTGGGCGAGGCAGGCACTCGGCTGGTGGTATGGGCGGCGCGGGCATACCTGCTCGGCCTTGCCGGGCACGCCCTGCTGGAGTTGGCGGCGCGGTCATTCTACGCCCAGCAGGACGCGCTCACCCCCCTATTCGCCTCGGCAATAAACACGGCGGTTTACCTCGCTGTGGCGATCACGCTAATTGCAACGGGGGCGCGGATTGGTGCGCGCGGCATCCTCACCGGCGTAACGGGCATCGGCACGGCAAACGCGGTCGCGTTCACCACCGAGGCAACCTTGCTCCTGATTTTGCTCAAACGGCGGGGGAAAGGGGTGCCATCCTTCGGTGCGACGGGCTGGCGCGCGCCGCTGGCGGCTTTGCTCGGCGCGGGGATTGCCGCCGCGGTGATGGCTTGGGCACCAATGCCACTGTTGGCGCGCGGAACCCTCGCCGCCGCCATAGGCTTCATCGGCGCCCTGCCACTTGTATGGAAAGAAAGCGTAGCCCTGCTAAAGTGGTGACCCCGGAAATGCTACAACTTTCTTTCCTCGGGAATGGGCAAGAGGAAAAGCGGGCGGTCGGTGCCCTGAATAACGCGCTCGGTGGTTGAGCCGACCAAAATGCGGTCTAAGCCGCCGCGGCCGTGAGTAGCCATCATTATCAAATCGGCGTTCATGCGCTCGGCAGCGGCAATTATGGCCTGTGAAGGAATGTCGCCGCCACTGCCCACGACGACAGTAACCTGCAAACCGCGCGAGCGCAAAATCGCTGCCACGCGCTCAAGGTAAGCTCGCGTCTTACGCTCAGCCTCTTTCTGCAACTTTGCTACATAATCGGCCACCGAGCCGTAAACCTCGGGCGAAACCGAAATTTCGGGCACAGAAAGCAAAGTGATACTGCTCTTGAATGCCGGGGCAAGGGAGAAAACATAAGTCAACACCCGCTCCGAATACTCCGAGCCGTCAAGCGAAACCAAAATTTTGCTAAACCGCGGCTCAACCCTTTCTTCCTTGGGGTGAATTACCAGCATGGGGATGTTGACGCGCTGGAGGATTTTGCTGGCCTTGCTACCCAGCATCCAATAATGAATTGGATGGCGGCTGTGAGTGGTCATTGCCAGCAAGTCGGCCTTTTCAGCGCGCGCAATGCGGTCTATTGTTTCTACAATCGGGCCAACCTCAACGCGATACTCCGCCTCTAAACCCTCCCCCCGCAGCGATTGGACAATTCCGCCGAGATAAGCGGCCTTTTCCCGACTAAGCGCCTCCAATTCTTTAGGCAAATGGTCGCGGGCCGTCCGGTAGCGCAGCACCGCGAGCAAAGTGATGCGCGCCCCAAACGCCTTGGCAATAACCTTGGCGAAATCAAGCGCCTGCTCGGCACGCGGCGAGCCGTACAGTGGAACGAGGATGTGGTGAATCTCGCGGCGCTCGCGCGCCCACGCAGGCAATTCCTCAACAGGAGCAGGCACCGGCACCTCGGGCACCTCTTCTTCCTTCAAGACCACTTCCATCTTGGGCTCGCCGTCTATCAACAAAGAGCCGCCTTCCAGTTTGCCCAAATTCTCCTTCAATGGCGAAGGGGCACCGAGTTTGTTGCGGAAATAGGTGAGGACGGCATAAAGCAAAGGAATGAGGACGAAATAAATCCACGCACCTTCCTTCAGGCGCTCGCCGAAGATGATGAGAGTGGCAATTGTGGTGAGCACTGCGGCGATGAAACTGCCGATCAGCGTGAGCAAATGCGAAAGGTCAAACTCCGAGCGCAAATTCCTCCACAGGCGTTTCATCACCGCCCAGGAGGTCATGCTCAACAAAATAAACACTCCGGCAGCGTAGAGGGAAAGATAAGTCTCCTCGCGGGTGCCAAAAGCAATAAAGAGCAACGAAACTACACCCACCTCCGTCCACACAGGCCAAGGCGGAACGCCATATTTGTTCCGCCGCCCGAACACAGGCGGGACGTAATGCCGGTCTTTCAAGCCCAGCGAAAGGTTTTGGATGCCCTGCGCGCTTGCGGCAGATGCCGAAAGGAGCACCACCACGCCTATCAAAGTGCCGATATAGGGCAATGGGTCTGGCAAAAGGTAATCCATCGTTTGGGTAAAGACCGAAACCTGTTCATTGAGGGGGTCGGCCACTTTGTAGATAGCAGGCCCAACGATGAGCATGGTCAGGGCGGTGCTCCCCATGATGATGAGCAAACTGCCAAAGGCCTTGCGGGCTTTTTCCTCGGGCGTGCCTTCGTAGGCGGCAACGAGGTTGGCAAACACTTCAATGCCTGTCATCAAAGCGAGGATGCGCGCGTAGCCTCCGAGCGTGTAGGGCAGATATTTGGGGGTAAAAGCCTCCAGATGAAGCGGCGGCAGGTGAAGCCCCATTTTGAGGATAGTGGCTATTATCATTGACCACAACAAAGCGAGAACCGCGAGGGTGGCCGGGCCGAAGGTGCGCGCCGCGACTTTAGGCCCCAAATTCACCAGCCAGCCGGTCAGAACGCTAAGGGCTATCGCCACCAACAACCTACCGGTCAAGTTGGCGAGCAAAGGCTCGTTCAGAGCGGGCACTCGGTCGGCTATGAAGGTCACCAGCGCCGCGATGCTAACCAAAAAAGTAAGCGTGTACTCAATGAAGGTAATGCTGGCGTTGATTTTGACCGCCCAACCGCCAAACTCCTCTTCGGTAAGGCCACTGCCCCCGCTGCCGTCGGTAACCCATTGCATAACAAGCCGGTACATGGCCGAGACCACGGCAACGGTGAGAATCACCAGCCAAATACTGGCGCCGAACGTCACCTCAGCGACGCCGGCGACCACTATCATCTTCAAAAAAGGTCCAAAAACATAAAGGGGAGAGGTTGCCGGATCGCCTCCACCGGCAAGCGCTCCCTCAAAAGAATTTGACAGTTTGCGAGATACCGAACCTGCCACTTTCACCTCCGAAGTTAGCGAACAGCCCCAATTGTAGGATGGTTTGAATGGGGGGTCAAGAAAGGGGGAAACTTGACAATTTGCCCAAGGTTTGCTATATTGGTATAGACCACCGAACCACTATACCATTTTACTCGGTGACATCATTTGCCTGCGGGCGGCGCCATGCTTGACAAATCCTCTCCTCTTCCACTCTACTTTCAACTCAAGGAACTCTTGCGCGAGAAAATCGCCTCGGGGGAATGGCAGCCGGGCGACATGGTGCCTTCTGAGCGAGAACTAAGTGAGCAATACCACATAAGCCGCATGACAGCGCGCCAGGCTTTGCGAGAACTGGCTACCGAAGGGCTCTTACGACGGGAACCCGGGCGCGGGACTTTCGTCGCCGCCCCCAAAATTGAACATGGCCTTTCGCGGCTGACCGGTTTCACAGAAGATATGCTGGCTCGCGGCCTTCAGCCCGGCGCCAAAGTGATTCGCTTAGCGCTTATCTCCCCGCCTTTGCGGGTGGCGCGCGCCCTCCAAATTACCCCCGACCGGAAGATCGTTTTGCTGGAGCGGTTGCGGCTGGCAGGGGGAGAGCCCGTCGCCCTGGAGAGCAGCCATTTGTATTTCAACGGCGTCTCGGCGCTTTTGGACGAGGATTTTGAGAATCATTCCCTTTACCACATCCTTTCTGAAAAATATCACATTACTCCTGCACGAGCAGTGCAAAAGATCGGGGCGGATCTGTGCAGCCGGAGAGAACAGGAATTGCTGCAAATCGCCGAAGGAGCGCCAGTACTCAGAAACAAGCGCATTACCTATGACCAATGGGGGCGACCGTTTGAATACACGGAATCGGCTTATCGCGGCGATCGGTACGTTTTCCAAGCCGAACTGAGCGCCCTTGAGCAACAGGAGGTAAGCCATGTGAATAGAGAAAATCCTTTCTCAGTTGACTCGTATCCACATTTCACCTAAGGAGAGAAAGAAAGTGACCAAGAAATCTGTTTTCGCAATTTTGATAGTGCTGGCGCTTCTGGCAACAGCACTGGCCGGTTGCGGCAAGCAGGCCCAGCCGACAGCAGCCCCTCAACAACAGCCGACAGCGGCGCCACAACAGCAAGCCACTCAACCGCCTGCCAAGCCCACCCAAGCGCCAGCGACCCAGCCATCAACCACCAACAAGCCCATAACCCTCACAGTTTGGTCATGGCGCACCGAAGACGAAAAGGCCTACAACGAAATCTTCGCCGTCTACGAAAAAGAACACCCGGGCGTTAAAGTTGAATTTGTGCCGTTTGTGGCAACAGATTACAACAACATCCTCGCCACAGGGTTGACGGGCGACAAGGGACCCGACGTCGTTCAATTGCGCGCTTACGGCGGTCTGCAGCCCTTGGTTGAAGCAGGGCAGTTGGTGCCGCTGGATGGCAAGGTCAAGACCCTTAAAAACTTCACCCCCGGCATCCTCAAAGGCGCCACAGGCATCAAAGACGGCCACATCTACGGTGTTCCCTTTGGCATTCAGGTGGTAGCCGCCTACTACAACAAGGACATTTTCAATAAACTTGGCCTGAGCGAACCAAAAACATGGGATGACTTCATCAACATCCTGAAAACCACCAAGAAGGCCGGGTATGTACCGTTGGCAGTGCCCGCCAAAGACACGTGGATGTTGCCCATTGTCCACGATGCCGTTGGTGCGCCTCGTTACGGCGGCCCCGAGTTTGAAAAGAAGGTGCTGGCCGGCGAGACCGACTTCACGGATCCCAACTATGTAGCCTCCATCAAGTTGGTGAAAGACCTCCAGCCTTACATGCCCGATAACGTGGTGGGTGTGAGTTACCAAGATGCGCGCACCCTCTTCATCACCGGTCAGGCCGCCATCTTCATCGGCGGTTCTTTTGAGGTCGGTTTCTGGCGCGCTCAGGCTCCCGACCTCAAGATCGGCGTCTTCCGCGTGCCGCCGGCGCCCAATTCGGTGCACAACGGCCCTCTGGCTCCCGGCTGGATGGACGGCTCTTACGGCGTGAACGCCAAAAGCAAGCACCAAGAGGAAGCCATCAAACTGGTAGAATGGATGGGTACACCCGAATTTGCCCAGATGTTCACCGAGAAAATCAAGCAACTCTCGCCCTTGCCTTCGGCTAAGCCCACCGATCCGCTGCTGCAGAAGTTCGCCAAATTCTATGCCGAAACCCCCACCCCTTACCTGATGCTGGTGGACTTCCGCTACGGCAACCCGCAGGGCCATGTCTTGTTGGGCAACGGCATCCAGAAGATGCTACTGGGCGAAATGACGCCCGAGCAGGTCGCCCAAAGCGTGCAAGACGGCCTTTCCCAATGGTTCAAGCCGAAGAAGAAATAGGTTAACTCTTACTGGCGGGGCGGAAGCGAACAAGTCTTCTGCCCCGTCAGGCTTCTCGTGGTTTCTACCCGCTCATTCCCGCAAGGTATCCCTTTTGGGGAGCCGCCGTATGCCTTTCTCCAAATGGTTGACGAAACGTAAAACCGCTCACCGCCAAAAGCGCAAACGCGCTAAGGGCGTGGGTAATGCCGCGCCGTCTTGGGGAATTATCGCGCTTTTTATCTTGCCTGCTTTTTTGCTTTATACCGTCTTTATGATTTGGCCTCTGGCTCAGTCGTTTTATTTCAGCCTGTTTGAGTTCAAAGGACTGGCGCGGGGGGCTTTCGTGGGCTTGCGGAATTTCCGGGAATTGTTTACGCGATACCCTCTCAACGAGCAATTGCCCCGGGCCTTTTTGCACAATGTCTATTTTTTCATCGGCACCATGCTGATTCAGAACACCTTAGGGTTGCTATTCGCCAAGTTGTTGTATGCTCCCCGTTGGGGGAAACGCTTTTTCCAAACCGTGTACACACTGCCGTATCTAATCAGCGCCCTGGTTGTGGGGTATTTGTGGAGTTTGATGCTCAACCCGCTTTTCGGACCAATCAACCGGGCACTCAAAATGGTAGGGTTGACCGCACTTGCCCGCCCATGGTTGGGAGACCCGGCGACCGCGCTACCGTCAATTATCCTCGCCAACGCGTGGCAGTGGATAGGTTTCCCCATGCTATTGTTTGCGGCAGGGCTGGCCAATATCGGCGAAGACCTGCGGGAAGCGGCTCGCATTGATGGCGCTACCAGTTGGAAACTGTTTTGGCACATTGAACTTCCTCTCTTGTTGCCCGTGGTGGGCATCGTCACCGTGCTTACGTTCATCGGCAACTTCAACGTCTTCGGCATTGTATGGGCAATGGGCGGTGTCAATGGGGAACCAGGCGGGGCTACCGATGTGCTGGGGCTGGTCTTTTACCGCACCGCCTTTCGCGGCGGGGTTGATGCCTTTGGCCTGGCCTCGGCGTTGGCGGTTTTGATGTTTGCCTTCATCTTTGGCGTTTCAATGTTCATGGTGGGACAATTCCGCCGCTGGGAGGAGAGCCTGAAATGAACGCCCGGAAAGTTTCTCGCCCCAGTCGGTTGAACTTGGCGGCCCTGGGCACACAAGTGCTGTTGTGGGGCTATGCCGCGGTGGTGTTAGGCCCCCTGTTATTAGTAGTGAACAACGCCTTGCGGCCGACGCGCGAAATTTTCAAAAATCCCATTGGGCTGGCGACATCGCCCACTTTTGCCAGTTTTGTCAAAGCGTGGGAAAAAGCCAACTTTCACGTTTATTTCTTCAATTCCCTTGGCATCACTGTCGCGGCGGTAGTGCTCGCCACCGCGGTTTCGGCTCTGGCGGGCTACATCTTAGGGCGTTATCGTTTCCGAGGAAGCATTTTCCTCTCAGCCTATTTTCTGGCCGGTTTGATGCTCCCTTTCCGGCTGGCTATCGTGCCATTGTTCCTCCTCTTGAACGACCTTGGACTGGTGGACAGCCGTCTGGGGCTGATCCTGGTTTACGCCGCCACGGGCATTCCCTTCTCGGTGTTCATCCTTTCCTCTTTCTTCCGGCAACTGCCGCAAGAGTTGAGCGAGGCGGCGCGCATTGACGGAGCAGGTGAATTCACCATTTTCGGGCGTATCATGTTGCCCTTAGTGCGCCCTGCCCTCGCTACGGTTGTCGTTTTCCAATTCGTACCGCTCTGGAACGACTTTTTCTTCCCTCTCGTATTGCTCCGCTCAACTGACAAATGGACACTGCCTGTGGGCATGACCCGTTTCTTCGGTGAGTTCCAAACAGATTGGTCTACGCTTTTTGCTGGATTGATTATCACGACCCTGCCGTTGATCGTCATCTTCCTGCTGGCGACCAAGCAGATCATCGCCGGATTGACAGCAGGGATTGGCAAATAAAGGGCAGACTGCCCATTTCCGACAAAATCGCCTGCCCTGATGGGGGAAAGACCGGCACCTGTTGTGCCCTATAAGAAAAAGCGAATTTTGCCTTCTAACGCTTCTAAAGTTGTCTCTTACCAAGGTTGCGGGGTTTGAAAACGGCGTTTTTTGGCGTGCATTGCAAGGCAGCGCACGCCAAAACTCTCCCCGCTCCACGGCCAAAAGAGGGGTGAGCATACGACTTTTCACACCCCCTTGACACCGAGGCTGGTTTGGAGTATACTGAGTATGCACTACATACGGAGTATGCATCATGCTAAAACACGCTTTGCTTGCCCTGTTAGCCGAAAGGCCGCGGCACGGATACGAACTCAAGGCCGCTTTTGAGCGGATGATGGGCGGCACTTGGCAAGTCAACATCGGCCAGATTTACAGCACGTTAGCCCGCTTAGAGCGCGATGGCTTAGTGACTTGCCATGAGGTGCCGCAGGAACTGCTGCCCAACCGCAAGGTGTGTTCCCTCACCGAGCAGGGCCGCGCCGCCCTCGCCCGCTGGCTGGCCGAGCCGGCGCGGCCTTCCGCCCGCCTGCGGGTGGATTTTTACCTCAAACTGCTCCTCGCCCGCCGCTCCGGCGCGGCTGATCTGCAAAGCCTCATCTGGAAGCAGCGCCAAACCCTCCTGCAGGCCATGGCCGACCTCACCCCCCTGCTCACCGACGCCGACGAGGAGCGCCGCCTGCTGGCCGAGGGCCTGCAGTTGCATCTGGAAGCAGACTTGAAATGGCTGGAACGATGTGAGGAGGAGTTGTTGAGGGAGTGAGGGAGTGAGGTACTGAGGTGAATGGGCTGTTTGACACAGATTTACACCGATTGAAGAAAAACCACAGAGGACACAGAAATTTACAGAGAACACAGAAGATTTTTTCTTGGCGTCCTTTGTGCCCTTGGCGTCCTTGGCGTCCCTATCCACCGATTCACACAGATTTACACCGATTGAGCAGGAAAACCACAGAGGACACAGAAATTTACAGAGAACACAGAAAAAAATTTCTTCTTTGCGCCCTCTGCGTCTCTGCTTTCTCCGCGTCTTCGCTTTACCCTTGGCGTCCTTTGTGTCCTTGGCGCCCTTGGCGTCCCTATCCACCGATTGACACAGATTTGCACCGATTGGATGGTTGAAACCGCAGATTCCGCAGAAAAAAATCTGTGCTAATCTGTGTAATCTGTGGTTTTCCACTGGCGCTCTTTGCGCCTCTGTTTCCTCTGCGCCTCTGCGTTAATCTTGGCGACCTTTTCCCCTTCAGGAGGTATCACCATGCCTGTGCTGGAAGCCCACAACCTGCAAAAGACCTACCGCAGCGACGGCGTTGCCGTGCACGCACTGCGCGGCGTTGACCTGAGCGTGGAGCCCGGAGAATTCGTGGCCGTGATGGGGCCTTCAGGCTGCGGCAAATCCACCCTGCTGCACTTGCTGGCCGGGCTGGACATCCCCACCGAGGGCGAGGTGTTGCTGGACGGCCATCGGCTGAACGACTTGAACGAATCGCAGCGGGCTATCTTGCGCCGCCGCACTGTGGGGTTCGTGTTTCAGGCCTATAACCTGATCCCCAACCTCACCGTGGCCGACAACGTGGACTTGCCGGGGCTGCTGGCGGGGCGCCCGGCCGCGGAGGTGGCCCACAGGCGGGACGAGTTGCTGGCGGCCCTGGGCCTGGCCGACAAAGCGGACGCTTTCCCCAGCCAACTTTCGGGCGGGCAGCAGCAGCGCGTCGCCATCGCCCGCGCGCTCATCAACACCCCCACCGTCCTCTTAGCCGATGAGCCCACGGGCAACCTGGATTCCCGCAGCGGCAACGAGGTGCTCGCGCTCTTCCGCCGTTTCAACACCGAAGGCCAGACCATCCTGCTGGTGACCCATGACCCCAAAGTCGCCAGTTTCGCCCGGCGGGTGATTTTCATGCGCGACGGCCGCTTCGTCTCCGAAATGCACACCGCGGGCGGCGGCGACCCCGCGCAGGTCATCGCCAAACTGGTGGAGGTGGAACGATGAAAGCCGTATGGCGTGCCATCCGCGCCAATTTGCGCTCGCGCAAAGGCCAGCACCTGCTGGTGTTCCTCACCTTGGCCGCGGCGGCCTTGCTGCTGGTGGTGGCCGTGTTCGGCTACTTTTCCGGCTATCGGATCTACGACCGCCTGATGGCCTCCACCAACGGCGCGCACATCTGGCTCAGCGTTGATGGCAAAACGGTCTCGGCCGAGGAAGTGCGCCGCGCCGTCCACGCCAACCCCGAAGTCACCGCCGCCACCGAGCCGATGGCAACCTTCCGCGCCACAGTGGAGGCGGCAAACGGCGAAAAAGCCGGGGTTTTACTGCGCGACCTGAACCCCGACCGCAAAATCGCCCGTCTGCTCTGGGTGGAAGGCCGCGCTCCCAAGCCTTCTTCCGCCGAAATCGCGCTGGACAACAACCTCGCCCGCGCCTTGGGCGTGCACATGGGCGACAAGGTGAAAGTATGGCTCGGCAAAACGCCCAACACTTTCACCGTGAGCGGCACCTTCATCACCTCAGAATTCTGCGATTACCCCGACTGCAAGCCCGCCCGCGCTTACACGGGGGAAGGGACCTTAGCCGCGGCCATGAAGGCGCACGGCGTGAAGCCCAACTCGTGGGATGTGGGCCTGCAAATTCGCCAGCCTGAGCGCGCGGAGGCGGTTTTGGAAGCCCTGCGCCACGCCTTCCCTGCAGACGCGGCGGTGGAAGGTTACACCTGGCAACTGGTGCGCCGCTTCGCGGGCTTCGGGCAGCAACTCCAGTCGGTGTTCGTGTTGGTCTTTGCCGTGATGGCCATCGTGGTGGCCGGTTTTCTGATCGCCAACGCGGTGGCCGGTGCGCTCCGCTCGCAGACCCGGCAGATCGGCCTGCTGCGGGCGGTGGGCTTTACCAACGGGCAACTGTCGCTGATGTATTTGGGCGAATATCTGCTCATTGCGCTGAGCGCGGCGACGGTGGGCATGGCCGCGGGCATCCCCATTTCCCGCGGGGTGTTTGCCCAACTGGCCGAGACCTACGCGGTAGGAACGCCCTTGCCGCCGCTGGGAGCGCTTTTGGCCGTGCTGGCCGCGATTTTGGCGCTGGTGGTGCTGGCCGCCGCCTTCCCCCTGCGGCGCATCGCCCGAATGGATACGGTGACCGCCATCCGCCAAGGCATGGAGCCGCCGCGCCGCCGCCCGGTGCGCCTGCTGCGGCTGCCTTTCCCGCTCGCCTATGGCCTGACCAGCCTGTTCGCGACGCCCGCGCGCAGCGCGCTCACGTCGTTGGGGCTGGCGGTGGGCGCGCTGGCCATCGCGGTAGCCCTTTCCCTCGGCGCGACCGTTGCCGAGTTCACTCGCGACCCGGTGGGAATGGGCATCGCCCCCAACGCCGACCTCATCGTTTGGGCAGGGAACGGCATCTCGTCCAGCAAGGTGCTGGCCGCGGTCAAAGCGCGCGACGATGTGCTCACCTACGCGTGTCAGGCCACGGCCGGCGTGCGATTGAAGCACGGGAAGCGCGACCTCTACCCCCGATTGATTTGCGGCGATTGGGACCTGTTTGCCAACATGCTGCTGGAAGGGCGGCTGCCGCAGGCGGAAGACGAAGCCGTGGCGGCCTACACCATCTTCCACCAGCACGGCTGGCATTTGGGCGACAAGGTGGTCATCGTGGCAAAGGGGCAGGAGCGCACCTTCCGCATTGTGGGCGTTTACCGCGACATAAACAACCTGGGGCAGATGTTCCTGCTGCCACTGCGTGCTTTCCCACAACAGGCGCCCAACCTCATTTACATCAAACTCAAACCCAACGCCGACCCCAACGCGGTGCTGGCCGACCTCAAAAGCCAATTGGGCGAAAGGCTTGACGGCGAAGTGCTGCAAAACATTTTCAAAAATGACGACTCAGGGAGAGACATGGGGAAAATTTTGAAGACCACAGTGATTGTGCTTTCGGTGCTGCTGGGGCTGCTGACCGCGGTGGGTGTGCTGAGCAGTTTGAGCCTGAGCGTAGCCGAAGAACGGCGCACGGTGGGGGTTTTGAAAGCGTTGGGCATGACGCGCGGGCAAGCGTTACTGACGCTGATCAGCGCCGCGGCGGCGATGGCGGTGGTCGGCTACGGGGTGGGCGCGCCCTTGGGCGTGGCAACGGCCAAGGCGCTGTTCAACGCGCTGGCGCGGATGGTCGGGCTGGGGCCCATTCCCGTACCCACCGACGGGGTCGGGTTAGCGCTGCTGCTGCCGGGGCTGGTAGTCGTGGCCGCGTTGGGGGCCTACCTGCCCGCGCGGCGGGCGGCCCGGCTGCCGGTGGTTGAAGTGTTGCGGGAGGAGTGAGGCACCAGCAAAAAGCAAGCAAACCTTAGAAAACAAAAAAGCAGAAGGCATTGTGCCCTCTGCTTTTTTGTTGCAAGCCAAGGAGACAACGGTTACGGCAAGTTGAACGCCCTTACCAAGAACACAGCCATCTGCGCGCGCGTCACCGAATCGCCCGGGCAGTAGTTGCTTCCATCGCCGCAGCCACTGGTGATACCTTCTTCTGCCAGTTGCTCAATCCAGTCCTTCGCCCAAAAATCATCGGGTACATCGTTGAAACGCGAATGCTCCACCTGCGGCGGGGTGTAATCCGAGCCATGCTCGGCGCGCAACAGGAACACCGCCATCTGGGCGCGGGTCACATTCCCACCGGGGCAGTAATTGCCATTGCCGCAGCCCGAAGTCACACCGTCGTTGTAGAGCGCCTCAATCCAATTTTTCGCCCAGAAAGTATCGCTCACATCGCCAAAACTGGAATGTTCAACGTTCGGCGGGGTGTAATCTGAACCGTGGATGCCGCGCTCAAGGAAAACGGCCATTTGGGCGCGGGTGACCGTCTCATCCGGGCAATACACTCCTTCCCCACAGCCTGAGGTGATGCCCGATTTGTAAAGCCGCTCAATCCAATCTGCCGCCCAGTAAGTATAGGACACGTCGCCAAAGGTCAGGTAAGTGGTGTTACTCTGACCCGACCACCCTATGTCAACCCCTGCGCTGTCTTCCATGAAAACCATAGGGGGCGTTAGCACTTCCAAAGTAGCAGCATCAAACGCCGCATAAAACAAGTGTTTCCTGTAGTACCAGTTGTCATTAGCCCAAGTCACGATGAGATGGCCATCAATGTCTATGGTGAGCGAGGCTCCAGCGGGGCCATCGCCGGACAAGGGATGGGAGACCGACACCGTGTCCACCGCCACGTTGCCGTTCGCATCCAGAGCGGTGAGGTTGAGCAGGGGTGAATCAAGGTTGCTGGGGCGCCAGGCCACTACAATGTTGCCATTGGGGAGTAAGAGGGCATCATCCAACCAGGCAAAAGGCATTGAGTCAATGGTAGTTTTCTGGTGCACAATATTGCCCGAAGAATCCAAAACAACCATAGCCGCAGCAGTGGAGGAGTCGTCGGTATAAAACACCGCCACTTGATTAGCGCTTGTGTTCGCCGTCACAACCCCAACAGCCCAAGGGAAAGCCGAATCCAACTGAGTAGGAGCATGTACAAAATTACCGGCGGTATTCAACACTGCGTACTCCACCTCACTGCTTGAACCCGTGCCCCACACCGTATCCGTCCACACAACCACAAAGCGCCCGTTGGCTGTGGCGGCGATAGAAGGTGCGAAGAACTGATCCGACGAAACATTGTTGGTGATACGCTGCGGCCCTGCGACGATTTCTCCGGAATCTGCTTTCAGAACGGCAAAATACAAATTCTCCACGTCGGCCCAGCGTCTCCACACTACGCCGATGTACCCATTGGGCGTCACGGCAGCGTGCATATCTATATCGTAAGTACCATAAGTCGCTCCGGAAAGGTCGGTTAGTTTGTCAGTAGTTATTACTGTCCCCGCGTGATCCAGTATCGCGTAGTAGATCTCCTCAACCCAAGTGTCGTCGCTAATTTGGCGCGAGGCATCCCAAGTATAGAAGAAGCCGCTTGGGGTTTGATAAAGCGCCCGATCCCAAGCCGCGCCGCTTTCCGCAGGTGTAACCTCCTGCTGGTTATCCGGCCGCACCAACAGCACCGCAGGATTAGGATCAGCGCTATCAGAAAATGCTTGGGCGAATGGGGCAGGAACGGTGTTCTGAATCTTGGCTTCAGCCGAATGGGAAGAGTCCAACGAAGAAGTCAGGGTCAAAGTCACCGTGCCGTCCGCTACGGGCTGAGCGTCAGAAGGCGCCGTTACCGAGGCGGTAAAAGTAAAATCGCTCCCCTCACCAATCGCCCCAGTATCCACAATGCCATCATCGTTGGTATCGGAAAGTGGCGTTGTGCCATCGGCGGCGTAGAGCGCCACCGTCCAGGAGGAATTTACGGTGATGTTGTAGGTGTCGGCGCCCGATTCGCCGCTATTGCGCACAGTAAATTGAAAGGTTTTCGTCTCGCCGGGGGTAAAGAAAGCACCCTTGTAAGGCATCAAAACCTTGACCCGCGGCGAAGGTGCGGGGCGGTAAAAACGCACGGCTTTTTGCGAAGGCGCCATACTGCAATAAGAAATATAAGTCAGGCCGTCTAAGCCTGTATCATCCTCAATACCACCAGAGCCACAGAAGTAGCCGTTAGCATAGTTCATCGTGTCGTACTGAAATACAATATCGCCGTTCTCGTAAAGGATGGCTTCAAAGGTGAACTGATTATCGCCCTCGCCGGCGAGTTTATACCATTCCACCACAAAATAACGGTTCGGTGCAGTGCCACCGGTTTTGTAATACACACGCCCCTCGGGGCCAGTGCTTGACAATTGAAGGGGAGCGGCATAAGGGGCGATGATGTTATTAGGCTCTACAGGGGAAGGAATTTTCATCTGAGTTTGCCAGGTAGAAGAAGCAAAGCCCAGATAACCGAAAGGGTTGATATAAACCGCGTCGTAGGTGTGCTCATAGAACTTGAAAGCGAACGGCAAAGGGATAGCGTCGGTGCTTTCGCTATACTCACTACCCAACCCCGTATCAGTGCCATCGGTGGCATCAATCCACGAGAAAGCCACCGAATCGTCCCAAGTATAGCCGAATTTATCGGGGCCATCGGTGGCCGCGGGCGCCACGTTAGGGTTGCGGGCAGCGCGCACCCTACCGCGCCACACCCCATCCGCCCCCTTAACAATCCCATTGCCACCCATCACTGGCACAGGATGAACGCCGGGGCGCCGCGGCGGAGGCGTCGCAGGGTGGCCCTCTGCTTGGGCAGTCAGCGGTGCGCCAAAAAGTGCTACCGCGCTCAACACCGCAAGCAACGAAAGCACAAGCAATAGGCGTTTAGACATAGCAAACCTCCAATACATAGATACTTTTTTGGGAACGAAAACGGAAAAACGGTAAGGCAAATTTGAAACGCCTCCAACCGCTTTCACAAAAAAGCATAGCCCCCTATCTTCCCTTTGACCTAAAAACCTACTCCCCCAACACGGTCAAAGGCCCGCAGATGGAGAAGTTTCATAAATCTGCCCACACCGGCAAACCCGATATTCATTATAGCCTAACCCTCTCCCAGTCACCACCCGGAAACCCCTCTAATGAAGCAAAAGGCTCCAATGGAAACGCAGAGACGCAGAGAAAGCAGAGGCGCAGAGAGCGCCAAGGAAAAACCACAGATTACACAGATTAGCACAGATTTTTCTCTGCGTAATCTGCGGTTTCAACAATCCAATCGGTGCAAATCTGTGTCAATCGGTGGATAGGGACGCCAAGGCCGCCAAGGGCACAAAGGACGCCAAGGGTAAAGCGAAGACGCGGAGAAAGCAGAGACGCAGAGGGCGCAAAGAAGAAATTTTTTCTGTGTTCTCTGTAAATTTCTGTGTCCTCTGTGGTTTTTCCTTCAATCGGTGTAAATCTGTGTCAATCGGTGGATAAGAACCGCAGATTACACAGATTAGCACAGATTTTTTCTGCGGAATCTGCGAAATCTGCGGTTTCAACCATCCAATCGGTGTAAATCTGTGTCAATCGGTGGATAGGGACGCCAAGGACACCAAGGGCACGAAGGACGCCAAGAAAGTAACGCAGAAACGCAGAGAAAGCAGAGGCGCAGAGAGCACAAAGAAGGGACGCAAATGCCGCCAAGAAAAAAACCTTCTGTGTTCTCTGTAAATTTCTGTGTCCTCTGTGTTTTTTCCCTTCAACCGGTGTGAATTTGTGCCAATCTGTGAATGTGTTTCTGCTCGGGAAAACGGCAAAAATTACCCAGCCTGCACACTCAACATCCCATAGTGCGCCTTCACCTTGCGCTCAACCAGCACAAAGGCAACGGCAGCCATCAAAACTGCGAGCAAGAAAAGCCAAAAGCCCCGCTCCCAAGCCGCCCAGAAAACCAGATTGAGCACCAACTGAACGGCCGCGTACCCCACCGAAACCACCCAATGCGGGAAGCCAGCCTCATTCGCCAAAACTTGATACAGATGCCGGCGGTGAGGCTTGGTTAGCCCCCAGCCATCTTTGATTCGCTCCCACATTGTAGAAATCTCATCAATGTAAAAAAGAAACAAAAAAGAAGCCAACAACGCCGCTTCCCACACCGAAGAGGCCACCGCCAACACAACCGAAGCGAACAAGAACCCCAACAATATGCTGCCAACGTCTCCCATAAAAACTTTGGCGCGTGGGAAATTGAACGGCAAAAAGCCCAAAGAAGCAAACGCCATCCCCAAACTCAGAACAGCCCAACCATGAGCCCCGTTCCGTGCTGAATAAATAGCAAGCGTTCCAAAAGCAACAATAGCCGTCAAAGCGGCAAGGCCGTTAATGCCGTCCATGAAGTTGTAGAAGTTAGCCGTTCCAACCACAAAAACGGCCAGAAAGGCCAAATAAGGCAGAAGGACAACCCACGTGGCAGGCAAAGGGGCAACCGGCAACAAGTCAGCATTCCAAAAAGCCCCAAGCGCAACAAAAGCGGCGCCAAACTGCACCACCAGCCGAAAAAGGGGTGAAAGAGGGGTGCGGTCTCCCCAAAAACTAACGGCGGCCACGGCCAAAACCGAAAGCCAAAACAGCGGCGGCAAACCAAGGTAGACGGCGAGGACAACGAAAGCAAGTGCAATCCCGACCGCGCCGCCTTTAGGCGTAGGCTTGGAATGCGAACTCCTACCGGTCGGTATGTCAATCACCCCCAACTTGTAGGCGAACCTGCTCACAGCCCAAGCGCCAGCCCCGCCGAGCGCCAACGCAGTTAGCAAAATCAACAAATCTTCCCCACGCAAAAAAGCAAAAAAACTCACTTGTTAGCCTCCAAAAGCCATCGCGCCACCTCACCGAGCGCCTCATCCGGTGAAACTGGCGGCCGCCACCCCAAAACGGTTTTTGCTTTGGAAATATCCACTTGCAAATGGGCACAAAGCCTCACCGCCAGATCGCCTTTTCCAACGAGGCGCAGCGCCGCCACAAGCAAGGGCTGAGGCACCGGCACGAGCGGCGGCCGCCGGCCGAGTTTACGCGCCAAAATGGCGATGAGTTCAGCGGTGGAAAGGTCGGCGTCGTCCGAGACGAGAAAAATTTGATTTGCGGCGGCCGGATGAAGCAAAGTCAGCGAGATGAAGTCTACCAAATTTGCCAACGCCACAAAACTGCGCTTGTTACGCACCATCCCAAGCGGCATGGGAATGCCCTTAGCGACGGCTTTCGCAAGCCGCCCAAAATTGCCGGGTGCCGCCGGGCCGTAAACCAAAGGCGGGCGGATGATGACCACTTCCATGCCCGATTGCTCCGCAAGCGCCAAGAGCGCGCGCTCGGCTTCCAATTTGGAAATGGCATAAGGGGTTTGTGGAGATGGGGGCGACTGCTCGGTAAAAGGGCGGCCGGGAGGGGTTTGCGCGCCGTTCACCCCCACAGTGCTGAGGAAAACAAAGCGGCGCACGCCAGAGGCGGCGGCCGCGCGCGCCAACCGCAACGTCCCCTCCACATTCACCTTGCGGAACTCCGCCAGAGGGTCGGCGGCAGTTTCGTGCAACACGTGCGCTCGCCCAGCAGTATGCACCACAACGTCAATCTGGGAAAGCACCGTCTCATCCCATTCGTGTTCCCCCGCCAAATCGGCCACGCGTAAGGGGCGCACATTTGCGGGCAAACCCGAAAGCCCACGGCGAGCGGCCGCCAGCACTTCGTAGCCCTCAGAAGCCAAACAGCGCACAACCGCACTGCCGATAAAACCGTTGGCGCCCGTTACTAAAACGCTCTTTTCTGAGCCCATAGCAATTCTCTTATTGAACTCACCATAAAGCGGTTAACATTCTCGCGCTGGCAGCACCCTCACTCTTCCCCCGCGGGTGCTTCGGCAAAGCCTCAGCACCGCGCCCCCTTCTCTCTCCCAATGGGAGAGAGAAGGGGGCAGCCGCCGAGCACGAGCGAGGCGGCGGGGGATAAGTGAGGGCGGTCAGGCATGACAACATTACTTTCATCGCTAACCGATTTTTGCTTTTCTCAATGGAACAATTCGGCGTATTTCTCGGCTAAACCGGCAATGTTGTGGTGCTCTAAAACGTAGCGATACCCTCGTAGCCCCATTTCAGCCCTTTCTTCGGGCGGCATGTTGTAAAAGCGCATCACGCCCTCCGCTATGGCCTCGGGAGACTCCGGCTCAACCACCAAAGCGCTGCCGGCGCGCTCGGCTGGGTCGCCTATATGACGATTTGAAGCCAGAATGGGCTTGGCCGCAAGCATGTAGTCAAAATACTTATTTGCCGAGACCCCGTAATCATAGAGCGGGGAGTTGTGCCTTCCCACAAAGGCTACGTCAAAAAACGAAAGCAAATGCTGTACTTGGCTCTTTTTCACTTTCGGTAGAAAAACGATATTTGGGCTCCGAGCCATTTTTTGCAACTCATCCTTGAGATAGCCATCACCAACGATCAAAAACGCGATGTCGTCCTTGTCTTTGAGCAGATTCGCCGCTTCAACAAAATATTCCAGAGCATTAGCGCGCCCTATCGTGCCCGCATAGCCCACAATAAATTTCCCTTTGGGGATTTTCTCAACAATCTCCGGAGGCAATTCATCGCGGCCGACCAGCACCGGATCAATTCCGTTAGGAATGTAGTGGAAGTCTATCGGCTTCCCGGCCACTTGCTCCATGTATTGCTTAGCATTCGGCAACAACGACACTACTGCGTCGGCTTTACGATAGCCAAATTTCTCAAACCAGCCAATAAACTTGACAGCGGGATGATGCGGCGACTTATTGCCGAGGTATTGCAAAGTCAAAGGCCAGAGATCGCGGATTTCAAAAATTAACTTCGCCCCAAATTTCTTCTTGAGCAGGTAACCACTCACAATAGGGAAAATGGGCATACTGGAAACAATGATCACGTCGGGCTTATCAAACTCGGAAAACGGCAAACGAAGCACATTTACAGCAAACACAAACATGCCGTAAAAGCGCATGACCGATTTGGGGTTATATTTGGGCGTCTTCACCCACACAAATTTCACCCCCTCGTAATCTTCCACTTTGAACAATGAATGCACCTCAGGGAGCACTTTGAACATATGATTGAAAGAGCCGGAGAATATGGTGACCTTATGCCCCATCTTCTGCCAGTGCTTGGCAAAGAAAAAATGCCGCTCCCCCCAACCGGATTCGGGTGTGCCCGCGAACTGATTTATGACCCAAATATTTTTCTTTGTTTCGGATGAGAAAGTCATGGTTGCCAACCGCAAGTAGGGATTTCCCGCGAGCGCTATCTTACCAAGCCGCAAAACCTGTGTCAAACGATAAAACTTAGGGAAAAGCACTGCCGCCCCAAACCAACAACCAAGTAAAGTATAATTCATCGGCCGAGTAAAGAAGAGTTCCCCCTTAGAGCGAGCGCAATGCCCCAATTCGTAAAACATACCGGCATCACCATTACCACTACAATCCTTGGCCGCATATTCGGCTTGCTTGCGGCGATACTTGCCGCCCGATTCCTCGGCCCCAAAGGAAACGGCTATTACACGTTAGCCATCCTGCTCGCTTCCACCTCCATAGCCCTGACAAATTTCGGCGTAACAACGACCACCATATACCACATAGCAAAAGAGCGGCACCTTCGCTCCGAGGTTATGGGGCACTTGTTTGTTTTGAACTCCGCGGTAGCCGTAGTTGCTACCGCCGCGGGGTTGATAATAGCGCTTTACTTTCACAATCTACTGTTCCCTCACACGCCGCGGGAATACCTAATCTTAGGCTCTCTAATCATCCCCGGCATTTTCACCTACCGCTTCTTCCAAAACGTGCTTTTAGGCCTGCAAGATTTTGAAAAATACAACCTCGGGCAGATAATCTTTTCTGCAATCCACTTGCTCCTCATAGGCATCGGGGTGGTGATACCCAAACAAAAAATTGTAGGGGCGATAGTGGCAGAAGCCACATCGTGGGCGCTCGGAGCAGTGATGTTCATTTATTGGAGTAAATCTGCTATACCGCGCTGGTCGTTTCACCTAAATCGTTCCCTGGCAAAAAGATTGTTCACATACGGGCTTCAAAGTTACCTCGGGAACTTGCTCGCCTTTTTCAACTCGCGCTCCGACGTGTTCCTGCTAAACTTCTTTCAAGGCGCAGGAGCAGTGGGAATATACTCCGTTGCTGTGGGGCTGGCCGAGCGCCTGTGGATAATTTCCCAAACGGCCAGCACCGTCCTCTTCCCGCGGGTAAGTTCATCCACCGACCCGAAATGGCAAAAACGCTTCACGCCTCTAATCACCCGCACCGTGTTGGTACTGGTGTTGCCGATAGCGTTGGTCATCGGGGTGTTCGCAAAGCCTTTGATAATAGTGCTTTACTCCACAAAATTCGTAAGCGCCGTTCTCCCCCTGCAAATTCTACTGTTTGGAATAGTGAGTTTCAGCCTTTCGCGCGTGCTGGCGCACGATATAGCGGGCCGGGGATACCCTCTGCTCAATTCCTACACCAGCGCTATTTCGCTCGTTGTCAACATCTCGCTCAACCTGCTCTTGATCCCACGATGGGGAATGGCAGGAGCGGCCTTCGCAGCGGCGGCATCTTACACTTCCCTCCTCATCAGCAAACTTGTCATCTACCAACGCCTTTCTGGAAATTCGTGGAAAGAGGTGTTGCTCAGCAAAAAAGAGGACTGGGCGCTTTACGCAAAAACGCTCAAAGCAATTTGGGCAAAAACCCGCCGCATCGGAAAACCCATCCCTTAGGACAAAAGATGGTGAAGACGCGACCTCACATCGGAATCTTTGGCAGTTACGATGTCACCAGCAAAGGCGACTTGGCAATACTGAAAAGCATCCTTGCCCAACTAAAAGAGACGATGCCACAGGGGAGCACCTTCACCGTGTTCGCCACAGCCCCGCGGGCGGTGCGGGAAGTGATAGAGCCGGAATTCCCGGCGGCGCGCGTATTGCCTTCTCGGCCAAGCGCAGAGCCCCCACAAGGGAGCACGAGCCACCCCCAGAACACCAGCGGCCTCCTGGGTAGGCTCAAAAGGCTCGTTGCAAACACCCCTATTCTCTACGACCCACTTGTGCTTGCGCTGCACCGCCGGTTTTGGCGACAGACGTTTCGGGAAATAAAAAACTTAGACCTGCTAATCATCGGTGGAGGGGGGCTACTGGTAGACCTGTACCGCCGATGGCCTATTTATCCCCTCATTTTTACGGCAATGGCCAAAGCCGCCCGCACACCAGTAATGTTTTACGCCGTAGGGGCAGGCCCCATAAAGCACCTCCGTGGCAGGATTTACTTTTCACTGGCCGTAAACCTGAGCCAAGCCATCACCGTGCGCGACAGCCGCTCCTTCCACGTGGCGCGCAAAATGTTGCTAAACAAGAGCAAACTCCACCTCGCCGCCGACCCAGCGTTTTGCCTTTACCAGCCGCACAAAACAAAAGGCGAAGGAACGCCGCAGATTGGCATTAGCGCGGTCGCCATCTTCCGCCCGGGGGACTGGCCTACACCCAACCAGCGGCTATACGAAGCCTACACCGCCCGCATGGCCGAACTGGTAAAGGCGCTAACGGCTGCTCTGCCTGTCCAAATCACGTTCTTTTCCACCAACTGCCCACAAGATCTCCTCACAGCCGCCGATATACTGAAAAAGGCCAATTTGCCGGAGGAGCGCGCCTCGCTGTTTGCGGACTGCTCGCTGAGCGGGCTGCGCGATTTCCTCCCAAAAATGGACCTTGTGATAGGCACTCGGCTTCATTCCCTCATCTTATCTGCAGCCTCCGGCGTGCCGATTATTGCTCTTTCTTACCAAGAGAAAGTGGAAACCTGCTGTAGAGACATGGGTGTCGCGGATTTGGTTTTCCCACTAAGCCGGCTGATCCAAGGCGAAGAAAAAGTCTTCGCTGCGATGGTGGAAGAAATAACCGAAAAGGTGGGAGCAATTTTACAGGGTGGAAGTGCTCAGCGCGAGCGCTTTGTGGAATTGGCAACACAAATGTGCTTCAAGGCCAAGAAAAGCGCCCAAATAGCCCGTTCTTTGCTGAGAAAATAAACGCCCGCGCCCAAACCCTCAAATCAGACTCTCCACAACTTCCAATTCTTTCGCCGCGGTTATGGAAATATCTATGCTTTCTATAAACCGGCGGGCGTTCTCCACCAGACGCGTGTACAAGTTTTTATCCGTCACGAGCGTTTCAATCAGCCCTGCCGCCTCCTTCACGTCGTAAGGCTTGGCGAGCAGGCCGGTCTCACTATGTTTCACAAACTCCGGAATCCCTGTAGTGCGGAAAGAAACGACCGCCAACCCGGAGGCCATAGCCTCGCACATAGACACCCCCTGTGCATCCATGCGGGTGACGGCGTAATACCCCCCGTGCCCGGCAAACAGTTTTGGCAGTTCGGCATTGGGCACAAAAGTTTCCACCAAGTTCAAGCGGCCTTGCAGGGCTTGCCTTTCTATAATGCGCCTTATTTTCGCGGCATCACGACCTTTGCCGTAAAGATCTAAAACCACTTCCTTCGGAAGATAAGGCATTGTCTTCACAGCCAAATCAACGGCGTATTTTCCTCCCAGCACCAACGGCCGCAAGGAGAGGAAACGATGCCGGTCTTGCCAGCGGTATTCAAAACGAAAGCGGCTTGTGTTGATACCGTTGGGAATGACAACAGCCTTCGGGCGCAAATCAATACCAATGCTACGCCTCACCTCTTCCAACATCCAATTAGAAACGGTCACAAAGCGAACCGCCGGATGCGTCTCCAAAAAACGCAAAATGATTCTCCGCATCTTGGGGATATAAAAGAGGTCATGGTAAAGCAACCCCAGTGACGAGCGCAGGCGCGCCAGCGAAAACTCACTCCTCAGCGAGACAACAGCGCGTTGCGCCTCATACCCATGAACAAAGAAAACTGTCGGCACACTCTCGCGCAACAAATACCGGTAGACCACAGCCCCATCCAACTCGGGCGTCAATGAAAGATGCACCAAATGCAACATCACCACATCGCATTTTTCCAAAAAATGCGCAATCCTTTGAACTGGCGCTCTGCGCACCCTCACGCCTTCAAATTCATATTCGCTTTCTTCGCGGGCCGGAACGAATACCTTGACTTTCTCCCCTTTTTTGATGTACTCCGCGACCCTCGTATGCACAAACCCTCCCCTGTATAGAGCCTTTCCGCTCGGATAAAGGCTGGCGACCACGGCAATGCATTTGTTTTGCGGCATTCGGGGCTCCCGTCAAACTTCTGCGCTCAGTTGGCCTGAACAAGGCGGCCAAACACAAGCGATAGTATAATCGTCATTGTTCAGCCTTAGCAAGGAGGAACCGCAGATTTCGCAGGTTGAGCAGAAAAATATCCACAGATTGACACAGATTTACACCGATTGGATGGTTGAAACCGCAGATTTCGCAGATTCCGCAGAAAAAAATCTGTGCTAATCTGTGTAATCTGTGGTTCTTATCCACCGATTGAAGAAAAAACCACAGAAAACACAGAAATTTACAGAGAACACAGAATTTTTTCTCTGCGCCTCTGTGTTCCCTCTGCGTCTCTGCGTTACTATCCACAGATCGGCACAGATTTACACCGATTGGATGGTTGAAACCGCAGATTTCGCAGATTCCGCAGAAAAAAATCTGTGCTAATCTGTGTAATCTGTGGTTTCTTTCTCTGCGTCTCTGCGTTACTTCCTTGGCGTCCTTTGCTTTCTTGGCGTCTTGGCGTTAACCTCTGCGCTAATCCGTGCAATCTGTGGTTTTTATCCTTGACATCCTTGGCGCACTTCTACAAGGAGAAAAAATGCGCTGGTTGGACACCGCCATAGGGGTATTGGCGGGAGTGTTGCTTGCGGGGATAGCACTATGGGTGGCATCATCGCCGCGCGGGCATCCAATCACCCTTGAGCCCCCACCTCCAACGCCAACAACCGCGCCGATAGCCGTGCACGTGGCCGGCGCCGTAGTCAAGCCGGGGCTGTACTTCCTGCACCCCGGCCGCCGCGTGCAGGACGCCATAAACGCCGCCGGCGGCCTCGCTCCCGATGCGGATGCCGACGCTGTCAACCTTGCCGCCGTGTTGGCAGACGGAATGAGAATTTACGTGCCGCAGCGCTCTACCGCTACGCCCCCACGGCCGCTAATCTCCACCGGCATGCCACCAAGCACAACCCCTCTTGCCTCAATAGATTTGAACTCCGCCGACACCCAGCAACTGCAATCACTGCCTGGCATCGGCCCCAAACTGGCGCAGCGGATTGTAGAATACCGCCAAAAGCACGGCGCATTCCACCAAATTGACGATTTGCTCAAAGTCAAGGGCATCGGGGAATCGCTGCTGGAGAAAATCAAGCCTTATCTGACAATCAGCGGGGTACAAAGGTGAGCACCGGCGCCGAAAATAAAATCATGCTCCTATCATCTCAGCAGCCGTTTCACCCGCAGGCTCAAGGGTAATAATGCCCTCTTCGTCGTCGTAAGCGATGATTTCGCCATAGCGCCCCCACGAAACCATCGTCCGCAACTGCTTTTCGGCTTCCTCCGGGGGGAGTTCCAGTGCGAGGGCGGTTTGCACCACATCCACGGGGAGGCGGTGGCCTTCAGCGCGCCGCAACATTTCCAACAACCAACGGAACAACGGCAAACGACGCAGGCGGCTGGCAAAAATCTCTTTGCGCGCCAAAATGCTTGCCTCGCTAAAGGCTTCGCCCAGCGGTGTCAGCGTGATGTCGCCGCTCGCCACCGTCGCAAAGCCTAAAAGTTCCACCGCTTCAATCACCCGCAACAACTTGTCCGAATCTACCGCCAGTTCCTCGGCAAGTTGGTAAATGTCGTGCGTCTGGTTAGGCGATTCGTCCAGATATTCCACCAAGCCCACAATGTCGCTCACCGTCACATCGGGAAGCCAGCGCGTGGTGCCCGGTTTGCCCGGCGCGCTGCCGAGTTCTATGTGCTCGGGCTGGGTTTGCCCGGCGAGGATGCCGTACACTTTGTCAACCAGTGCGATGAAGTGTGGTGATTTCCTCTGCCGCGGGTGCGGCAGATCAACCGGAATTTCGGCGACCACGCGGCCGGGGTTTTTGTCCATGATGATGAGGCGGTCTGCCATGAAAACCGCCTCTTCAATGTTGTGCGAAACCATCAAAATCGCCCGCGTGGGGATCTTCCCACCGGTCCACAGTTCCAGCAATTCACCGCGCAGGGTCTCGGCGCTCAGCACATCCAGCGCGGAAAACGGCTCATCAAGGCACAGCAATTCGGGCTCAACGGCCATCGCCCGCGCAAAGCCCACTTTTTGCCGCATTCCGCCCGAAAGTTCGCGCGGGTAAGCCGTCTCAAAACCGTCCAAGCCGACCCGGTCCAGCAAATCCAGCGCCCGCGGCGTGCGGAGGTTGCGCGGCACGCCCCGCGCCTTGAGCGCGATTTCCACATTTTCCTGCACCGTGAGCCACGGGAAGAGCGCAAAAGTCTGAAAGACAATGGTCGCGTGTGGGTTGACGCCGCGCAGCGGCTCGCCACGGTAGAGCACCCGTCCCTCGGTAGGCGCCTGCAAACCGGTCACAATGCGCAACAGCGTGCTTTTGCCGCTACCAGAAGGGCCCAGCAAGCACACAAACTCGCCGTCTTTGATGGTGATGTTCACATCTTGGACGGCGTAAAACCGCCGCTTGCCGCTCCGGTACACCTGCGAAATGTGCTCCAACTGCACCAGCACTTCATCCGCCATAAGCCGCTCCTACTCCATCCTGAAACGCTCTTCGGCGAGGGCATAAAGTTTGCGCCAGAAAAGCCGGTTGATGAGCACCACGGCCACAATCATCGCAATTGTGCTCGCCAGCAAAAGCGGAAAATCGCCCGAAGCCGTTGAAGCCGAGATGATCTCGCCCAAGCCCGTGGCGCGCAGCGTTTTGCCCGCAAACTGGACGTACTCGGCCACGATGCTCGCGTTCCACGCTCCGCCGCTTGCCGTAATTGCGCCGGTGATCAAATAGGGGAAAATCGCCGGCAAAATCAGCACCCGCCACCGCTCCCAGCGGCTCAGCCCCAACAGCGAAGCGGTGTACTTCAAATCCTGCGGAATGGTGGAAGCGCCCGCAATCACGTTGAACAGCAAATACCACTGCGTGCCCATCAACATCAAAAGCACTGCCGCCATGTTCAGGCCGCCGGGCAGGGAAACCAGCATCATCACGAACACCGGAAACAACGCCGTCGCCGGAATGGAAGCCACGGTTTGCACAAGCGGCTGAAGCCAACTGGAAAGTTTGGGGTTCATGCCGATGGCGACGCCAACGGGCACAGTCCAAGCGATGGCGATGACGAGGGAAACGGCAACGCGCAAAGTGGTCGCGACTAAACCGATGCCGATTTGCTCCCATTGCGAAAGCGGCACTTTCGCAAGCAAAACGGCGGCGCGCAGCACGCCGTGGCCTATCGCGGCGGCGAGCACCACCAGCACCAGGGTAAAAGCCGCGCTCCGCCGCTCTTCGCCATCGGCGGGCGAGGCGGCAAAAGGCCAGCGCCGCACCATCCAGCCATCTATCCGGTCGGAAAGCGCGCCGAGCGCCGCCCCCAGCCACTCCAACAGGCTGGAGGAGCGGAGCAGGTCGTAAAACCATGATGTTGCGGGGTAATCGCGCTCCACCATTTCCAGCGTAAACCGCTCCGACCATGCCACCAGTGGCCGCCAGACGAACTGGTCCAGCAACACAATGAGCACAACCAGCGCCGTCAGCCCCCAAAGGATGGCGCGCAGGTCGCCGCGGTTGGCAGCCTCTTGCAAATACGAGCCCAAGCCGGGAAGGCGGAAATCGCGGTCGCCCACCGTAAACATTTCCGCCGCCATCAAGAAAAACCAGCCCCCGGCCCAACTCATCATGCTGTTCCAAATCAGGCCGGGCGTGGCAAAAGGCAGTTCCAGCGTTTTCAGCCTGATCCACCAGTTGAAGCGGAAAATGGCGCTTGCCTCGCGCAGTTCCTTTGGCAAAGTGGTGAGCGACTGATACCACGAAAAGGTGAGGTTCCAAACCTGACTGGTGAAAATCAGCACAACCGAGGCCAGTTCAACTGCCACGCGCTGAGGCAAAAACGCGCTGAAGCCCAAAAGCACCACGGGCAGGAAGGAAAGGATGGGCACGCTTTGGAGCACATCCAACAAGGGCATGAGGATTTGCTCAGCGCGGCGGTTGTAGGCTGCGGCGTAGCCGTAGGCGAGGGCAAAGGCAATGGAAAGCAGGTAGGCCGCGGCCATCCGTCCCAACGAGCGGAAGGCATAGTAGGGCAAGTAGCGGGGGTTGAGCGCAATCTGCGGCCCGGCAACGCGCTCGGGGGCGTTCAACGCCAGCCGCACGCCGATATAGAGCAGCGCGATGACAAACATCAGCACCGCCGCGTCGCTCCAGCGGAACGCCCGCGCCGTTTGCTGAATGCGGAATGTGCGTTTCATGGAAGTCGGTCAACTCCAAAGTAGTGCGCCGCAAAAGCAAAGCGACGCGGCCATGATACCACAGTAAAGCCCCAAGAATCTTCAGGTTTTCTCAAGCATTCCTTGCGCGGTCCTTCAGCCCGCGGCGGTACACTGAAAGTGCAAAAAGGGAACCACAGATTACACAGATTAGCGCAGATTTTGCCCCGCTCCATCACCTCTTCCATTTGTGAAAATCTGTGAACACAACCCGAAAGGAGAGAAAATCATGTTGAGAGAATGGTTCGGTAACGCTCCTCCTCCACCTCCCCCTGGAGGAGCACCGCCTCCTCCGCCGCCACCTCCTCCATCGCCATCGCCACTAACAGACCCTCCTCCTTTGGAATAGGGGAGCGCATTATAAAAATTTTGGGCCAGAATGCGATGCCCTGCGCTGTTTGGATGTAAACCATCCACATTTAGATGGGGCCAGTCAACAATTAGAGCCCCATAAGCGTCGACCAACGCAACATTTTTTTCTCCGGCAAGGCCGCTGATTTGAGGATTATAAGCAGATGAAATGACTGCATTGGCGTTGAATCTCGTGTCAGGTGTAATGTTGCCAAGTACCGGCGCTGCTCCAGCGCCACGACTTTTATCGATCATAACACCAAGATTAAACTTTACCGATGTTGGCGAAAGTCCTGCTATGACGTCATCGGCTCCTTCCATTATGATTATATAGTTGGGATGGGATTGCGCCAGCACTTTATCAATTCTGTTGACCCCCTGGTCGGTTCTTTCGCCCGACTGTCCATAGTTGACCACTTGAACCTTTTGGGCTGTTCCGTCAATCAACTGCTGCAAAACCGAGGGATACGGCACCTGGCCATGGCCATGGGTAATGGAGTCACCCATGGCTGATACAACATCGGCATGGGCTGAAATTGACAGCATCAACATGACATAGAAAAAGCAGGCAGCAGGAATGAAGATGTGTATTCTACTCATAATCCTGTTAATTGTACCGGAATGGATAATCCTGTTAATTGTACCGGAATGGGAGAGGTGTTGGATATGATTTCCCCGGTGAATGATAAGGTCCATGTTGTGATCTCTGTTTTTGATTAAATGGCAATAGGATGAAAGTCGAATCCGGAACATATTATTGGTAGATTCTGATGTAAATACTTTTAACATTTTGAACAAAGGGAGGAAGCTGTATTTCATTTTGCTTCACATTCGTATTCTTAGTGGTTATCATTGGAGTTTGTTGTCTAAAAGGACCGTCTTTTATAGATGATGTTTTTTGGATCCACTCCCGACCATCCCAAACTCTGCCTGCTACCGAGTAACTTTGTTTTTTGTATACGCTGGCCTTATCTAACCCTGCCATGCCAGTGCTGTCGTCATCTATCCAGGAAGTGCCATTCCATATCTTACTGATTATTATATAACCGGCAGGTGTGTAATGCTCCCAAGTTACTTGAGGTCTGTTTGAGCTATTCAAGTCCATTCTTGGCAAAACATCAGGCACATCATTATCGGAGTGTACTAGGTGAGGTTTTTGCCAGTTACCATGA
>JALVVL010000040.1 GCA_027023425.1 Anaerolineales bacterium
CGCCAATTCCAACCCACACCCCCACTCCGAGCCCAACGGCCACCCGCGTCCCAACCCCTCTCCCCGGCAAAGTGCTCATCGGCGAAGTGCTACCACATCCCCGTTACGATTGGAACAAGGACGGAAAAGCCGATTCGGGCGATGAGTTTATTGAAATTGTGAATTTAGGCCCTAACGCGGTAAACTTGGATAACTGGATTTTAGACGATTCCCCCGGCGGCTCAAAGCCCTTTGAAATTCCCGAAACCTCCATTTTGCCCGGCCACGTGGTGGTTTTCTTCGGAAGTCAAACCCACCTGCGGCTGAGCGACTACAAAGACTCGGTGCGGTTGTTCACCCCCAAAGGCGTCCTCGTGGATTCTTTCCGCTACTACAACGCCAAAGCGTGGAATCTTTCGTGGTGCAGGCCAAACTACGGCTGGGGGGAGATGACCTACCCGTGCTGGCCTACGCCGGGCGGGGCAAAAAACGTACTTTTCAACCCCAGCACCGGTAAACCTTACACCCCTCGCGCTCCTCGGCGCGCCGCCCCCTGCACTAAGCCGCTTCCACCCACACTGCCCCGCCGCCAACTTACCCCTCACATCCCTTTAGCGATTTTGCTTTAGCGATTTGCCGCAATGAGTTGCCCCAACAAGTTTTGGATTTACGGCCCTCCAGCCTCCGGCAAGACCACGCTCGGAAAAGCACTGGCGCGCTTGCTGGGGGTGCGTTTTGTGGATACGGATGAGCAAATCAGCCGCAAGGTCGGAATGCCGCTGGCGGAGTTTTTTTCGGCCCGTGGCGAGGCGGCCTTTAGAGCAGAGGAGACGGCGGTGCTAAAAAGCGTGGCCACCGCGCCTGAGGAAGCGGTTGTGGCCTTGGGCGGGGGAGCGTTGCTGAACCCCGAAAACCGCGCCATTGTGGAGGCGGCCGGGAAGGTGTTGGTGCTTGAAGCCGCGCCCGAGGTTATCCTCGCCCGCGCCGAGCGGCAAGCCGGTGAACGCCCGCTTGTGGATGGGGCATCGCCCAAGGCGCGCGCCGCGCGCATGTCCGCCCTGCTCAAGCAGAGGGCGGCGCACTACGCTTCCTTCCCGACCCGCATTTCAACCGACAACCAAACGCCCGAAGACCTCGCTTGGCAAGCAGCGGCGCTGTTTGGCCGTTTCCAAATCCACTCCATGCGCTCGGCGCGCGCGCCGAGCGGCAGCACGGTGCGCGTTTTCCGCGGCGCACTCGGCTCTGTGGGCGAGTGCCTTACGGGCATGGGAACGGGCGGCAAGGTTGCCCTTGTGGGCGATGAAACGGTGATGGCGCTTTACGGCGCAAAAGTGCGCTCTTCGCTGAAAGAAGCCGGGCTGGCGGCCGAAGTCTTCACTTTCCCAGCCGGGGAGCAGAGCAAAAACGTGGAAACCGCGCGCCGCCTGTGGGAAGCCCTTGCCAAGGAAGGGTTGGAGCGCGGCGATGCGGTTCTAGCGCTGGGCGGAGGCGTCAGCACCGATTTGGGCGGGTTTGTGGCCGCCACCTACATGCGCGGCGTGAAATGGGTGGCTTTGCCGACCTCGCTTCTGGGCATGGTGGACGCCGCCATCGGGGGCAAAACCGGCATTGACCTGCCCCAAGGCAAAAACCTCGTCGGCGCGTTTTTCCCCCCGATTTTGGTGCTGGCCGATCCCAACGCTTTGCAAACCCTGCCCGACGTTGAATTCCGCAATGGGATGGCCGAATTCATAAAGCACGGCGTGATAGGCGACCCACAAATTTTCGCTTTGGCAAAAACCGCAAGGCGGGAGGAAGTGGAGGACGCCGTTTCGCGAGCAATGGCAGTGAAAATTCGCGTTGTGGAATCCGACCCATACGAACAGGGAATTAGGGCATCGCTCAACCTTGGGCACACCATCGGGCACGGGGTGGAGGCGGCATCCGGCTATCGGCTCAGGCACGGGGAGGCTGTTTCCATCGGCATGGTGGGGGAAGCGATGCTGGCCAAAAGCCTTGGGCTGGCGAGCCGGGGCTTAGCCGCCGAAATTGCCGATGCCCTGCAAAGGTGGAATTTGCCCGTGGCGATACCGGCTTGGCTTCCCGCCGAGAGCGTTTGGAGGGCAATGCAGGTGGACAAAAAGAAAGCCGCAGGGGCACTAAAATTTGCCCTGCCCAAGGCAATCGGCGAGGTGGAGGTGGGGATAAGCGCGCCTCCGGACAAAGTGAAGGAAGTGCTGGGGTTGTTGAGTTCGGAGTAGGGGTGCGACGCGCACCCACAAAACAGCGGCAGGGGTTGGGGCAGTTAATGTAAGGGCGGCTTTCAAAGCCGCCCCTACGCTCCAAGAGGCCGTCATTGCGAGCCGCCGCAGGCGGCGAAGCAATCCCCTTTTCGGCTGCGGGAGACTGCTTCGGCGGCCACGCCGCCTCGCAGTGACATCACGGCGTTGCTCTGGAAAGCGGCAAGTCGCCGTAGGGCGACTTCGCAAGCAGTAGGTGCAGTTTCAACTGCCGCCGAGGCGCCCGTCACGTGTCATTGCGAGCCGCCGCAGGCGGCGAAGCAATCCCCTTCATGGCTGCGGGAGACTGCCTCGGTGTTGCTCTGGAAAGCGGCAAGTCGCCGCAGGGCGACTTCGCAAGCAGTAGGTGCAGTTTCAACTGCCGCCGAGGCGCCCGTCACGTGTCATTGCGAGCCGCCGCAGGCGGCGAAGCAATCCCCTTTTCGGCTGCGGGAGACTGCTTCGGCGGCCACGCCGCCTCGCAGTGACATCACGGCGTTGCTCTGGAAAGCGGGGGCAAGTCGCCGTAGGGCGACTTCGCAAGCAGTAGGTGCAGTTTCAACTGCTGCCGGGAACCACAGAAAGCACAGAAACGCCACAGAGAACACAGAAAGTTCCGGGGTAGGGGCAAAGCACCGCCTTGCCCTGTTTCGCGGCTGAACGGATGTTCGTCCCTACAAAAACCCCGGAGCGGTTCATTTTTCCGGGAAATTACCTGAATACATTTTGCCCGCGTCAACGGCCTGTCAGTAGCCGTTACCGCCCTCACTTATCCCCCAGAGCCTTGCTTCGCGGCGGCTCAGCCCCCTTTCCTCTCCCAGTTCAGGGGCGGACACCTGCCCCTGAAAACACCATTTTTTGGAGTGCGGTGCCTCGGCACCGCTTTGGAAAGCGGCGACAAGTCGCCGCTTTCCAAAAGAACATCCTCCAAAAAAAGCGAGTATTGGCGATAAGATTGGGAAATTCGGGCGTCTGCCTCACTTTACTAAATTACCTTATCGGCGCTAAAAGTGCAACTTTTCGCTTGTTCCGTCTTTGGAGGGGGTAGGACAGGGGTTTGATAAACCCCTGTACGCCCTTGAACCTCTCCCAGTGGGAGAGGAAAGGGGGCGCGCAGCGGGGGTAATGTGAGGGCGCCCCGTGGGCAACAGAGCAAAATGTGCACTTATTCCTGAATCATCCCCCCATGCCAAAAACCCCTCGTAGGGGCGCACGGCGTGCGCCCTATTCTCTGTGCGCAGCGGCGCTGCCCCCCCCCTATGAAACTCGTTTTCTCCAAAAAATTCCAAAGGTTATCCGCTTAAAAGCAGAACCGGCGGCCTACCCCCGCCGCCGGTTCTGCCTGCACAATGCAGGTCCCCTGCCTCCTGCACTCAGGTATGCTCCCTCAAGTGCAAGTGCGCCCGTAGTTTACCTAAAGGTTTTTGCCAAAATGTTGCCATTCGGGGTGTTGGAGTGTAAAAAAATCGTAAAAACAAACAGGCTATCCCAACCGCGCGCGCTCTTCTTCCACAATTGAGGGGGCAAGGCGCTTGAACAGCGGCTTGGGCTTGGCAAATTCCCTGCCGGGCTCAAGGCGCTCGGGATGCCATTTGCCGGTGCCGCCTTCGGGCAGGTAGCGCAAAACCGTGTGCTCGCCGAGGGTGTCTTCCACTTTTTCTGTGGCTTGCGAGCCGAACAACGGCTTTTCGTAGCCCAACATCCGGTGCAAACGCTCGCTGGTGTGGGGCAGGAACGGCGCGAACAGCACCTTCAGCGCGTTGACCACCTGAAGCGCGGTGTACATCGTGGTCGCCGCGGCTTGCTTGTCGGTTTTGATTTCCAGCCAAGGCGAGGTGCGCTCCAGATATTTGTTTGCCTCGGAAGCGGCTTTCATGGCTTTGGAGATAGCGGCGCGCAGTTGCACCTTTTCTATGCTCTCGCCCACTTCTTCAAATGCCTTTTCCACCACGGCAAGGATTTCCTTATCCACAGGCCGCAGTTCTGCCGGCTGCGGCACCCGCCCGTTCCAATTTTTGTGCGTGAAGGAAAGGACGCGGTGCGCCAAGTTGCCCCACGTGGCAACCAGTTCGCCGTTGTTGCGCCGCAGGAAGTCCTCCCAATCCCAATCGGTGTCGCGAGTTTCGGGCATGTTCACGGTGAGGTAATAGCGCAGGGGGTCGGGGTCGTAGCGGGTGAGGAAGTCGTTTGCCCAAACCGCCCAGTTGCGGCTGCCGGAGATTTTGCGTCCCTCCAAATTCATAAATTCGTTGGCGGGCACGTCGTAGGGCAAGACCAGCCGTTTGCCCTTGCCCTGCTCTTCGCCGAGCAGGCGGCGGGCAAACGCGTCGCCCGCGCCTATCAACTGCCCCGGCCAAATCACGGCGTGGAAGGGGATGTTGTCTTTGCCGATGAAATAGAACGATTTGGTTTGCTCGTTGAACCACCATTCCTGCCACGCATCGGGGTTGCCTGTAAGGTTGCTCCACTCAATCGGCGCGGAAAGGTAGCCGATGACCGCCTCAAACCACACATACAGGCTCTTGTGCTCCCAGCCTTCCAGCGGGACGGGGATACCCCATTCCAAGTCGCGGGTGATCGGGCGACCGTGCAACCCTTCTGCCAGAATTTGCCCCAACGACTGCCGCACTACATTCGGTCGCCAGTAGTCCTTGCGCGCCTCCAAAAACGCCACGATGTCGTCTTGCAGTTTGCCGAGGTCAAGGTAAAAGTGCTCGGTTTCTTTGAGGATTGGCACCGAGCCGTCAATTTTGGAGCGCGGGTTGATGAGTTTGGTGGCGTCAAGCAGATTGCCGCAGTTGTCGCACTGGTCGCCGCGGGCGTGCTCGTATCCGCAGATGTAGCACGTGCCCTCAACGTAACGATCAGGCAAAAAGCGCCCCAGCGTGGGCGAATACCATTGCAGGCTCTTTTCGGTGTAAAGGTAGCCGTTGTCTTTCAGCGCCAGAAAGATGAGTTGGGAAACTTTGAAGTGGTTTTCGGTGTGGGTGGTGGTGAAAAGGTCGTAGGTGAGGCCAACTTTTTGGAAGAGTTCAAGGAATTTGTGGTGGTAGCGCTTGTAAATTTCCTCTGGGGTAGTGCCCTCTTCATCAGCACGGACGGTGATGGGCGTGCCGTGGGCGTCGGAGCCGGAAACCATGAGCACACGGTTGCCCTTGAGGCGGTGGTAGCGGGCGAAAATGTCGGCAGGCAGGTAAGAGCCGGTCAGGTTGCCAACGTGAATTTCGGCATTTGCGTAAGGCCATGCTACGGCAACAAGGATGTTTTCGGGCATCGGAAACCTCCGTTTGGGCGAGCGGCAGATTCTCCACTGCGTTTGGGGTTGCTTATGAACGCAACAGGTCGGCGCGGTGCCGACCTGTGGGTAGAGCCGAAAGATGACGCGAGGCGATTATGCCGCGCGGCGCACCTTTCGGCCTCGCGAATACATTTTCATCTCCGAAAGCGAGGAGGAAGGTAAAAGTTTCATGTTTGCTCCCTTGACAGTAGTATTTTACCATGCAAGGCTACCATTTTGCTTACAAAGGGCGCCAAGATTAACGCAGAGGCGCAGAGGAAACAAAGGCGCAAAGAGGTTAACGCCAAGGACTCAAAGAGAAAACCACAGATTACACAGATTAGCGCAGATTTTTTCTGCGGAATCTGCGGTTTCAACAATCAAATCGGTGAAAATCTGTGTCAATCGGTGGATAGGGACGCCAAGGGCGCCAAGGACACAAAGGGCGCCAAGGGTAACGCAGAGACGCAGAGGAAACAGAGGCGCAGAGAGCGCAAAGAAAAACAATTTCTGTGTTCTCTGTAAATTTCTGTGCTTTCTGTGGTTTTCCTTCAATCGGTGGATGAAACAAACCACAGAGATTACACAGATTAGCACAGATTTTTCTCTGTGTGCTCTGTAAATTTCTGTGTCCTCTGTGGTTATTTATCCAATCGGTGTAAATCTGTGTAATCGGTGGATAAAAACCACAGATTACACAGATTAGCACAGATTTTTCCTGTGTTTCTTTACCTCAATCGGTGAAATCTGCGTAATCTGCGGTTTCTCCCAAACTCAATCGGTGAACGCAAAAAGCCGCCATTGTGGCGGCTTTTAGGTGGAGATGGCGGGAATCGAACCCGCGTCCGGAGGAGGTCGTCACCGGATTTTCTACGAGCGTAGTCGGCCGTTTAGTCTCGCCTGTGGTGTCCACGACCGACAAAGGCGCACCACAGGCCAGCCGCCGGCGCCCGAAAGCGCCTCTTTCGCGCGGTTAGCGGCATCCCGCGCGGCACCCCGGCTTTGTCACGCCCGACACCACCTCCGGCCGGGGAACGGGGTGGGCGGACGCCGCCTCACTCAGAGGCGGTTTTGCCTGCCTCAGCCGCTGTTACGCGGCCAAGGGCATGGCAGCCACTTCGGTCTTGGTGGCACTTATTGTTTTGCGCTGATTTTACGAGTTCGGCGCCTCTCGGCTCGCAATCCGGGACTCCGGCTCCTCCGTCGAAGCCTGTCATCCCCATGTTGCGCTTTTATTATAGCATGAACCATCTAAAAATTTTGTTAGAAATGAGGGCTGGCCGTTTTTCCATCCCTCACTCGCACAATTCCGGCACGGTTTTACATCGGCTATCCTCTTCAACTTCTGCTAAAATAAAGACATGCTCTGCCGCCCCCGCTCCGGCATTTTGCGGGGAGGTGGCTGATTGACTGACAAAACTTTGGCCGTTTACCAAATCTCTCCTATCCCCCGATGAGCCTCGCTGGCGCTCGGCTCATCTGCCCCCTTCCCTCCCTTACTAAGGGAGGGAAGGGGGCGGCTACGGTGACGCGATAGCGTCGCCGTAGTGGGGGTAGGGAGAGATCAAGCCCCAAAAGTGATGCAGGGAGATTTGTCAGTCAACCAGGGGCAGTGGTCACTTTTATTTCGGCCAGAGGGAATTTCCCAAAAGAGAGGTAAGATGGCGGATAATGAAAAAGTCTATCAAGAGGCGCTAAACGCCGGCCATTCGGCCGCGTGGGATCTGCGGTGGGATGAAGCCGCCAAGTTTTACAAAAAGGCTCTGGAAGCCAAGCCGAACGATTACCAAGCACTTCTGAACCTCGGGCTTGCCTTGTTTGAACAGGGCAAATTGCAAGAGGCAATGCAGGCATATGCACGCGCCGCCCGCGTCGCCCCGCAAGAGCCTGCACCGTGGGAAAAGATAGGGCAAATCTACGAACGGCTTGGCAACCCCAAGATCGCCGTAAAAGCCTATTTGCAAGCGGCAGAAAGGTTTATGCGCCAGCGCGAAATAAAGCGGGGGGTGGACAATTACACGCGGGTAATCACACTGGAGCCCGAAAACCTCACCGCCCACAGCCGTTTAGCGCTGATTTACGACCGCCTAAAGCAGGTTGATAAAGCGGCGGAGGAATATCTTGCAGTTGCCTCTCTGCTTCAGCGGCAAGGCAAGGTGGCCGAAGCGCTAAAAGCCGCCGAGAGCGCGGCCACTCTTTTGCCCAACGAGCCGCGCGTGCGAAAAGCCGTGCTCGCCGTCAAACGCGGCTCCCTCTTGCCCAAGCCAAAGCCGCCCAAGGAAACCCCCGCACCCAAGTTGGAAATTTCCGCTTCGGAAGCCGAGGCCGCTTTTACGGAAGAAGGCGACACCTCCCCTGAAGGCGCTTCGCCGGTTGAAGAAGCCGTCCAAAAAGCCCTCTCAACGCTGGCCGAAGTGCTGTTTGAGCAGGCCGAAAAAGATTCTGGGGAAGAGGAAGAGCGCTCCTCGCTGGCGGCGCTTGTGCGCGGCCTAAATACCCCCACAGCGCGACAAGCCCAGCACAGCCGCATCCTCCTGCTGTTAGGCCAAGTGGTAAATTTGCAAACAAACGGCAATTTCGCCCAAGCCGCTGAGGAACTCGGGCGGGCTGTAGAAGCAGGCTTAGACCACCCTGCCGCTTACTTTGACCTTGGCTACATGCTTTTGAAAAGCGGCGACCCAAACAACGCCATCCCTCACCTGAGCCGAGCGGCTCTGAACTCGGAATATTCATTGGCCGCCCACCTCCTGCTGGCAGATGCCTACCAAGCACTCGGCAAAATGGTTGAAGCCGCCCGCCATTCCCTGCAAGCGCTCAGGCTGGCCGAGGTGGCGGTGCTTCCGCCCGAGCAAGCCGACCAGATCTCGCAGTTGTACGAGCCCATCATCGGCGAAATTTCACCCGAAACCGGCGAGCAAGTGTTGGACAACATCGTCGCCAATGTCTCCACCATGCTCAAGCGCCCCAATTGGGAAGAAAGCGTGATCTTGGCGCGCCAGCAACTTCAAGAAGAGGGCGAGGCTTCTCTGCCTTTGGCCGAAATGCTCTTGGAAACAAATTCCGCCGCCATTGTGGAACTCCTCCATCGCGTGCGCGAACTGCTGGAGGAAGGGCATTTGGAATCCGCACTGGAAGAAGCCGAACTTTCGTTGGTGAAAGCGCCGCATTATCTGCCGCTACATACCTTGATAGGCGATATTTTGCTAAAAACCGGCCTTACCAAGATGGCTGAAAACAAATATCTGATGGTAGCGCGCACCTACCTTGTGCGCGGGAACGCCGAGCGCGCGGTTGACCTGTACTACAAAGTTTTAGACATCAACCCCATGAACTTAGAAGCCCATTCCCAACTGGTTGACACGCTTACCCAGCAAAACAGGCTGGAAGAGGCCATAAAACACTCAGTGGAACTCGCAGAAAGTTACTATCGCCTTGCGGACTTGGAACAGGCCGAGCAAGTGTATCAGGAAGCACTAAGCCTTGCAAAGCGGCTTGGCGAAAGCGGCAAAGAGCGGCAAAAAGAAATTTTGCTCCGCTTGGCAGACTTGGCCGAACAAAAATTGGACTGGCGGGCCGCGGCTTCAGCCTACGCCCAATTGCGCGCCTTGGAGCCCGAAAACGAGAAAATTCGCGCGAAACTCATCGGACTCTACGCCCGCACCGGCCGAACCGACAAAGCCGCGCGGGAACTGGACGACTTCATTTCCTACATGCGCCAGCAAGGCAAACTGGAACAAATTCTGCCGTGGTTGCAAACCCTTGCCGATGCACACCCCGCCGCCGAGTTCTACCTGCGGCTTGGAAAACTCCAAGCGGCCTTGGGCAACCTGTCCCAAGCGGTGAAGGCCTACGACACGGCCGGGGAAATGTTTTTGGATGAGGGGAAGGTTGCCAAAGCGGTAGAAGCCATTGAGGCCATCTTGGCGCTCACCCCCCCAAACGCCGACGAATACCGGCAAGCGCTGGAACACCTGCGGGCATCTCTGTAACCAAGCCGTCAGCGGTTTTCTAAACGCGTTCGCGGTATTCCTTCCCAAAACGGGCAAGCCGTGCTAAACTTAGCGCCGCTCCGCGCTTAGCCGCGGGCATATTCCGCTTCCGGCCCCTCCGCCGGAGGCAACCCCAAGGAAAGGAGGTTCTATGCGCCCTTACGAAGTCGTTTTCATCGCCCACCCCGACTTGGACAGCGCCGCGCTCCAAAACACAATTGAGAGCGTGAAGGGGTGGATCACCGCCGCCGGCGGTGAAATTACCAAAGTTGACCCGTGGGGGAAGCGGCAGTTGGCATACCCAATCCGCAAACGCCGTGAAGGCTATTACGTGCTCATAGAAGCAAATATGCCCCCCACTGCGGTGGCAACTTTAGAGCGCAACATGCGCTTGCATGAGCCGATCATGCGCTTCCTCATCGTCCGCACCGACGAGTAAATTGCAATTTAACAGCACAATCCCCTGAGTCCTGCGGCTAAACTCGTTCCCTAAATCCGGTAAAGTGTAAGGAGTGAATGATGAGCCGTGGTTTGAATAAGGTTATGCTGATAGGTCACATAGGCCGTCCGCCGGAAATGCGCTACACCCCCTCCGGCCGAGCAGTGACCACCTTCAGCGTCGTCACCAGCCGCAGTTGGAATACGGCTAACGGCGAACGCCGTACCGAGACCGATTCCTTCCCCGTTGTGGCATGGGGCAATTTGGCCGAAATCTGCCACCAGTTGCTTCACAAAGGCCAACAAGTTTACATTGAAGGCCGCCTGAAAAACCATCGCTGGCAGGATGACGAAGGCAACTCGCACCTCCGCACCGAAGTGGTAGCCAACGAAATGATAATCCTCGGCGAGCGCAAACAACATTTCCACGCCGAGGAAGAAACTGCGGAGGAAAGCGAGCCAAGCACGGCCAACGAATCGGAAACAACCGATGAAGAGCGACCCCACGCCGATATTTCCTACTAAAAGCAAGGAGTTGTTTTATGGCAAATGAAAATCAACGCCAACGGCGATATTACTCCCGCCCCAAAGTGTGCTATTTCTGCTCTGAGAAAATAGAAAAAATTGACTACAAACAGGTTGACCTGCTGAGGCGCTACATCACCGAAGAAGGCAAAATACGCCCTCGCAGGCAAACCGGCACCTGCGCAAAACACCAGCGGATGCTGGCACGCGCCATCAAGCGCGCCCGCCATTTGGCACTTCTGCCGTTTGTGAACGAAGTGCCCATCCGGTAGGCGCTTTGCGCCACACGAACACACCACACAAGGCATAGGGTCCCTCGCCCTATGCCTTTTTTGGAGAAACGAAAATGGCAAAACGAAAAAAACGGGAAGATTCAGCGCAAAAAGTAACGAAAAAGCACAAGCGTGTATCAAAACGCATCCAACGGCAACAACGGCTGCTGGTAGGCGCAGGCGCCGCGGTGGTGCTTTTGGTCGTTTTGATAATCGGCTATGGCGTGCTTAGCAAAACGGTTTTGCTGGAACGGAAGCCGGTCGCAAAAGTGAACGGCGAAGTCATAACCGTTGGGGAATTCCAAAAGCGGGTTCGTTTTCAGCGCGCCACTTACATCTTGCAAATAGAAAATGACATAAAGCAGGCGCAGATGTTTGCCCAAAACCCGCTCTTCGCCGGTTACTTTGCGCAGCAACTTCAAAGCCTAACCTCCAAACTCTCAGACGCCCAAGGGCTCGGCAAAGAAGTGCTGAACAACTTGATAGACGAAAAACTCATAATCCAAGAGGCAAAACGGCGCGGCATCACAGTTACCGATGCAGAAGTGGAAAAAGCACTCCAAGAAGCCTTCGGGTACTACCCCAACGGCACTCCAACGCCGACCATAACCCCAACCGTGCCGCCGACTTCAACGCTTTCACCAACGCAGATGGCGCTGCTGCCGCCGACCGCCACACCAACCGCCGCGCCTCCAACCCCCACGCCTAAGGCCTCACCCACCGCTGGCCCTACCGCCACTGCCACGGCCGTGCCACCAACCCCCACCCCATACACCGAGCAGGCCTACAAGCAAAACCTCCAAAACTACTTGAAGCAGATAAAAGACCTCGCCGGCATAAGCGAAAAAGACTTGCGGGAAATTCTGCGGGCGCGGCTGTACACTCAAAAACTGTATCAGGCCATCACTGCCGACGTGCCGCGCGAGCAGGAACAGGTTTGGGCGCGCCACATCCTCGTGAAGGATGAAAAGACCGCTAAGGAAGTGCGCCAAAAACTCCTCAACGGCGCAAGTTGGGACGAAATCGCCAAAAAATATTCCCAAGACCCCGGAAGCAAAAACCAAGGCGGCGATTTAGGCTGGTTTGGGCGCGGGCAAATGGTCAAAGAATTTGAAAATGCCGCCTTCAGCCTGAAAATCGGCGAAATTAGCCAGCCGGTGAAAACGCAATACGGTTGGCACATAATTCAGGTTTTAGGCCACGAAAAGCGCCCGCTTTCCGAATCAGCATACCAGCGTTTGCAACAGCAGGCGTACCGCAACTGGCTGGAAAACGCGCGCGCCAAAGCCAAAATAGAAACTTACGACATTTGGACTAAAGTGGTGCCTACCAAACCGCAACTGCCGCCGGATGTGGCGCAAGAAGTGCAAGCCTTCATTGCCGCAGCGCGCCAGCAACAGCAACCGCAGCCGCAACCGCAACCCAAAAAGTAATTTCGCCAAAAGTGAATTTCAGCAAAAAAGGGCAGGAAGCAAACCCTGCCCTTTTTGCTTGGCATAACCCTTGCTCAACGCTCTTCAGGGGCGGACACCTGCCTCTGAAAACACCATCTTTTGGAGTGCGGTGCCTCGGCACCGCTTTAGCAAGCGGCGACTTGTCGCCGCACTCCAAAAGAACATCCTCCCAAAGCGGGTATTAGCGATAAAATTGGGAAATTCAGGCAACCGCCTCACTTTGCCAAATTGCTTTATCGGCGCTAAAAGTGCAACTTTTCGCTTGTTCCGCCTTCGGAGGGGGTAGGACAGGGGTTTGATAAACCCCTGTCCGGCCTTGAATTCAACGCTCCAAGGCTACACCGCTGCCCAAATGCTGGCCGCCGTCTATCACCACCACTTCGCCGGTCATGTAATCCGATTCGGACGAAGCGAGGTAAAGCGCCAAAGAGGCAATTTCTTCGGGGCTGGCTATGCGGCGCTGCGGCACAAGTTTGAGGATTTTAGCCAGCATTTCTTCATTGCTCCACAGCACCGAACTGAAGCGAGTTTTGACAAAGCCCGGCGCTATTGCGTTCACTTTGATGTTATCGGGGGCAAGTTCAAGCGCCAAAGTTTTGGTGAGGGAAATCACAGCGGCCTTAGATGCGGCATAGACGCCCATCCACGGCATAGGTTCAAGGCCGGTGATGGAGGCTATGTTGATGATTTTGCCGCCTCCGCGCGCCCGCATGATGGGCACTACGGCGCGCGTTGTCCTGAAATAGCCCAACAGGTTCACATCAAGGGTTTTCAGCCATTGGCTTTCTTCTGCGCTGAGCACAGGGCCAAAATGCGGGGAAGTAGCGGCATTGTTGACCAAAATATCAACCCCGCCAAAGGCCTCCACGGCGCGGGAAACCATCCTTTCCACTGCTTCCGAATCGCCCGTGTGGGCGGCCACGGCCAAGGCCTTGCCCCCGCGGCGGTTAATTTCCGCGGCCACAGCGTCTAACGCCTCCTGCTTGCGGCTGGAAATCACAACCGCCGCCCCGGCCTCGGCCAAAGTTTCGGCCACGGCCTGCCCAATCCCACGCGATGCGCCGGTGACAATGGCCACTTTTCCGCTCAGGTCAAATTTCGGCGAAGACATGGCTTTCCTCCTTCAGCAAAGTTTTACAATGCGCCGTGCGTGCGCGCCCACGCCTCCAGCGCATCTTCGCTGGCATCCAAAAAGGAATCCAGCGCCGCGCGGCCGGAAGCCAAATCCTCTATTCCGCTCGCGGCAATGAATTTCTGCCAATTCTCGTCCGAGGAGGCGCCCTCCAAAACGGCCACAGTCCAAGTGTAAACCATGGGGTAAACGGCCTGCAGCGGCGCTCCGGCGGAAACATAGGCCTGCATGGCATTGCGAAAATAAGGAATCCGCAAAGGGGCAATTTCGGGGGGCGTTTGTGCGGCCGAAAGCGCCGCCTCCCAAAGCGGGAAGTATTCCCCAATTCCTTCGGCAATTTCCACATTGCGCACAAGGGTCCTGTAAAGTAGCGCCGTCAAGCCATCTGCGCCGATCCACCGTTCAGCCTGCGGAAAATCGGCCAACAACCGTCGGCGAGACAAAGCGCGGCCGTGCAAAGTCGCCGGTATATTTGCTGCCTCGTACACCGCCTCCAAGAACAGAGCAACGTTTGACGGCATGGGTTCGGTCGGCAAGTCAAACCAGCGGCGGCGGGCGCTTTCCAGCAAAGATTGGGCGCGGCGGTAGGCAACATCGGCATCACGAAAACGGCTCCTTGCCGCTGCCTGCACAAAATCTAAAAAATGCTGTGGGTCATACAGCGGGCGGGCGATAAAAAGCGCCGGCCCAAGCCAAGGCTCGGTGCGAAAACGGCGCGGGGGCTCGTAAACGGCGCGGTCGTGATTGTGCACATCCAAATGCACCGCCCCAAACAACGGTAGCGCCTCGCGTTCTACCTCAGGAGCGGCGTTGTAAATGAACACCACATCCACATCCGCCGCACCGCCGACAAAGGGGTTCCCATCCACCAAAGAGCCGGTCAGGTAAGCCGCCAACAGCCGCACATCGCGCTGACGGCTTTCCACAAGTTTGTGGGCAAACGAAAACAGTTTTTCAACGGTAAGGCGCATTGCAATCTCGCTAATGCATTCTCAAACAAGATTTTGGTCATTACGGAAGGCGCCATCCGCCCTCTTTGTGGCAAGATCTCACCCATCCCCCGCTGAGCCTCGCTGACGCTCGGCTCATCTGCCCCCTTCCCTCCCTTGGTAAGGGAGGGAAGGGGGCGGCTACGGCGGGCTGAGCGGAAGCGAGGCCTCGCCGTAGCGGGGGTAGGGAGAGATTAAGCCATGCGACTGGGCATTGCCGAAGAGCCTAAACCCAACATCTGGGTTGATTATGCACTAAGTTGAGGCTTCTCCAGCGCGGCTTGAAAGGCCGCACAGAAAGTATAACACCTTACAGAACCAGCATTGAGAGAGAAAAAAACGGCCAAGATTTGCGCAGAGGCTTGGAAGTTACCCAGTTTCCCCGTTTTATGTCACCGCGAAGTGGTCTTCCCCACCGGCCGCGGGATGCCTTCGCCACTTATGGCGGCTCGCCATGAGATGAAGATGGGCAGGCAGCACGAGATTTCTCGGTTGGAGTCTTAGCGCCACCTACCGGCGGTGGCTTTAGTTTATAATTACTTTGCCCAACCAGCAAAGACTTGCAGTTAGGCAAGCGTGGCCGCGGCGGGTAAACGGCAGTTCCCAAAAAACACCGCCGCCACAAAGCACAAATCAACTTTAGCCAAGGAGAAGAGTATGTCCCACAAGGAACTTCCTTTGCACAAATTGGGGATGAGCACCTTAGCGGTGCACGTGGACGAGGGCAAAGACCCAAATCACGCCCATGTTACCCCAATTTACCAGACCTCCACGTTTAGTTTTCCTGATGTGGCGACCGGCGCGCGCCTGTTCGCCGGTGAAGGCGAGGGCTACATCTACACACGCTTAGGCAACCCAAATGCACGCCACTTGGCGCACAAAATCGCGGCGCTTGAAGGTTACGACTTGCTCCGCCAAAACCCCGATAAGCCATTGACCGAAGTAGCGGACGGGTGGGTGCTGGCAACCGGCATGGCAGCGGTGAGCACAGCGTTGGTGTCGCGCGCCAAAGCAGGCGATACCATCATCGTGCAGGAAGTGGTGTACGGCGGCACGTTCGGCTTTCTTGCCAATGTGTTGGCGCCGCGGTTGGGCATAAACGTGGTTTGGGTGAAGGGCGATGATTGCGAAAGTTGGGAAAAGGCGTTCAAAGAGCACCCCAACGCGCCGCTGGCCTACGCCGAAAGCCCGGCCAACCCCTCTATGGACATCACCGACATCGCCTGTGTGGCGGAAATTGCCCACCGCTACGGTGCATGGCTGTTTGTGGATAACACCTTCGCCACGCCGTATTGTCAGCGCCCGCTAAGTTTGGGCGCTGATGTTGTTATTCACTCCACCACAAAATACATCACCGGGCACGGTGTGGTTGTAGGCGGCGCGGTGGTCAGCCATCATTTGGATTACATCCACGGCAGTTTCAAAACTGCTCTGACCAGTATGGGCACTTCCCCCAGCCCGTTTGACACTTGGCTCACCAACCTCGGCTTGAAGACTTTTGAGGTGCGGATGCAGCGCCACTGCGAGAATGCAATGAAGGTAGCGCAGTTTTTGGAAAGCCACCCCAAAGTCGCCAAGGTGATGTATCCGGGGCTGGAAAGTTTTCCGGGGCACGAGATCGCCAAAAAGCAAATGCACTGCTATAGCGGCATGATTTCGTTTGAGTTGAAGGGCGGCTTGGAGGCCGGCATCAAGTTGATGGAAGGTGTGCGCTTAGCCACTTTGGCGGTTAGCCTTGGGAATGTGGACACTTTGATTGAACACCCCGCGAGCATGACACACGCGAAGGTGCCGCGCGAGGAACGCGAAGCCATCGGCATCACCGACGGCCTGGTGCGCCTCTCGGTCGGCATTGAAAATGTAGAAGACATAATCGCCGATTTGGAGGAGGCATTAGCAAAGGTGTAAGAGATTCTCGTTGGGTCACTGCGAGGCGGCATAGCCGCCGAAGCAGTCCCCCCGCCCAGAAAGGGGATTGCTTCGCCCCTTTGGGGCTCGCAATGACAGCAGAACGATAGAGCATTAAAGCCATAGGCCGATTGGCAACGGTAAGTCTCACCACCAGATCTTTGCCATGTTTTCACACAGGGAACACAGGGGGCACGAAGGATTTACTCTTCCACCCTGTGCTCTCAGTGTCCCCCGTGTGAGCAGAGAGGGCTTTGCCCGTCAAACAAAAGCCCGGCACAGAAAAAATTCAGGGCGGGGAGTTTTCCCCGCCCTGTTGAATTTCAGGCGTTCATCAGGTTGCGCCGCAGCAGCGGCAGTTTTTCCATGCCCAAGGCCGCGCCAATGGCGGTTACCTTCTCCGGCTCGTCCACAAGGTAGGCCGGCACGCCCAATTCTTTGGTGAAAAGGCGGTCAATGCCGCGCAGGCGCGCCCCATTTCCTACCAACGCGATGCCGCGGTCAATCACATCCGCCACCAATTCGGGCGGCGCTTTTTCCATCGCCAACCGGATGCTTTCCGCCATTGCGCGCAGCGGCTCTTGCAGGGCTTCCACAATTTCGCTGGTGGTGAGGACGATTTCGCGCGGCAACCCCGTCACTTGGTCTTGCCCCTGCACTTCGGTGCTGAGTTCCTCATCCAACGGCACAGCCGCGCCGACATCAATTTTCACCTTTTCGGCGGTGGCGCGCCCCAGCACCAAGCCATACTTGCGGCGGACGTAGGTAATGATGGCCTCATCCAAGTCATGCCCGCCTTGGCGCAAGGTTTCGGCGGAGACAATGCCATACATCGCCACAACCGCCGACTGGGTTGTGCCCGCGCCGAGGCTGACCACCATGTTGCCCGCCGGAGTGCCGATGGGCAAGCCCGCGCCCAATGCCGCCGCCAGCGGAGCGGGTATCAGATACACCTCGCTGCTTCCCGCCTGAAGCGCCGCTTCGTGCACCGCGCGCCTTTCAACGCTGGTAACGCCGTAGGGCACGGTTATCATCACCTTCGGGCGGAACAGCCACGAGGAAACGCCGGCTTTGCGCATCAGGATATGGAGCAGTTTTTCGGTGAGTTCGTAGTAGGCCACAACGCCGTGCTGAAGCGGGCGGATGACCTCGTACGCCTCCGGCGTACGGCCTTCCATTTCGCCCGCCGCCTGCCCAACCTCCACGATGCGCCGCTCGGCGACCGCGACGGCAACCAACGAAGGCTCATCCAGCAAAACTTGGTCGCCCTCGGCGATGCGAACGCGGTCGGTGCCCAGGTCTATGCCCAGGTTGCGGGAAAACAACGCCATAGGTCAGAGCCCTATTCGCCGCTTTCTTCGGATGGGCCGGTTTGCACCTGCGGGCGGCGCTTGCCACGGCGGAAGCGCTGGACGGCTTCTAAGCGCAGTTTGGCGCGCATCAGCGCGGCTTGCGCGGCAAGGTGCTCTGCCGTGCTCGGCGGCGTCTGCTTCAGCAATTCCTCCGCCCGCTTGCGGGCTTCTTCGGCGCGCTTGATGTCAATTTCGTCAACGCGCTCCGAAGCATCGGCAAGGATGGTCACCTTGTCGGGGAGCACTTCAACCACGCCGCCGGTTACGGTGAAAATTTCCTCATCCTTGCCGCGGACGACCTTGATGTAGCCCGGGCGCAAGGTGGAAAGGAGCGGCGCGTGGTTTTCCAAGATGCCCATTTCGCCGCTTTTGCCGGGCACCACCACCATATCGGCTTCACCTTCCCAAACCTTGCGGTCTTGGGAAACGATTTCGCATTTGATAGACATGGCGCCTCCTGCGCTATGCCGCTTGGGCGGCCATGCTGGCGGCTTTTTCTACCGCTTCGTCAATTGTGCCGACCATGTAGAAAGCCTGCTCGGGCAGGTCGTCGTGCTTGCCGTCCAGAATTTCGCGGAAGCCGCGGATGGTCTCCTTGAGCGGCACGTAACGGCCGGGGATGCCGGTAAACTGCTCGGCGACAAACATCGGCTGGGAGAAGAAGCGCTCAATCTTGCGGGCGCGGCTCACGATGAGTTTGTCGTCTTCGCTCAACTCTTCCACGCCGAGGATGGCAATGATGTCTTGCAAGTCCTTGTAGCGCTGGAGCACTTGCTGAACCTCGCGGGCGGTGCGGTAGTGGTCTTCGCCCACGATGCGCGGGTCAAGGATGCGGCTGGTGGAAGCCAGCGGGTCAACAGCGGGGTAAATGCCCTTGGCGGCAATGGAGCGCTCCAGCGCGATGGTGGCGTCCAAGTGAGCGAAGGTGACCACCGGTGCGGGGTCGGAATAGTCGTCCGCGGGCACGTAAACCGCCTGCATGGAGGTAATTGAGCCCTGCTTGGTGGAAGTGATGCGCTCCTGAAGTTCGCCCATTTCGGTTGCAAGGGTGGGCTGGTAGCCCACAGCGGAAGGCAAACGGCCTAACAGCGCCGACACTTCCGAACCCGCCATGGAAAAGCGGAAGATGTTGTCAATGAAAAGGAGCACGTCCTTGCCCTGATCGCGGAAGTATTCCGCCATGGTCAAGCCGGTGAGGGCGACGCGCAGACGCACGCCGGGTGGCTCGTTCATCTGCCCGTAAACCATCACGGTGTCGGGCATAACGCCCGATTCCAGCATTTCGCGGTAAAGTTGGGTGCCTTCGCGCGTGCGCTCGCCCACGCCCGTGAACACCGAATTGCCTTTGTGCACCTTGGCGATGGTGCGGATGAGTTCCATGATGATAACGGTTTTGCCCACGCCTGCGCCGCCGAAGATGCCCGTTTTACCGCCTTTGGTGAACGGGGCGATAAGGTCAATGACTTTCAAGCCGGTTTCAAACACTTCCACGCTCGTGGATTGCTCTTCAAACGGCGGGGCAGGGCGGTGGATGGGGTAATACTGCTTGGCCTTTACGGGACCGCCGCCATCTACCGGCTCGCCGAGCACATTGAAAATGCGCCCCAACGAAGCCTCGCCTACCGGAACGCTGATGGGCGCGCCAGTCGCTTCAACTTCCATGCCCCGCTTGAGACCATCGGTTGCGCCCATCGCCACACAGCGCACCCAGTTATCGCCCAAGTGCTTTTGCACTTCCAAAACCAAGGGGGCGTCGTTGTCACGCAAAACTTTCAGTGCTTCATAGATTTTGGGCAACTGCTCAGCCGGAAATTCCACATCTACCACAGCGCCCAGAATTTGTACAATTCGGCCTGTCGCTTTCGCCATGCTTGCCTCCAAAGTTCGTGATTCGGTAATTAGGTGATTCGGTAATTAGGTGATTGGGTGATTAGGTAATTGGGTAATAAGGTAATGAGGGTTTTGTCGGGAAGACGCAGAATACATAAAGTCGTGCGTCGTTGTGTCGTAACTCGTTGCGTCGGGTAAGTCGCCGAGTTGACCTTTTCTTTGTGCCAATCTGTGTAATCTGTGGTTTACATCCACCGATTGACGCAGATTTACACCGATTGGTTGTCTGAAACCGCAGATTCCGCAGAAAAAAATCTGGCTAATTTGTGGAATCTGTGGTTTTCACCCTTCAGCGGCTTTAGCGGCGGCCTTGCGGGCTTTTTCTGCCATCGCTTGCGCCATTGCCTCCGCGCCGCCAGCGATGTCCAGCATTTCGCGGGTGATACTCGCCTGCCGCGCCTTGTTGTATTCCAACTGCAATGCGTCGGCAAGTTCGGTGGCGTTGTCGGTCGCGTTTTTCATCGCCACCATGCGCGCCGCATGTTCGCTCGCCTGCGATTCCAGCACCGCATGATAAACCTGCAGTTCCGTGAAGCGCGGCACAATAACATCCAAAATCTCTTGGTCGCTCGGCTCGTAAATGTAAGCAGGGATTACGCGCTTGCTGGTCGCAAATTGTTGCACCCGTTGCTCGCCCGAATCCACCTCCAACGGCAAAAGTTTTTTAGCGGTGGGGTTTTGGCGGAGCATGTTGATGAAATCGGTGTAAATCAGGTAAATTTCGTCGGCGCGCCCCTCCAAAAATTCTTCCACCAGCAGGCGCCCAATGTGCGAAACATCGCCGAATTTGGGGCGGTCGGGGATGCCGCTGAAATCGGCGATGATGTGCTTGCCGCGGCGGTGGAGCACTTCGCGCCCCTTCTTGCCGATGGTCACATAGTGAACGGGCGCCGGCGAATCGGCAAAGCGCTTCAGGGTGAAGCGCAGGACGTTGGTGTTGTAGGGGCCGGCCAAGCCGCGGTCGCTGGTGATGAGCGCCACAAGGATATTTTTGACCTCGGCGCGGCGCGTCATCAGCGGGTGCATGTGCTCGCGGCCGGGTTGGGTGGCAAGGTGGGTTAGCACTTCCCACGCTTTGGTGGCGTAGGGGCGCGTTGCTTCCACCTGAGCGATTGCCCTTTGCACCTTGCTGGCGCTCACCGCTTGTAGCGCGCGGGTGATTTGGGCGATGTTTTTGACGCTACGGATGCGAAGTTTTACTTCTCGCGCAGTTGCCATGGGCACATTCCCTTAGTTTAGGTCCAACTTTCCATGAAGGTTTCCAGCGCCGCCTTCATCTTCTCTTCGGTTTCGGGCGTGATTACACCTTCGGAGATGATGGTGCGTCCGATTTCGGGGTGAGCGGTATCAAAGAAGCGGATGAGTTCCTCTTCCCAGCGGCGCATTTGGTCTAACGGCACATCATCAGCGTAGCCGTGGGTCACGGCGTAAATCACGATGATTTGGTGCTCCAACGGCACAGGGGAGTATTGCGGCTGCTTGAGCACTTCTTGGATGTGCAGACCGCGGTTCAACTGCGCTTGGGTGGCTTTGTCAAGGTCGGAGCCGAATTGGGCAAACGCGGCAAGTTCGCGGAACGCCGCCATATCCAAGCGCAGGCGGCCTGCCACCTGCTTCATGGCTTTGGTCTGTGCGTCGCCGCCCACGCGGGATACCGAAATGCCCGCGTTGATTGCCGGACGGATGCCCGCGTAGAACAGGTTGCTTTCCAAGTAAATTTGCCCGTCGGTGATGGAAATCACGTTGGTCGGGATGTAAGCCGAAACGTCGCCCAAAAGGGTTTCAATGATGGGCAATGCGGTCAGCGAACCGCCGGTGCCGCGAACTTTCACCACCTTGTAGGAATCGGCGTTTTCCATTGCCTTGCGGGCGGTTTCGGCTTCGTGGTGGGCAATTGGGCCGTCGTAAACTTTGCCGTCCACGCCGTCTTCGGGGGATGCCATGCCGTCTTCGCTGGTGTAGTCGGCAGGGACGATGACGTACTTGTCGGCAAGGCGGGCAGCGCGCTCCAGCAGGCGGGAGTGCAGGTAGAACACATCGCCCGGGTAAGCCTCACGGCCGGGGGGACGGCGCATGAGCAAGGAAACTTCGCGGTACGCCCATGCGTGCTTGGAAAGGTCGTCATACACGATGAGGGCGTCGCGGCCGTTTTCCATGAATTCCTCACCGATGGCGCAACCAGCGTAGGGGGCGAGGTATTGGAGCGCCGCAGGCTCATCGGCCGAGGCTATGACCACCACGGTGTAATCCATCGCCCCGTATTTTTCAAGCGTGGCGACGGTGCGGGCTACCTGTGCCTTCTTCTGGCCGATTGCCACATAAATGCAGAGCACATCTTTGCCTTTTTGGTTCAGGATGGTGTCAATGGCGATGGCGGTTTTGCCCGTTTGGCGGTCGCCGATGATGAGTTCGCGCTGTCCCCGCCCGATGGGGATCATGGCGTCAATGGCTTTGATGCCGGTGAGGAGCGGGGTGTCCACGTCTTTGCGCTCAATCACGCCGGGGGCGATACGCTCAACCGGGCGGTAGCGGTCAAACTTGATTGGGCCTTTGCCGTCCACCGGCTCGCCCAAAGCGTTGACCACGCGTCCGATCAGCCCATCCCCAACCGGAACCGATGCGATGCGGCCGGTGGTATAAACCTTGGTGCCTTCTTCAATGTCGGTGTAGTCGCCCATGATGATGATGCCGACATTGTCCTGTTCAAGGTTGAAGGCAATGCCCATCACCCCATTTTCAAAGCGCACCAGTTCTTGGGAACGGACGTCGGACAAGCCGCTGGCGCGGGCGATGCCGTCGCCTGCTTCCAGCACCACGCCCATGTCGCGCATTTCCAGATGAGGTTCAAATTCCTCAATCTGCTGTTTCAGTTCTTCTACAATTTGCTTGATGGGTTCTTCTGCCATTTCGCCTCCAAAACTATCTCAAAATCTAAAATCACGGCATGATTTTTCGTGATTTGAAGCCTTGTTTCTGCCGCCGCGGTGCTCACCGTTCGTGCAAGCCCACTTGATTGGGCAAGCAGGCTCTCACTTCCTCACGCAGGGGGCACGGAGGTCACGGAGAGAAAACCCTTTGTGTCCCCTGTGTTCCCTGTGTGAAAGTACAGCAAAGCGTTGTAATGGCAAGATTTGCCGGTCAATCTGTAAGAGCACTCACGGTTTCCGCGTCCAAGCGTTTGAGCACGGCAACGAGCAATTTGACTGCGGCGTCGTAGTCGTCGCGGTGGATGATGGAACTGTGGGAATGGATGTGGCGCGCGGGCACGCTGAGCACCACCGTGGGCACGCCCGTGCGGTGCAGGTGCAGGACCGCGCCGTCGGTCGCCCCGCCTTCCATGTGCGTCAGTTGCAGAGGAATGCCCTCTTGCTCGGCAGTTTCAATCACCAAATCGCGCAGGCGTAAGTTGGGGATCATGCTCCGGTCGTATAGCAAGAGCGAGGGGCCTTTGCCGAGTTTGGCGGCGGCTTGGTCTTCGGTTACACCGGGGACGTCGCCCGCGATGTCCGATTCCAACACAATGGCAACATCGGGCTCAACCGCCCAAACGCTGGTGCGGGCGCCGCGCACACCCACTTCTTCTTGCACCGTGGCGACGCCGTAAATGGTGTTGGGGTGGCTTTCGTGCTGCAGTGCTTGAAGCGCCTGCACCATCACTGCCACCCCAACGCGGTCGTCAAAGGCTTTGGAAAGGTAGGTTTTGCCGCTCGCGAGCACTTCAAAACCCGCCTGCGGGATTATCGGGTCGCCCGGACGCACACCCGCCGCCTCAACCTCTTCGCGGCTGGTGGCGCCGATGTCAATGTACATTTCCTTGCGCTGGACAACTTTTTTGCGCTCTTCGGGGGGCAAAATGTGGGGCGGTTTTGCGCCGATCACGCCCACAATATCGCCTTTGTGGGTATGGATGATGACGCGGTGGGCAAGCAAAACTTGGTCAAACCAGCCCCCTAACGGCAGGAATTTGATGAAGCCCTGCTCGGTGATAGTTTTAACCATAAAGCCCACTTCATCCATGTGGGCGGCGAGCATAACTTTGGGCTGTTCGGCTTCCCCCTGCTTGCGGCAGATGAGACTGCCGAGTTTGTCTTTCTCAACCTCGCCGAGCGGAGCGAGCAGTTTTGAAATTAAATCACGCACGGGCGCCTCATAGCCGGGGACGCCGTGCGCTTCAGTCAGTTCTTTGAGCAGGAGGGCGGTTTCATCCATTGCTTTATCCTAAGAGGCGGTATGCAAAAGCCAACCTTCAAGTGACGCGCAAAACTCGCCGCCACCTGAAGGAAGCGCTAAAATGATACCCGAAAGGTGAGATATTGTCCAGCAAAGCCGCGGGGGAATGCGCGGGCCGTCATTCACTTGCGGGTGTTTTCTTCAATATCCAGCAAGATCTCAATGAAATGGGCAATGCCTTCCATGATGATTACCGCCATGAACAGCGATACGAAAGCAAGATACTGCCCGAGCAAGCCGCGCCACAGGCTTTGCCCGGGCATGGCGCTCGCATTTTTGACCACATCGTAGGTCACGTACACAAAACCTACAACCACGAGGGCAAGCAAAACCCGCGCCACAATGCGGGTTATCATCGCGAACCGCAGGGCTTTTTCGGTGTCGTGCCAGGTGGCTGTTTCTTCGTCAAACGAAATGGGCTGAACGGCGGTCTCTTCGGTAGGGGTAATTTGCTCTTCGGTCATTACAAACTCCTGTGTAAAAATAGACCTCTTGCAAAAGTCACGATGAGGCAATTTCCATGTTGTAAATGGCTGCAATCAAGTTGAACCGGAGCCGAAAGCGCTTCCTCCGATTGCGATAACGCTCACTCAAAATACGAAACACTTT
>JALVVL010000041.1:0-8235 GCA_027023425.1 Anaerolineales bacterium
CACCCCACCCTCACCTCCCAACCAACCAAAACCCCGACCCCAGCGCCAACACCAACACCAACCCAAATCCCGCAGATTCCGCATTCACAGGCCTCGCCTCTCCAGCAAATGCTCGCCCGCGAGTTCGGGGCGTGGCCGATGCTCGTCAGGGCGCCCAAGAAGGCCTCCATCTACGGCTCCGGCGGAAGCGCCTACATTGACCCCAATGATGTTGTTGGCATCTACAAAATCAAGGGCGGCGAGTTTGACGGCAAGTTCCTTGTTGCGGATGAAAAGGGCAGTTGGACCCTTGCCAGCCCCGATGAGGTGAAGCAGGCCTTCGGCTTTGCGCCCGAGAACGCGCCTGTCCTGAAGGCCGACCAGAACCTGACGGCCCACATCCAGCACGCCCGCGCATGGGCCACCTACCTCCAAAACTGGCAGATGCCCGACCACATTGACGGTTTGGTTGACCAGAACGGACAGCCAGTTGACCTCCACAAATTCTTCACCGACAGGAATTATGCTGTAAAGGTTGTTTCAGGTTATCTGAATTCCCCCATCATCATGCGCAAAGGCAAAACCATTCCTTTCAGGAGAAGAATCAACAAAGACCCGAACAGGATTGTTGACGCCCTTTATGCCATCTACTACGGCATGAGGTTCGACCCCGATGTGACGATGTTCGGTCCATTCGGAACTAACTTCTGGTATGCAGTGCCAGAAATAAAAGCAAATGGCACTGGATGGACAATTTCAAACAATCATCTGATATTTGTTCCACCTTTCCTTGATGACCATAATGATATTCATTCAAACATGGACATTCATCCATCCAATCCATCATCAGCCATCCTCTACAACCCCTTCACCCAGCCCGTGAAAGTGAAGGACATTTTGCTGTGGTACGACAGAAGAAAATTTGGCTCGCTTCGTCAAGCCTACGAGGCGGGGGGATTGAACGCTTCGGTCAAGGTGATTGTAGCAACACCTGCTAAAAAGCAGGTGTTTTTTTATTTTGGACATCTTGACGGGAGCAAGGGCAGTGTTTTGGACGAATTGTTGAAGACAAATGGGTTTGACCCTCTCCTCAGGGGGGTTTTTGATTTTAATGCGAAAGGAGCAGCGGTCTACAAGATTTATGTCAATGGGCGCATGAGCATCAAGCCCGGCGAGAAGATTGCCACCCTTGACAACCCCAAAAACGATCCTTGGTCATTGGGTTGGCATACCGAATTTGGATTTTACCCACGTGTAGAAGACTATCGCATTGCCACCCTAATGGCAACCGCGATGTTGTATCATCCCAACCCTGAGCAATACCTTCCGCCTCTACCGAAGGAGCAGGGCTATTGGTTTGGGAAAAAGCATGTTGTTTCCTACCAGCCCACGGTTCCGGCTGTTGCCGTGAAACAGCCGAATGGCACGATTGCCTTTGCCAACATCAACCCCAACAAGAAAGAGCCGGGCTGGAAGAAGCAATTGCCAGCCTCTGCAAGGTTTTCAAAATATCCCAAATCGGCCTTCCACAAAAGGGCATGAGGCGCAAAACTATAAAAGCCCCGCCAACCAAATAAAACAAGGTGGGGCCATGAAAAGGTTTGTTGTCGCTCTATTCTTGCTCATGCTTGTTTCTGCTGGTTTCCAGGTTCTCCCTTGGAAGCCCCTGAAGAAGGCGGGAAAGGCTGTTGAACTGGTAAAAATTGCTCATGCTGATTGGATTGAAAATTGTAATTACTGCGATAAAATCCCAAAAGACTGTTTTTGCAAAAAAATCTACCATGGCAACTATCGCAAGGCCAAAATTGCTTGGGCAAGGATAGAAGAAAATAGATGCAAATGTGCTTGGGCCTTTTGCAGCGATGATACCGAATACTGTGATCCCCAGTGTACCCAGCCAAGTCAGGGAGGTTCTTGCTCTGGCGATGTAGACGACCAATGTCAGTACGACAGCGACTGCATAAACAAACACCTTGGCAAATACTGCTGTGCCACTGCTGACGGGAACAAATGCTGGGATTGCCCGTGCAACGACCCGAATTGCAATGGCGGTGGGGGAGGCTCAGGCGGGGGCAACGGATGTGATGTCACCCCGCCAACAGGGCTGTCGGCCAGCCCGTCCTACACCTCGGCCTCCATCACCTGGAGCCACGGCCACAACGACCATCAGGAACTTTTTGTTGACCCCGACCATTCAAAAGTGGAAAACGACTGCGCCAATGGTTGCTTTTTGAAGAAAACAGACCTCGCCTATTCCGCCAATGCCTACACAGTCACAGGCCTCCAGCAGGGAACAACCTACTACTACAAAATCGTCTCGGTCAAGGACTGCGACTCAAAAGCCGCCGAATCCTCTTTCACAACCCTTGCCTGCGATGTCACCGCCCCAACAGGCCTTCACGCATCCCCTTCCTACAACTACTCCATCCTCACCTGGACCCCGGGCCACAACAGCCATCAGGAACTCTACCTTGACACGGACAAGGCCAGAGTGGACAACAACTGCGCCAATGGTTGCCTGCTCAAACTCCCTGCCATGGGTTACGCAAGGAAGACCTACACCGTGAGGGGCCTCCAGCCCGGCACGACCTACTACTACAAGATTGTCTCGGCCAGGGACTGCGGCTCAAAATCGGCCGAAGGCTCGTTCAACACAACGCCTCCCATTGTCGTGCCTTCAGTCAGGTTCATCAACCGCCAGCATTTCACCACAAAGGACCCTCCGGCCGCGTTCGTGTGCTTCATCAACCACGACGACAACGGCGCGCTTTATGCTGTTGAGGCCGGCCACAGGCTCCAGAGGCACGGCTCGGTGTATCGGAGCAGGAGTGGCAGGCTTTATGCCTATTTCATCCCGTCGCTCACGCCCGGCCACCACCATGTTGAATGCAGGGTGAACCGCAGCCTCGCCATGGGAACGGGCAATTCGGGCGATTACAATGTGAATGGCCCTTTTGTTGAGGTTGAGGCCGGGAATTCGGTGATTGGCCTGCCGGCAGAGGTTGTGGCTTCCGCATCCTCGGACTTTTACATTAACAGCACCCGCCTGTTTGTTGACGGCTCGCCTGTGGGGGGAAAGGATTACAGGGGCCAGCACCTGTTTGGCGTGAACAGCACATGGTATGTTCCCCTGCTTCCGGGCAGCCATGAAATTTCCGTGAAGGCCGTGGATTATGTGGGCAATGAAAAGGAATCTTCGGCCGCAATCAATGTTTCTGATGCCGCTGTGTCATGCGAATTCTCGCCAGAAACAATTGACAGCGACACTGATTTTTCCGTAACATGCTATGACATGTCAGGCGCTGAGACAGCCTGCCCCAACATGCACATCTATCTTGAAGACCAGAGGGCAGGCTCGGTTTCAAACGGGCAAGGCGCTGCCTTGCCCCTACCCCGCGACCTTCTGTGTTTTCTGTGGCGTTTTTGTGTTTTCTGTGGTTTCTCGGCGGCAGTTGAAACTGCACCTACCGCTTGCGAAGTCGCCCTACGGCGACTTGCCGCTTTCCAGAGCGACGCCGTGATGTTGCTGCGCGGCGGCGTGGCCGCCGAAGCAGTCTCCCGTGGCCGAAAAGGGGATTGCTTCGCCGCCTGCGGTGGCTCGCAATGACACGTGATGGCCGCCTCGGCGGCAGTTGAAACTGCACCTACCGCTTGCGAAGTCGCCCTACGGCGACTTGCCGCTTTCCAGAGCGACGCCGTGATGTTGCTGCGCGGCGGCGTGGCCGCCGAAGCAGTCTCCCGTGGCCGAAAGGGGGATTGCTTCGCCGCCTGCGGCGGCTTGCAATGACAGAGCGTAGAGGCGGCTTTGAAAGCCGCCCCTACCCCGCGACCTTCTGTGTTTTCTGTGGTTTCCGACGGCAGTTGAAACTGCACCTACTGCTTGCGAAGTCGCCCTGCGGAGACTTGTCGCTTTCCAGAGCAACGCTGGTGCGTCACTGCGAGGCGGCGTAGCCGCCGAGGCAGTCTCCCACAGTTGTGAAGGGGATTGCTTCGCCGCCTGCGGCGGCTTGCAATGACATGTGATGGGCGCCTCGGCGGCAGTTGAAACTGCACCTACTGCTTGCGAAGTCGCCCTGCGGCGACTTGCCGCTTTCCAGAGCGACGCCGAAGCAGTCTCCCGTGGCCGAAAGGGGGATTGCTTCGCCGCCTGCGGCGGCTCGCAAGGCCTACCATGCCTCCCACGCCCCCACGACCAACGCCCCCACGACCTAACGACCCAACGACTCACGACTCAACGACGCACGACGCAACCACCTTATTCTCCGCCGCGCGGTATAATCCGCTCACCATGAAAATACAGCGTTTGTCCCTACTGCTCATCCTCGGCATAATGGCTTTGGCGGCATGCGGCGCGCCGAGAGCGCCACAAGCGACGCCAACGCAAACCTCAAACCCATCCCCGACGGGGGCACCAACACCATTGCCACCGGAAACGTTGCGGGTGTGGCTTCCACCCATAGGCGGGTTGCCCTCGCGCTCACCGGCTGCCGAGATGCTGACCAAGCGCATAGAAGCCTTCGCAGCCTCCGAGGGCCTGAAGGCCGAAATACGCATCAAGCCGCTCTCGGGGCCCGCAGGTATGCTAAACACTCTCGCCGCGGCGCGGCAAGTCGCACCTGCTGCAGTGCCCGACGTGGTGCTCATACCGCGCAACCTAATGGAAGAAGCGGTAGCCAACGGCTTGGCCTTCCCGCTGCCGGACAACGCCTTCACCACCCCGCTCAGCACGGGCGATTGGTTCGGTTATGCCCAGCAAATGGCTGCCGTTCAGAGCGTCAGTTACGGCGTCCCGTTCGCGGGCGATGCCTTTGGAGTGGTGTACAACCCCCGAACGGTCAAATCCCCACCACAAACTTGGGGCGAGTGGCTAAAGGCGAAACAGCCTTGGCGAATTGCATTGGGCGACCAGCGCGCAACCTCCCTCCTCGCGTTGTACAAAACGGCGGGAGGCACTTGGCAGAGCCAAGACGGCGCGCCGCAACTGGACGAAAAAACGCTCGCGCGGGTGTTCTCGCTGCTGCAAAGCGCCAATGCCAACGGCCTACTCAGCGCCGTAAACCTCCAATTCAAAAACGATGAGGAACTGTGGGAAAAATCTCGCGGTGAATCCGACGCCTTCATACTCACCTATGCCAGCCATCTGCTAAGCGCGCCGGCGCCGCGGCAAATAGCCCCAATTCCAGGGCCGGATGTAGAGCACCGGACGATTTTGAGCACTGCTTGGCTGTGGACTTTGACCACGCCCGACTCCAACCGCCAGCGCATTGCCGTGAAATTTTTGGCCTACATGGGCGATGCCGAGTTCGTATCCCGCTGGACGGAATCGGCCGGTTACCTGCCGCCCCGCCGTGTGGAACTAAACACTTGGGGGAACGCGCGCCAACGCGCTCTGGCGGCATCGGTTATGCCCTTTTTGACGCCCCCGCCGCCTGCGCAGGTTGAAACCAAATACGGCGCGGCACTCGCCGAAGCGGCAAGGCGCGTGCTCAACGGCGACCTCACCTCTCAAGAAGCGGCACATTGGGCAATTGCCGAAGCCGCCAAGCCCTGAGCATGAACCTTTCTCCCCTTGTTCTCACGCTGATAATTACCGGTGCCGCGGTGGTAGTGCTGATCAGCGGCTTGGTAAGCCCCGATGTGGTTGGCTTGCTCACCGCGGTAACGCTCGCGCTAACCGGCGTGCTGCCGTTGAACCAAGCGCTTTCGGGGTTTTCCAACCCCGTGGTGTTCGTGCTCATTTCAATTTTCATCCTCACCGCCGGGCTGGAAAAAAGCGGGGCAACCAGCGCAATCGCGAGCAGGCTGGAAAGCGTCTCGGGCGCCTCGGAAGCCCGTTTTGTGGTAACGGTAATGGTCGCTGGGGCGGTGCTTTCGCTGTTCATGAACACGGTAGCGGCGGCGGCAGTGCTCTTGCCGCCGGTGCTCAGCGTAACTCGGCGCACCCCAAAGTTTTCACCCTCGCGGGTTCTAATTCCGCTGGCCTTCAGCACCCTGCTGGGGGGAACTGCCACCCTTCTCACCACCGCAAACTTGGTAGTGAGCGGCCTGCTTCACGCCCATGGCTTTAGGCCTTACGGCGTGCTGGATTTTTTGCCTGTAGGCCTGCCGGTAACAATTGCTGGATTGGCCTATATGGTGCTCATCGGCAGGCACTTGCTGCCGCGGTCAAAAAATTCCACTTCCCAAACCGGCAATTTCACCGAAATGGCAAAGGCCTACCGCCTGCGGGAAGGCCTGCATGCCATGCAAATTGCCGCCGATTCACCGCTCGTAGGCGAACCGGCCGCCAAACCGTCCATTTCCGCTGCATTGGGGGTAACGCCGGTTGGGTTGATAACGCAAAAGGGCTTTGTGCCTGCCACCCTTGTGCCGAGCGGGCGCAGGCTCAAGGCTGAAGATGTGATCGTGGTAGCCGGAAAAGGCGACAAAGAGAAACTTGCCGAATACGGCCTGCACCCGCTTGAAGATGAAGATAGTTTCTGCGGCGGGCTGAGAAACCACACCCTGCTGGCTGAGGTGATACCGCAGCCGCGCGGCAACGCCATCGGCCACAGCCCGCAAGACCTGCGCTTGCGCGAACGCTATCACGCCGTGGTGGTCGCCCTGTGGCGCAAGGGGAAGGTGATAGAAGCCGGGCTCGCCCACACGCCGCTTGAAGCGGGCGATGCCTTACTGTTGCTGATTTCTCCGCAAGGGCTTGCCTCGCTAAAGCGAGACAACGATTTTACGGTTTTGGAAACTTACGGCACGCCACAGCACCGCTCGCGCGGCAAAATGTACCTTGCGGTAGCGCTGATGTTGCTTGCCCTCGTGCCAGCGGCGGCAGGTTGGACGCCGCTCGCTCTTTCAGCATTGGGGGCGGCCACTCTGGCTCTGCTTTCGGGGCTAATTCAGCCAAGCGAGGCATACCGTTCCATCGCTTGGGAAGTGATTTTTCTGATCGGCGGCATGATTCCGCTCGGCATAGCCATGCGCGAAACGGGCGCGGCCGCTTTTTTGAGCAAATCCTTGCTCGCGCCGCTGGCAAACGCTCCCGCGTGGGAAGTGGCAGCAGGCTTTTTGCTACTCACGGCAATGCTGGCGCAAGTCACAAGCGGGCAGGTGGCGGCGCTGATTTTGGCGCCGCTGGCGCTGGCGGCGGCGACGGCGCGCGGCATCAACCCCCGCGGCCTCGGTATGGCTGTGGCCGTGGGCGCTTCTTTCGCCTTTTTGCTGCCAACCGGCCATCCGGTCAACCTGCTGGTTATGGCCCCGGGGGAATACAAACCATCCGACTATTTCAAAGTAGGGCTACCCCTGCTGCTGATAGTGACGCCGGTAGCGGTAGCGGCGATACAAATTTTCTACCTGCGCTGAAAGTGCAAGCAAAAGCGACAACAAAAAATGCCCGTCATTGCGACACGTCTCAAAAAATCATGTAGGGGCGCAGCGCCGCTGCGCCCCTACAAAGCCATCATGTCCATCGCTTGTCATTGCGAGCCGCGAAGCGGCGAAGCAATCCCCTTTTCGGCTGCGGGAGACTGCTTCAACGGCTATGCCGCCGCGCAGTGACACACCAGCGTTGCTCTGGAAAACGGCAAGTCGCCGTAGGGCGACTTCGCAAGTAGTAGGTGCAGTTTCAACTGCCGCCGGGAAACCACAGAAAGCACAGAAGGTCGCGGGGTAGGGGCGAGGCACCGCCTTGCCCTGTTTTGCGGCCGAACGGCCATCACATGTCATTGCGAGCCGCGAAGCGGCGAAGCAATCCCCTTTTCGGCCGCGGGAGACTGCTTCAACGGCTATGCCGTCTCGCAGTGACACACCAGCGTTGCTCTGGAAAGCGGCAAGTCTCCGCAGGGCGACTTCGCAAGCAGTAGGTGCAGTTTCAACTGCCGTCGGAAACCACAGAAAACACAGAAGGTCGCGGGGTAGGGGCGGCTTTCAAAGCCGCCTCTACGCTCTGTCATTGCGAGCCGCGAAGCGGCGAAGCAATCCCCTTTTCGGCTGCGGGAGACTGCTTCGGCGGCTATGCCGTCTCGCAGTGACGCACCAGCGTTGCTCTGGAAAGCGACAAGTCGCCGCAGGGCGACTTCGCAAGCAGTAGGTGCAGTTTCAATTGCCGCCGGGAAACCACAGAAAGCACAGAAACGCCACAGAAAACACAGAAGGTCGCGGGGTAGGGGCGGCTTTCAAAGCCGCCTCTACGCTCTGTCATTGCGAGCCGCGAAGCGGCGAAGCAATCCCCTTTTCGGCTGCGGGAGACTGCTTCGGCGGCTA
>JALVVL010000041.1:8335-82145 GCA_027023425.1 Anaerolineales bacterium
CCACAGAAAACACAGAAGGTCGCGGGGTAGGGGCGGCTTTCAAAGCCGCCTCTACGCTCTGTCATTGCGAGCCGCGAAGCGGCGAAGCAATCCCCTTTTCGGCTGCGGGAGACTGCTTCGGCGGCTACGCCGCCTCGCAGTGACACACCAGCGTTGCTCTGGAAAGCGGCAAGTCGCCGCAGGGCGACTTCGCAAGCAGTAGGTGCAGTTTCAACTGCCGTCGGAAACCACAGAAAACACAGAAGGTCGCGGGGTAGGGGCGGCTTTCAAAGCCGCCTCTACGCTCTGTCATTGCGAGCCGCCGCAGGCGGCGAAGCAATCCCCTTTTCGGCCGCGGGAGACTGCTTTGGCGGCTATGCCACCGCACAGTGGCACGCCCACAAAGAATTTTCGGAGAGGCTCTAAGGCTGACCAGATGCCCGCACTTTTTTCACAAACCGCTCTATCCGCCGCAGGGCCTCGGCAATGTTTTCCTCAGAGGTGGCATAAGAACAGCGCACAAACCCTTCACCACCCGGGCCAAAAGCCGAGCCGGGCACAACCGCCACGCTTTCTTCCTCCAACAAGCGCCATGCAAAAGTTTCATCGTCCAAGCCGGTGCTGCGGATGTCTGGGAAGGCGTAAAACGCGCCTTTCGGCTCAACCGTGGGCAAGCCAATACTACGCAGGCCTTCCACGATGAGTTTGCGGCGGCGCTCATATGCTTGGCGCATCTCTTCCACCGCCTTTTCGGATTCTGGCTCGGTGAGGGCGGTAACAGCGGCAATTTGAGCGGTAGTGGGCGCGGCCATGATGAGGTATTGGTGGATGCGCAGCAGCGCCTGCAAAATCGGCGCAGGCGCGGCGGCAAAGCCCAAGCGCCAGCCGGTCATAGCATAGTCTTTAGAAAAGCCGCCGAGCAAAATCGTGCGCTCCCACGCACCGGGGAGAGCGGGGAAGCACACATGCTCCACGCCGTAAACCAACCGGTCGTAAATTTCATCGGAAATCACCAGCAGGTCGTGCTCTTCGGCAAACCTGAGCACGGCTTCAAGGCGTTCGCGGTCGCCCGCCATGCCGGTAGGGTTGTGTGGGTAGTTGATGAGGATGGCCTTGGTGCGCGGCGAAAGGTGCTTTTCCAGCGTGGCAATATCGGGGTGGAAATTGTCTTCGGCGCGCATCGGCGCTTCCACCGGCACAGCATCGGCCAGTTCAACCTGCCCCTGGTAAGAAACAAAGCATGGCGTGGGCACTAAGATTTCATCGCCCGGGTTCAAAATCGCTTCCAGCGCAAGGTAAAGCGCCTCCGAAACCCCAACAGTCAGGATGATCTCGGTGTCGGGGTCGTAATGAACGCCGTAGAGCCGTTCCAAATGCTTGCTCAGGGCAATTCGGAGGTCTCTCAAGCCGGCGTTGCTGGTGTAAGAAGTGCGCCCTTCCTCCAATGAGCGGATGCCGGTTTGACGGATGATTTTGGGGGTGGTGAAATCGGGTTCGCCAATGCCGAGCGACACGATGTCGGAGCGCTCGGCGAGTATGTCAAAGAACGGCTCAAGGCCAGACGGCTTGAGTGCGGCAACACGCCGAGAGACTTTTGGCGAAAGGGCGATTTTCTTCTTCAAAGCAATTCCTCCAACGGGGTGTATTGCAGGCCAAAAGTTTCGGCCACGGCGGGGTAGGTGATGTGGCCGCGGTAGGTGTTGACGCCGCGGGCAAGGGCAGGGTCGCGGCGCACGGCTTCTTCAAAGCCGAGGTCGGCAAGGGCAAGGGCGTAGGGCAAAGTAGCGTTGGAAAGCGCGTAGGTGGAAGTGCGCGGCACCGCTCCGGGCATGTTGGTAACGCCGTAGTGCACCACGCCATCAACAAGGTAGGTGGGGTTGCTGTGGGTAGTGGGGTGCGAAGTTTCCACGCAGCCGCCTTGGTCAATGGCAACATCCACGATCACGCTGCCGGGCTTCATGCTGGCGACCATTTCGCGGGTGACGAGCCTCGGGGAGCGTGCGCCGTGAATGAGCACTGCGCCGATGACAAAATCGGCCACCTTCACCGAGTGGGCAATGTTGAGAGGGTTGGAGGCAAGGGTAGTGAGGTTGCCGCGAAGCACATCGGAAAGGTAGCGCAGGCGGTCAATGTTTTTATCAATGATTGTGACATGCGCTCCCAAGCCAAGCGCCATTTTCGCGGCGTTGGTGCCGACCGTGCCGCCGCCGATGATGACCACATCGGCTGGGCGCACACCGGGGACGCCGCCGAGCAGTTTGCCGCGCCCGCCATGCGCCTTTTCAAGGTAATGTGCGCCTACCTGCACGGCCATCCGCCCGGCCACTTCGCTCATTGGGGTAAGGAGGGGCAAGCGTCCGTCGTCCAATTCTACTGTTTCGTAGGCAACGGCGGCGACTTTGGCCTTCATCAATTCCCGCGTGAGTTGCTCCTCGGCGGCGAGGTGCAGGTAGGTAAAAAGCAAAAGACCCTCGCGGAGAAAGCCGTATTCCTCCGGCCGAGGCTCTTTCACTTTCATTATCATCTCCGCGCCGTGCCACACATCCGCCGCGGTGGGCAAAATTTCAGCCCCGGCTTGGGCATATTCCTCATCCGGGAAGCCGCTGCCTTCGCCTGCACCGGCCTGCACGAGCACGCGATGTCCATGAGTAGCCAACATATGCACGCCGCCGGGGGTCATCGCGACGCGGTACTCATTATCCTTTATCTCTTTGGGAACGCCAATAATCATGAAAGATCCTCCTTAGGGATTTTTGGGTGATTTTGTTGTTGAGCAAGCCCGCCTCCCCGGCGAGCCCGACCTTCCAAACCCATCATGCTCAAAGGCAAAGCGCCGAGTTGCCAAACATCTTCTGCAAGCAAATGCACCAAACGATACATCTCCCCCTCCGCACACGCCACAACAAATTCTTCCGAGTCGGGAGTGCGCCGCCGGGCAAGGACGCGCTCAATCCGAAAGGCGCGCTCACCTATGCGGAACGCCAAAGGCGTTTCGGCATAGCGGCCGTCAGAGCGGGAATGGACTTCCACCCGAAAATCGGAAGAGGTGGGCATGGCATTTTGTAAAAGGGGAATTACAGGTCAATTACGGTATGGTCGCCAATGTTGAGGCGCAGCGGATGCCCATGCACTTCGGCGTGGCGACCGATGAGGGCGCGCTCCAACACGCAATCGGCCACTTCGGCTTCGTCGTCCAAAATGCAATCGCTAAGCACAGCGCGCCGCACTTTGCTACCTTTGCTAACAGAAACATAGGGGCCGATCACCGCCTCTTCTACCTGCGCGCTCGGGTGAATGTAAACCGGCGGGATGATGGTCACACCCGGGCGCACGGCGGAAAGGCTTTCGTCGCGGCGCTTCTCCAGCAAGTACCGATTGGTCTCAATGAGAGCATCGGGAGTACCGGCGTCAAGCCAAGTTTCAACCTCAATGGCGCGCATTTTCAGACCATTTTGGAGCATGATGTTGATGGCATCGGCCAGATAATACTCGCCTTTGGTTTGAATATCGCGCTCAATTTGCTCGGCAACGGCCGCGGCGAGGTCGCGCCCTTCCGGGAAATAGTAGCATCCCACCACAGCAAGGTTGTAGCGGTCGTCGTCGGGTTTCTCAATCAGGCGGGTTACATAGCCGTTTTCATCCAAAACCACCACGCCAAAGCGCCGCGGGTCTTCCACAGGCTTGACCCAAGCAATTCCCTCATCGGGCGGATCTTTTAGGAAACTGAAATCCGCCTCCATGATGGTATCCACGAAGATCATCAAAGTCGGCCCATCCAAATAATCGGCGGCGAGGTGGATGGCGTGCGACTGCCCCTTGCGCTCCTGCTGTTCCACAAAATGGGCTTGGTCAAGCAAGTGGGGATAGTGCTCAGCGAGGTACTGAGGCACCTGCTCGCCGAGGTAGCCCACAATGAAAATCAGTTCCAATTGTTCCGCGGGGATTTCGGAAAACATATCCAAAACATGCCCCAGTACTGCCTTGCCGGCCACGCTGACCAAGGGCTTAGGTTTGCTCCATGTATGCGGGCGCAGGCGGGTGCCTAACCCGGCCATTGGAATTACAACTTTGAGTTTATTTCCCATTTTTGCTCCAACTTGGGTGCGAAGGCGTTGTCTCAGAAAAAGCCTGCAAGGCAAGCGCCTTCTAAAAGCCACTGAACCGCTTGAGTTATTTTACCATTTTGCGCAAGGCAAACGCCCGATTGGCGCAAAAGTCCGTTGTAAGGTGGAGGCAGCCTTACCGGTTGGCCCTGTGCGCGGCGGGGACCTGAATTTGCCGCGGACGAACGCAAAAAAACCTCCCCTCGGTTAGAGGGGAGGTTTTTTGCGGGGACACCGGGTAGGTTAGTGATGTCCGCCGCTCGGAGGTGTGGTTTGGGTGGGGTGCGGAGTTTCGTGCGGGGTGGGCATCCAAGTAGGCGTGGGCTGCGGAGTGTTAGTGGGGTGCGGAGTGCAGGTGGGGTGAGGGGTGTGGGTGGGATACGGTGTGTGTTTCGGAGTGGGCATCCAAGTGGGATGCGGAGTGTGAGTGGGGTGCGGCGTGTGTTTCGGAGTGGGCATCCAAGTGGGATGCGGAGTGTGAGTGGGGTACGGAGTGCGTTTCGGAGTGCCAACTGGCGGCATAGTGCGGGTCGGGCGTGGGGTGCGGCTTGGGCGTGGAGTGATGAGCATGGAGATGTCGGAAATTGCTTTGGCTACCAAAGTACCGTCCTGTTGCAGTTCAGCCACAACCAACACTTTGTCACCTACTTCAACATCACCGTTGATCTTAGTCCGGTCATTTACTTGCACTTCCCGACCGGCGATGATCCAGTCATTGTCTTCTTTCTCTTCCAACTCACCGCTAAAGGTCACTTTGCGGGAAGGCGGCTGCGAAACCGGGGCAATTTCTTTGACAGCGAGTGCGACCAACGAACCATCAGGAGCAACCTGCGCTTTCACCGAGACGGTATCACCAACCTGCACATCACCTTTGATTTTGGTGTCGGGCGTAATGACGATTGTTTGTCCAGAAACGACCCACTGACCATCGGAAATACTTTCCACTTTGCCTTTGAAGGCCACTTTAGGGGCATTTTTGTCGCCCACATAGGGGGTAATTTCTATCTCAACAGCCATTTTTTCTCCTTGCGGGTCAATGAAGCCATGGACCTCCGCCGTTTTTCCGACCTCTGCTTCGCCGTGAATGCGGGCGCTGTCGGGCACTACAATGTTTTCGCCATCTATCACCCAGTTGTTGCCGTCAATGCTCTGGATCTCGCCACGGATCTTGAAGGTCTGTACAGCCGGCAGAGAGGATGGTTTTTGCGATTTCCCGTTCGCCATAGCATTGGCGTTTTCTTGCGGGTTTCCAGACTGCTGTTCTTGCTCTTGCTGCCGTTCTTGGCGGCGCTCCTGTTTTTCGGCCTTCTCGGCCATTTGCATTTGCTGGCGGAAGGCATTTTCCGTCTGCATCGCCACCTGATGGGCGTATTCTATGACTTGCTTGTCAGCCTTTGGAGCATGTTGGGCTTCCTTCTCCAGCATTGAGGCCGTTGCATCTATTCTGGAAAGTACCTTGCCTGCGGCATCCACCTTTCCTTGCCGGGCTAATTGCATAGCCAATTGCTGAGCGGCTCGCAGGTGCTGAGCCATGTTCTGCACGGCCTCGGGCACCATCTCCTCACGGTTAGCGGCTACAAGGGCTTGAATCTCTGCTGCACGCTCCTGGGCAAATTCAGCGTGCAATTCTGCTTTCTTGGCAGGATCGTGGGTGAGGGCTAATTCGGCCTCTTCCACTACCTGCTTTACAGGGTAAAGGGTGTCACCGGGGATGGTGTCCTGTGAGGCATGGACTGCGGCGGCTCCACCGCCGAATATTACGCCAATCCCCATTACAATCGCTATTAGTAGGTTCAGCATACTGCTTCCTCCTTTCTTTTCTTTTTTTTGCTTGGTTTGGGTCGTTTTCTTGCGACTCTCACTTTCTTAGACGGCAAACCAGCAAAAAGGATACGGCCTGGGGCAAAACGCGTATAATTGCCTCAGAAACACGGCAGGAGGAGAAAAATGCCGCGCTACACATACCACTGCGAAGCATGTAGAGTGCGCTTCACCGTACAGATGTCGTATTCGGAATACGGCCAGCGCGAAATTTCATGCCCGCGCTGCGGCAGCAAGCGCGTGAGACGAGTACCTTCTCGCATACGGGTTTTGCGCTCGGAGGGGGAATACCTTGAAGCGCTGGCCGACCCCGGGCGCCTTGCCGCGATAGACGAAGACCCGCGCGCGTTGGGCAAAATGATGCGCGAAATGAGCAGTGCGCTCGGCGAAGACCCAGGACCGGAGTTCAAAGAAGTGGTTGACCGCCTTGAAAAAGGACAATCGCCGGAAGAAATTGAGGCCTCACTGCCCAGCGGAGAAGAGTGAGAAGGACGCCAAGGATAAAAACCACAGATTACACATAAAAACCACAGATTGCACAGATTGGCACAGATTTTTTTTGCGGAATCTGCGTAATCTGTGTTTCTTTCTTCAATCGGTGTAGATCTGTGTCAATCGGTGGATGAGGACGCCAAGGGCGCCAAGGACACAAAGGACGCCAAGAAAAAATTTCTGTGTTCTCTGTAAATTTCTGTGTCCTCTGTGGTTTTTTCTTCAATCGGTGTAAATCTGTGTAAATCGGTGGATAAGGACGCCAAGGACGCCAAGGACTCAAAGGACGCCAAGAAAAAATTTCTGTGTTCTCTGTAAATTTCTGTGTCCTCTGCGGTTTTCTCCTTCAATCGGTGTAAATCTGTGTCAATCGGTGGATGCGCCAAGGGCGCCAAGAAAAAATTTTTGTGTTCTCAGCAAATTTCTGCGCCTTCTGTGCTGGCAGATTTGTCAGTCCACCAGCCTTGCCAGCGATGGGATTTTGCTACCACGCAGGTAATCACCTCCAATCAACGGTAGTATAATTTTCCCGAAGCATTTGCCCCAAAGCAAAGCAATCCCCTTCCCAAGGAGTGACCGATGAGCAATCCTTTTGCCGCTGCCCGTGACGTGCTGAAAACGCCGCACGGCAATTTTGTCATTTACCGCCTTGATTATTTAGAAAAGCAAGGCCTGGCCAACATTACTAAACTGCCCTATTCCATCCGAGTATTGCTGGAATCGGTGCTGCGTCAGGCCAACGGGGTGGAAATCACCGAGCAGGATGTGGTCAACCTGGCCGGTTGGAAGCCGCAAGCCGACCACCGCCCTACCCTGCCTTACCAGCCCGCCCGCGTGGTGATGCAGGACTTCACCGGCGTGCCCGCGGTGGTTGACCTGGCCGCGATGCGCTCCGCGATGGCGCGCCTCGGCGGCGATGCCGAAGCCGTCAACCCCCTCATCCCTGTTGACCTCGTGATTGACCACTCGGTGCAGGTGGACTTCTTCGGCACCCCCGACGCATGGCTGCGCAACGCGGAGATGGAGTTCCAGCGCAACCGCGAACGCTATGAGTTCCTGCACTGGGGGCAAAAAGCCTTCCACAACTTCCGCGTCGTCCCGCCCGACACCGGCATTATCCACCAAGTCAACCTTGAATACCTCGCCAAGGTAGTGATGACCGCCAAGGAGGGCGATGAGGTAGTGGCTTTCCCCGATACGCTGGTCGGCACCGACAGCCACACCGTGATGATCAACGGCCTCGGTGTAGTCGGCTGGGGCGTGGGCGGCATTGAGGCCGAAGCCGCTATCTTAGGCCAACCGATTTACATGCTTACTCCCGACGTCATCGGCTTCAAACTCTACGGCCAACTCAAGGAAGGCGTGACCGCCACCGACCTGGTGCTCACCATCGTGAAAATGCTCCGCGAGAAGGGCGTGGTGGGCAAGTTTGTGGAATTTTACGGCCCCGGCGTGAGCGCCCTCAGCCTGCCCGACCGCGCCACCATCGGCAACATGGCGCCCGAATACGGCGCGACCATGGGCTTCTTCCCAGTTGACCAAGAAACCTTGAACTACCTGCGCCTCACCGGCCGCTCGGAAGAATTGATTGACCTGGTGGAGCGCTACACTAAGGAACAGGGTCTCTTCCGCACCGATGACGCCCCCATCCCCGAATTTACCGACACATTAGAACTGGACTTGGGCGACGTGCGCGCCTGCGTGGCCGGCCCCAAGCGCCCGCAAGACCGCATCCCCATGCCCGAACTGGGGGCTTCCTTCCGCAAGGCGCTGACCAACGAAGCTGGCCTGCACGGCTTCGGTCTCAAGCCCGAAGAGACGAAGAAGAAGATCAAGATTGTCCGCAATGGGCAAGAAACCGAACTGACCCACGGCTCGGTGGTAATTGCGGCCATCACTTCCTGCACCAACACCTCCAACCCCTCGGTGCTGGTAGGCGCCGGTTTGCTCGCCAAGAAAGCCCGCGAGAAGGGTTTGCTGAGCAAGCCGTATGTCAAGACAAGCCTTGCGCCCGGCTCGCGCGTGGTCACCGAATACCTGCGCCAAGCGGGCTTGCTTGAACCATTAGCCGAACTTGGCTTTTACCTTGTTGGCTATGGGTGCACCACCTGCATCGGCAACAGCGGCCCGCTGCCGCCCGAGGTGGCGCGCGCCATCACCGAAGGCGACCTGGTGGTCGCGGCGGTCAGTTCCGGCAACCGCAACTTTGAAGGCCGCGTCCACCCGTTGGTCAAGGCGCACTACTTGATGTCGCCACCGCTGGTCGTGGCCTACGCCATCGCCGGTACGGTGGACATCAACCTTGAAGAAGACCCCCTCGGCTACGATCAAGAGGGCAATCCGGTTTACCTGCGCGATATCTGGCCCAGCAGCGAAGAAATTTTGCAAACCATCGCCGACTATGTCAAACCCGACTTGTTCAAAGAAAAATACGCCGATGTGTTCACCGGCAACGAAATGTGGAACAAACTGCCCAGCCCCGACGGCGAACTTTACGAATGGGACCCCAACTCAACCTACATCCAAGAGCCGCCGTTCTTTGTGGGGCTTGGGCTGGAAGAGCCGCCGATTGAAGAAATTCACGGCGCGCGGGTGCTGGCGCTGCTGGGCGATTCCATCACCACCGACCACATCTCGCCCGCCGGTAGCATCCCGCCCGATTCCCCCGCTGGCAAGTACCTGATTTCCAAAGGTGTGCAACCCAAAGACTTCAACTCCTACGGCTCGCGCCGCGGCAACCACGAAGTGATGATGCGCGGCACATTTGCCAACATCCGCCTGCGCAACAAACTGGTGCCGGGGGTGGAAGGCGGCTACACCATCCACCTGCCTGACGGCGAGCAGATGACCATTTACGACGCGGCGATGAAATACAAAGAGGAAGGCGTGCCGTTGGTGGTCATCGCAGGCAAGGAATACGGCACCGGTTCCAGCCGCGACTGGGCAGCGAAAGGGCCTGCCCTGCTTGGGGTGAAAGCCGTGCTCGCGGAATCGTTTGAGCGCATCCATCGCTCCAACTTGGTGGGCATGGGCGTGCTGCCGTTGCAATTCAAGGAAGGCGAAAGCGCCCAAAGCCTCGGCCTGACTGGGCATGAGGTGTATCACATTGAAGGGCTGAGCGACGACTTAGAGCCGTTGAGCGATGTGACGGTGCGCGCGGTGAAAGATGACGGCTCTGAGACTGTCTTCAAAGCCACCGTGCGGCTGGATACGCCGATGGAAGTGGTGTACTACCGCAACGGCGGCATCTTGCACACCGTGTTGCGCAACATGGCGCGCGAGCAACTTAGTGCATAATCAACCCAGATGTTGGGTTTAGGCTCTTCGACAATGCCCAGTCACCTGGCTTAATCTCTCCCTACCCCCGCCACGGCGAGGCCTCGCTTCCGCTCAGCCTGCCGTAGCCGCCCCCTTCCCTCCCTTAGTAAGGGAGGTTCAGGGGCGGACACCAGCCCCTGAAAACACCATTTTTTGGAGTGCGGTGCCTCGGCACCGCTTTGGAAAGCGGTGACTTGTCGCCGCACTCCAAAAGAACATCCTCCGAAAAAGCAAGTATTAGCGATAAGATTGGAAAATTCGGGCGCCTGCCTCACTTTACTAAATTACCTTATCGGCGCTAAAAGTGCAACTTTTCGCTTGTTCCGTCTTTGGAGGGGGTAGGACAGGGGTTTGATAAACCCCTGTCCTACCCTGAAGTAAGGGAGGGAAGGGGGTAGATGAGCCGAGCGCCAGCGAGGCTCAGCGGGGGATAGGAGAGATAAAGAATTTCGCCCCCAACATTGACGCCTTTCGGCATTTTTGATAAACTACCGCGCCGCAAGCGATGAGCGCGGAAACACACCTTCCCCAACCTTGTCCATACAAAGCCAATCTGGTATAATGCGCCCGCTTGCCGACGTAGCTCAACTGGCAGAGCAACCGCCTTGTAAGTGGTAGGTTACGGGTTCAAGTCCCGTCGTCGGCTCTGTAACAAGAGCGAAAGTGGCCTTGATTACAGGCCGAGGACGGCTAACAACAAATCTCGGGCAGGTACCCAAGTGGCCAAAGGGGGCTGACTGTAAATCAGCTGGCGGTAGCCTACGGGGGTTCGAATCCCTCCCTGCCCACTAAAAGCCCTCATAGCTCAGGTGGTAGAGCACACCCTTGGTAAGGGTGAGGTCATGGGTTCAAGTCCCATTGAGGGCTCTTTTACTCTAAAAACTAATCAAGGGGCTCGCCCCCAACGCGTGGGAAATCCCCCAAAAGCGGGGATGTTTCCCGCGTTTGCATGTAAATTGCCAGAAGGAGAGAGAAAATGGCTAAGCAGAAATACGAACGCACGAAGCCGCACCTGAATGTAGGCACAATGGGGCACATTGACCACGGCAAAACCACGCTGACCGCGGCGATCACCAAATACTGCGCCCTTCAGGGTTGGGGTCAATACACCCCCTTTGACGAAATTGACAAAGCCCCCGAAGAGCGCGAGCGCGGCATCACCATCAACATTGCCCACGTGGAATACGAAACCCCCAAGCGCCACTACGCCCACGTGGACATGCCCGGCCACCGTGACTACATCAAAAACATGATCACCGGTGCCGCACAGGTGGACGGCGCAATCCTCGTCGTCGCCGCACCCGACGGCCCCATGCCGCAAACCCGCGAGCACGTCCTCCTTGCCCGTCAGGTGGAAGTGCCCGCCATCGTGGTCTTCCTCAACAAAGTTGACATGATGGACGACCCCGAACTGCTTGAGTTGGTGGAACTTGAGGTGCGCGAACTGCTCAACGAATACGGCTATCCGGGCGATGAGACACCGGTGGTCAAAGGTTCTGCGCTTCTCGCCCTGCAGAGCGAAAGCAAAGACCCCAATGCACCCGAATACCAACCGATTGCCGAGTTGCTGCGCGTGATTGACGAATACATCCCCGAGCCGCAGCGCGACATTGACAAGCCGTTCATGATGCCGATTGAGGATGTATTCAGCATCAAGGGCCGCGGCACGGTGGTGACCGGTCGTATTGAGCGTGGCAAAATCAAGGTTGGCGAGCCGGTGGAAATCGTGGGCTTGCGCGACAAGACCATGAGCACGGTAGTGACCGGCGTTGAAATGTTCCACAAGCAGTTGGACGAAGGCATTGCAGGCGACAATGTAGGCTTGCTGTTGCGCGGCATAGCGCGCACGGATGTAGAGCGCGGCATGGTGGTAGCAGCGCCGGGTAGCATCACGCCGCACAAGAAATTCAAGGCCGAGGTGTATGTGCTGAGGAAAGACGAAGGCGGGCGGCACAAGCCGTTCTTCAACGGGTATCGTCCGCAGTTCTACATCCGGACGACGGATGTGACGGGCACAATCCAGTTGCCCGAAGGCGTAGAAATGGCAATGCCGGGCGACAATGTGAACATGACGGTAGAATTGCTGAAGCCGGTGGCGCTGGAAAAGGGTAGCAAATTCGCCATCCGCGAAGGCGGCCTGACCGTCGGCGCCGGCGTGGTTACCGAGATTCTGGACTAAGGTGCTGAAATGGCAAAGAAAAAAGGTGTCCGCATTGTAATTACGCTCGCCTGCACCGAATGCAAAGAGCGCAATTACACCACCGAAAAGAACCGCCGCAACGACCCGGGGCGGCTGGAACTGCGGAAATACTGCCCGCGGTGCCGCCGTCACACACTGCATCGCGAAACCCGTTGACCGTGGTATAATGCAGGGGCTGGGCTGCCCCTCCCAGCCCGGCCCCTGTTTTTCACAGGCCAGTAGCTCAATTTGGAAGAGCACCGGTCTCCAAAACCGGCGGTTGGGGGTTCGAGTCCCTCCTGGCCTGCTTGATAACGCCGCTGTCATGGCGGCGTTTTATCCGTAAACCACAAGCGCCTATTCCTGAAGACGAGGAGAGCCTTCGTGGCAAAGAAGAAGAGGAAACAAAGCCGCAGAGAACGAAAAGAGGCGCGAGCGCTAAAGCAAGCATCGGCGCCTCAGCAAAAAGAAATTGCCGAAGTAAAACCGGTTGAAAAACCGGTGGCGCGCCGTGAGAAAACTCAGCGCAAAGCGCGCAAACAGCCCAACGCCATTGAACGGTTTATCCGCGAAACCCGTGGCGAACTCAAAAAAGTCACTTGGCCTACCAAGCAGGAAGCGTGGCAACTCACAATTGTGGTGACCGTGGTCACGGTCTTTATGGCTTTCTTCTTGGGCTTTTTTGACTGGCTGTTCACACGGCTCTTTGCGCTGATTTTAGGCTAAAACAGCGAGGTAAAAATGGCAGACGCGGAAGAAAAAGACCCCCGCCCTGAAGAACAAGAGGCTGAACTGCCCCAAAACGAGGAGCAGGGCGTTGCCGCGTCGGAAGAAACGCAAAAGCCCGACGACGGCCGGGCATGGTACGTCGTCCACTGCTACTCCGGATACGAAAACAAGGTGCGGCACAACCTTGAACAACGCATTGAATCTATGGGGATGAAAGACAAAATCTTTGACGTAATTGTCCCCACAGAAGAAGAAATTGAGGTCAAAGACGGCAAGCGCCGCGTGGTAGAGCGCCGCATCTTCCCCGGCTACATCTTGGTCAACATGATTTTGACCGAGGATTCGTGGTACGTCGTCCGCAACACCCCCGGCGTGACCGGCTTTGTGGGCATGGGCGACAAACCCACCCCGCTGCGCGAAGAAGAAGTTGCCCAAATCCTCAAGCGAATGGAATCGGAGACGCCGCGCGTCAAAGTTGCCTTCCGGCCGGGCGAAAAAGTGCGCATCGTGGAAGGCCCCTTCCACGATTTCCAAGGCACGGTGGAAGAAATTGACATGGAGCGCGGCAAGGTGCGCGTCCTTGTCAGTTTCTTTGGGCGCGAAACCCCGGTTGAACTGGACTTTCTCCAAGTAGAAAGAGCATAATCAAGCCTGTTGACAGGCTGTGGGAGGGCTTCCCAGAAAAAGCCCGCTATCACCACAAAAGGAGCGAAGTATGGCTAAGAAACTCAAAGCAGTAGTGAAATTGCAAATAGAAGCGGGGAAGGCGAACCCTGCTCCGCCGATAGGCCCCGCGCTCGCGCCCCACGGCGTGAACCTGATGGCGTTCTGCAAAGAATACAACGCCCGCACGCGCGACAAAATGGGGCAAATCATTCCGGCGGAAATTTTCATCTATTCCGACGGCTCGTTCACCTTCAAACTCAAAAGCCCGCCCGCCTCGGTTTTGCTCAAAAAGGCCGCAGGCGTGGAAAAGGGCTCCGCGGTGCCCAACCGCGAAAAAGTGGGCAAAGTTACCCGCCAGCAGATTCGCGAAATCGCCGAAATGAAAATGAAAGATCTAAACGCCCATGACATTGAAGCGGCAATGCGGATGATTGAAGGCACCGCCCGCAACATGGGCATTGAGGTAGTTGACTAAAAACCGTGGGAGGGCTGAAAAGCCCGTTTGCACCACAAGGAGGAACTTATGCCGAAACGAGGAAAGAAATATAAGCAAGCGGCGGCTAAGATTGACCGCAACCGCCTTTATTCCCCCGAAGAAGCCATCAAGTTGGTGAAGGATACTTCCTACGCCAACTTTGACGCCACCGTGGAACTGCACATGCGCCTTGGGGTTGACCCCCGCCATGCAGACCAGCAGGTGCGCGGCACCGTGGTTCTCCCCCACGGGCTCGGCAAGGACGTCAAGGTGCTTGTCTTTGCCCAAGGCGAAGGCGCTCGCCTCGCCAAAGAAGCCGGCGCCGATTACGTGGCTGAAGACGACGAACTCATCAAGAAAATCCAAGAAGGCTGGACTGACTTTGACGTGGCAATTGCCACACCCGATATGATGGGCAAAATCGGGCGCTTGGGGCGCATCCTCGGGCCGCGCGGGCTCATGCCCAGCCCCAAGGCAGGCACGTTGGTGCAGGTGGACGACATCCCGCGCGCCGTCAAAGAGGCCAAAGCCGGCCGTGTAGAATTCCGCGTTGACAAAGGCGGGAACATACACGTGCCGATAGGCAAAGTTTCCTTCCCCGATAAGAAATTGTATGATAACATGGCGGTCGTCGTGGACGCCATCAAGAAAGCCCGCCCCGCTTCTGCCAAGGGCACATACATAAAACGGGTTACTTTAGCGCCCACGATGGGCCCCGGCGTGAGGGTTGACCCCGCCCAAGCCCAAGCAATGGAAGTGCCCGAATAAAAACGTTCAAAACCCAAAAACAATTTGCCTTCACCGAAGAAAGCAGGTGCCGCAAGGCTCAATATCCTGCCGAGGTGAAAGACCAACAAAATAGCGTGCTTTTCGCGGTCTTTGCCTCGCTTCGGTGGGCAAAGGCCGTTTGTTTTTGGGAATCCTGAGAGAAAGGAGGTAACGGCGTTTGGCACTAACACTGGAACGCAAAAAGGAACTGGTAGCGCAATACGAAGCCCTGTTGGGCGATAGCCAAGCGGTTGTCATCACCACCTACACCGGCCTGACCGTGGCGCAGATTGAACGCCTGCGCAACAGCGTGCGAGAAAAAGGCGGGCGCTTCATGGTGGCGAAAAACACGCTCCTGAAGCGAGCGTTTGAAGCCGCCGGATATCCGATTCCTACCGAAGCGCTTACCGGCAGCACAGCAATTGCCTTTGCGCTTGAAGACCCGCCTGCGGTTGCCAAAGCAATCGTTGACTTCGCCAAAGAGAAAGAAGTTGCCGGGCTGGTGGAAATCAAAGCAGGCTTCTTAGGCACACAGCAGATCACCGCCGAGGAAGTCAAAGCGTTGGCATCGCTACCGCCGCTGCCCGTCGTGCGGGCACAACTTCTGGGCACCATCATGGCGCCCGCGAGCAAACTCGCTCGCATTTTGGCAGAACCCGGCCGCCAACTCGCGGCTGTGGTCAAAGCCTACACCGAAAAAGAGGAAGCCCCTGCGGCTGCCTAACTCACCCAATCCCAAAAATCATAAACTTCCTAAGGAGGAACCCAAACCATGGCTGATTTGGACAAACTGGTAGAAGAACTGAGCGCCCTCACTGTGATGGAGGCCGCCGAACTGGTCAAGAAACTTGAAGAGAAATGGGGCGTGTCCGCTGCGGCGCCCGTTGCCGTTGCCGCTGTTGCTGGCGCCGGTGCGGCTGCCGCCGAGGAAGAGAAAGAAGAAAAGACCGAATTTGACGTCGTGCTGAAGGAAACCGGTCCCAAGAAGATTGAGGTCATCAAAGCCATCCGCAAACTGACTTCGTTGGGCCTGAAAGAGGCCAAAACCGTGGCCGAAACCCCCGGTTCCAAGATTTTGGAAGCGGTCAGCAAAGAGACGGCCGAAGAGGCCAAAAAGGCTCTGGAGGCCGCCGGCGCCAAAGTGGAAATTGTGTAAGCGTCATAGCCAAACACGAAAAAACCGTGGACTCAAGTCCACGGTTTTTTTGTTTGGCAGGAATAAACCACAGAACACACAGAAATTTACAGAGAACACAGAAAGAGGGGTTTAGGGATTTAGGTACTGAGGGATTGGGGCGTTGAGTTGTTGAGTCGTTGGGTTGTTGCGTCGTAGGTAGAGCGGGAAAACACAGAAGACACAGAAAAAATCTGCGCTAATCTGTGTAATCTGTGGTTTTCTCTTTGCGCTCTCTGCGCCTCTGCTTCCTCTGCGTCTCTGCGTTACCCTTGGCGCCTGTTGTGTTTTCTACGGCCTATTGCCTTGTTGGCTGGGGGAAATGTTACTACAAAACAAAAAAACAAAGCGCGGCCAAACGGCCGCGCTTTTATTGGACGAAAGGCTCTGTCGGCTACGATTCGTGCACCCAGGCGTACACTTTGTCCAGTTCTTCGTCGGGCACGTCCCACACCACGTTGTGCGGCGGGAGCGGCTCGTAGCGCATGAATTCGGGGATGCGATCGTCCGCGTTGGTGAAACCGGCTTTTTCGTTGAATAGGCGCTCTTTCTTCAAAATCTCTTTGCCGATTTCTACAACGTCATCGCCGCTGAGGTCCCAGCCCATCACGCCGGCAACGGTTTCTACCATGCCCTCAAAGCCTTCTTGGATGTCCAAAATCGGGAAGGCGATGAAGAGGCAGTAGCCGGTGCTGTCAATGAAGGCCGTGGTGGCTTGGAAGGCCAAGGAGAGTTCGGCTTTGCCTTCGTAGGTGAGGGGGTCAACCTTTTGGCCGGTGCCCAAGATTTCGGGAGCAATGGTGTAGCCAGAGGTGTGGTCGGCGCCCATGGTGCTGGTGGCGTAGGTGAAGCCGATACCTTTGATGGCGCGCGGCTCGTACGCGGGCATGGATTGCCCCTTCACGGTGGGCACCCGGTGCACGCCAAAGACCTTAGCCGTGGCTTCCACACCGTTGGAAAGGATGCGCCCCAACGGCGTGTCGTTGCGGATTTCGTCGAACAGCGCCAAGGCTTTTTCTTTGTCGCCGAATTCCAGCAGGCCTGCTTCCATAGCGATGGCGATGGTGTTGCCCATTTCAATGGTGTCTAAGCCGAGGTCGTTGCATTCCTTGGTCATCTTGGCGACGAAGTCCAAGTCGTCAATGCCGCAGTTGGCGCCCAGGGCAAAGGCGGTTTCGTATTCAATGGGCGAGGCGATGATTTTGCCATCGGGCCCCGGGTAGATGTTGGAGCACTGGATGACGCAGCCGGGGTGGCAGGCATGGCCGGTCATGCCGGCTTTGCGCTTTTCAACCATTTCGGCGATCATCTCGCCGGAGATTTTGGCCGCGCCCTCAAATTGCCCGCTGGAGAAGTTGCGGGTGGGCAGGCCGCCGGCTTCGTTGATGATGTTCATCAACACGTCGGTGCCGTATGCGTTCAGGCCGCCGCCTTTCTTGGTGATGTCGTGGCTGAGGATGGCGTTGGTCAGTTTCTTGCGGCCCTGCTTGAACAGGTCCATGTTCTTGATTTCCACGCCGGGGCCGCCTTTGTCGTCCACCACGATGGCTTTGACGTGGCGGGCGCCCATCACTGCGCCGAGACCGCCGCGTCCGGCGTAGCGGCCGGGGTTGTTCTCGGGGTCGTTGACCGAAATGCCAGCGTTGGAGGCCAGCCGCTCACCCACCGGGCCGATGCCGATGACTGCGGGCTTGTTGGGGTGGCGTTCCCACATGATGCGGTCAACCTCTTCCATGCCCTTGCCGAGCAGGTCGCTCGCGTCGTGGAAGGTCACGCCGTCTTTGTCAATGTGGATGTAGTACCATTTGCCGTCTTTGGGTTGGCCTTCTAAGATGATGGCCGCGATGCCCAAGCGGGCGATTTTCTGGCTGGAAAGGCCGCCCGAGTTGGCTTCTTTGATGGTGCCGGTCAGGGGGCTTTTGCCGCCGAAGGAAGTGCGGCCGCTGCTCGGCGCCGCGGGTGTGCCCGAAACCCAGCCCGGGGCAATCACCAGTTTGTTGTTCGGGCCCAAGGGGTGGCAGGTGGGGTCAACTTCGTCGTAGATGATAGACGAAGTGAGACCGCGGCCCGCCCACATTGCCCACTTTTCGGGGATGTCTTCGTACTTGGCGGTCAGGTCGGTCATGTTGATGCGGAGAATTTTGCGTGCCATACTTACCTCCAAAATTGGGATGAACAGAAGGAATTACTTATGCCGCGTCCCGCGGCCTGTGCCTGAGATAATCGTGGGTGCTGGTGTATTCGGCCAATTTGGGCGACATGGGTGCGCCGCCGCGATAGTGATAAGGCCAAACGTAGTCTTCGGCGAAGATCCCCACATGGTCGCCGTCGTGCACTTCATCATCCAAAGAAAGATGAAGCCCCGGCAAATCGTGGAGAACCGCGTTGATGAAAACCAAGCCTATCTCTTCTGGCTGGATTCCAAATTTGTCAAGAACATCCCGGACGCGCGCTCCATCCGGTAATTCCACTTCCAGCACTTTGATATGCCGTCCCCCTGCCTTGCGAGCAATAGAGCCGTATAAGGCCAGTTCAATTTTCATCAGGTAGTCCTTGTTGGAGCATAGTGGTGTGAAATTATAGCACTATATCCTCATACAAAAGGTGTTTTTAGAATAGAAAGTTGATAGAAATTGCGATGAGATGCCGCTGAGATGCCCAGATGCTGAGATGCCCGGATGCCGAGATGCCCGGATGCCACGACCCAACGACGCAACGACCCACGACGTAACGACTCAACGACCCACGACGCAACGCCCCACGAACTTCTACGGCTCTATGAGAATTTTGAGAACCCCGCGCTCGGCGGCGCGTTCAAAGGCTTTCACGCCGTCGGCGATTTTGTACCGCCCCATGATGAGCGGGCGCGGGTCAATCCTGCCTGTGGCAAGGTGGCGCAATGCAGGGGCAAACGGACCGCAGCGCGAACCCACCACATTCACCTCATCAACCACCCAGCGCGAAAGGTCAAGCGTTGCCTTGCCAGCGTAGGTGCTTTTGAGCACAATTGTCCCGCGCGGGTGCACCGCTTCCTTAGCCAGCGCTAATCCTTCGGGGTTGCCCGTCGCCTCAATCACCACGTCCATCGCCCAATGCGGCACTTCCGCGGCGGTGATGGGCTTCACGCCGTGCTCGGCGAGCAAATTCCGCTGGTGGCCGTGGCGAAACACTGCCCAGACCTCCGCTCCGGTCAGCGTCAGCGACCACGCAATCAACTGCCCAAGCCGTCCCGCGCCGACCACCAAAACCTTGTCTTCGGGATGAATGTGGACTTGTTGCTGAATTTCCAGCGCCGCCGCAAGCGGCTCGGTGAAAACAGCCGCCTCGTCGGGCACGTGCGGCGGCACTTCATGCAAGTTGTGCACGGGCAAGGTGGTGTATTCGGCAAAAACGCCGTTGCGCTGCCAAATGCCCAAAACCTGACGGCGCTCGCAGTGTGTGGGGCGGCCGGCGCGGCACTGAGCGCATTCGCCGCAGGAAATGTTTATCTCGCCCACCACGCGCTTGCCCTCCCATTCGGGGGCGGAAGGTGCGCTCACTACATCTGCCACAAACTCGTGCCCCGGCACGCCGGTGAATGGGTAGTAGCCGCGCACCATCTCCAAATCCGTGGCGCAGATGCCTGCCAGCCGCACGCGCAAAAGCGCCTCATCCGCCTTTGGCTGCGGCATTGGCAAGTCCTCGCGATAAGTCAAAGTTTGGTTTTCCAGCCAAAGCCCGCGCATGGGTTACACCTTGCTGAGATGCCGCTGAGATGCCCGGATGCCCGGATGCCCGGATGCCACGACCCAACGACCTAACGACCTAACGACGTAACGACCCAACGCTCTGTATTCATTTTACCCGAATCTCGGCCGCTGAGTGGTGGGCTTGGGAGTATAATCTCCCCACCAAACCCCGAATTGAGCGATGCCATGTGTGGAAGATTTACGCTGACCGCTGAAGGTAATGTGCTGGAAAGCGCCTTCCCCGAGTTCAAATTCCCGCAAGCGCCCGCGCCGCGCTACAACATTGCCCCCGGCACGTGGATTTTGGCTGTGCCGAACGACGGCTCTTACGAAGTGAAGCAGTTTTTGTGGGGGTTTGTGCCGCCGTGGGAGCGCGGTGAAGCCAAGCATAAGTTCATCAATGCCCGCGCCGAGACTGCGGCTACCAAGCCGGCTTTTCGCGATGCCTTTGCGCGCCGCCGTTGCCTCGTGCTTGCCGATGGCTTTTACGAATGGCGCAAATCCGACAAGCAGCCGTTTTTCTGCACGCTGAAGAGCCGCAAGCCGTTTGTGATTGCGGGCATTTGGAGCCCTTGGCGCGTTTCTGATGAAGAGGAAGTGCCTACCTGTGCCTTGCTGACCGTGGCGGCAAATGAGGTAGTAGCGCCGGTGCATGACCGCATGCCTGCAATTCTGCCCCGCGCGGCATGGGCGGACTGGCTGGCGGAAGGCCGAGTGCCAGTTGCTCGCCTGCAACAATGGCTAAGACCTTACCCCGCCACCGAAATGACCTGCTGGCCGGTGGATAAACGCGTCAACAATCCCCGCGAAGATGACCCTGCGCTGGTAAAAAGGGTTGAGTTGTAGGCCGTTGGTCGGGAGGCGGGAGTTCGGATGTTTGTTTCGGCTGTCATCCTTGCGGCGGGAAATGCGCGGCGCATGGGGAAGTTGAAGCAAGTGTTGCCGTGCCGCGGTGAGGCGCTGGTGCACCGCGCGGCGCGCACCGCTTTAGAAGCCGAACTTGTGCCCGTGGTGGTAGTGGTGGGTGCGGAGGCTGGGAGGGTGGCCCGGGCTGTTGCCGACCTGCCGGTGCGTATTGTTTACAACCCGCATTGGGCAGAAGGGCAGAGCACGTCGGTGCGCGCCGGCCTTGCCGCATTGCCCAAAGGCGTGGATGGGGCGGTGTTTTTGCCCGCCGACCAGCCATTTATCACGGCAGAGGTGTTGCACGCTCTGGTGGAAGGGCTGAATGCGGGCGCTCAAGTGGTTGCTCCGGAGGTGGAAGGGCATATAACCTCGCCGGTGCTCTTTTCCGCCGCCCTGTTCGGTGAACTCGCGGCGCTGGAGGGCGACCACGGCGGGCGTGCACTTTTTCACCGCTACCCGCCCCTCCGCATCGGCTGGCACGACCCTCGCCTTGCTGTGGATGTTGATTCGTCCGAAGATTATGAGCGCTGGTGCGGGGTGGGGTGTCAATAAAATCCGCAGACGACACGGGGTAGGGAGGGGGTTGTTAGGTGTCAAGTGTTCCGGTATCAAGTGTTCCGGTGTCAAGTGTCAAGTGTTCCAGTGTCAGGCGTTTCGGTGGTGGGTTTCTTTTTGGGAAGGAAAACGTAATTACCTACGCGAGTGTGGGGATGATTCAGGAATAAGTGCACATTTTGCTCTACTGCCCACGGGGCGCCCTCACCTTACCCCCGCTGCGCGCCCCCTTTCCTCTCCCACTGGGAGAGGAAAGGGGGCTGAGCCGCCGCGAAGCAAGGCTCTGGGGGATAGGTGAGGGCGCTAACGGCTACTGACAGGCCGTTGAGGCGGGCAAAATGTGTTCAGGTAATTTTCTGGAAAAATGAACCGCCCCCGAGTGTGAGTGCAATATGCTATTTTGGGCTTGCTTTTCCCAAAAAGTCGCCGGTAGGGCGACTTCGCAGGCAGTAGGTGTTTCAACTGCCGTCGCTTGCGCCCTGCGACTGAAGTCACGGGCTACCGGTTGCTAAGTCCACCTGCGTGGACTTCTGTTCGCATTGCACTGAAGTGTTTACACTCGCTTACAGGGTGGGTGGGCGGCTACAGCAAAACGCCCTTCCCGTCGCGCCAAATGCGTGCAGGAAGGGCGTTTTGCCGTTCTGAGTTCGGTTTATTTCGTGAGCAACAGTAAAACGCTCACCATGTTGCCCACTACGATGATTGTGCCCAAGGCCAGAGTTGCATCGGGTAGGTGTTTGGCAATTGGATTTTCGTTGAATTTCAGGCGGCGTACCGCGCCGAGCAGGCCATTTGCCCTTTTCAAGAGCAAGAGTTCTGCTTTTAGTGCGAGGTTTTGAGCGTTCATTTTCTCCTCCTTAGCGGCTGGTGGTAATTTTTAGAATTTCGCCTTGCTCGGTTGCGAGCACCCGCACCACGCGTTTTAGTTTTTTGCCGTCCTCTGTGGTCACTTCGGCTGTGTAGGTGAGCCTTACGAATTCGCGATACTTGCGCTTTCGGGGCTTTGCATCTTTCATTTCCGGAAAGCGTTTGTAAACCTGCCGATTTATTTTGCTCAGGACGGCTTTTTCCATGATTGCGCCACCTAACGGATTTCTGCCGGTTGGCGGCTTGAATAGCGCTTGCGTAGGAAGGCGGGCATGTCAATGTCGGAGGGGGTGCGGTTCGCTTCGGCGGCGTTTTGGAACGGATGCGCTGGTTCCGCAGAAATTTTTTGCTCGGTGGATTTGGGCTTCAGGCCGTGCATAGGGGTTGCCCCTACGCCGGTGACTATTGCCACTACTTGAACGCGGTCGTCGTAGTCGGTGTTGGGGGTGTAACCCCAAAGGATGTCCGCGTCGTCGGCGAGCATGGCGCGGGTTTCTTCCATTTCGGTCGCTATTTCAAACAGCGGCAAGTCTTTGCCAGTGAAGTTGACCAACAAGCCGCGGGCGTCTTCTAACGCTATATCGCCCAAGAGCGGGTTGTGCAGCGCGGAATGCAAGGCTTTGTGGATTGCGCCTTCGCCCCTGCCTAAGCCGAGGCCGATGAGCGCGCCCCCGCCTTGTTCCATGAGCGCTTTCACGTCGGCGAAATCCACGTTTGGCTGGCCGGTGGAGGTCACCAAGTCGGTAATGCCCTGCACTGCCTGACGCAGCACTTCGTCAGCAAGGCGAAATGCGGCCTCTAAGGGGAGGTTGCGGGGGGCGATTTTCAGCAGCCGGTCGTTGGGCACTACAATCAAGGTGTGGGTGTAGCGCGCAAGCGCTTTCAATCCCGCAGCGGCGTTTTGCCTTCGCCGCGAGCCTTCAAAGGTGAAAGGGGAAGTCACCACGGCCACCGTGAGCGCCCCTTGCGAGCGCGCTATTTCCGCCGCTACGGGGATGGCGCCGGTGCCCGTTCCGCCGCCCATTCCGGCGGTGAGGAAGACCATATCTGCCCCTGCGAGCGCATCGGCAATTTCGGAGCGGCTTTCATCTGCGGCGCGCCAGCCGATTTCGGGCTTTCCGCCCGCGCCGTTGCCGTGGGTTGTTTTGGGGCCGAGCAGGATTTTCTTTTGCGGGTATGCCCTGCTCAGAACCTGCCAATCGGTGTTTGCCGCGATGAATTCAACGCCTTTCATGCCCAATTCCATCATGCGGTTTACGGCGTTGCACCCGCCGCCGCCAAGGCCGATCACCTTGATTTTGATTTGGGGAGTTTTTAGTTCGCTCATTTGCGCCTCGCAAGTTCGCCTGTTGTCGGTTTGTTTATTCTGGTGCAGGATACGTGCCAGCCGGTGGCAGCCAAGTGGCTTTGGGATGTGCGCTCAGTTGCGCTCGCACTTGCGGCGGGTAATCGGCGGGTGAGCCGATGATGATAATTTCTTCGGCGCGCAGCGCTTCTTGGGGGATTGAGCCTACGGTGGCGGCGGTGTTTTGTAGCCATGCCAAGGCGGCGCCCAAATGCGCGGCGGGCACGCGGCCGTTTTTACGTGGTAGCAACACGTACACTCCTTTTTTGCCTTCCGATTGCCCCTCTTGCGCCGCCATGCCCACTTTGGCGATGATTGGTTTGGGCGAGCCATCGGGCGCTACCCACGCAATTTCGTCGTCTTCCGGCGCCGTCAGTGCCCAAAATGCGCCGCCGAGTATGTAATCGGGCAGTTCGCCTTGGCGGAACATGCGGGCTATTTCGGCATTGTGCTTTTCAACTTCTTCGGAAGGGGCCTGGCCGTAGCGCCAGCCCATCCCGATGAGGAAAATTTTGGGTTCGCGATTCCAGACAGCGCGGGCGTGAGCGGCATACCATTCAAAGACGCGGAATCCGCGCTGATCTTGGCTCCCTTCAGGGGTGAAGTAGGGCAGGGCTTCAGGCCATGCTTCTGGTCCGCCTGCACCCCAGTCTAAGGGCTTGCCCTCGCTCCATGCGTAAGCGCCAAGCGCGAGCGAGGGGATGAGGTACTTGGCGCGGCGGACCATCCCTTCCAGCACGTGCCTCAAAAACGCCGTATCCCAATAATCGCCGCCGGGGAGCAGGGGCGGAAGGATAGGGGTGATGCCGTGGGCGTGCGCGCTTTCGGCGAGCGGCAAGAAAGCATCCAGAAAGAGTTCGGGCAAATTGCCGCTTTGCCATGCCTTCCCCCAGAAGGCGCGGCGGTTGGGGGCATCAAAAAAGCAAATGTATTTCACGCCCCAGCGCGAGTAGGCGTGCAAAAGTGGCGAGGCTTCGCGCTCTAAATCGGGGGAAGGCGGTGCGTCCAAATGGATTACCGGCGTAAAACCCTCGTCAATGAGCCCGCGCACAAATGCCTCGGGCACTGCTCGCTTGCTGTTTGCCTTGAGCACCACCCACTTCGCGCCCGTTGCGTTGATGTGGGGCAAGAAGGCCTGCAAATCGGCTTGGCGGTATGGCCCTGCGGTCGGGCTGTAATAAATCCCAAAATGGTGAGGAATTCCCATGATGAGCGTCCTCTTGAAAGAAGTTGAAATTTGGGGTGCAAGCGGCGTGCCAACGGGAATGGGTATTGGCTTGCTCATCTCGTTCAGGGCGGGTATCATTGGGGTGGAGATTGTATAGCGAGGTGAGAAATGCACATCTTGGTTACCAACGACGATGGCGTGCAAGCGCCGGGGATTTTGGCCCTGACGCAGGCTTTGCGGCAAATTGATGGTGTGGAAGTGACCGTGCTCGCCCCCGACCGCAATTGGTCGGTGAGCAGTCATGCGAAAACGCTTACCCGCCCGCTGCGGGTAAAAGAGGTAGAGTTGGCGGATGGGACGAAGGCGTTGGCGGCCGATGGTTCGCCTTCGGATTGCGTGGCGTTGGCGCTGTTGGGCTTGCTGGAAAAGCCGGTGGACTTGGTGGTATCGGGCATCAATTCCAACACCAATTTGGGGCACGATGTGGTGTATTCGGGCACGGTAGCGGCGGCGATGGAGGCGGCCATAGGTGGTGTGCCGGGAGTGGCAGTTTCTGTGGATAGGAAGCCCGAGCGCGGCTGGCGCGACTACGGCGCGGCGGCTGTGGTGGCGCGCTGGGTGACCGAATGGGTGATTGAGCACGGTTTGCCCGACTACATCGTGTTGAATGTGAACGTGCCCGCAGGCGAATTGCAGGATTTTCGTGGGTTGGAGGTGACTCGTTTGGGTTTGAGGCTCTATCACGACCGGCTGGAAAAGCGCATAGACCCCTACGGCCGCCCTTACTACTGGGTGGCTGGCGACCCGCCTACCGGAGTGCCCGATGAAGGCACCGACATCGGCGCAATAGAAAACGGCTACATTTCAGTTACACCACTGCAAATGGATATGACGGCATACGGGCTTTTGGGTGAATTTGCAGAGATGGAAAAGATCTGGGCTAAAACCCGAAAAAGGTGAAAGGAATTTGGGGCAATTTGCGCGAAAATCCTTGACAAAGGGGAAGAAGTGCGTATAATAGCGCCCGCACAACACACCTCAAGGTTTCGCCCAGCGAGGGCAGACCGAATTACAAGTGAAAGAGCAAGCGCCGGAGACCGAAAAGGCTTTCCTTTTGACCGGTCCGGTAGCCGATGTTGGTAAAAACAGCATCGGCTTTTGTTGTCCCCAAAACCTTGACAGGGCGAGCGCGATGAGGTAGAATCGCCTGCGCTCAAACGGGAAGTGACGAGGACGGCACCTTAACAATTGAAGAGTGACAGGAAGCGAAAGCGACCTGCCAGTTCTGGAGAGTTTTACAGGACAAACTACCGTTAGGATGTAACGCCGAAAGGCGATGTCTCTTGCGGAGAGTTTGATCCTGGCTCAGGGTGAACGCTAGCGGTGCGCCTAATACATGCAAGTCGAGCGAAGAGGACAGCGGGTAGCAATACTTGCTGGGCTCTTAGCGGCGAACGGGCGAGTAACGCGTGGATGACCTGCCCCGAAGAGAGGGATAACAGGCTGAAAAGCCTGCTAATACCTCATGTGCTCCTGAGGGTTAGAGGCCTCAGGAGTAAAGGGTTCCGGTTCCCGAAAGGGGCCGGCGCCGCTTCGGGAGGGGTCCGCGTCCCATCAGGTAGTTGGTAGGGTAACGGCCTACCAAGCCTATGACGGGTAGGGGGCCTGAGAGGGTGGCCCCCCGCATTGGCACTGAAACACGGGCCAGACACCTACGGGTGGCAGCAGTAGGGAATCTTGCGCAATGGGCGAAAGCCTGACGCAGCGACACCGCGTGCGGGATGAAGGCCTTCGGGTTGTAAACCGCTTTTCGGGAGGATGAGGAAGGACAGTACTCCCGGAATAAGTCTCGGCTAACTACGTGCCAGCAGCCGCGGTAACACGTAGGAGGCGAGCGTTACCCGGATTTACTGGGCGTAAAGCGCGTGCAGGCGGCTCGGCAAGTTGGGCGTGAAAGCTCCCGGCTCAACCGGGAGAGGACGTCCAAAACTGCCGGGCTAGAGGACGGTAGAGGGAGGTGGAATTCCCGGTGTAGCGGTGAAATGCGTAGATATCGGGAAGAACACCGGTGGCGAAGGCGGCCTCCTGGGCCGTTCCTGACGCTCAGACGCGAAAGCTAGGGGAGCGAACGGGATTAGATACCCCGGTAGTCCTAGCCGTAAACGATGTGGACTAAGCGTTGGTGGGGTTAAACCCATCAGTGCTGTAGCTAACGCGTTAAGTCCACCGCCTGGGGACTACGGCCGCAAGGCTAAAACTCAAAGGAATTGGCGGGGGCCCGCACAAGCAGCGGAGCGTGTGGTTTAATTCGATGCTACACGAAGAACCTTACCCGGGCTTGACATGCTGGTGGTAGGGAGCCGAAAGGCGACCGACCCTTCGGGGAGCCAGCACAGGTGCTGCATGGCTGTCGTCAGCTCGTGCCGTGAGGTGTCCGGTTAAGTCCGGTAACGAGCGCAACCCCTGCCGCATGTTACATGTGTCATGCGGGACTGCCGGTGCAAGCCGGAGGAAGGCGGGGATGACGTCAAGTCAGCATGGCCTTTATGTCCGGGGCTACACACACGCTACAATGGCCGGGACAATGGGTAGCAAAACCGCGAGGTGGAGCCAATCCTCAAACCCGGTCTCAGTTCGGATTGGAGGCTGCAACTCGCCTCCATGAAGCCGGAGTTGCTAGTAACCGCGCGTCAGCAATAGTGCGGTGAATACGTTCCCGGGCCTTGCACACACCGCCCGTCACGTCATGGGAGCTGGCAACACCTGAAGTCGGTAGCCCAACCCGAAAGGGAGGGCGCCGCCGAGGGTGGGGCCGGTGACTGGGACGAAGTCGTAACAAGGTAGGTGTACCGGAAGGTGCGCCTGGATCACCTCCTTTCTATGGAATCTCGGAGCCGGGGTTTGCCTCGGCCTCCGTAAAAGCCCTCTATGTGTGCGGGGGCGACAGAACTGGCAGGCGGCTTCCTGTCACTCTCCAGTTGTTGAGGTGCCTTCCTCGTTGGATGGGCCTGTAGCTCAGTCGGTTAGAGCACTGTGCTGATAACGCAGGGGTCACTGGTTCGAGTCCAGTCAGGCCCACCTGTCAGAGAGAAAACGGGGATGTAGCTCAGTTGGGAGAGCATCGCCTTTGCAAGGCGAGGGTCACGGGTTCGAGTCCCGTCATCTCCACCTTCTCTCCCGCTGGCTACTTGCCGGAGGTAAATTTGGAGCAGACCGTATCTGGCTAAACGAAAAGTTTATGGTTCATCGCGTAGGGTGTGGCCCGGCGATGAGCCGGGTCAGTTTGTCTCTCTGAACCTTTAGTGTGAATAGTTGGTTTGCTTTCGGTGGGCGCTTCGGTGGAGTAACCGAGGTGGCCACCGGCGGCAAACGCCGGGATGACGGCACCTTAAAAAGTGAATAGAGTGTGCAAGTAAAGATAAAGTCTTATTGTCAAAGCGAATAGCGCATCGTAGCGAAGAATATCTGGTTCTCCGCATCACGGGCAAGCTACTAAGGGCTTGCGGTGGATGCCTAGGCGCCAAGAGCCGATGAAGGACGCGGCACACTGCGATAAGCCTCGGGGAGGCGTGTGCAGCCTTTGATCCGGGGATTTCCGAATGGGGAAACCCGCCATGGCAAACCCATGGCACCCCTGGCTGAACCCATAGGCCAGGTGGAGGGAACCCGGGGAACTGAAACATCTTAGTACCCGGAGGAAGAGAGAACATTCCCTTAGTAGTGGCGAGCGAACGGGGAAAAGCCCAAACCTGCACAACTTAGTGGCCGGCAGGCCTATGTTGTGCAGGGGTTGTAGGCCCTGCCAGGAGGAGCTGCCGATCCTCCAGGGAGTTACAAACCAACCCGTTAGCCGAAGTGGTCTGGAAAGGCCTGTCCAGAGAGGGTGATAGCCCCGTAGGCGAAAACGGGTTGGCTCCCGGCAGTGAGCCTGAGTACCGTCGGGCACGCTAATCCGGCGGGAAGCAGGGAGGTCCACCTTCCAAGGCTAAATACTCTTGGCGACCGATAGTGCACAAGTACCGTGAGGGAAAGGTGAAAAGCACCCCGGTGAGGGGAGTGAAATAGAACCTGAAACCGCAAGCCTACAAGCAGTCGGAGGGCTATGCCGGGTTGAGCGCCTTTGAGCGTTCCCCGGAAAGCCTGACGGCGTGCCTTTTGGAGAATGAGCCTGCGAGTTAATCTCAGTGGCGAGGCTAAGGGAGTAACACCCGGAGCCGTAGCGAAAGCGAGTCTGAATAGGGCGTTTAGTCGCTGGGATTAGGCACGAAACCAGGTGAGCTAACCATGGGCAGGGTGAAGGCGGGGTAAAACCCGCTGGAGGCCCGAACCGGTGTCCGTTGCAAAGGGCTCGGATGACCTGTGGTTAGAGGTGATATGCCAAACGAACCTGGAGATAGCTTGTTCTCCCCGAAATAGCTTTAGGGCTAGCGTCACGCGTTCAGTACCGGAGGTAGAGCACTGGATGGGCTAGGGGGCTCACCGCTTACCGAACCCAACCAAACTCCGAATGCCGGTACTCCACAGCGTGGCAGTCGGACCGCGGGAGATGAGTTTCGTGGTCGAGAGGGAAAGAGCCCAGACCATCGGCTAAGGTCCCTAAGTCCAGGCTAAGTGGGAAACGAGGTGGGACTGCCGAGACAACCAGGAGGTTGGCTTAGAAGCAGCCATCCTTTAAAGAGTGCGTAATAGCTCACTGGTCAAGTGGTCCTGCGCGGAAAATGTATCGGGGCTAAAGCCTGGCACCGAAGCCATGGGTCTCCGTCGCCTGCGGGCGGCGGGGGCGGTAGGGGAGCGTTCTGTGCGCGCCGAAGCCGTACCGTGAGGAGCGGTGGAGCGCACAGAAGTGAGAATGCAGGCACGAGTAGCGTACAAACGCGTGAGAACCGCGTTCGCCGAAAGTCCAAGGTTTCCGACGGCAGGTCAATCCGCGTCGGGTTAGGCGGGCCTTAGCCGAGGCCGAAAGGCGTAGGCGATGGACAGCCGGTCAACATTCCGGCCCCGCCCGGATGGAGCGATGGGGCGACGCGGCGAGGTAGGCCAGCCGGCGATTGGTAGTGCCGGTGCCAAGCGCGTAGGCGTTGAGGCCCGTAGGCAAATCCGCGGGCTGAGTCGAGGCGTGATGGCGAGCCCTTGAGGCGTAAGTGGCCCACCCTTGCCGCCGAGAAAACCCTCTAAGCGTTGAAGTCCGGGCGCCCGTACCGCAAACCGACACTGGTGGACGGGTAGAGTATACCAAGGCGAACGGGAGAACCCTCGTTAAGGAACTCGGCAAATTGGCCCCGTAACTTCGGGAGAAGGGGTGCCCCATTAGGGTGAAGGCCCTCGCGGCTGGAGCCCGAAGGGGCCGCAGCGAACAGGCTCTGGGGACTGTTTAACAAAAACACAGGTCTCTGCGAAACCGTAAGGTGACGTATAGGGGCTGAAGCCTGCCCAGTGCCGGAAGGTTAAGGGGAGGGGTTAGCCGCCTTCGGGCGGCGAAGCTCCGAACCGAAGCCCCGGTGAACGGCGGCCGTAACTATAACGGTCCTAAGGTAGCGAAATTCCTTGTCGGGTAAGTGCAAACTTGCCCCACTACCCCGTGAGGGATAGTGAAAAACCGGCTCATATCGGGGAAGCCCTCCTGCTTCGGCAGTGGGTAATCCCGAGGGAAGTCCCATCAGGGACCCCGTAACGACTGATCCGAAAGGTGAGGTGCGCCTCTTTCCTCAAAACTACAGGCGCACAAGACGCCGGTTCCTCGCCCCTGCGCAGCAGGAAGCGAGCGCCCATGGAGGCTTTCTGTGGCTGAGGAAAGGTTAGACCCCTGGTACGTGACAGGGTTGGTGGAAGGCGAAGGTTGTTTCTCGGTCTCGTTCTCTTTCCGTAAAAAACTGAAAGTGGGTATTGAGACCCGGCCTTACTTCTTCATATCCCTGACTCGGAGGGATTTGCCCATTCTGCAAAAAGTGCGCGAATTTTTCGGGTGTGGCGGCATCCGCTACTCTCGCACCGACCGGACTTACAAGTACGAAGTGCGTTCGGTGAGAGACTTGGAGAAAAAAGTATTGCCGCACTTCGCAAAATACCCCCTGCAAGGGAGTAAGAAATCAGATTACGAAAAATTCGCCATCATCTGCAGAATGGTGCGAGCCAACCTCCACATGAACCGAGGGCGTCTGCGAGAAATTATAGAACTCGCTTACCAGATGAACCCATCGGGTAAGCGGCGCCACAAAAAGGAAGACCTCCTAAAGGTGCTCGGCGAGGAAATGGTATAGTCTACCCCCTCTGGAAACAGAGGATGAGGTGAAGTTCCGACCCGCACGAAAGGCTTAACCACCGGAGCACTGTCTCAACGAGGGACCCGGCGAAACTGCACTGTGCGTGAAGATGCGCACTACCCGCAGCAGGACAAAAAGACCCCGTGGAGCTTTACTGCAGCTTGGCATTGAGCTTGGGCATAGCCTGTGTAGGATAGGTGGGAGGCTGAGAAGCCGGGGCGCCAGCCTCGGTGGAGCCGCCGGTGAAATACCACCCTGGCTATGTCTAGGCCCTAACCCCGCGCCGTTAGCCGGGCGGGGGACCGTGCCAGGTGGGCAGTTTGACTGGGGCGGTCGCCTCCTAAAAGGTAACGGAGGCGCCCAAAGGTTCCCTCAGGGTGAATGGAAACCACCCGTAGAGTGTAAAGGCACAAGGGAGCTTGACTGCAAGGCCAACGCGCCGAGCAGGGACGAAAGTCGGGCTTAGTGATCCCACGGTACCGTGTGGAAGGGCCGTGGCTTAACGGATAAAAGCTACCCCGGGGATAACAGGCTGGTGAGGCCCAAGAGTTCACATCGACGGCCTCGCTCGGCACCTCGATGTCGGCTCGTCGCATCCTGGGGCTGGAGAAGGTCCCAAGGGTTGGGCTGTTCGCCCATTAAAGCGGCACGCGAGCTGGGTTCAGACCGTCGTGAGACAGGTCGGTCTCTATCCGCTGTGGGCGTAGGGGACTTGAGAGGATCTGCTCCTAGTACGAGAGGACCGGAGTGGACGGACCTCTGGTGTGCCAGTTGTCGCGCCAGCGGCACCGCTGGGTAGCCACGTCCGGCAGGGATAACCGCTGAAAGCATCTAAGCGGGAAACCCGCCTCAAGATTAGGTCCCCCACCGGGATAACCGGGTAAGGCCGCAGGAAGACTACCTGCTTGATAGGCGGCAAGTGTAAGCGCAGCAATGCGTTTAGCTTAGCCGTACTAATGGCCGAGGGCTTGCCCCGTGATGCGGAGAACCAGGCGTTCTTCGCGGCGGCGCTTTTCGCTACCGCACACTCTATTCACGCCGTCATCTGCACTTTTCCACCCTCTTGTGAACAAACCCTCTTGGTGACTTTAGCGGCGGGGGTACACCCGGCCACATCCCGAACCCGGAAGTTAAGCCCGCCAGCGCCGATGGTACTTGGGGGGCGACCCCCTGGGAGAGTAGGTCGTCGCCAAGAGGGTTTTTCGTTTTACCCACTTCCGCCCACTTGCCGCCGGTTGACAAATTTTGGCCGCGCGGTATAATGTGGGCGTTCGTTTGTGGCCCATTAGCTCAATTGGAAGAGCAGGGGACTCTTAATCCCTTGGTTGCAGGTTCGAGTCCTGCATGGGTCACCTTGCCCCTCGTATAACCGAGGGGCTTTTTTGTTTTATTAGGGGATTGGGGTAATGTGGGGTTTAGGAATTGGGGTGCTAAGGGCCTATTCAAAGAGTTCTCACAGATGTGTTACTGCGGCGCGGGATAGCCGCTGAAGCGGTCTCCACACGGATGCTCTACTTGGTGCATTCTCAAACAAGATTTTGGTCATTGCGGAAGGTGCCATCTGCCTTCTTGGTGGCAAGATCTCACCCATCCCCCGCTGAGCCTCGCTGGCGCTTGGCTCATCTGCCCCCTTCCCTCCCTTACCAAGGGAGGGAAGGGGGCGGCTACGGCGGGCTGAGCGGAAACGAGGCCTCGCCGTAGCGGGGGTAGGGAGAGATTGAGCCATGCGACTGGGCATTGCCGAAGAGCCTAAACCCAACATCTGGGTTGATTATGCACTGGTTTGTAGATTTTTTACTCAACGATGCCACACCGCGAACTTTGTTTCATTTTGGAAAAATTTTTGCCAACTGCGCTTTAGCCTGAGAAATAGAACCCTACTTCTCAGGAGGCGCAGATGGCACGTTTACCCGTTGGTGAAAAGCAGCGAAAGAAGAAAAAAGTGTGGCGTTTGCTTTGGGGGCATCCTTTTGGGTTGAAGGAAAGCGAAATTGCCGAAGAATTGGGCTGGCACCGCCGCACAGCGAACAACTATTTGCGAGAACTTGCAGAAGACGGCAAGGCTTCCAAAGTAGGACGCTTGTGGTTTGCCGAAAAATGAAATGGCAGATTGGCCGTTGGTAATTTTCCAACTGGCGTGTACAATCAAACTATAGCCATTACTTGACTGAAAGGGGTGTCTTATGGGACGGGTGGATGACCTTACAAAACGCCAACGCATAGAAGCCGTGTGGGCTTTGGTGCGGCGAAACCGCAACGGAATTTTGGAGCGCGAAATTGCCGAGATGCTCAATTTGCCGCGCCGCACGGTGAATAATTACCTTCGGGAGTTGGAGCGCGAGGGGAGGGTATACAAAGACGGTCGTTATTGGCTTCCCTTCCCCTGGGAAGAAACCCGCTTGCGCCCCATCCAACTTACGCCTGAGGAAGCAATCTACCTTTACTTAGGCGCTCGCTTGTTGAGCAAGCAGATGGACCGCCGCAATGAGGCCGCCGAAAGCGCGCAACTCAAACTGGCGAGCGCTTTGCGCGATGACGCTGGTTTGGGGGATGCGATTGTCCGTGCCGCTCAGGAATTGGCAGCCAAACCGGAAGATGCCCATCATCGCTCTATCTTTCGTGAGGTGGTGCAGGGTTATATCTACCGCCGGAAGGTGCGCTTGCTTTACAAGCCCCTGAATTGGAAGCATCCTTTTGAGACCACTTTTTCCACTTACATGATTGAGCCTTCGCTCATCGGCTCGGCCGTTTATCTCATCGGTCATAGCAGCCGCCCTAATGCCCTGCGGGCTTATAAACTGGAGCGCATTCAAAAGGCCGTTGTGACTTCTGAGCCGTACACCATCCCCGCTGATTTTGAAGGTGTGAGCGCTTTGCGAAAGAGTTGGGGCGTTGTGCTCGGTGAAGAGACGGTGAAAGTGGCCTTGCGGTTTAGCCCGCGGGTGCGTGAAAGGGTTCAGGAAACGATATGGCACCCTTCGCAGCAGTTGTTTGAAGACCCTGACCGCGGGGGCTGGTTGCGCTGGGAGGCCGAGATCACCCACATTCTGGAAATTTTGCCCTGGGTGCGCTCGTGGGGCGCGGATGTGGAGGCGTTGGAGCCCCCTGAACTGGCCCGCACCCTGCGTCAGGAGGCCCGTCGGCTGATGCACCTTTACTTTCCGGACCCCCGGCCTCGGCCACCGTACCTTTACCTGTGGGCCAAGGCCCGGCGAGACGATTTTCACCCTCTGCTCTATCACTTGCTGGATGTGGGCGCCTGCGCCGAGGCGCTTTGGGAGGTGGCGCTGACCCCCGCTGCTCGCGCGCAACTGGCCCATGACCTGGGCTTGAGCGAGGAAGAGGTCCGCCGCCTGGTTGTCTTCCTGGCGGCTGTGCATGACATCGGCAAGGCGGCTCCGGCCTTCCAGACCAAGGTGCCGGCCCTGCGGGAGGCGTTGCGCGCCCAGGGCTACGATTTCCCCGAAGCGGCAGAAAACGGCACCCCGCACAGCGTGATCAGCGCCTGGATGCTGCGCCGTTGGTTTCAGGAGATGTGGAGTTGGCCGCGCAGGGCGGCCCGTCACCTTGCCTACGCTGTGGGCGCGCATCACGGCCTGTGGCCTTTGAGCCGCCAGGTGAGCGCTCTCCGCGACTTGCGCAAAGACGATTTGGGAAACGCTCCCCTTTGGGAGCATGCCCGCCGCACGCTCCTGGAGAGCGTGGCGCAGGTCTTTTCGCCCCCCACGCAGGTGGAGATGCCCAAAGCCCCGGAGGTCGTCAACCGGGTGGTCACACTGCTGGCGGGCTTCGTTACCGTGGCCGACTGGTTGGGCTCGATGGAAACTTTCTTTCCTTACGAGGATCGCATCTTCACGGCTGAGGAATACCTGCCCCAGGCCCGGCGTCAGGCCAGGGAGGCCGTGGAAGACACCGGCTGGCTGCACGCCTGGCAGGCCACGGGCGAGATCTGGCCTTTTGAGCGCTTGTTTGACTTTGACGCCCCCCGCCCTTTCCAGGCGGAGGGCTTGCGCCTGGCCCGCGAGGTGGCACACCCCGCCCTGGTCATCGTGGAGGCCCCCACTGGCCAGGGGAAAACCGAACTGGCGCTGGCCCTGGCCGACGCCTGGCTTCAGGGGCGGGGCGGGCGCGGCCTGTATCTCGCCATGCCCACCCAGGCCACCAGCAACGCCATGCACCGCCGCCTGCGCCGTTTTGTGGAGCGCCGTTACCCTGAGCAACAATCCCGGGTGGTGCTGGCCCACAGCCGCGCCCAAGATGTGCTTGAGTCGCCGAAGGGCGTTGGCGACGACCGCCCCGAGGAGACTGCCCGCGCGGCCGCCTGGTTCCTGCCCCGCAAGCGGGCGCTGTTGGCTTCCTTTGGCGTGGGCACGGTGGATCAGGCGCTGGTGGGGGCACTGCAGGCCCGGCATCACTATCTGCGCCTTTTTGGCCTGGCCCACAAGGTGGTGGTCTTTGACGAGGTGCACGCCTACGACACTTACATGGAGATCCTTTTCCTGCGGCTGCTTGCCTGGCTGCGGGCGGTGGGTGCGTCGGTGATTGTGCTCTCGGCCACCCTGCCGCGCCGCGCCCGGGAGGCCATGTTGCGCGCCTGGACTTCCGCGCCGCTGCCCCCGCAGGAGCCTGCATACCCCCGCCTGACCATCGCCACCCCCCAGGGGGTGCAGAGCCATGCCTTGCCCGCGCCCGCCGACCGCACGGTGGCTTTGGGATGGCTGGATGCCCGTGCCCCTGACGCCCTGGCCGATTGGCTGGTCGACCGCCTGGCTCAGGGGGGCTGTGCCGCTGTGATCTGCAACACGGTGAACCGCGCCCAGGAAGTGTATGCCGCCGTGCGGGAGCGCTTCCCCGAGGACGAGCGCTTGCTCTTCCACGCCCGGATGCCCTTCGCCTGGCGGGTGGACATCGAGGAAGAAGTCCTCAACCGCTTTGGCAACGCCCAGAATGCTCAGCGTCCTCGGCGCTTTGTGCTGGTGGCTACCCAGGTCATTGAGCAAAGCCTGGATCTGGACTTTGACCTCATGGTTAGCGAACTGGCGCCGGTGGATTTGCTCATCCAGCGGGCCGGGCGGCTGCACCGTCACGTCCACCCTCGGCCCGTAGGGTTGGAGGAGCCTCAATTGTGGATTCTGCGCCCCCAGGGTGACCTGGCTGCCCCCACCTTTGGCCCCAGCCGTTATGTGTACGCGCCTTACATCCTGTGGCGCACGTACCTGGCCCTGGCTCCTCGGCAAGCGTTGCGGTTGCCCGCAGACACAGACGCGCTGATGCGGGCGGTGTACGCCCCGTGGGCCGAGGGTCAGGCCGACTCGATTCTGGACGGGCTGCCCGAGGAGGCGCGCTGTGCCGCTGCGGCCGGGCTGGCCGAGGCTTGGCAGAAATGGGAAGCCCAAACTGGAGACAGGGCTCGTAAGGCAGAGTTGCGCGTCTTGCCCAAAGTGAATGAAGTGCCTCTTACTACGGAGGACGTTGAGACGAGGCTGGAGGACGATGAGGAAGCCCTTAAGCATCCGGACCTCAAGGCCCTCACGCGGCTCATCGTGCCCGGTGTGACGCTGCTTCCCTTGCATCGCCAACCCGACGGACGGCTGACCTTAGAGCCGGATGGTGGCCTGGAGGTGTCGCTGGAAGCGCGCCCCACCCGACCTCATGCCCGAGAAATGCGGCGCTACCTGGTGCAGGTGCACCACCAGGGCTTGCTCCACAGCCCGGGCTTGCCCGCGCCGCCCTCGGCGTGGCAGCGGGTGGCTGGATTGCGCGGCGTGGTGCCCCTGGTGTTGGAGGATGGCGAGGCCCACATCGGCCCTTGGCGGCTGCGGCTGGATCGCGAATTTGGCTTGCGCTTGGAGGATACACGAAAGGAGGTTCCATGAACACACCCACTTACGACTTGCTCACCGAACCCTGGATTCCCGTGCTGCGCGCCGATGGCTCGGCGGCTCAGGTGGGGCTGCGTGAAGCCCTGCTCCAGGCCCACGAGATTCAGGGGTTGACCGGCGAAACGCCCCTGGTGGTGGCGGCCCTGTACCGGTTGCTGTTGGCCGTGCTGTACCGCGCTCTGGGTGCCCCCGTTGATGTGTATGATTGGGAAGAAATCTGGCGCCAAAAGCGGTTCCCGGCCGAGGCGCTGGAAGCCTACCTGGAGCGCTGGCATGCCCGATTTGACCTGTTTCACCCTGAGCACCCGTTCTTGCAATGGCCGGACGAGCGGGTACGGCCCAAATCGGTGAGTGCTCTGGTGCCCCACATGGCCTCAGGCAACAACGCCACCCTGTTCGACCACCATCATGCCGGGGAGGAGGTATGGCTGACCCCCGCCGAGGCCGCCCGCGCTTTGCTGGTGGCGCTGGGTTTTGGCCTGGCCGGACTGAGCGGCCTGAAGCAAAAGTTTACCGATGCCCCCTGGGCGCGCGGCGCGATTTTCCTAGCCGAAGGGAATTCGCTTTTCGAAACCCTGATGTTCAACTATTTGCCGGCCCATCGCTTTTGGGGAGCGGGGAGTTCCTCAGATGGGGATCGCCCTTTTTGGGAGGCGGAGAACCCCTTTGCTCCGGCTCGTAAGGTGCCTCTGGGGATCACCGATTATCTGACCTGGCCCAACCGCGCCATTCTGCTGAAGTCTGAGGCCACCCCCCAAGGGTGGCGGGTAGCCCAGGCTACCATCGCCCCCGGCCTCCCCTTAGACGCCCGGATTTTGGATCCCTACAAGCATTACCGCAAGGATGAGAAGCGAGGCTATTTGGTCTTGCGCTTTCAAGAAGGGCGCGCCCTCTGGCGGGATAGTGCCGCGCTTTTCCAACTCCAAACCCCGGGGCTGCGCCCCCCGCGTCCCTTGGATTGGCTTTCCTATCTGGTCGAGGAGGGGCTGCTGCTGCCCCAGGCTCGTTACCGCTTCATGGCGCTGGGGATGGCTACTGATAAGCGGGCTAAAGCAAAAATCAACTTTTACCGCGAGGAGCATTTGCCTCTCCCTTTGGACTATCTGGCCGACCCTGATTTGGTGCATGGGTTGGCTGTGGCGCTGGAACTGGCCGAGGTGGCTCATCGGGTGCTGGGCCAAAGCCTTTCTCGTCTGGCGACCCTGTTGCTCTCGCCCACGGCCGACGACCCCGACGGGCGCAAGCCGGATCGCAAGGATGTGAGCAACCTCACCGCTCACTGGGGCGGCCGACGATTTTACTGGTCGGCCCTGGAGACGCCCTTTTGGGAACTGCTGCTGGCCTTGCCGGGCCAGGGTGAGAAGGCTCTGGACGCCTGGCGGGACACGGTGTACCGCACCGCCTGCCGGGCATTTGAGCGGGTAGCGGCTTCCTTGGGCGAAACGCCCCGAGTGCTCAAAGCCGTGGCCCGCGCCGAGCGCCAACTCTTGGGCGCGTTGTTCTGCGTCTTTCACCCCCAGGAAGAAAAATGTCAGCGCAAGAAAAAGCGATCCTGAAAGGAGGTGTGTATGTCTTCTTCTCGAGAACCCCATCTTTTTGTGCAGTACCTGCTGACTCTGGCCGACGACCGCGCCGCGTTAGCGGCCCTGCGTCGCGGCTTGGGACGCCCCCCGGGCACTGTGCCCGAGATGTTCCCCTATGTGGTGCCGTTCTTGCCGGCTAACCCCCATCCTGAGCAAGAGGCGGCCTATTACACCATCGCCGCTCTGTTTGCCCTTCACCCTGAGAACACGCCCGAGGGCAACATGGGTGACCACATGGCCGCCGCCCGAGATGAAAAAAGCCGAGAGGCCGTGGAGCGCCGCTTTGTGGCTTTGCTTTCTGCCCATCCCGAGGATTTACCCGACCTGCTGCGGCAGGCCATCGCCTACCTCAAATCCAAAGAGGTGCCCATCAATTGGGAACGGCTGTTCCGCGACCTGCAACTTTGGTCGCACCCTGAATACGGCGACGTGGTGCGCCGCTACTGGGCTACTGCTTTTTGGCGTTACCAACCCGAAAAATAACCCTTTGAACTTCTTGTATTCACCCAAATCACAGAAAGGAGCGAACCATGTTTATTGAACTGCACATCTTGCAAAACTTTGCCCCCTCTAACCTTAACCGTGACGACACCGGCAACCCCAAAGACGCCGAATTTGGCGGTGTGCGCCGCGCCCGCATTTCCTCTCAGGCCATCAAGCGGGCTATTCGCCGCGAGCCCATTTTCAAGGAAACTACCAAAGTGCCCCCGGCCGTGCGCACCCGCTGGATGACCCGCCGCTTGACCGAAAAACTGGTGGCCGCGGGCAAACCGCGGGAGGATGCCGAACTCGTCGCTCGCGCTTTTGCCGCCGCTTTTGCCGGGAAGATGGACAAGAATTCCCCCGACCGCACCAGCGTGCTGCTTTACCTAAGCGATGATGAATACGCGGCAATGGCGCAAACGCTGTTGGAAAATTGGGATGCCGCCTTGGACGCCGCGCCTGCCGATGACAAGCCCCCCAAGCCCAATGCCGAACCCTACGCCAGCATGGTCAAGACTTGGCTCAAGCAGGCCAAAGGCCGCACCAGCGCTCCCGACATTGCCCTCTTTGGCCGCATGTTGGCCGACAAACCCGAACTCAACCTTGACGCCGCTTGTCAGGTGGCTCATGCCCTTTCCACCCATCGGGTGAACATGGATTTTGACTTCTTCACCGCCGTGGACGACTTGCTCACCGATGAAGAGGCCGGCGCGGGCATGATGGGCATCACGCCCTTCAACAGCGCTACCTACTACCGCTATGCCCGCATTGACTGGGAGCAGTTGGTGCAGAATTTGGATGGCGACGTGGCCTTGGCCCGCCGCACGGTGGAAGGTTTCCTGCGGGCGGCGTTGCGGGCCATCCCCACGGGCAAGCAAAACGCCTTTGCCGCCCAGAACCCGCCCGATTTCGCCTTGGCCGTGGTACGCGAAGATGGCATGGCCTGGTCTCTTGTCAACGCTTTTGAAACCCCTGTGCGTCCCAGCCGCGATGGCGGTTTGGTGAAGCCTTCTATGCAGGCTTTGGATGCCTACTGGGGTCGGCTTACGGAGGTCTACGGCAAGGAAGGCGTGACGCCGGTGGCCTTTAGCGTGCCTGAACCCGATGGTGTGCTGGAAAACTTGAAAGGCGCGCTCCAACCCAACATGGAAACATGGCTGCAGAAAGTTATGGAACGGCTGCCTGCTTCGCCTGAGGAGGTGTAGCCATGCCCCATACCCTGCTTCTGCGCCTGATGGGCCCGATGCAGTCTTGGGGTGTTTCCAGCCGTTTCACCGTGCGCGACACCGGCCGTGAGCCATCCAAATCGGGCGTGGTGGGGCTGTTGGCCGCCGCCTTAGGCCGCCCCCGCCATGCCTCCATCGCCGACCTGGCCGCGCTGCGTATGGGCGTGCGGGTGGATCGGGAAGGGCGTGTGGAAATGGACTACCACACGGCGCAGCAGGTTTACAAGGCCGATGGCAAAGGGCTGAAGGGTACTGAACTTTCCCACCGCTACTACTTGGCCGATGCCGCCTTTTTGGTTGGCCTTGAAGGTGAGGATGTGGATTTTCTCCGCGAGGTGCACCGGGCGCTGCAATCGCCCCGCTGGCCTCTCTTCTTGGGGCGGAAGGCTTTTGTGCCCGGGTGCCCGGTGTGGCTTCCCGATGGCTTACGGGAAAATACGCCGCTGCGCGAGGCGCTGGCCCGATACCCTTTGCTTACCGCTCGCGCCACATCGTCGCGCCTCCGGCTGGTGTTGGAAGACCCCCATGGCCCCATCGTGCGGCCTGACCAGCCCCTTTCCTTTGCTCAACGCAGTTTTGCCCCGCGCCGGATGACCATTGCCTACATTGATTCGCCCCCCGGCGCTCCCAAGGAGGGATGCTGATGTATCTCTCACGCTTGTTCCTCAACCCCCGCTCTCGCCAAGTGCAGAGCGAAATCGCCCATCCATACCAAATGCACAAAACCCTGATGCGGGCATTTCCTACGCCTTTGCCACCGGAAGAACGGGTGCTTTTCCGGCTGGAAATTCACCCCCGCACCGGCCAGCCTATGCTGCTGGTGCAATCGCAGACGCCCCCCGTGTGGGATTTTCTCACCACCGCCGACCGCGGGCGATACCTGCTGCCGAATTGGGAACTTCCCTCGGGGGTTGACCAGAACCCTGAGGTGAAAGAGGTGACGCTCCGCTTGCGCAGGGGGCAGCGGCTGGTGTTTCGCTTGTTTGCCAACCCGACCAAGAAAATCAAGGCCGAAGGCCGCAAAAACGGCAAACGGGTGGAACTTTACCGAGAAGAAGACCAACGCCGCTGGCTGGAGCGCAAACTGCAGGCGGCCGGCGCGCGGCTGATAGACGTCCGCATCGGCGCCGGTAGGAAGTTTACCGATTTCCAGCGCAAAGCAGAGCGCTCGCAGGCGCTTACTTTCTACGGCGTGCGTTTTGATGGCTTGCTGGTTGTGGAAGACCCCGAGGCATTGCTCAAAGCCATTTCCCAAGGTGTTGGCAGCGGCAAAGGGGTGGGTTTTGGCTTGCTTTCGGTTGCCGCCGCGTAGGGCAAAAGAGGGAGGCCGGAGCCTATGCCCGGCCTCCCTGTGGAGGTGGGACGATGCCGCGCAATCTTCACGATTTGCCCCGTCTGCGCGATAGCGTCAGTTACCTGTATGTGGAGCATGCTGTGGTGCAACGGCGCCAGCATGCCATTGAATACATCCGGGAAGATGAAGGGCGGGTTCTCATCCCTGTGGCGGCGTTGAATGTGCTGTTGCTGGGACCGGGCACGCGCATCACCCACGCGGCAGTGCGCATTTTGGCTGAGCATGGCTGCAGCGTGCTGTGGGTAGGGGAGGATGTCACCCGCTTTTACGCTCAGGGTGTGGGCGAAACCCGCCATGCTTACCGCCTGTTGAAACAGGCGGAACTTGCCAGCGATCCGCAAAAGCGCTTGTGGGTCGTGCGCCGGATGTACGAAGCGCGCTTCGGCGAGCCTTTAGACCCCGATTGGACGTTAGAGCAAATCCGAGGACGGGAAGGCAACCGTGTGCGCAGCGCCTACCGCGCGGCGGCCAAGCAATACGGCGTGCAATGGCAAGGCCGCCATTACGATTTTGGCAGTTGGAAGCGCACCGACCCGATTAACCGCGCCCTTTCGGCGGCCAATGCTTTGCTCAACGGCCTTTGCCATGCGGCCATCCTTGCTGGTGGTTACTCGCCGGCTTTGGGTTTTATCCATACGGGCAAGCAACTTTCTTTTGTGTACGACATTGCTGACCTGTACAAAACCGAAATCACCATCCCAGCGGCCTTTGAGGTGGTGGCTGAATCTACCGAGAAGGTGGAAAGCCGGGTGCGGCAGCGTTGCCGAGAGCGCTTCAAAGAGGTCAAACTGCTGCAGCGCATTTTGCCCGACATTGACCGATTGCTCGGTTTGAAGACGGCGCCTCCGCATTTTGAATTGGATTACGACGCTAACGCGGCCCTGCCTGCGCCGTGGTGGGAGCCGGAAGGCGGTGCAATTTCCGAGGAAAGCAAAAATGGTGGTGATGATTCTGGAGAGCGTTCCGCTTAGCCTACGAGGGGAACTCACGCGTTGGCTGATAGAGCCCTCCCCCGGGGTTTTTGTAGGGCATGTCAGTGCCCGCGTGCGTGAGCGATTGTGGGAAAAGGCATTGGAGGCGCGTGGTGCTGGCGGCGTGATTCAGATTTGGAGCACAAACACCGAGCAACGGTTTCGGATGCGCATGGAAGGCAGCAAGCGCCGGAAGGTAGTAGAATTAGAAGGCATTCAATTGGTTGCCGTGGCGTTGCCTGAGGAAGACGAACAAGCGGCCCGTTGAAATAGTGCGCCTGCCATATATGGGGGTGGGCGCACGCTTAGGGTGCAGATTTAGTGTTGTCCCCACACGCGTGGGGGTGAACCGGCTGTGTACGAGGGCAATTGCGGGCGTGACGACCGTTGTCCCCACACGCGTGGGGGTGAACCGGTAGGCAAAAAACGCTGTGCGCGCACCCAGAACGTTGTCCCCACACGCGTGGGGGTGAACCGGTCAGGCGGATGCGGTGAGCCTGGCGCAGTGGGTTGTCCCCACACGCGTGGGGGTGAACCGGTGACAGCCCGGTGCTGACCGCCGGGAAGAAGGTTGTCCCCACACGCGTGGGGGTGAACCGATGGGCGCGCCGACCGAGTACACGCTGGAGGGTTGTCCCCACACGCGTGGGGGTGAACCTATGACCTGCAAGAGCCCGCGCCGGAGAGCCGCGCGTTGTCCCCACACGCGTGGGGGTGAACCGATATAGAATTGACCAAAAGCACTTGCCCGCCGCGTTGTCCCCACACGCGTGGGGGTGAACCGAACTCGCCGAGGCGGAGGCCGCGGGGAAACTCGTTGTCCCCACACGCGTGGGGGTGAACCGAGAGGTGAAAGATGGGCTACCCAGAACTGCCAGTTGTCCCCACACGCGTGGGGGTGAACCGTACTGACCGCCCTCATCTATGAGAATGAAGGCGTTGTCCCCACACGCGTGGGGGTGAACCGTCCATCTTTTCACACACCAAAAGGAGGTGTACCAGTTGTCCCCACACGCGTGGGGGTGAACCGCACTCGGCCTATTGGCACGAGTACAGCGACGGCGTTGTCCCCACACGCGTGGGGGTGAACCGTTCGTGGTGGCGATAATGAGGGGAGAATGGTTGGTTGTCCCCACACGCGTGGGGGTGAACCGACTTGGTGGTTTTGTGCCGTAATTGTCACGCGTTGTCCCCACACGCGTGGGGGTGAACCGCAATGGCGCGGCCCCGCACATCCTGGGGGTATGTTGTCCCCACACGCGTGGGGGTGAACCGATGAGCGCAAATACGTTCAGAGGCAAGGGCTTTAGTTGTCCCCACACGCGTGGGGGTGAACCGTATTGTCGCTGCTTTGAATGCCCTGCGCGAACGTTGTCCCCACACGCGTGGGGGTGAACCGGCAATCGTGCGCCGAAGCGGGCGCGGCAAGTAGTTGTCCCCACACGCGTGGGGGTGAACCGACTGGCTTCAGGCGCGCTCACGTGGCGCGCATGCGTTGTCCCCACACGCGTGGGGGTGAACCTGAACAGGCACAGGCTCAGGAGGCCGAAGCCCGCGTTGTCCCCACACGCGTGGGGGTGAACCGTGAATGTCGTTTCTCTACCGATGACCCTCGCTGTTGTCCCCACACGCGTGGGGGTGAACCGCCATGGCTTCGATATGTGCAAAGCACTTGATGAGTTGTCCCCACACGCGTGGGGGTGAACCGGCATCCCTGAAGGCGAGCACGGCAAAACTCATGTTGTCCCCACACGCGTGGGGGTGAACCGTATCACCCACGCGGCGGAATGCCGTTTTCAGCCGTTGTCCCCACACGCGTGGGGGTGAACCGTAGGAACCACTCATCGCTTCCACTTCCCCGCCGTTGTCCCCACACGCGTGGGGGTGAACCGAATACGCCGTTCTTTGTATCCTTGCCCCATTAGTTGTCCCCACACGCGTGGGGGTGAACCGACGGCAGAGGGTATCAGCAGCCTTTCAAAGGCCGTTGTCCCCACACGCGTGGGGGTGAACCGCCATCGCGAAATACCTCCACTCCGAGCCGGTCGTTGTCCCCACACGCGTGGGGGTGAACCGACAGGCAAATCATCGCCGGACGCGTGGATAGAGTTGTCCCCACACGCGTGGGGGTGAACCGCATCGCCGCGATGCTCTCCACGCACGAATGACCGTTGTCCCCACACGCGTGGGGGTGAACCGCGCGGGGCGGTGGAAATGATGGCGCTCGCGGCGTTGTCCCCACACGCGTGGGGGTGAACCGTTGAGCGCGAGCGTGACGCTGAAGGTGACGGGGTTGTCCCCACACGCGTGGGGGTGAACCGCATCGCGAAGCCCCACGCGCTGGGCGTGCCGGCGTTGTCCCCACACGCGTGGGGGTGAACCGCGTTTGAGCGCCCTGCGCGGCGCATACGGTGAGTTGTCCCCACACGCGTGGGGGTGAACCGGTGCTTTCGCGGGACGACATTCGTGCGCTGGAGTTGTCCCCACACGCGTGGGGGTGAACCGGCAGTTGAGCAGGTGCGGGGGATGTCCCTCACGTTGTCCCCACACGCGTGGGGGTGAACCGTTCATCCCACTCCAGCCCGATGGGGTGCTGCTCGTTGTCCCCACACGCGTGGGGGTGAACCGTCTCGCCGCGCACAACGCGCACGTTATCCCACCGTTGTCCCCACACGCGTGGGGGTGAACCGGCAGTTGAGCAGGTGCGGGGGATGTCCCTCACGTTGTCCCCACACGCGTGGGGGTGAACCGGCTTCTGGCGCACCCACCTCGCGGCAGAGGGCGTTGTCCCCACACGCGTGGGGGTGAACCGGGCTGTGGCGATGACGGTGACGCGGTTAAAGGCGTTGTCCCCACACGCGTGGGGGTGAACCTTTCTTCTCCGCGGGCTTGGTATCTGCGCCCACGTTGTCCCCACACGCGTGGGGGTGAACCGCAGCCGCCGCGGCCGCAGCTGCCGCCGCGGGCGTTGTCCCCACACGCGTGGGGGTGAACCGCTTCGTCAAAATCGCCAACAGAAGACGAAGAAGTTGTCCCCACACGCGTGGGGGTGAACCGGTGTGCCTTGGCCTGTTCTACTTGATAAAGCCGTTGTCCCCACACGCGTGGGGGTGAACCGGTGCCATCGCCATTGTCAACCGCCGAAGCGGCGTTGTCCCCACACGCGTGGGGGTGAACCGTGAGCGCGCGTGGGACGGTGCAGAGGCCAGAGCGTTGTCCCCACACGCGTGGGGGTGAACCGATGAGTTGGCTCAAATGATAAAAATGTGGTGTAGTTGTCCCCACACGCGTGGGGGTGAACCGCGACCAAGGCACAACAGGAGTAGGCGCAACCAGTTGTCCCCACACGCGTGGGGGTGAACCGCCCCTTTTTTGCTCTGCTTGGGCATATTCGTATGTTGTCCCCACACGCGTGGGGGTGAACCGCTTTGCGCGTCGGCAATGACCACCCCGGGAACGTTGTCCCCACACGCGTGGGGGTGAACCGACCGCGGGGGTGGATCTGGAAAGCCCCGCGGCGTTGTCCCCACACGCGTGGGGGTGAACCGTCACGTCGGCCGCACTGATATCCGTTGCCCCAGTTGTCCCCACACGCGTGGGGGTGAACCGCAAATACCCAAATCCATCGCCTTCCAACTCCTCGTTGTCCCCACACGCGTGGGGGTGAACCGGGCTCGCCCGCCCGTAATTCTGCGAACGCTATAGTTGTCCCCACACGCGTGGGGGTGAACCGGTCGCGGCGCTCCAGCAGTTCGCGCAGGTCGGGTTGTCCCCACACGCGTGGGGGTGAACCGACACAACATCGGCCTACAATAAGGCGATTGAGCGTTGTCCCCACACGCGTGGGGGTGAACCGTGCTGGTGGCGGTCAACACCGACCCCACCGGCGTTGTCCCCACACGCGTGGGGGTGAACCGTGCGCCGGGCATCCCCTCGCAGGTGGTGATGAGCGTTGTCCCCACACGCGTGGGGGTGAACCGATCTGCTGAAAAAGTATTACGCCCAGATATTGGGTTGTCCCCACACGCGTGGGGGGTGAACCGTCGGCAGTCAATCACTTTTTTGCCCGTGCGCGCGTTGTCCCCACACGCGTGGGGGTGAACCGTAGCGGTCGCCGGAGTGCACGATTTCATCCGGCGTTGTCCCCACACGCGTGGGGGTGAACCGACGCCCCCGATGCCATCCGCCGCAGAATGCGTGTTGTCCCCACACGCGTGGGGGTGAACCGACGAACGGCACGCACCGTAGCGACCATATACGTTGTCCCCACACGCGTGGGGGTGAACCGTTGCTCTCCCTTATTTCTTCCCTTCGCGACGCGTTGTCCCCACACGCGTGGGGGTGAACCGATCTGTGCCGCGAATTTGCTAACCCCCACTGCATCGTCCTACATTTGTGGGGCTGGACTCTGCGATTCTCACATTTGTTCACGGTTATATCCCTACGCCTCTACCTCTTTAACCTTCAATCACCCCACATTGCAACGCCATCATTGACAAAAAAAACTTCCTCTTGTATACTTTGCTCCGCTCGGCGAGGTAGCTCAATGGTAGAGCAGGGGACTCATAAGCCCTTGGTTGTGGGTTCAAATCCCTCCCTCGCCACTTTTTGTGGGACTTTGCCCCAACCGGTGGCGCTCGCGGTTTTAGCCCGCGGGCGTTTTGTTTTTCTCAATACCAACCTTTTACCTATGTGGTAAGATTGCCCCATGAGCACAATTTCTACCCCCGTAACTCAAACTTTGGATAGGTTAGGCATTCCATATCGCGTTGTGCGGCATGAGCGCCATCCAAAAACGGCCGAAGAGGCGGCGCAGTGGCGCGGTCAAAAGCCCGAGCAAGTGGTGCGAAGCCTGCTCTTCCGTTTGGAGGATGGCAGTTTTGTGATGGTGCTGATTCCGGGGGGCTACCGCGCTCATTGGCCTACTTTGCGGCGTTACCTCGGTCAGCGGCGTATCACAATGGCAAAGCCCGAGGAGGTGCTGCGCGTCACCGGTTTCCCCATTGGGGCGGTTGCACCGGTTGGCACCGCTACCGACCTCCGCGTGCTCGCCGATGAGCGCATCTTCGCCCAGCCCGAAATTTCAATGGGCGTCGGGGTCCACAAAGCGGCGGTCATACTTTCTCCCGATGGCTTGAAGCAGGCCCTGCCGCAGATGGAAATCGGCGCGTTCGCGGAGCCAAACCCGCGTTCGTAGGAGACCCGCGTGAAGCGAGTGTTTCCCTTCACCCTTGGGGTGTTGGTTTTGCTGGTGCTCGTCGGCGCAGTGGTGGCCTATGAGCAGGCGGCGCGCGTCACCGCCGTTTTCCCGGCCGATGGCGCTGCCGTGGCAACCGGCAGCGTGGAAATACGCATTACCTTTTCGCACCCCCTCACGGTGCAAGACGTGCAAAAACGGGTGCGCTTTTCGCCCAACGTTGGGGGAAAGTGGCGCGTGGAAGGGAAAACTGCCGTCTTCACGCCGAACATGCCTTGGCGGGGAGGCCAGACGGTCACGGTGGAGGTCGCGCCGCCGCGCGGCATCGCCAATCTCCCTTTGGGTGCCGTTCGCCGATGGCAGTTCCACATTGCTGGCACGCGACTTGCCTACATTTCCCCCTCGGTTGGCATAGGCAACATTTTTACCATTGACCCCCAAACCGGCAAAATCGCCATGCTCACCCATTCCAACAGGGTGCTTGACTTCGCCTCCGGCTTCGGCGGGCGATATGTGTACTTTAGCCAGCAAAATTTTCAGCATGGCTCGGATATTTGGCGGATTGACCGCCTGCAAAGCGGTGAAAAGTCGTTGAAACGCCTGCTCGTTTGCGGTGACCAACAGTGCACCTCCCCCACCCCAGACCCTACCGGCACTTACTTGGCGTACCTGCGGAACGACGGGTTCCAGCAGGGCACGCGTGTCCATGTTTTCAACCTCAACACGGGGCAGGATGTGGCGCTTTCTTCGGAAAACGGCACGAGTATCCTTCCAAAATGGTCTTCGCAGGGGCAATTGGCCTACTACGATGAGGGGCGGCGCGGCTATGTGATTTGGCAACCCGACAAGGGCGAAATTCAGTTTTTGGCGAACGATACTGGCGAGGCCGATGCGTGGTCGCCAGATGGGCATGCGCTTTTGATGGTTGCCATGTTCCTTGAAGGAGGAGGCTCCGAGCAATCCCCCGCAGATGCCCCTTACCTCTCGGCGCATTTGTGGCTTTACAGGCTTTCCCCAACGCTTCGGCGGATTGACCTTACCCGTGACCCAAATTTGGAGGACGGCACTCCCTCATTTTCACCGGATGGGAGTTGGATTGCTTTTGGGCGCAAATACCTTGACCCCCAACGTTGGACTCTGGGTAGGCAGTTTTGGCTTATAAAGCCGGACGGCAGTGACGCCCGCCAGATCACCAACGAGCCCAATTACAACCATTTGGATTTTGCTTGGCGTCCCGATTCTCAAGCGGTTGCTTACCAGCGTACAAACATGAGTTTGCTCACCGAACCGCCGGAGATTTGGCTTTACGACATGAAGACGGGCGAGAGCCGTTTGTTGGTGAAAGACGGCGTGATGCCGCGCTGGTTGCCCTGAGCGAGCCCTTTTTGGCGCTCGGCAGTCGTTTGAAGTAAGCGCGATTTCAACTGCTGCCGCTTGCGCCCGGGAACTACAAGTTGCGAAGCCCACCTGCGTGGACTTTTGCTTGCACTGCACCGAGGCGTTTGCCTTCGCTTACAAGATGGGCAGGTGGTTACATTTAAAACGACAATGCCCGCTTTGGGGCGGGCATTTGGCGGAGAGGGTGGGATTCGAACCCACGGAGCCCCTTGTGAGGGCTCACCCGCTCTCCAGGCGGGCGCGTTAGGCCAGACTACGCTACCTCTCCGTCTGACCGCACCGATTATACCACAATCGGAGTTTGCATTGAACGGTACCCAAGTTCGGCCTGCATATTTGCCTTCTCGGGAGAAAATGAGCGTTTTCTCCGCAGCGCTTGTGATGGCGTTGCTGGAAGGGCGAATGGTGCGTCTGCCGCCTTTGGAATGGCGGTCTGTCGTTTTGGGGTTGGACTTACATTTTCGTTGGAGTATCGCGGGTGTGTTAGCCTTGCTCATAGCCGCCCTGACAGCGGCAGGCACAGATTGGGTGATGCGCGACCATCCTTCGCTCAAAGGCCGTTCAACGTTCACCCATTGGATTTTGCCTGCCCTTACCGCTTGGGTGCTTGAGATATTGCTTCAGCATCTGCCGCTGGGCTTTTTGTGGTGGGCGGTGTTGTTTGCAGGCCTCGCTCTGTGGTTTTTGGTAATTCTGGCGGAATACATTGTGATTGACAGCGCCGACTTGCGTTACCCGATTGCCGCGGCGGGTTTGAATGGCTTGGGCTTTTTGATGTTTTTCTTGATGGCTGTGGGCGTGCGTTCCGTGCCGTGGCGTTTGTTTTTTGCCGCGCCTGCCCTCGGCCTTGTGGCGGGGTTTGTGGCGTTGCGGGCTTTCCATTTGCGCTTTAGCGGCGCTTGGTTGCCGGTGGAATCCGCTTTTGTGACCGCTATAGCCCTTCAAATCGCTGCGGCTTTCTATTTTATTGTGCCCTCGCCGGTGGCTTTTGGCGTTGTGCTGGCCGGGGCTTCCTATGCTTCTACCGTTTATCTCGGCAATGTTTTGGAAGAGCAAGTCTTCCCTCAAAGTGTGGTTGAGCCGTTGATTGTTGTAGTTTCTGTATTGTTGTTGCTGCCGTGGGCGTGGTGAAAATTTCTATTGCGCGCAAGCATTTAGAGGAAATGAGGGTGGATGTTGCCGCACGCTATCCGGTGGAGGCATGTGGTTTGCTAGCGGGCGTGCGCGGCAAAAGCCTTGGGGTCTTCCCGCTGCGGAACGTGCTTGAAAGCCCGCATCGGTATCTTGCGGACGCGGAGGAGATGGCGCGCGCCTTGTGGGAAATCCACCGGCGGGGCTGGCAGGTGTTGGCCGTGTATCATAGCCATCCCCTTGGCGGCTTTCGCCTTTCGGCGGCCGATTTGCGTTTTGCCGAGCGGCAATTCATCCACTTGATTTGGGCGAAAAAGGCTGGGAAATGGAGCGTGCGAGGGTGGGTGGTTTACCCCGTTTCTTAACAAATTTTTGGGTCGCTGGCTTATATGCCATTTGTCACCTGTTGGCAAGGGTTGGGCGAATAGGCTAAGGCGAGAGAGGGCGTTTTGTGGTAAAATGCGCTCGGCGCGGTTGTGAAAACTGCCACAGCGACCAGCCATGTATCCCTTCCCGCGGGGAAGTGACGTTTTTGCGGTGGACGCTTACCCGTGCCAATGACCCATGTATCCCTTCCCGCGGGGAAGTGACGAGGAGTCAAAATGAACAATTGGCTGTACATCGCAATCTTTCTGTTTGTTGCTGTGTTGTTCCCTACAGCGTTGGTTGTGGTTGGGCTGTTGTTAGGCCCCAAGCGCCCCAACCCCATCAAGACCGACACCTACGAATGCGGCGTGCAAACGTGGGGGGAAACGTGGGTGCAGTTCAAAATTCAGTACTACCTCTTTGCGTTAGTGTTTTTAGTATTTGACATTGAAGTTGCCTTCCTCTACCCGTGGGCGGTTGCTTACAAGGCGCTGCCGCTGTTTGCGGTGTTGGAGGGCGTGCTCTTCATTGTGTTGCTGACCGCCGCGCTGATTTACGCTTGGCGTAAGGGCGCACTGGAGTGGTCGTAGAAGGCTAAGGGCAAGGTTTTGCCGCTTGGCCTTTTTTAATCCGGTTGGCGCGGAGGAGTGTGTTCTATGGGTTTACTGAGCCATCCTATAACTTTGGTAGCGGACTGGCTGCGTAATTTATTCTTGGGGTGGGGCCTCTCACAGGGGCTTACCACCGTTTTGTTGTATCTAATTGCCGCCATTGTGGTTGCTTCATTGGCAAACGGATGGGTTATTTTCCTTATTTGGTTTGAGCGCAAAATTGTGGGGCGTATGCAAGACCGGATAGGCCCGAACCGCGTTGGGCCCTATGGTTTGCTACAGCCGTTTGCCGACCTCATCAAAATTATCACCAAAGAAATCATCTTCCCCGATAAGGCGGATAAGCCGCTGTACGTCATTGCTCCGCTGCTGATGGATGCGGCCATCATAGCGATTTGGGCGGTGATACCGCTTGTGCCGATGGTGGGGATGGATTTCAACGTTGCGGCGCTTTACACGATTGCGGTGGGCGCTTTTGCCACGTTAGGCATTATCCTCGCCGGCTGGTCTTCTAACAACAAGTTCGCGCTGGTCAGCGCCTTCCGCACGGTAGCGCAGATGATTTCTTACGAGGTGCCGACCGTGTTGGCGCTGTTGGTGCCGGTGCTTTTGGCAGGCACGATGAGCCTGCAGGGTATTGTTGAGGCTCAGCATGTTTGGTACATCGTGCTTGCTCCTTTGGCGTTTTTGATTTATTTCATCGCTTCGGTTGCCGAGGTGGGACGCACCCCGTTTGACTTGCTGGAGGCCGAATCGGAAATCGTCGCTGGTTTCCACATTGAATACTCCGGCATGTTGTTCGCCACTTTCTACGTGGGCGACTTTTTGCACGCGTTCACGATTGGCATGTTGGGGGCGGTTTTGTTCTTGGGCGGCTGGCGCGGTCCGGGTGCGGAGGCTTACCCCATCCTTGGCTTGATTTACTTGTGGATTAAGGCGTTTGTGGTTTACTTCGTAGGCGTTTGGGTGCGCGGCACTCTTCCGCGCTTGCGGATTGACCAGATGATGAATTTTTGTTGGAAGTTCTTGACGCCGCTGGCGCTGATTTTGCTGGTTGAAGCGGCGGTGGTAGACCGGCTGTTGCTCGGCTTTACGCCTTGGGGGCGTGGGCTGGTGCACTTGGCTATCAACGTGTTCATCGGGGCGCTTGTGATAGCCTATGCCCGCGCTTACGATAACCGCCGCAAGCGCGAGCGCCCCTTGGCGGCAAAGCCGGGGCAGTATCCGGTGGCGCGCCCGCCTCAACCCGCGGCGGAAGCCCAATCTGATTGATGGGAGCGGATGTATGACGGCGATGCAGATTGTTTTCCTCATTACGGCTGTTGTTACCCTGTTTGCCGCTTTTAGGACGGTGACCACGCCGAATTTGATACACGCCGCACTGTGGCTGATTTTGGCGCTCGCTGGCGTGGCTGTGTTTTACGCCTTGCTGAACGCCAATTTCTTTGCGGTGATTCAGGTGGTGGTTTACATTGGCGCAATTGCTATCCTGATGGTGTTTGCCATCATGCTCACCCGCCGCGAAATGCGCGACCGCGGCAAGCAGACCAGCGGCCGCTGGTGGTGGGCGGCAATTTTGGGCGCTGTCTTCTTCGCCGGCGTTACGTGGATGATTGAGGCTGTGGCTTTGCCCTCACAGCCCACGGCGGCGGTGCCCGCCAGCAGTATTGCCGACCTTGGCAAGGCGCTTGTCAACCCGAATGGCTATGTCATCCCCTTTGAAGTGGCTTCGGTGCTTTTGCTGGCCGCTTTGATTGGGGCTGTCTTTGTGGCTTGGACGCGCCACAATTCGTAGGAGGCTGTTGCGATGATTCCTCTCAATTGGTATTTGATTGTGGCGGCGGCTTTGTTTAGCATTGGCTTGTACGGCGTGCTTTCACGCAAAAACGCGGTGGCAATTTTGATGGGCGTTGAACTTATGCTCAACGCCGTCAACATCAATTTGCTGACCTTTTGGCGCTACCGCGCTCCCACCACTACGGCTGGGATGGCTTTTTCGGTAATTGTGTTTGCCGTGGCGGCGGCTGAAGTGTCCGTCGGCCTGGCGCTGTTTATCGCCGTTTATCGCCGCTTCAAGACCATCGTTACCGATGAAATTGATTTGATGAAGTGGTAAAGCCCGGATTCGGGCTTTTAGCCCATCGGGGCGTATCCTTGAGATGATGTGAGGACGCCATGCCGACAACAACTTTGCTCTGGTTACTACCTGTATTTCCGTTGGTGGCTTTTGGGCTGATTGTGCTGTTTGCCAACCGCAATCGTGCCCTGAGTCATACCCTCGCTTTGGGGGCGGCTTTCCTTTCGTGGAGCGGGGCGATGGCGATTTTCGTCTGGGCGCTAAACGTCGGCCCGGAGGAACTCGCCAAGCACCCCGTCCATTCGGTGGTGAATTGGTTGCCCGTTGGCGACACTTTCTTGAAAATCGGTGTGATGTTAGACCCGCTGACCGCGGTGGTGCTGTTCTTCGTCGCGTGGACGATCTTCATGATCTTCCTCTACAGCATCGGCTACCACAACTACGGGCAACCTGAGGGCGACCACGACCAGCCCGGCCTTCCCCCGCACGGCGCGACGGTGATTGACGAGCACGGCCACAAGCACAAGGTGCCGTCAATTGAGCCGATGTATTCGCGGTTCTTCGCCTATGTGGCGCTGTTTGCCTTCGGCATGTACACGCTTGTGGTTTCCGATAACCTGCTTACGCTGTTTGTGGGCTGGGAAATTATGGGCTTGTGCTCGTATTTGCTGATTGGCTTTTGGTTTGCCAAGCCGTCGGCGCGTGCGGCGGGCATCAAAGCCTTTATGACCACCCGTGTCGGCGATGTGTTCATGCTGTTGGGCATTGGTCTTCTTTACTTCGCCACCGGCACCCTTTCGTTTACCGACATTTTCAACCCTAAGGTGCTCCATGCGCTTGGCTCTGCGCCGAGCGGGGTTTTGGGGCTTTCGGTTGCCGGCTTGATAGGCATTTTGCTCTTCATCGGCACGGTTGGCAAATCGGCGCAGTGGCCGTTGCATGTATGGCTTCCTGATGCTATGGAAGGCCCGACGCCAGTTTCGGCAATGATTCACGCCGCGACGATGGTTTCCGCGGGCGTGTACATGGTCATCCGCATGTTCCCGCTGTTGAAGGTGGGGACTGAAAACAGCGCCTTCTTCCCGCCCTTAGCGGTGATGGCGTTTATCGGCGCGTTCACCGCTCTCTTTGCGGCCACGATTGCCGTCGCACAAAACGACATCAAGCGCGTGCTCGCCTATTCCACCATCTCCCAGTTGGGCTACATGGTGGCGGCGCTGGGCGCTGGCTCGTATGTGGCGGCAAGTTTCCACTTGGTTACGCACGCTTTCTTCAAGGCGCTGTTGTTCCTCGGCTCCGGTTCTGTCATCCACGGCATGGAGCACGGCGTGCTTCACACCGGTGAGCACCTTGACCCGCAGGATATGTTCAACATGGGTGGGCTCGCCAAAAAGATGCCGATTACCTTCTGGACTTTCGTGATCGGCGGTTTTGCGCTTTCGGGCTTTCCGGTGTTGACGGCTGGCTTCTGGTCTAAGGATGAAATCCTGAGTAGTTCGTTCTTCGGCGGGCATCCGGTTGTGTTTTGGACTTTGGCGATAGCGGCTCTGTTCACCGCTTTCTATACAATGCGGCAGATAACGCTCACCTTCTTGGGCGAGCCGCGCACGCCCGCCGCCGAGCACGCTCAGGAAACGCCGTGGACGATGACCGTGCCGCTGATGGTGTTGGCTTTCTTTGCCCTCACTTTCGGTTGGACGGGCATCCCCGAGCACTTCCCGATTATCGGCGGCATTTTGCCCACTTGGTTCCAAGAATGGGTCGGTGCGACCTACAAGTTCATTCCGGGAATTTTTGAAGAGCATGTTGGGCACAGCCTGTTGCCGCTTTATACCTCGCTCACGGTTTCGTTGGGCGGTTTGTTCCTCGGTTGGTGGGTTTACAAAGATATCAAGTCTTCAGACCCCGCTACCGACCCGTTGAAGAAATGGCTTGGCCCATTCCACACGCTGTTGCAGAACAAATACTACTTTGATGAAATTTACGACCTCTTCCTCGTCAAGCCCGCTTACTGGTTTGCCGAGACTTTCACCTTCAAGTGGCTTGACCGCGGCATTATTGACGGCATTCTGCATTTTGCAGCGCGGGCAACTTACGATACCGGCCGCTTCTTGGCTTACGCTGTAGATTTGCCGATTGTCAGCGGCACGGGCGATCTGATAGGCAACATTGTGCGCACCTTTGGCCGTGCCTTCCGTGTGGTGCAAACCGGCAAGGTGCAGGATTACATGGTCGCTGTGATGACCTCCGTAGTGGCCTTCGGCGCGTTGGTGTACTACCTGCTGGTTGTCGTGCACTGACTCCGGCACGGATAAGGAGTGGACTATGGCGTTTGTTATGGATCATTTGCTTTCCTGGATTTTGTTCACGCCCGCCTTGGCCGCGGTGGTGATGCTTTTCTTCCCGAAGGACAAGGTGAAGTTTCACCGCTGGTTTGCCTTCGCGGCCAGTTTGATTCCGTTGGCGCTTTCCATTGTGCTGTGGGTGAAATTTGACCCATCGCAGACGGGCTTTCAGTTCCAGGAGCAGGCGGCGTGGTTTACGGCGGTGCATTCCACCTACCATTTGGGCGTGGACGGCATTTCGCTGACGATGGTTTTGCTCACCACTTTGCTCACTTCCGCCGCTTTGCTGGCTTCGTTCAGCATCACCGAGCGCGTCCAAACTTACATGGTGCTTTTCCTGCTCATGGAAACGGGCATGTTGGGCGTGTTCATGGCGCTGGACATGGTGTTCTTCTATGTGTTCTGGGAAGTGAGCCTGATCCCGATGTTCTTCTTGATTTTGCAGTGGGGCAGCGAAAAGGGTGTGCGGTATTGGCGCCTTGGCAAGCGGGGCGAAGCCAAAGAGCGGACTTACGCGGCGTTCAAGTTCTTGCTCTACACGATGGTTGGCTCTTTTGGTTTGCTGATTGCCATTTTCCTCATTGGGAGCAAAGTGGGCTCTTACGACATCGTAACGATGTTCCACAAGTGGCCTACGCTTTCGGGGAGCATTTTTGGGCTTCCGATTTCCACCATCAAGGCGTTGGCATTTTGGGGCTTTGTGATAGCGTTTGCGGTGAAGGTGCCGGTTTGGCCGTTCCACACATGGCTTCCTGACGCCCACACGGCGGCGCCCACGCCCGGCTCTATGATTCTGGCGGGCGTGATGCTGAAGTTGGGCGCTTACGGCTTTTTGCGCTTTGTGTTGCCGCTTTATCCGGTGCAGGCTAAGTATTACGCCGGGGCGCTTGCTTTCTTGGCGATGATGTCCATTGTGATGGGCGCTTTTGCCTCTTACGGTCAGACCGATTTCAAGCGGTTGGTGGCTTATTCGTCTGTGAACCACATGGGCTTTGTGATTTTGGGCATCGCGGCGGCGGCATTCCTCGCCGGCAGCGATCCGACGAGCGCCGCGGCGGCGTTGAACGGCGCAGTCCTGCAAATGTTCAACCACGGGCTTTCCGCCGCTGGTATGTTCTTCCTCGTCGGCGTGCTGTATGAGCGGGCGCATACGCGCGACCTCAACGCCTTTGGCGGGCTTTGGCCGTTGTTGCCGATTTACGGCGGCATTTTGGTCTTCACCTCAATGGCTTCGCTCGGCCTGCCCGGCCTGAACGGCTTTGTTTCCGAGTTCTTGGTTGTGCGGGGCGCTTTCCCTGCCTTCATGTTCCTGACTGCGCTGAGCATGTTGGGCTTGCTCTTTACTGGTGCTTACATCCTCAAAGGGCTGAAGCATGTGCTCCAAGGCCCGCTCAACACCAAGTGGGTGGGGCATCTTACCGATATGTCGGTGCGAGAAATTGTGGTCATCGCCCCGCTGATGGTGCTGATGCTGTGGATTGGCGTCTGGCCGATGTGGATTTTGGGCGTAATCAACAAAGCGGCGATGCATTTGCTGGCTCTGCTTTGATGTCCGGCTGGTGTGCCGAACTTGTGTCTGGAGGTGCCTAAGTGAGTGGCATTAACACTGCTGATATGCTGGCGATTTTGCCGGAAATCCTTATTTTGCTGGTTGCCGCGGCGGTTTTGGTGGTGGATTTGTTTGAGCGCGGCAAGCACCCCCGCCTGCTGGGATGGATTGCGGCCGGAGGTTTGACGCTTTCCATAGCGGTTAGTATTGCCTACGCCATGCCGCCCGATAAAGGGCAACTTGTTTGGGGCGGCATGTTGAGGTACGACTGGCTGGGGTTTGTGTTCCAAATGGTGTTCATGCTGGGGGCGGCGGCTACCGCGCTCTTTGCGATGGACATAGAGCATTTGGGCGAGCGGGGTGAGTTTTACATCTTGTTGCTCGCTTCCACTTTGGGCATGACTTTGATGGCTTCTGCCGCCGACCTTATCATGCTTTATTTGGCGATTGAAACTACTTCAATCCCGATGTATGTGCTCGCCGGTTTCATCCACCCCGACCGCCGCTCGGTTGAATCGGGCTTCAAGTACCTCTTGTTCGGTGCCATGTCTTCTGCTGTGATGCTTTACGGCTTTAGCCTGCTGTATGGCTTTACCGGCGAGACCAGTTTGGCGGCGTTGGCGACTGCAGTTACCCACCTCAGCCTGCCGGTTGTGCTGGGGATTGTTGTCCTCATTTTGGTTGGATTTGGCTTCAAGACTTCGGTGGTTCCTTTCCACTTCTGGGCGCCCGATGTGTACGAAGGCGCGCCCACGCCGGTTACCGGCTTCCTTTCCACCGCTTCAAAAGCCGCCGGTTTTGCTGTGCTTGTGCGGGTTTTGCTCACGGCTTTTGGCGGCAGTTATATGCCCTACTGGGGCGCAATTTTGGCGGCGATTTCGGTCGTCACCATGACCTTAGGCAACACCTTCGCCATTGCCCAGAAAGACATCAAGCGGATGCTGGCTTATTCGTCAATCGCCCATGCCGGTTACATGCTGATAGGCGTGGTGGCGCTGAGCGCGCTCGGCATTGCGGGCGTGGTGTTTTACCTCGGCGTTTATCTGCTCAGCAACATCACCGCTTTTGGCGTGGTGGCGATGGTGGAGCGCGCCGACGGCACTACCGGCATTGCCGATTATTCCGGCTTGAGCAAGCGGGCGCCGTGGCTGGCTTTGGCACTGATGGTTGCTTTGCTTTCGCTTTCGGGCACTCCGCCGTTTGGCGGCTTTGTGGGCAAAGTGTGGTTGTTTGGCGCGGCCGTGAGCAAAAACCTGACTTGGTTGGCGATTGTCGGTGTGCTCAACTCGGTTGTGGCAATGTACTACTACCTTGTGGTGCTCAAGGTGGCTTACTTTGACCCGCCTGCCAAGCCCGAACGCGTGCCGGTCAGCGCTTCTTACTCTGTTGGATTGACGGTGCTTGCCGCCGCAGTTTTGCTGGTGGGCATTGCCTTTGCCCCGTGGTATTCATGGGCGGCTAAGGCGGCGGCGGTGCTTTTCGGCATGTAATTTCCCCTTCCCCGTAAAAGCCAACCGGCTGGAGCGTGTGTGCTTCAGCCGGTTTTTGGTTTTTGGGGAAGTTCTTTCGTGTCAGGTGTTTTGGTGTCAAGTGTTTTAGTCTTCCACAAACTTCGGCTCGCGCTTTTCTAAAAAGGCGTGGACGCCTTCGTAGTGCTCGGCGGTTTTGCCTGCAATGTCTTGAATGTGGGCTTCGTAGTCCAGCACGGCTTCAAGGTGGGGCATGATGGCGCGGTTGAGGGCGCGTTTGGTCAGCCCCAGCGCCTTGAGCGGGCGCGCGGCAATCTGTTTCGCCCATGCTCTTGCTTCATCCTGCAGGCTTTCGGCAGGCACAACGCGGTTCACCACGCCCCATTGCAGGGCTTGCTCCGCGGTGAACGGCTCGTTGGTGAAGGCGTATTCGGTGGCGCGCCCAAACCCCATCATCAGCGGCAGTAGGAGCGACACGCCGGAATCGGGCGCAAGGGCAATGCCCGAAAAGCCGACTACAAAGCGCGTGCCCGCAGCGGCGATCCGCAGGTCGCAGGCTAATGCCACGCCCAGAGCCGCGCCCGCAACCGCGCCCTGCAAAGCCGCTATCACTGGCTTTTCCATGCGGCGGAGTTGCAAAATTAGCGGGCTGTAGGTGGCTTGCAGGTGCTTGCGCAAAGATTCACCGCCGACTGCTTCCAGTTCGGTCAAGTCCTGCCCTGCGCTGAAAACCTTTCCCGCCGCGTTGAGCAGGACGGCGCGCACGGCCTTTTCCCTTTCTGCCTTCCTGAGCGCCCTTTGCAACGCTGCCGTCAGTTCTCGGTTGAAGGCATTGACCTTTGGGCGGTTGAGCGTGATTATCCGCACGTGCCCTTCGGTTTCTTGAATGACGAGTGAGTCCATGATTGCCTCCTGTGATAAAAAAGCGCCCCATTGTTGGGGCGCTTGAGGTTTTAGGCGAGTTGGCTAAATGTCAAGGGTGAGGTCATCGGAGTCAATGTCCGAAAAGTCGTTCTCGTCGTCTTCTCCCTCTTCTTCATCGTCAAAATCTTCCGAGAAAAAGCCCAAGCCGTCAAATTCGTCATCCTCGTTGTCGTCCCAATCTTCATCCTCATCGGCAAATTCGTAGGTGACCTCAATTTCGGGGTTGCCTACTGCAACCCACAGGCGAAGTGTATCGTTGCCGTCAATACGCCCGTAGTGCGCGGCGACTATTGGCAGGCGCTGAATTTCGCCAAAAGAGTTGCGAAATTCAAGGTGAATTGGCTCACCTGCCTTCCACGCGCGGTAGCAACGCTCTATCAGCGAAGGGCCGTTGAGGGCGCGCACTTCGGTTACGGCTATCCTTGGAATGCTGGGGCCCTCAACCATTCCATATGCCCAATCTTCTTGGGCGAATTCAAAGGTGGGTGGAGGGCCTTCAATGATTGTGATTTTTCTTTCGTCCATAACGGTTTACCTCATCTGAGAATGCCTTGCGAGGCACCGCAATCATACCACAAAATCGGTTCATGGTAGCAATTGTGCGCTATAATCACTTTGAGCAGGATTTTTTCCGAGCCCGCCTTACCCTAAATTGGAGGTTGAAAAATGCGCATTCCCTTTGTGGCCGGAAACTGGAAGATGCACAAGACGGTTGAAGAAGCCCGCTTGCTGATAGCGGAAATGCTTGATGATTTGCAGTTCATTCAGGGCGTGGAGAAGGTGGTTTGTCCTCCGTTTACCGCCTTGCTGCCGGTGTCTGCCATGTTGGCGGGCACGGACATTGGCGTTGGCGCGCAAAACATGCACTGGGAGGAGGAAGGGGCGTTCACAGGCGAGGTTTCGCCACGCATGGTGGCGGAGTTTGCCCGTTATGTGATTTTGGGACACTCTGAGCGCCGTGCTTACTTCGGCGAGACGGACGAGACGGTGAACCGCAAGGTTGCCGCGGCTTTTGCGCACAATTTGGTGCCGATTGTGTGTGTGGGCGAAACCTTAGAGGAGCGCGAGGCAGGCAAGACTGACGCAGTGGTGCAAAGGCAGGTGCGCGGGGCACTCGCGGGCTTGAGCGCTGAACTTGCTTCGGGCGTGGTGATGGCCTACGAGCCGGTTTGGGCGATTGGGACGGGGCGCGCCGCTACGCCTGAGGACGCGGCACGCGTGATAGAAGCCGATATTCGCGGCACGCTTGCCGAAATGTTTGGGGATGAGGTAGCCCAGGCCGTGCGCGTGCTTTACGGCGGTTCGGTAAAGCCCCACAACGCCGCGGAATTTTTTGCCTCGCCGCAAATTGATGGCGCTTTGGTGGGCGGCGCAAGCCTCAAAGCCGACCAATTTGTGGCAATCGTCCGCGCCGCCGTTGGATAAAATATCCACAGATGGCACAGATTTACACAGATTGAGGAAAAACCGCAGGTTGTCGCAGATTCTGCAGAAAAAAATCTGCGACAATCTGTGTAATCTGTGGTTTTATTTGTTCGCTAAGTCCGGGAACAACCTGCGAAAGTGCACGCCGATGTGCTCAACTGCTTGCCGCACCAGAGCACGGTTTTCCTCTAATTGATGCCAGCGGCTGACGCCCGATGGGTGCGGCAGAGGGACAATCCAGCGACCGTTCACCTGCTTTTGCGTGCCGATGATTTCCTTTAGCGGTGCTTTGGCAGGGTAAAACATGTTGATTGCCAGCCGCCCGACGGGGATGATGAGCGCGGGGTCAACCAGTGCGATTTCCCCCTCCAGAAACGGGCGGCAGAGCAGTTGCTCGCGGCGGCTGGGGGCGCGGTCGCCGCTCCCCGATTTGGAGCGACCGGGATAGCATTTCGTTACCGAGGTCATGTATTGCGTGCGCCGAAACCAATCTTCCTCAATGCCCGCGCCAGCGAGCCATTGGAACAGCCGCTTGCCGCTGCCGGCGTTGAACGGCCTGCCGGCTTTGACTTCGGTGATGCCGGGGGCTTGGCCGATTACCATGATGCGCGCACCCACGTGCCCCGAGTAAATCGGCTTGGGATGCACCCAGTAGCCTGCCTCAATGCATGCTCGGCACATTTCCATTTTCCGGCGCAGGGCTTCTAAAGCCTCGCGCCGTTCTTCTATGCTTTTTGGGATTTGCGGCTTGGCGTCCATTGTGAAATCCGAATTACCTCGGCAGAGCCGCCAACACGCCGAACCTGCCGGTTTTGCCGTGCTCGGCGCGGTGCGAGTACCAATCCTGCAAATTCGCGGCAGTGCAAATGCGCGCCACCTCAATATGCTCATCGGGCACGCCCGCCAAACGCAAGGTCAGGCGATTGGCTTCCCAAAGGTCAAAGAAAATGCTCCCGTTGCGCTTGGGGAGCAAGCGCTCGGCCTCCGCTCCAAAAGCATTTTGCACCTGCTCGGCCACTTCTGCGCCAATTTCGTAATGATTTGGCCCGATTGCTGGGCCAATTGCCGCGAGCAGGTCGGCAGGTTTGCTACCGAAACGCTCCGCCATTGCCTCCACTGCGGCACGCGCCACGCCGATTACCGTGCCCTTCCAGCCTGCATGCGCCAAGGCGAGGGCTTGGCGGCGCGGGTCGTAAAGCAAAATCGGCACACAATCGGCAAAGCGCATCACCAAGGTAACGGCGGGTTGGTCGGTGATGATGATGTCGGCTTTTTGGGGGGAAGAATCGCGTGAAACGGGGCGCGGGTTAGCAGCGTAAACTGCTTCTTTGCCGTGAACCAGCCATGAATCGTAGCGGCTTTCCACTGGCAGGCTGAGCGCCGAGAAGGCGCGGCGGATGTTTTCCTGCACGCGTTCCCATTCATCGCCCACGGTGGCGCCCATGTTGAGCGAAGCCCAAGGCGCGGGGCTGACGCCGCCGCGGCGTGTGAAAGCGCCATGCACAACGCCGTAGCGGTTCAGATTCTCAAAAGTGTAGTAGCGGAGCGGGGGAGAGTCTTGGAAGGGCATAATTCGCAAATCGCAAATCCTAAATCGCAAATCGCGATTAGCGATTTAGGATTTAGGATTTAGGCTATCGTCGTGGTTGATTGCTTGAATGCGTGCAATTTTCGCGGCAAGGTAGGCGCGGTTTTCGCGCATGGCTTCTTCAATTAGTGGGTAGCCAAACCATGCCGTGGTGAAGCCGAAAAGGAAGCCCGTGATTGTGCGCAAGAGCGGCGTGCTTTCGCGGAATGGGATGGGAGAGTTGGAAAGTTGACTAATGATTTGGCTGAAGCCGTCAATTCCTATTGGCAGCCAGCCTATCAAAATCCATAAATACCACGGCAAGGGTGGAATTTTGCGTCGGGTTAGGGCAAAGAGCAAGCCGAAAAGCAAGACAGCACCCCAAATTGCCACATCGCGCTCGCAAAAGGCCACTTTGTAGCCGAGTTTTTTGTTGCCGATGAAGGTGCGGGCATCCCACAAATCGTCCGGGTCGCGGCCGGTGGCCTGCTCGTAGGTTTTCAGGCCGCGCACATGGGCGGCGGCGCGGGGGTAGGCCACCTGCTCGCCGAACAAGAACCACGACCGATAGGCCAGTTGGTGGCAAACGAAGCCGTAGGCCTTGTAGATGAGGCGCGCCGGGGCGGTTGCTCCCTCTTCCATCAGAACCGGCGCCAAGAACGGCAAGCCCACATACACCGCCACTATCAGGTTGAAAATCAGCAGCCAATGCTTGACAACGCCGTAAGCCACTTTGTCGGCAAGGCCAATTTGCCGTTGGTGCGCGCGAACGCTTCGCTCCGCCGCTAACAGCGTGATTTCCAACTGTTTGGGCTCGGGCTTCCCTTCAATGTGGTAAGCGCCGATTTTGAGGAAAGGTGTCCTCCCTGAAAATTTTTCCTTCAGCGCCGGCTCTTGATTTATGTCAATTTCTACCAGCCGATGCGGCGCAAGGCTTTGGAGTTTTGCCAGCGCCGCTTTTATTTCAGCCGTTTCTTCCTCTTTATCGCGGTAGAGCACCACCGTTATCATGGCTGGATGCCGATGCTCTTCAGCCCGCTGGCGAGGGATTGTTTGTTCAGCATCCCAACATGCACGTAGCGGATTACGCCCTTGCTGTCAATGAAAAATGTGGTCGGGAAGGCTTGTATTTGGTAGCGGCGCACAATTTGCTGGCCCGGGTCTAAAAGCACGGTAAAGGTAAACCCTTTTTGCTGGATGAAGGCGCTTACCCTTTCGTTCGGTTCGCCGTCGTTGACCGCGAGCATCGTGTATTGGCCTTTGTGGCTGTTGTAGGCCTCTTGGAGCATGGGCATTTCGGCGCGGCACGGCGGGCACCAAGTCGCCCAAAAGTTGAGCACAACGGGCTTGCCGCGCAACGACTTTAGGTTGACCACCTTGCCGTCAAGCGAATCGGCGGTGAAATCGGGCGCATGGTAGCCCACTCGCGGCGCAGTGGCTTCTTCGCCGGAGCCTTTTTTGAGCAGTGAGGCCGCGCCCACCACCACCAAAAACAGCCCTATCAGGATAAGTGCGCCAACGATAAGTTGGGAACTGCTGGATTGTTTGCGTGCATTTTTGCGTTTAGTTTTTATTGTTTGTCCCATTTCACAACCCCAGGTCAAGGAAATTGCCGAAGCGTGCCAATTGGTTGAATGTGCCAGTGAGTAACATTGCGCCCACGATGATGAGCGTTATTCCCATGATGATTTCCACAATCCGGCTTACGCGGCTGTATTTCTGGATGAATTTTACTACCCAATCAATGCTGAGCGCCGCGAGCAAAAACGGTATCGCCAACCCTGCCGAATAGGCAGTGAGCAGGATTGTGCCCTGAGTTACCGAGCCACCGTTGAACGAGAGCGCTAAAATGGCGCTTAGTACCGGCCCTACGCATGGGCTCCAACCGGCGGAAAAGAAAACCCCCATCAACGCAGAGGAAAGCAACCCCGTGCCGCTGAGGTCGGCATCGGGGCGAATGTCGTATTCCAGAAACGGTATACGCACCAAGCCGGTCATGTGGATGCCGAAGATGATGACGATAGCGCCGCCAATTTGCGTCAACAGCGTGCGGATGCTGTAAAGCCACCCGCCGAGCGCCGATGCTGCCATGCCCAGCAGTATGAAAACCACGCTGAAGCCGATAACGAAAGCCGTGCCGTGTATTAGCGCCTGTTTGCGGCTTGCATCGCCTTCCACCAGCGCCCGCCCGCTCAGATAACTAACGTAAGCGGGTACAAGTGGCAAAATGCACGGAGAGAGAAAAGAGGCCAACCCGGCAATAAAAGCCAGCCCAATTGTGACTTGGCTGGTCGCGTCCATAAACTAACCTCCGTTTCGGAGTTGTGGGGAAAGGGATGCCCCTGCACGATGCGTTGAGCATAAATTCCTTGCAACAACGCTCGCAATTTTACCAGATTTTGCTTTTTGCGCCGTTATATGGCAAAATGAATGAGGCGAGCAATTAGCGAGATTCTTTGAGGCGGCCGTTTTGGGGAAGCGGCGCGGCTTTTCTGCTTTTGCTCGCGCCGATTGGTCCGTCGTTTATTCGTTTTGCACCCTTGGGTGCCCCTCGTTTCAAGGAGGAAGTGGATGAAAAAGGCTGTGCTTTTACCGTTCTTGCTTTTCGCGCTTTTGCTGTTCATGGCTTGTCGTTTGGACAGCCATACCACCTTCAAAACCCCCGAGAGCGGCACGCTGGAAATCTCTTGGGCGATGACGGATGATGAGGAAAACATCATCAAGCAGGCCACTCAGATGAGCGCCCAGCAACTTTGCGACCAGTTCAAAGAGAAAACCGATGCTCCCAATGCCAAGGTGGAATTCACCAAAAAGGGCAAAGAGAAAATTTGTAAGGTGAGCGTGAATTTTGACAGCATTGCTCAGTTGAAAAAGTTTTACGGGGAAGACGTTACCGTGAACTACATTGGCGAGAAGAACGGCAAGTTTTACTACGATGTAAACTTGTCTTCCTCCAATGGGGCTGATGCTTCGGCGCTTGGCTTGAACCTGCAATCCACTTGGCGGGTGACCATGCCCGGCAAAGTCATTTCCAACAATGGCGATGAACTGCACGGCCAGACGGTTGTGTGGAAAGTACCGGTTTCGGGTGGCTCTAAGCACTTGGTGGCTGTGAGCAAAACTGGCGGTGCGAGCGGCATGATGCTGCTGGCGATTGTCTGTGTGGCGGCTTTGTTGGTGGTGCTCGTTATTGTCGCGCTTGTGTGGTGGTTTGTGCTACGCGGCAAGAAGACGAATGCGCCCGACGCGTCCGCTTCTCAGGACGATATGGGCGAACCTTTGGGCTGAAAAGCAATTTCGGGAAGCAAACCCTCAAAGCAAAATTGACGGAGCAGAACGCTCCGTCAATTTTTATTGGGATACCGAGGGCTTATTCGGCGAGCAGGGCTTGCACTTCGGCAGAGTAGTAGGCGACGAATTTGCCGCTCCAGGCGCGCGGCGCGCGCATTGCAACTGCTATCAACGGCGCGGCCACCTCCTCCGGCGGCGCGAGCCGCCCTTCGCGCTTGTATTCCAAAAAGCGCTGGTGCAACTCGGGCGGCATCACTTTGGCGCCTTCTTCGCGGATCACCGCTTGCATGTCGGTATCCACAATGCCGGGGCGGAAGGCGACCGCGGTTATGAGCGGCTCTTCCACCGCCAGCACGGCTACAAAGTGGTTGAGGGCGGCCTTCGCAGAGCAGTATGCGCCCCACGCCGGGTAGGGGTGGATTGCCGCTCCGCTGGAAACCATCACGGCGCGCCCTTGGGCTTTGCGCAAGAGCGGCAACGCCGCGCTCACCAACATTACCCCGCCGAGCAGGTTCACCCGCCAGTTGTAAAGCCATTCCTCGGCCTTGGCTTTGGCTATCGGCGCGAGTGGCTGGATTATCCCTGCGTTGTGGATTACGGCGTCAATGCGTCCGAAATGCTCGGCGGCTTTTTCGGCCATTTGGCGGGCGGTGGCTTCTTCGCCGATATCGCCCACAACGGTGAGCACATCTGCGCCCAGTTTGCGGGCTTCTTCTGCTACTTTTTCCAAGCGGGCGGCGTCGCGCGCGTTGATGACAAGATTTGCGCCGCGGCGGGCGGCTTCTTTTGCTGTTGCCGCCCCCAGCCCCCGCGAAGCGCCGCTCAGCAGGAGTACCGGTTTTTGAATGACCATTTTTCCCGTCCCTCCGTCAGTTCATCAATTCGTCGGTTCGGTGCTTTGGGTTTTCAGTTTCACTTCCGTTTAGGCGCTCGCTTCAGCCAGCGCTTTAGCCCGTGTTTGATGGGGTTGTAGTGCTTTACCATTATCACATTCACATCGGCTTGCTCGGCAATCCGCTGGGGGATTGTGCCGAACAGGGCGCGTTCCCAAAAGCCTTCCTCCGAAGCGCCTACCACGATTTCTTCGAAATTGTGCTCTTTGGCGTATTTGAGCACATCTTGCACTACATCTTCAGCAGGAATCAGGCGGAGTTCCACCGGATAGTTGGTGAAGACCGAAAGCAGTTCAAGCAAGGCGTGGCGACGCTCTTCGGCCTGTTTGTCGTCTTCATTGTGGAGCAACAGGTGCAGGGCTACCACCTCCGGCTTTGGAGCATCGGGCGGCAACACCTGCTCGGCAGTGTAAACTGCCTGCGCTACGGCAATTTCAACCGCCAGTTGGGTGTGAGGCCCGCCGGCGACCGGCACAAGTATGCGCTTTGGCGGCTTTATGGGCTTGACCAGCCGCACGACCGCGAGGTCGCACGGGGGATTTTCCGAAATTTCATCAAGCACTTTGCCCATGCTTGCTTCGGAATGCGAGCGGCCGGGCCAGTTGAGGAGCATTAGGTCTGCCTTGCGCTCTTGTGCGGCCGTGATGATGGAACGGGAAATTTTGCGCCCCAGCCGCAGTTGAGTTCGCACGGGGATGTTGAATTCTTGCCCGACTTCTACCACTGTGTCCAGCAGTGGCCTGCCCTGTTTGAGGAAGCGTCGCCCTTCGCTCAACCCCAACTGAGGCGGCACTAAAATCACATGCAGGGCAAAAATTTCGCCTTCGTAGTAGTAAGCCAGCATGGAGGCGAGTTTTGCCATTTCACGCGGCTGGGAGCCGTGGTCAACCGGCAGCATGATGGAAAAGCCGCGCTCGGCAATGGTTTCTTCCAGCAGGATGGTGTCGGCTTCGCGGCGCGCTTCCTCCCTTCCCCCCCAGCGGGCGAACAGAAACACGCCGATTGCAATCCACACGAGGGTTGCCGCCCATGCAATTGGGCTGGCGCGAAATAGGTCAATCGCCAAAAAGCCTTGCGCCAGAATTGCGAGAATCGGTATCAGCGGCACCCACGGCACGCGGAACGGCCTTTCCAAATCGGGCTCGGTTTTGCGCAGGCGGATTAGCGAGACGTTAGTGAGCAGGAAAAGCATGAGGAAGGTGAGCGACGCGCCGCTGGCAACGTCGGCAACGGGCAATGAAACCGCCATGATGATTATCAGCACGCCGCTCATCATGATCGCGATGTGAGGGGTGCGTGTGCGCGGGTGCACCTTGCCGAAAATTTCGGGCAGGTCGCCGCCCCTTCCCATGGCAAATGAAACGCGCGAACTGGAATACACGGTTGCATTCAGCGCCGAAATGGTTGAGGCAAGCCCGCCCAAAATCATTATCAGCGTGCCGTAGGGCATGATGTGCGAGGCGAGGCGAATCATGGCGCGGTCGCCTTCTTTGCCGAGGTACTGCCAAATTGGCAAGCCGCCAGTGTCGGCGTGGGTCAGCGCGCCGATTGCCACAAACGCCACCAGCAGGTAGATGGCAACCACAATGGCAATGGAGTAAAAAATGGCTTTGGGCAGGTTTTTGCCGGGGTCTTTCAACTCTTCGCCGCTTTGGGCGATGATTTCGTAGCCCTCAAATGCCACGAAGGTCAAGCCCATCGCACTGAAAACGCCCCAAATGCCGTGCGGAAAGGGCACGGGGTCGTGCAAAAAGTGGTCAGGCCAGTTGGGGATGTGGAGCATTGCCTTGATGCCGTATGCCGAAACGGTCAGCAACACGATGATTTTGAAAATGGTAACGATGTTGCCCACCGTGCCGGTCTCGGATGCGCCGCGCAGGTTGACATACATGAACAAAATCACCACCAGCACGGCGCTGATTTTGATCGCCAAATCTTCGGCATTCATGCCGAGTACTATCGGCGTGTGGGGAAAGGAAACGCCCGCCCATTTCAGAAATTCAACAAAGAATGTGCCGAAAATGATGGAATAGAGGCTACACGCTACCGAATGGCTGAACCATGAAATCCAACCCGAAAAGAAACCCCAAAAGCGGGAAAGCCCGTGCCTAACCCAAAGGTAGCCGCCGCCCGCTTCGGGGATGGCGGCGCCGAGTTCGGCGTAGGTGAGGCCGGTGAGGCTGGTCACGATGCCGTTCAAAAAGAACGCGACCAGCAAGCCCACTGGGCCGGCTTCACCTGCGGCTATGCCGGTGAGGCCAAAAATGCCTGCGCCGATCATCGCCCCCACGCCGATCATGGTCACATCCAAAAGCCCCATGCCACGGCTTAGCGATACGGTTACTCTGCGAGAATGCGTCATGGTTGATACCCTTTATGCCGATAGAAACGCGGTTTGCTTAGACTCTATCCGAAACATATCGTGATGGTGTCATTGCGAGCCCCGCAGGGGCGAAGCAATCTCCCTTTTACCAGTCAGGAGACTGCTTCGGCGGCTATGCCGCCTCGCAGTGACACATCCGAAAAAAATTTTTTGAAAAATTTTTTTCGGATAGGCTCTTAGGTGCTTCGTCTGAAACAAAAAGATTGAGCGCCACGCGGGCGCCCTGTGCCGTGTATATTGTACCAAAAGTTGGGTGTGGGGGGACGCGAAAAGCCGAGGGCTATTGCCCTCGGCTTTTTTGCGTCGGTTAAGGTGCGATTTTACTCGCGGCTGTTGGCGTCCATCACGGCGACAGCGGCAACGTTCACAATGTCTTTCACCTCGTCGCCGGTTTGGAGCACATGCACCGGCGCGCCCACGCCCAGCAGGATGGGACCGATTGCCTGCGCTTTGCCCAAGCGCGCCAGCAGTTTGTAGGCGATGTTCGCGGCTTCCAGCGACGGGAAGACGAGCACATTAGCCGCCTTTACGCGGCTGAACGGGTAGCGCTTTTCCACAATTTCGGTAACAACGGCGGTGTCGGCTTGCATTTCGCCGTCAATTACCAAGTCGGGGCGTTTCTCGCGCACGAGTTCAACCGCCTTGCGCACCTTTTCGCTTTCGGGGTGCGGCGTGCTGCCGAAGTTGGAGAAGGAGAGCATTGCCACGCGCGGCTCAATCTCCAACTGTTTTGCGAAATCGGCGGCCAAAATGGCAATTTCGGCCAAATCTTCGGCGGTGGGGTCAATGTTGACGGTTGCATCGGTGAACAGGAAGACTTTGTCTTCCACAACCATGATGTAGACGCCTGCGGCTTTGCTCACGCCGGGGGCGGTGTGGTGAATTTGGAGCGCCGGGCGGATGACCTCGGGGTAGTCGTAAGTCAGGCCGGAGACGAAGGCGTCGGCGTCGCCCATTTTGACCATCATCGGGCCAAGGATGTTCGGGTCGCTGATGAGTTTGTAGGCCTTGGCAAGGGTAACGCCTTTGCGCTGGCGGAGTTCGTAGTAGGCTTTAGCGTATTCGTCGCGGCGGTCAAAGTTGTGCGGGTCAACGACTTTGGGGATGTATTTCAGCCCAAGGCGCTCGGCCTTTTCGGAGATGACTTTGGGGTCGCCAATGAGGATGGGCTCGGCGATCTTTTCGTCAATCAGACGCACGGCGGCGCGAAGGATTTTATCCTCTTCGCCCTCGGCGAAGACCACGCGCTTTTTAGTTTTAGCGGCTTTGGCTTTGTTCATGATGAAGTGGCGCACTTGCGCGCCTTTGCCCTGCCGCAGGGCAAGTTGCTCTTTGTATTCTTCAATGTCAATGTGCTTGCGGGCCACGCCGGTTTCCATAGCGGCTTGTGCCACCGCGGGGGCTTCCCAAAGCAGAACGCGCGGGTCAAATGGCTTGGGGATGATGTAGTCGGGCCCGAATTTCAGGCTGTCCAAGCCGTAGGCGCGCAGCACGCTGTCGGGCACATCCTCCTTAGCGAGCGCAGCAAGCGCTTTTGCCGCGGCGATTTTCATTTCATCGTTGATCGCCTTCGCCCGCACATCAAGCGCACCACGGAAGATGAACGGGAAGCCCAACACGTTGTTGATTTGGTTCGGGTAGTCGGAGCGGCCGGTCGCTACGATAGCGTCGGGGCGCACTGCTTTAGCGACCTCGTATTTGATTTCGGGGTCGGGGTTAGCCATTGCGAAGATGATGGGGTTGGGTGCCATCTTCTTGACCATTTCGGGCGTGAGGATGTCGGCGACGGACAGGCCGTAGAACACGTCCGCGCCCTCAATGGCCTCTTCCAAGGTGCGCGCGTCGGTGTCGGCGGCAAATTCCTCTTTGTAGGGGTTCATGCCTTCTTTGCGGCCTTTGTAAATCACGCCGCGGCTGTCGCACATGATGATGTTTTCTTTCTTGGCACCCAGTTTTACGGCTAATTTGGTGCACGCAATGGCGGACGCACCGGCACCTGAGACCACGATTTTGATTTCATCAATCTTCTTGCCGGTTAGTTCAAGGGCGTTGAGCAACCCAGCCGCTGAGATGATGGCCGTGCCGTGCTGGTCGTCGTGGAAGACCGGAATATCCAGCATTTCCTTCAGTTTTTCTTCCACATAGAAGCATTCGGGGGCTTTGATGTCTTCAAGGTTGATGCCGCCGAAGGTGGGTGCGATGGCGGCTACGACTTTGATAAGTTCGTCGGGGTCGTGGGTGTCAACTTCAATGTCAAACACGTCAATATCGGCAAAGCGCTTAAACAACACGCCCTTGCCTTCCATAACCGGTTTTGAGGCAAGGGCGCCACGGTCGCCGAGGCCAAGGATGGCCGTGCCGTTGGAGACAACTGCTACCAAATTGCCTTTGGCGGTGTATTCGTAAGCCAGTTCGGGGTCTTTTTCAATTTCCAGAACCGGCACCGCCACCCCCGGCGTGTAGGCCAACCCCAAGTCATGTTGGGTTTCCAGCGGCTTGGTGGGGACGACGGCTATCTTGCCCGGCTTACCATTCAGGCGATGGTATTCCAAGGCTTCTTCGCGCGTTATCTTGCTCATGGGATTCCACTCCTTTCAATAGTTTCTGAACCTTTCCTCGGACAGCATTGTCCGAGGGCTAAGCCCAAGTGAATAAGCCCTGTCTTTTATTATGCCCCACATGGGGCAATTGATATAGTTACAACCGTCACTTTGTGGGAAGTAATTTCTGCATACCGCTTGGTTTAAGCCCGCGTGGCGGTAAAGGTTGTAGTGTAAAATGGAATTAACGCCAAGGTCGCCAAGTGATGCGAAGGACGCCAAGGAGGTAACGCAGAGGCACAGAGTAGGGGCGAGGCATCGCCTCGCCCAGAGACGCTCAATCGGTGTAAATCTGTGTCAATCGGTGGATAACCACGCCAAGGTCGCCAAGGGCGCAAAGGACGCCAAGGAGTTAACGCAGAGGCACAGAGTAGGGGCGAGGCATTGCCTCGCCCAGAGACGCAGAGAGAAAATTTCTGTGTTCTCTGTAAATTTCTGTGCCCTCTGTGGTTTTACTCAATCGGTGTAAATCTGTGTCAATCGGTGGATGAAACAAACCACAGATTACACAGATTGGCACAGATTTCTGTGAGTTTCTGTGTCTTCTGAGGTTTTTCTCCACTTACGACGCAACAACCCAACGACTCAACGACGTAACGACCTAACGACTTAACGACCCAAACGACTCTCTTATGGATGATCTTTGCACCCGCGCCGAGAAACGCGGCAAACCGCTCCTCACAGTCCGCAAACTCGCCGCCGACAGCCGAGAAGTTTACCGCTACCCGGGCCGCCTCCTTTGGGCGGCAAACGGCGCGATGATGTTGGTTGCGCGCTTTCGGATGGGCGACATCACCGTTGGCGGGCTTTTCATGGGTGTGGGCGATTGCTTTGTGGAAACTTACTACGCCGACCGCTGGTACAATATCCTTGCTGTTCACGCCCGCGACGACGGCCGTTTGCGCGGCTGGTATGTCAACATCGGCGCTCCTCAAACCCTTACCGCCGAAGTTGTCGCTTACCGCGATTTTGCCCTTGACCTTGTGGTGTTCCCAAACGGCGCACAAAACCTGCTGGATGCAGAGGAATTCGCCGCCCTTGCACTCTCTCCGCAGGAGCGCGAGCGCGCCCTTTTCGCCTTAGCCCAAGCCCGGCGACGCTTTAGCCGCTGTTTGGGCACGAAAGTTGCTCCCTGATTGTTGCCATGTCAAAACCCTCAGCACAAAATCCCCAAGAAAGCGTGCTTAGCCTTGTAATACGCGCCTTTTTCTGGTCGGTGCTAATAGCACTTTTGCTTGTGGCGTGGACTCCAAACTCCTTGCCCTCCTTTTCACTTGGCGGGCTGTTTGGGGAAAAGGGTGCGCGGCGCGCGGTGGTGCTTTTGCCCACACCCACGCCGCCGCCTTCCCAAGTGGTGGGCATAATTTCGGGGCACTGGAAGAGCGATTCCGGCGCGGTGTGTCCCAATGGCATGGCCGAGCGCGACATCAACCACCGCATTGCTTTGCTTGTGCAGGAATACTTGCGCCAGCAGGGCTACAAAGTTGACCTTCTGGCCGAATTTGACCCACGGCTAAACGGCTACCGCGCCGCCGCCCTCGTTTCAATTCACGCCGATACTTGCAAGTATTTGGGCAAGGAGTACACCGGCTTCAAAATTGCGCCAGCGCGCGGCCTGAAAGACCCTGCTCAGTTGGAAAATTCCATCAGGCTCAAAAACTGCATTGCCAGCCGCTATGCCGCCGAAACCGGCCTGCGCTACCATCCCAATTCCTACAGCCGTGATATGACCGAGTACCACGTTTTCAATACCATTGATCCCCACACTCCCGCGGTCATCATTGAAACCGGCTTTATGAACATGGATTACGATATTTTGGTCAATCATCCGGCCGTGGTAGCCAAGGGAATTGCCGATGGCATACTTTGCTACTTGCGCAATGAGCCTTTGCGCAGTGCCACTGCGACTCCAAAACCTACTGCTACCAAAGCGCCATAAAAATTTTAGACTTGATGTTTGCAAAATTTTAGCGTTTCTAAGGGGATGTGATGGGTTCAACTCAGCCGCCGACCGCGGCACGATTGCTTGTGAAAAAGGCGCTCCTTTTGTTGAAGCGCGGCCAGCGCTCGGAGGCGCGCTCGCTTGCTCAAAAGGCCGCTGAAATTGCGCCCGATTGGGAAGAGCCGTGGTTGCTGCTCGCCGCGACGGCGCGCTCGCCCCGCGCCAGCATCGCTTACCTTGAGCGTGCGCTGGAAATCAACCCGCGCAGCCGGCGCGCTCGCGCTGGCATGGCGTGGGCGGCCAAGCGCCTCCGCTCAGCCCAAAATGCCGCCATGGTGGAAAGCGAAGGGGCTTTGGCCTATCGCCGCCCCTTCCCCCGTGTGCTGGCGGTTTTGGTAGTTGCGCTGGTGCTCTTAGCCGCGCTGGGGCTTTTTTCGCTTTTGCCTGCGTGGGCGGCATGGACTTCGCCGCGCCCCGCACCGCTCCATGCTAACGCAGTGTTCAAGCCCACCATTACCCCGACCTTTACGCCAACGAGCACCCCAACTCCAACGCCAACCATCACCCCTTCCCCCACGCCCACGCCGACTTTCACCAACACCCCCACTGC
>JALVVL010000042.1 GCA_027023425.1 Anaerolineales bacterium
AAGCATTTTCTTGAAAGTCGCGTGTGACACGCCTGTCAGGCGCTTGAAGTCAGCATCTTTTCGGTTTTTGATTTCTTCGTATCTCATGCTGTTATTATGCCATACTCCTACTTATGCAAGAGGTCTATTAAATCTCTCCTATCCCCCGATGAGCCTCGCTGGCGCTCGGCTCATCTGCCCCCTTCCCCCCCTTACTAAGGGAGGGAAGGGGGCGGCTACGGTGGCGCGATAGCGTCGCCGTAGCGGGGGTAGGGAGAGATCAAGCCCCAAAAGTGATGCAGGGAGATTTGTCAGTCAACCAGGTAGGGGTTACACCGTTCTCCCGCTTCATGTCACCGCGCGGCGGTCTTCCCCACTGTCTGGGGGATGGCTTCGCCGCCTATGGCGGCTCGCCATGACATGAAAACGAGCGCTTCTACCAGCAACTGTGTAAGCCCTACAGTGAAAAGCCTTCATGGCTTTGAAGTAGGAGTTGGGGTTGGCGAGCCGCTTTTCACCGTCACCTCTACTTTCACAGGCAAGTAAGATTCAACGCGCACATGCTCTTTGAGCACCTCAACCTCCGGGGCAATTTGGTAAACCCCCGGGGTGTTGTATTTGGAAAGGTCAACCACGGCGCGCACGGCCGAAGGTTGCAGACCATCCAAGACTGGAACCGGGCCGGCAAGGATTACGTCAACGTTTTTCGGCGCGACCTCAGCATAAAGGCCGGGCGACAATCCTACAACCTCTACCGGCACCGACATGGTCATGCTACTCTCAATGGCGGCAACCCCCACCTGCACCAACACCGTTTCATCGCCAACAACGCTCACCCCGGGCGGCAAAGTGAGGCGAAGGCGAGCGTCAATGTCATCCGTGGCGCCGCTTATGTCTAACGGCTCGGTTTCCACAAAGCCGGGGAGGTTACGCACCTTCTTGGGATCCTGCGAAAAGACAGTGACCACAGGCGGTGAAACCGTTACGTTCGTGATGCGATAACCATTTGCAACCCGGCCGCGCAGCACCACCTTCACCGCCACGTCGCGGTAGCCACCCAGTTGCCTTACCGGCACCACAACATCCACCTGAGACGGGTTGATGGTAACTCCCGAAACGGGGTTTCCATCCACATCTAACGCTTGCAACTTCACAGCGCGCTTGATGGTGTCGCGCGCCCCCTCAATTGAAACTCGCGCCACCACCCTTTCCACCTTGGTCACTTTGCCAGCAGGGCCATCCACCACAACTTTGGGCGGGGTTACCCGAGGTGCGGCCGCATAATAGCCCGTCGCCGCTTGCCCGGTGAGAGAAACTGCAACCGAAAATTCTTTGTGCGCCTTGTAATCCAAAACCAACTCTATGCGCTCGGGTACCACTTCAACCAACTGAACCGGTCGGTACATCAAGTGAACCTGCACCGGCACCATGTAGACGCCTGCCGAAAGCCCACTTAGGTCAACAAACGCCAGGACACTGTTCGGGTCGGCAGTTAGTTGAGGCCAAAGGCTGCGCGGAGCCCGAAGGGAAACTTTCACCGTGCGCGGCAACCCCTTCACCACCATAAGCCCATCGGCCAGCCCGCGCACTTGAACCGTCACAGGCGAAGGGTAAACGCGCACTTCGTTTGGGTCTTCAGACCACACGGCCGAAACCCAAACAATCAAAGCCAACACAAAAGAGAAAATCAGTGTGCTCGCGTTTCGCAAAAACCAGCGGAGCAATTTCATCACGAAAGCCCTTCATCATCGGGGCCGGCGAGCAAACGCCGCCAGAAACCCAGAACAATGCTCCAAAGCGAACGGTGCGCAGAAGCATAAGTGGGGAAATAAGCCTCCAACATGCGGGTAAGTTCAGCGGCGCTCAACGAAGAATGCAAAGTGCCGGCATGTGCGAGCGAAATGGAGCCGCGCTCCTCCGAGACTACCACCACTACAGCATCGGTGGTTTCAGAAAGGCCCAACGCCGCACGGTGCCGCAAGCCCATCTGACGCTCGGGCGAATGTGCCAACACGCCGCTTGACGAAAGCGGAAGCACACACGCCGCCGCCGCTAAACGGTCGCGCACGATGATCAAAGCCCCATCGTGCAAGGGGGTGTTTGGGTAAAAAATCTGCAAAATGAGTTCCGGTGACACAATTGCATCAAGCAAAACCCCCGTGTTGATGTAATCCTGCAACGGCGCAATACGCTGAAAGACAATCAATGCCCCGTGCTTACGCGCCGCCAAGCGCTCCACCGCTTCCACCACTTTGGGGATAATGCTGGCCGTTGCCGCCGCTGTATCGGCCGAGAGCCACATCTCGGCCTGCCCCAAACGCATCAGCGCTTGTCGTATTTCCGGCGCAAAAATCACCGGTATGGCAAAAACCAACGCCGGCAACACCGCCCTCATCAGCCACGAAAATGCAGGGAGTGCCACCACGCTGGTCAGCAAAGCCACGACGATGACCAGCGCCACCACCCCGCGCACCAACGCCATCGCCTGCGTGTTCTGAAGCCAGCGCAGGGTGATAAAAAACACCAACGTGACCAAGAGCACATCAAGCGCACTTGCCCACGTGAAGCGCTGAGCAAGAAAGAGGAGGTTGGCGATTATGTTATGCACGGCTTTTACAACGGACGGAGCACTCTATCGCGGCGCAGTTGCTTGAAAAGCATAACGGTGTCGGGCGGCTGAGATTCCAACGCCGCCTCTTGCCAAGCGCGAACCCCCAAAGATTTGGGGGTTTTAGGCTCATAGCCCAATTGCTTCCAAATTTTCATGTTCCGGGCAAAGGAAGGGGGGATGAAAAGAAGCGCCGCCTCGCACTGCAACTCTTTTGAGCCGCGCTCCATCTCTCCCACGAGCAAAGGGGCGGCCTGTTCAAGCGAAACCGAAGGCGCAAGGTAAAACTCGTTGGCGCGCGCCACCAAATTCTCCACCTGCCAGCCGAGCAATCCAACGATTTTGTCGGCGCGCCGAAGCAACAAATACGCCTTTTCGCCAAAAGCGGCCATCACATCCACGCGGCTCAAAGTGCGGCCGCTGTTGGCGCTGATGAACTCCGCAATCTCTTTCGCATGTTTAGGCCCTGCCTTTTGGAGCACAAATTGTGAAGCGGCAGGCTTTGCTGTTTTCTTGGGCTTGGCAACAGGGGCTCGGAATTCGCGCTGCACAACCGCTTCCCATGCCTTTTTCACCTGAAGCCAAGTCTTATCAAAAGTTTCATCGTTGTAAATGACCACATCCGCGGCGGCAATTTTGGCATCGTCGCTGCCCTGAGCATCAACCCGCTGGCGGGCATCGGCGGCTCGCATTTTTCGCTTGGAAATCAAGCGGAGGATGCGTTGCTCGCGCGGCGCAGTCACCACCCAAATTGAATCGCAACTGCGCCGCAGATCGGTTTCAAGCAATTTCACCGCCTCAATCACAATCACATCCTTCGGCGAATGCGTGACCAGCCAATTGATGGCCTGCCCCACCAACGGGTGGATTACCTCCTCAATGCGACGCATGGCCTCGGGGTCAGCGAAAGCAAGTCGCCCCAACTTTTCGCGGTCTATTTCACCGTTAGGGCGCAAAATCCAACGGCCAAACATTTTCACCAACGGGTCATACCCGGGCGCACCTCGGGCAATGGCGCGATGAGCAAGCGCATCAGCGTCAATGCCATAAGCACCCAAGTGCTCCAACATTTTACGTACCACGCTTTTACCGGCACCAATGTTGCCAGTAAGGCCGATAACAAATTTGCCGGGCCATGCGCTCATAAATTCCTCCAATCTGACCAACCTTGCCAAATGACGGCATAAGCATTGCGGCTTCTTCATTTTATCAGAAAGAGAGCCGAAGGGGCAAATAAGGCTTTTGAGGATGATATAATCTGCACGGCCGCGCGAGCGGCAATCTCAACCTCGGGCTGGAGGATGCCCCATGTACAAAACCCACACCTGCGGCGAATTGCGCGCCGCCAACGTCGGAGAAGAAGTCACCCTCGCGGGCTGGGTTCACCGCCGCCGCGACCACGGCGGCGTAACATTTATTGACCTGCGCGACCGCTTTGGCTTGGTGCAAATCGTTGCTGACGAATCCACCCACCCCGAAGCGCACAAGGCGCTGGAAGCCGCGCGCAACGAATGGGTGCTCCAAGTGCACGGCAAAGTGCGCCGCCGCCCCCAAGGCGCCGAAAACCCCAACCTGCCCACTGGCGAAATTGAGGTCGTGGTTGACCGCGTCAACGTCCTCAACCCCGCCAAACCACTCCCTTTCACCATCAACAAAGACGACGGCGTTGACGAAAACGTGCGGCTGAAATACCGCTACCTTGACCTGCGCCGCGAAAACATGCGCAACAACATCATCTTGCGGCATCGTGTGGTCAAATTCATCCGCGATTACCTTGATAAACGCGGCTTCATAGAGGTTGAAACGCCCATCCTCTTCAAATCAACCCCCGAAGGAGCGCGCGACTACCTCGTCCCTTCGCGCGTGCACCCGGGCGAGTTTTACGCCCTTCCCCAATCGCCTCAGCAACTCAAACAATTGCTTATGGTCGGCGGGATTGAGCGCTATTTCCAAATCGCCCGCTGTTTCCGCGACGAAGACCTGCGCGGCGACCGCCAACCCGAATTTACCCAGTTAGACCTTGAAATGTCGTTTGTTGACCGGCGCGAGGACGTGATGGATTTGATGGAGGAAATGTACACCGCGCTGGTCAAAGAAATCACCCCCCACAAGCGCATTTTGCAAGAGCCGTGGCCGCGCATCCCCTACCAAGAGGCGATGGACCGCTTTGGCACCGACCACCCCGACTTGCGCTTTGGGCTTGAACTGCGCGACATTACCGATTTGGTGCGCAAAAGCAACTTCCGCGTGTTCACACAAGCAATTGAGCGCGGCGGGAGCGTGCGCGGCATCAACGCCAAGGGCATGGGCACGCTTTCCCGCAAAGAGGTGGACGCACTCACCGATTTTGTCAAGCAATACGGCGCTAAAGGCTTAGCGTTTTTCTATGTTGAAGAAAAGGGCTTCCGCTCGCCGATTGTCAAATTCTTTGACGAAGAAACGCTCAAAGCCATCGCAGAGCGCATGGAAGCCGAGTCGGGGGATTTGTTGCTCTTTGTCGCCGATGCCGACCAAGATGTGGTGTACGATTCGCTCGGCCGCCTGCGCGTTCACCTCGCGGATATGCTCGGCTTGCGCGACCCAAATGTGCTCGCCTTCGCATGGGTCATTGACTTCCCGTGGGCGTTTTGGGACGAAGAAGAGCAACGCTGGGACCCCAGCCAGCACCCTTTCACCATGCCGCTCACCGAAGATCTGCCGCTTTTGGAAACCGACCCGGGGAAAATGCGCGGCGCGCAATACGACATGGTGCTCAACAACTACGAGGTAGCGGGAGGGTCAATCCGCATTCACGATCGCGCCCTGCAAGAAAAGATTTTCAAACTCATCGGCTTGGATATGGAAACGGCGCGCGAGCGCTTCGGACACATGCTTGAGGCATTTGAATACGGCGCGCCGCCTCATGGCGGCATTGCTTCGGGCATTGACCGGCTGGTGATGCTTTTGGCGGACGCCCCCAACATCCGCGAAGTCATTGCCTTCCCCAAAAACCAAGCGGCGCGGGATGTGATGGCAGGGGCACCGTCGCCCGTTTCGCCCGAACAATTGGAAGAACTGCACATACGCGTTGTGATGCCCAAAAAGGAAAATTCATAGTAAGAGCACCGCGCTAATCGCTATCCACCTTACGACGCACACCATACGCCAATTTAGGACAAGGTATTGTGTTTTAGGTTGAAAATTTTCAGGACTTACGCGGTTGAGGAGCCCAACAGGCGAAAGCCGCTGTTCTGTGTCATTGCGAGCCGCCGTAGGCGCCGAAGCCATTTCCCAGACGGCAGGGGAGATGGCTTCGGCGGTCTCCGACCGCCTCGCAATGACACAGAAACCGCGAACTGCGTAACTTCTGATTTTAACTTGCCAGCAAGCCTACTGCGTGGTACACTTACGGCGAATGAAAATCTTATGAGAAGGAGGCGCGCGATGATCAACAGGGTTGAATTCTACAAATACGCTGTCTATTCGCGCGCCTGTCGGCGGATGCGTAGACCCCGCTGACGTCCCTCGTCCCCCGTCTCTTTCGGCCACAGCGCGCGCTGTGGCTTTTTTGTTGTAAGGGATTGAGGTATTGAGGAACTGAGGGATTGAGGTATTGAGGGATTGGGCGTAGCCCCACATCGTTCACGATCCACCAAAGCACCTGACACCGGAACACATGACACCGAAACACCTGACACAGACTCACATGACACACAACCAACTTTCCCGCCACCCCCTTGATTTGCGCCGCGTGGTCGGCAAACGCCGCCTCGCAGGGCTGTGGTTCATGACGCGCGGCTACCGGCTGGCCTATTTCGGCGCCATCGTCGCCTTGGCCCTCGCAACCTTGGCGAAAACTTACACCTACCTGTTGCTGCGCTATTTCGCCGATTTGCTCACCCACCAGCAAAAGCCCATCCTCGGCAAAACCATGCCGCAGGCCTTTGCGTGGGTGGCCGCGGGCTTCATCGCTTTGGCCTTGGGGCAAGGGCTGTTTTCCTTCCTCTCCGGCAGGCTCGCGGCCTACACCGCCGAGGGCATCGCCCGCCGCTTGCGCGATTACCTCTTCGACCACATCCAGCGCCTTAGCGTGGCTTACCACACCCACGTCTCCACCGGCGATTTGGTGGAACGGGTCACTTCCGATGTAGACGCGGTGCGCCGTTTCTTCGCCAACGAGGCCATCGGCATTGGCCGCCTGCTCATCATCTTCGGCATCAATTTCCTCGCCATCTACCACCTCTACCCTCGCTTGGCGTGGGTTTCGGTGCTGGTGACGCCGTTCATCTTCGCGGTTTCGCTGGTCTTCTTCCGCAAGGTGTCGCGGGTTTACGAGGAATACCAGAAGCAGGAATCGCGCCTCACCACCACCCTGCAGGAAAACTTGAGCGGCGTGCGCGTGGTCAAGGCTTTTGCCCGGCAGGATTACGAAAAGCAGAAGTTTGAACGCGAAAACTGGCGCAAATACACCTTGGGCAAGCGGCTGACCTTCATGCACAGCCTGTTTTGGCCGGCTTCCGACCTTTTGATCGGTGCGCAGATTTTAGGCGGCCTGATTTACGCTGCACTGCTCGCCATCCACGGGCAAATCACCGTGGGCACATTTGTGGCCTACACTGGGCTGCAGGGTTGGCTCATCATGCCCATCCGCGGGCTGGGGCGGATGATCGTGCAAGGTTCCATCGGCATGGTTTCCTACGGGCGGCTGGTGGACATCCTGAAGGAAGCGCCCGAGCCGCTGGATGATGGCGATTTCATCCCCGACGAGCCGCCGCGCGGCGAAATCGTGTACGACCATGTCGGCTTCACTTACGAAGACGACACCGTGCCCGCGCTGGAAGACATCACCTTCCGCTGCCAGCCGGGGCAGGTGGTGGCCCTGCTCGGCTCTACCGGTTCGGGCAAGACCACCCTGGTCAACCTGCTGCCCCGCTTCCACGATTACACCGAGGGGCGCATTTTGCTGGACGGCGTGGAACTGAAGCGCTACCCGCGGGCGTGGCTACGCCGCCAAATCGGCATTGTGGAACAGGAGCCGTTCCTGTTCAGCCGCACGATTTGGGAAAACATCGCCTACGGTGCGGGGCGGGAGGTGACGCGCGAGGAAATCATCGCCGCGGCCAAGGCCGCGGCCATCCACGACGACATCATGGCCTTCCCCGACGGCTATGACACGGTGGTCGGCGAGCGGGGCGTCACCCTTTCCGGCGGGCAGAAACAGCGCGTCGCCATCGCCCGCGCGCTGCTCAAAGCACCCCGCATCCTGATTTTGGACGAGGCCACCGCCAGCGTAGACACCGAAACCGAAGCCGCCATCCGCGCCGCCCTCGCCCGCCTGATGGAAGGCCGCACCACGTTCATCATCGCCCACCGCATCCAGTCGGTCATGCACGCCGACCTGATTCTGGTGATGGACAAAGGCCGCATCGTCCAGCAAGGCACCCACGCCGAACTGATGGCGCAGGAGGGCATGTATCGGCAGATTTTTGAAATTCAGACGAAGATTGATGAGGAGTTGAGGGAAGAAATTGAAGGAGCGGCGTAGTGTAGTTAGGTCGTTAGATCGTTAGGTCGTTACGTCGTTGCGTCGTGTTGCGTCGTTCAGTCGTATATCCCTCCACGGCGCACTGTTCACCGGAGCACCTGACACCGGAACACTTGACACTGGAGCACTTCTCATGACCGAAACCACGTTTGAAGAGGAAGAATACACTTCGCAAATCACCATGCCCGTGGTGCGGCGCATTTTGGGGCTGTTGCGCCCTTACTGGCTGCGCGCCTTGGGCTTTTTGGTCGCCATCGGCCTCACTGCGTGGATGGACTCCTACTTCACCTACCTGAACAAGGGCATCATTGATCAGGGCATCATGCGGCACGACGTCCACGCGCTCTATCGGCTGGCGCTGCTGTATGGCATTGTGCAGGTGGGGCAGGCGGCCGCAGTTTTCACCTTCATCTACCTCGCCGACACCCTCGCCGAGCGCATCAACTACGACCTACGCCGTCTCACTTTCAACCATTTGCAGGAACTCTCCCTTTCCTACTATGTGCGCCAATCGGTGGGGCGGCTGATTGCGCGGGTCACCTCCGATTCCCAAAAAGTGGCCGACCTGATCACCTGGGGCTTCGTGGATACTATCTGGGGCATCTTCAACATCGGCACGGCCACGTACTACATGCTCATCATCAACTGGAAACTGGCGCTCATCGTGCTGGCCATGGTGCCGGTGCTGGTCTACATCGCCACCGAATTTCGCAAGCGCATTCTGGCGGAATACCGCCGCGCCCGCCGCATGAACGCCCAAATCACCGGCGCTTACAACGAAACCATCATGGGCGTGAACGTCATCAAGGCGCTCAACCGCGAGGAACAAAATCTGGACGAGTTTCAGGTGCTGACGCGGGAAATGTACGAAGCCTCGTACCGCGCGGCGTGGCTTTCGGCGCTGTTCTTGCCCGCGGTGCAGTTCGTGTCTGCGTTGGTGCTCGCGGCCATCGTCTGGTATGGCGGCCTGCAAACCCTGCACGGCACGCTCACCGTGGGCGGCATTCAGGCCTTCGTGGCCTACGTCACCATGATCCTCTGGCCGGTGCGGGATCTGGCGCGCGTCTTTTCCGAACTGCAGCGCGCCATCGCGGCCGGGGAACGCATCTTCAGCCTGCTGTACACCGAACCCGAGGTCAAAGACCGTCCCGACGCGGTGCCCGCGGAAACCCTGCTCGGCAAGATTGAATTTGACCATGTTTCGTTCTGGTACGAGCCGCGCAAGCCGGTCATCCGCGATTTTTCCCTCACCGTAGAACCGGGCGAAACCATCGCCATCGTCGGCCCCACGGGTGGCGGCAAGACCACCCTGGTCAACCTGCTGTGCCGTTTCTACGAGCCGCGGGAAGGCGTCATCCGCATCAACGGCCGCGATTACCGCGAATACACCTTGGAAAGCCTGCACCGCCGCCTCGGCATCGTGCTCCAGACGCCGCACCTGTTCAGCGGCACGATTCGCGAAAACATCCGCTACGGGCGTCTGGACGCCAGCGATGAGGAAGTGGAAGAAGCCGCCCGCATCGCCGGCGCGCACGACTTCATCATGCGGCTGGAGCGCGGCTACGACACCGAAGTGGGGGAAGGCGGCATCTTGCTTTCCACCGGCCAGAAGCAACTCATCAGCCTGGCGCGGGCGGTGTTGGCCCAGCCCGAAATTTTCGTGATGGACGAGGCCACCTCCAGTGTAGACGCCCTCACCGAGGCGCTCATCCAGCGGGGCATGGAAGCCCTGCTGAAGGGGCGCACCAGTTTCATCATCGCGCACCGGCTGAGCACCATCCGCCGCGCGGACCGCATCATCGTGCTGAAGGCCGGGCAAATTGTGGAAATGGGCACCCACGCCGAGTTGCTGCGGCTGCGGGGGCACTACTACCGGCTTTACACCCAGCAGTTCAAAGCCGAGCGGGCGCGCGCCTACAGCGGCCTGGAGGCGCTGGCGTAGGGAACGGAGAAAACCACAGATTGCACAGGTTAGCGCAGAGGAGAAGATTAGCGATTTAGGATTTGCGGAAGGATGCCAAGGTCGCCAAGGGTAAAAACCACAGATTACACAGACTACACAGATTTTTTCTGTGTTCTCTGCAAATTTCTGTGTTTTCTGTGGTTTTTCTTCAATCGGTGTAAATCTGTGTAAATCGGTGGATGATAAGGACGCCAAGGGCGCCAAAGACACAAAGGACGCCAAGATTAATGCAAAGACGCAGAGAAACGCAGAGGCGCAGAGGAGTAACGCCAAGACGCCAAGAACGCGAAGGACGCCAAGAAAAAATTTCTGTGTTCTCTGTGGTGTTTCTGTGTTCTCTGTGTTTTTTCTGTGTCTTCTGTGGTTTTTTCAATCTGTGCTAATCTGTGTCAATCGGTGGATGAAAACCACAGATTAGCGCAAATTTTTTCTGCGAAATCTGCACTTACAGCAACATAATTGCGTGTATAATAAAACCAGTCGGGGGCGATATGCCTTGCGTCGCAAACCGTTTGCGCCCCCGCCGAGACCAATAGGTGAGGTGAAGAGTGTCCACGCGGCGGTGGGCGCGCGGCCTGCAAATTTTGCTAATTCTCGCGATTTTAGGCCTCAGTGGGGTATGGGGGAGTCCGCGCGCCTACGCGGCGGCTTTGCAAGGGGAGAACCGTCAAAGCATCACCACAACAACCGCCGCCCAAACGCCCACGTCTACCCCCGCATCTCCTAACTCCGGCTGGAATCCTTGGTCTTGGCTACGCCATTGGTGGCAGAGCCTGTTGGGGCAAGCGCCTGATTCGCCCCGAGCACTGCTAACACAATCCGCCGATGCGGGCAAAGTGGTACTCAACGAAGCGTTGTATCGCGGCACATGCGGCGGCTCCGCCGCAAGCACCAATGACGAATTTGTTGAAATTTACGTGACAACCGACATCAATATGTGCGGCTGGCGGTTGGCCGACGGCAACGTGGTGGATGGGGACACCGACGGCTCGGGGGGCTTCGTCTACACGTTCAACAGCACCGACGGCTGCCAATTCCAAGCCGGCGATTACATTGTGGTGTGGATCGGCGACGACAACCCACCCCTCACGCAAGCCGCGGGAGCGGCGTTACAGGTGCACTTGGGGAAGGGAGCAAAACTCAACAACAGCGGCGATGACCTATGGCTGTTTGACGCCGCGGACGCCATTGTGGATTACATGGCTTACGGTTCAAACAACGCCATAAACGATCAAAGCGCACTGCCTGCCGGCATGTGGGACGGCAATAATGCAGGATTGGTAGGCGCGTCGGGGCAAAGCCTGTCACTTAGCCCCAACGGCGTGGACGCCAACAGCGGCTCCTCATGGGAAGCCACCACCTCGGGAACCAGTCCCGGCCCCACCACCGTAGATACTGACCCGCAGACCTGCAACGGCCATGAACGGGTAAGCAGCGCCGGCGCCGATAACACCACCCCTCCAACGCCAACGCCGACACCGACGCTCACGCCAACGCCAACAGCCACGTTCACGCCCACGCCCACGCCCACTTTCACACCCACGCCAACGGCAACTTTCACGCCCACGCCAACGCCCACTTTCACGCCCACGCCAACGGCAACTTTCACGCCCACGCCAACGGCAACTTTCACGCCCACGCCAAGACCTACTTTCACTCTTTTGCCGCCGCCGCCCACCAACACCCCCACACAAACACCAACCAACACTCCAACGCTTACTCCAACACTTACTTCAACGCCAACCAGCACCCCAACCCACACACCCACCCTCGCCCCCTATCTTTTTGACCCACCAACCGGCTTCAAGAGCGGAATCGCCGACCACTGGCCGGTGATCACTTGGCGGCAAGTGTGGATCAACAACGGCAACGCGTCAGCCGTAAGCGTTTGGGTTTTAGACCCCTTAGCCGCAGATACCACTTACATTCCCGGGAGCCTTACATGCGAAGCCCGCGGCGCTTCATCCACCGACCTATGTCAATACAACCCCACCCAGCGGCGCGTTGAATGGCGCGGCACAATAGCCCCCGACCCCGGCGCCACCGATGAAAACACAGCGGCAAACGAAGTGGTAATCACCTTTCAAGTGCGGGTATTTGGAACGGAAAGCCACAGCGTGAGCAACCAAAGCAGTGCCCATTGGGACGAAAACGGTGATGGAAACATTGACCGCTTAGACCCCAACGTAGCCCGCGGCCAAGCCGCACATGCCCGCGGCAGCGCGCAACAGCCCGTTTTGCCCAACTCGGGCTTTCCACCGGAGCGGCAAAGCCACCTCCCCCAAAAACCGAAGGCAGTACACTATGCAGAATTAGGCCAACTGTGGTTAGAAATCCCGCGGCTGGGCGTACAAGCCCCCATCGTAGGCGTGCCCGCGCGCGGCGGCACTTGGCCGGTCACATGGCTGGGCAACCGCATCGGCTGGTTGGAAGGCACCGCCTTCCCAACTTGGCAGGGCAACAGCGTGCTCACCGCGCATGTTTACCTTTCCAACGGCTTGCCGGGCCCATTCGTCAACCTCGCAGCGCTCCATTGGGGCGACCAAATCATAATCCACGCTTGGGGCTGGCGTTTCGTTTACCAAGTGTTGAGCAATCAGGTGGTCAGAGCAAATGACACAAGCGCATTAGCCCACAAAACCGACGATTGGCTAACCCTCATAACCTGCCGAGGCTACGACCCCCACACGCAAACTTACCGCTGGCGACAGGTGGTGCAGGCTGTACGGGTTGATGCCGTTCCCGAACACTGAGCGCAATTCCCCGTAACTGCCTACCCACTCTGTAAGAGGTTCAGGGGCGGACACCCGCCCCTGAAAATGCCATCTTTTGGAGTGCGGCGCCAAGTCGCCGCTTGCTAAAGCGGTGCCGAGGCACCGCACACCAAAAGAACATCCTCCGAAAAAGCAAGTATTAGCGATAAGATTGGGAAATTTAGGCATCCGCCTCACTTTACCAAATTACCTTATCAGCGCTAAAAGTGCAACGTTTCGCTTGTTCCATCTTTGGAGGGGGTAGGACAGGGGTTTGATAAACCCCTGTCCGCCCTTGAAGTGTAAGCGGGGGCAAACACTTCGGTGCGGCGTGAGCAGAAGCCCACGCAGGTAGACTTCGCAACTTGTAGCCCGTGACTTTAGTCACAGGGCGCAAGCGGCGGCAGTTGAAACTGCACCTACCGCTTGCGAAATCGCCCTACGGCGACTTTTTGAGAAAAGCGATCCCCAAAATGGCATATTGCACCCGCCGCACCCGCGCAGGCAACTACAATCCCCCGCACAAAATCACTCTACGGAATAAAAAACAAATACCCCGCCGTGCCGTGTGCAGGCTAGTTTTGCTCCTGCTTACGCAGGTGGGGGCCGCCCCGAACGGTTCCGCCTTGGCCGAAGCCTATCGCGTCGCCGTTCGTGTGGTAGCCCCCTTCATAAAAGGTGTTGGGGCAAAACCGTTCGCGCTGCATCACGAGCACCGCAGGGCAATTATCTTATACCACAAAAGCCTCACTTCTTCAACGGCTCAAACGACTTTATGCAAACATAGTAACTCGGGAAAGGATAAGACTCTCGCATCAATGGTTGAATCACCATCCGGTAATGCACTTTGGGCTTGATGGCCTTGAAATTATCATCCGGCGCACCCACCACTCTGTAAAACGGACCAGAGCGTGTCATACCCGAAAAATTCAGCAATCCGCCGGGCAAAGGCTCGCTTACCCAAGCATCCTCCAACACTATCGGCTTTGGGGAATCAGCCGAAGGACTATGTGAAGGGGGAATCCCCGTAACCGGCACATAGCGGTAAGCCTGCTCAACCGTAAACTCCGAAGGGGACATCTTGCGAAATTTAGCCGTCAGTTCATCAATGTAGTGAATGGCACGCAAATAATCCGCCTGTTCCTTGCTGTTCGGCGCGGCCCCTTTTAGCCACATCGCATAACGGGAACGCTCCATGCTAAGCGCGCGCAGCGTGGCCTTCAAACATTCAGCCCGCCAGGCGGAAGCAGTCGGTGCGGCATCAAGCGCTTTGGCAGCGCCCGAAGAGGGCTTCTCTACCGGCGGGCGAGCACCGCAAGCCGCGAGCATCATCATCCCCAGCAACAAGGCCAAAAACAGTCTCATTTTCCTCCTCCTGTGGAAGAAACGGAAAGTTCCTTTGAGGGAAAGACGCCCAATTCCGCAAAAAAGTTCCGGCCGAACGCAACCGCCTACCCGTAAGGTAGCAAGGGCAAGTGCTTCGGTGCGATGCGAGAGAGCCCACGCAGGTGGGCTTCGCAATTTGTAGCCCGTGACTTCAGTCGCCGGGAGCAAGCAGCGGCAGTTGAAACTGCACCTACTCCCCGCGAAGTCGCCCTGCGGCGACTTTTTGAGAAAGGCAAACCGAAAACGGCATATTGTCCCACAACAGCGCAGGTAATTCCGGCCGAACGCAAAAACCGCTATCCGGGAGGCACTTCGCCATAAATGCGACGGTAAATCACAAAAATCTCGTAAATACGGCGGATGTAGTCACGCGTTTGCTTAAAACGCACCACTTCCAAGAAAAGGTCGGGGTCGTTGCCGGAAAGGTCTTTCCAGGTCGCGGCGTTGCCGGGACCGCCGTTATAAGCCGCGAGAGCGGCGTAAAGGTCGCCGCCGAAATAGTCACGCTGGCGGGCAAGGTAATGCGCCCCCAAAGTTATGCTGACCTTAGGTAAGTACAAATCCTCCGTCGCATAATTAGGCGGCCATCCCGCTTGTTTGGCAACCTCTTTGCCGGTGCCGGGCATGATTTGCATAAGGCCCCGCGCCCCAGCCGCCGACTGCACAAACCCTTCAAACAACGACTCCTGCCGCACCACCGCATACAAAAACAGCGGGTGAAAACCATAAGCCTGCGCCACGGGCACTATCAACTCGGGGTAGTAAGCCCCGAACCGCACATGGCTGAAGTAAGGCGGCGCTTGCAGAGTGGCGGCGTCGTCCATGCCTGCAAGGTCAAGCACGTGGCGAGCGGCGAAAATCGCCGTGCGGTAAAGCCCAAGGCGGCGACAAAATTCAGCAAGGCGCAAGGTGTCGGCGGCGCTGTTGGCGGCCTCCTGCTGGAGGGTGCTAAATTCGGCTTGCGCTTCGGAATACATACCCAAGCGCCAAAGTTCGGTGCCGCGGATGAAAGCAATTTCACTTGCCAAAGGCCCCGGCGAATCAAGGCGCTCATCGGCAGGCAGTTGAAACACCTCCCGCACCCAATCGGCGGCTTGGCGGTATTCGGCCTCCCAATCTACCTCAAGGTGGTAAGCAGGCGGCGGGGCAAACGGCGGCAAGCCGTTCAACAAATCGCGAGCGCGCTCGCTGTAGTAGCCGGTTGGGTCTGCCGCGGCGGCTTGCTCCCAAAATTGCTTCGCCTGCGGCGACGTGCCCTGCTTGAGGGCAATCTTGCCGAGCCACAAGTAAACCGCCGCCACGTCCTCCGGGCCGGTAGTGTATTCCAGCGCGCGACGGAAAGTTTGCCGCGCACCGGCGAAATCTTTCATGCGCAAACGGGTAATGCCAGCCAAAAACATCCCCCGAAAAGCATAGCGGCTGCCGGGGTAGTGGAGGGCCACCTGCTCCCAAAGCGTCGCGGCGCGCCCCAAATGACCTGCGCGTTCCTGCGTGCGCGCGGCGTCAAAGGCAAACTCTGGAGTGCGGGGGTGGTTTGGTGCGGCGTTTACAAAGCCCAGCATTGTGTCGGTGGCGCGGTCATAAAGCCCCAAATACGCCCACTCGGTATAAGCCTTTTCCTCCCAAGCCCTGTCCCAAAAGCGGCTTTGGGGAGCGTGGTCAATCAGCAACTGCCACGCCGCGGTGGCCTGCGGATATTTCCCGAGGGCGCGCAAAGCCAACCCTTTGTAGAAAAGGGCGGTGTCGTTGTAGGGGTGGGCGCGTAAATAGCGGTCAAACGCCTGCACCGCCGCGCCGTGCTGGCGGGCAAAGTAATCAGTCAGCCCGCGATCCAACTCATTCACCTTCACCCCCACCTGCAACAAAACTCGCAAAGCCCTGTATGAATCGTAAGCCGCCGGGTACTTGCTCACCATTTCAAGCATGATCTGATAAGCAGACTGTGGCTGGCCAGCGGCAATGTAAGCCTGCGCCATTAGCCAATCCAAATGGGCAAGCCGGTAGCCGTTGGATTCATGCTCGGCAATGGCTTGATATTCCTGAATAGCGCGCTGGTAATTTCCGAGCAGGTGATACGAGCGCGCAATGCCGAGTTTCAAGCCGTAAATGCGGTCGGTGGGCGGGTTGGCCTGCAATGCGGAGTTGTAGGCAAGAATTGCGCCCTGATAATCGCCAGCGTTGAAGCGCGCGTCGCCCATCCATTCGTAAAGATAAGGGTCAATGTAGCCGGGGCGATGCTGTAGGAAAGCCTGATACGCCTCCGAAGCCTCCTTGTAGCGTTGCAGAACCTGATAAACGCGGGCGAGGAAAAAGTAGCCATCCACCGCGGCGGCAGTTTTGGGGTAAGTTTTGATGAGTTTGCGCAGCCGCTCCAACGCCTTATCGTAACGCCGCCTGCCGAAGTCAACCCTTGCCAAGCCCAAAAGCGCCTCAGCCTTTGCGTCCGCTGTTTGAGACTGGGAGAGGGCGCGCCCATAAGCCTTTTCCGCGGCTTCCCAATCACCGTCAAAGAGGGCGCGCTTGCCCTGAGCGAGCAAGTCACTCGGCGCGGGGGTCGGCGTGGGCGTAGGGGAAGGAGTCGGCGTAGGCGTGGGGGTGTTGGTCGGCGTCGGGGTGAGCGTGGGCGTCGGCGTGGCAGGTGCGAGGAAGGAAAGCGGCGTTGCCGTCAAACTACACGCGGCGAGGAAGAGGCCGAGTATGAGCAAAAAGGTGAGGGGGAAGGGGCGGTTCATGGGGATAGGGAGGATAGGGGAGGATAGGAGGATAGGAAGATAGGAAGATAGGGGGTTAGGGGGTTAGGGCGTAGATGGCGAGGGAGGTGAAAACCGCGGAAGCGCCATCGTCGGTTGCCGGGCGGACGAAAAAGCCAACGCCATCGCGGCCGTAGCGAGCACCGTCATCGCGCAGCGTGAAAAGCGCTTGCCCATTGAGGGCGAGATAGATTTTCTGCTTAGCGGCGCGCACGCTGAAAACCGCGGTCACAAGGCTTCCGGGAGCAATCGGAGCGGGCTGTTCATCCGCCTGCGGAACGGCTAACTGCCCCGTGACTTTTTCCACAAACGCATAGCCGTTGCACTTCACGCCAAAAAGGTAGTAACTCCGTGCCCCCGCCGAGGCGCGGAAAACCACGCCATAAGCGTCCCCATTGCGGCAAGCCATGGGGCGGGCGCTGGCTTCTAAGTAGAAATTGTACCCTGCCCGACGGCGGCTGAGGACAAGCAATGTGAAACGGGCGCGCGTTCCGGTAAGGCTCAGCACGCCATCCGAAAGCCCAAAAGAGCCAAAAGCGGGCGTTGGGCTCCACCAGTTTGAAGGCTCAGCGAAATCGGCTCTCCACAGAAGCGCACCTTTCCCCGCGGCGAGGTTGGGCGTGGGGGTAAAAAACGGCGTGGGCAAAGGGGTGGGCGTTGCCGTCGGTGGAAACCAAACAACGGTGGGGGTGCGCGTGGGAGAAAAGGCGGTGCGCGTCGGCGCTACCACGGTTGGCGTAGGTATGCCGTGGGGCTGACACCCAACCAGCAGCGCCAGCCCCACAATTGCCAGCAAAGTCGCTCGCGAATCCACAAATTTCACTGCTTCAACTCTACGGTATCAACATCACCTTACCCGACTGACCGGATTCCATCACGGCAAAAGCCTTTTCAAATTCCTCCAGCGGGAATTTGTGGGTCACCATGGGGCTGAGGTCGACCGCACCGGAAAAAACCAAGCCGCGCTCCTGATACCACGTTTGCCACAAGCGGCGGCCGGTTATACCATGCAGGGTCACACCCTTGAAAACAATGTGGTGATCCCAATCAAGGTGAATAGGCCGCCCGGCCACGCCCAAAACGGCAATCTCTCCACCGGGGCGGAGTGCGCGGAAGCCTTGGTCAATCGCCGACTCCGCGCCCGACATTTCCAGCCATGCGTCCACGCCCTCGCCATGCGTAATTTCCATGATTTCCGCCACCACATCTTGGGTTTTGGGGTTGAAAGTGAAATCTGCCCCCATGCGGCGGGCAAAATCCAAGCGGTAGTCGCTGACATCGGTAGCGAAGACGTAGCGCGCGCCAATGGCTTTTAGCACGGCGATAGCCATCAAGCCAACGGGGCCACAGCCGGTCACAAGCACCTTTTTGGCGCGCGCGTCAACCGCAAAAGCCGTATGCACCGCGTTGCCGAAGTTTTCCATCAAGACTGCGATTTCCACCGGCAAATCCGGCGGGTTACGCCAAGCATTTTGGGCGGGGATAGCAATGTATTCGGCAAAGCCGCCGTCGCGATCCACGCCGATAATTTGCGTGTTTTCGCAAAGGTGACCGTTGCCGGTCAGGCAAAAGCGGCAATGACCACAGACGACATGCGATTCCAAAGAAACAAAATCACCAACGTTGACGTTGGTGACCTCCGAACCGCGCTCCACCACATCACCGCAGATTTCATGTCCGGTAATCAGCGGGGGGTGAAGGCGCCCAGCCGCCCACGGATCCCAGTGGTAAATGTGCAGGTCGGTGCCGCAAATTGAAGCGGCGCGCACCTTCACCAGCACGTCGTGAGGCCCAATTTTTGGAATTGGGCGCTCCGCCAATTGCAAGCCGGGGCCGGGGGCAGGCTTGATAATGGCTTTCATCATTTCAGGCATTATTTTCTCCTTAGAAAAGGTAATTACCTGCGCGAGTGCAGGTGCAATATACTATTTTGGGGATCTCCCTTCTCAAAAAGATCGCACCCGGCGACTGAAGTCACAGGCTACGAGTTGCGAAGTCCACCTGCGTGGACTTCTGCTCGTCCCCCGAAAACGATTATAGCACCTCGTCCTCAAGCAGGCGAACCGCCGTTCGCCCCTACAAAAGCAAACCACGCCCAAAACAGTCTGTAGGGGCGAACGGCGTGCACCCTTTTGGAGTGTGCCGCCGGGGTAGAGAGGAGGGCTCTGGTGCAACAACGCCGCTAAATCACCTGCGGAACGCCGCGGTGCAGGAAGCGCCCGCCGCCGCGGATGCCGTGCCATTCACCGTGGTCAACTATCAGCCTGCCGCGCAAATACACCTGCACCGGAAAGCCGGTCAATTCCCAGCCCTCATAGAGGTTGTAATCAGTGCGGTGCTGAGCCACCTTCACGCCATATTTCACTTTCAGGTCGGGATCCCACAGCACCAAATCGGCATCCGCGCCCGGGGCAATTGTGCCCTTGCGTGGGTAAAGACCGAAAATCTTGGCAGGATTGGTGCTGGTGTAAGCCACAAATTGCTGGGGCGAAAGCCGCCCTTTCACCACACCCTCGGTCCACAACACCGGCAGGCGGTCGCCCACGCCGGGCAAGCCGTTGGGGATTTTGGTGAAATCGTCCTTGCCCAATTCCTTGCCGGGGATGGCAACCGGCTTGCCTTCGTAGATTATCGGCTTGGTGCCGTCGTAGAAGAAGGGGCAATGGTCGGTGCCGATTGTGCTCAGCCAATTGTGCTCAAGGGCGTGCCACAGCATTTCGTTGTCCTTGCGGGTGCGCATGGGCGGCGAGCAAATCCATTTCGCGCCGTCGGGGCGCTTGAGGTCGTCTTCGGTGAAAAAGAGGTACTGCGGGCAGGTCTCGCCCATCACGCGGACGCCGTGCTCGCGGGCATAGCGCAACTGCTCCGCGCCGCCGGCAGTGTTCATGTGAACGATGTAAAGCGGGGCATCGGCTTGGGCGGCAAGAGCAGAGGCGCGCAACACTGCCTCCACCGCACCCCATGCAGGCCGCGTGCGGGCGTGCCAAATCGGCTCCGTGTGGCCTGCTTCCAGCGCCTCGCGCACCAAAATTTCAATCACATCGCCGTTTTCGGCATGCACCATCGTGAGAATGCCGTTTTGCCATGCAAGGCGGATAACCTCAAAAATTTCGCCGTCCTGCAAACGAAGGCGGCCGTTGTAGGCGGTGAAAACTTTGACGGTGGTAATGCCCCATTCACGCAAGCGGGGGAGTTCGCGGCGGGTGTTTTCATCCCAGCGGGTGATGTTCATATGAAAACTGTAGTCCACCGCGGCTTTGGCGGCTTTCACATGCCAAGCCTGCACTGCCTCTTCCAGCGTGTCCCAATCCTGCGGGATGAAGTCAATCACGGTCGTAGTGCCACCGAATGCCGCGGCTTTGGTGCCGGTGTAGTGGTCATCCGATGAAACGGTGTTGAACATCGGCAGGTCAAAATGGGTGTGCGGGTCAATCCCGCCGGGGAGGATTAGTTTGCCCTTGGCATCCACAACCTCCGCGTCGGGGACAACCAAATCTTTAGTAACGGCGGCGATTTGCTCGCCGACAACCAGCACATCGGCCTGCAAAATTTCGGAGGCAGTCACAACCGTCCCACCCCGAAAGAGCAATTTCCTTTCAGCAAAGTTTTCCATCGTGAACCTCCTGAGGCCCAAAAGCAAAGTATAGCGAATGCGCCGAGCAAGGCTATTATAAAACTTTTTGAGGCTTGCGCGTGCCGCAAAATCTGGAATGCTCAAAACACCGCGAAGAGCCCCGTGCTATAATCCACCCCATGCTTGAGGATTTTTCGGCCGAGGAAGCGGCAGAGGAAATTCTCCCGCCGCCTGAGCCATCAAACGCCAACAGGCAAATAGCCCGCGCCGCGGCCATTGTGATGGGGGCTTTTGTGCTTTCCAACCTCGTTGGGCTGGTGCGGCAAATGCTGGTGATGAGCACGTTCGGCACCACCAGCGTAATGGACGCCTACAATGCCGCATCGCGCCTGCCTGATTTGCTCTTCAACCTTGTTGCAGGCGGGGCGTTGGGCTCGGCGTTCATTCCGGTTTTTACGGGGCTTCTGGCAAAAGAGGAGCGAGCGCGGGCATGGCGGCTGGCCTCTTCCATCATCAACTTGGTGACGGCGACCTTGCTGATAACCAGCATAATCGCCGGAGTGCTCGCCGGGCCAATTGTGCGGCATGTGCTCGCCCCCGGCTTTTCCCCTTCCCAGCAAGCGCTCACCGTTTCCCTGCTACGCATTCTGCTGGTTTCGCCGCTGATTTTTGGGCTTAGCGGCCTGCTGATGGGCATTTTGAACGCCCATCAGCGTTTTTTGCTACCGGCGCTGGCGCCCACGATGTACTGGCTGGGGATGATTTTCGGCGTGCTGGTGTGGGCGCCGCGCTACGGCATTTACGGGCTGGCATGGGGCGCGGTGCTGGGCGCCCTGCTACACATGGGCGTGCAAATCCCCGGCTTGCTCAAACTGCCCGGCAGACGCTACTTGCTCACCTTGGGATTGGACGACCCCGCGGTGCGCGAAGTCGGGCGGCTGATGGCGCCGCGCGTGCTCGGCGTAGCAATTGTGCAACTCAACTTCTGGGTGAACGTGGTGCTGGCTTCATCTCAGCCCGAGGGCAGTTTGAGCGCAATCCAAAACGCATGGGCTGTGATGACCATGCCGCAGGTGGTAATAGCCCAAGCCATAGCAATAGCGGCGTTACCCACTTTCTCAGCGCAGGTGGCGCGCGGCGAACTGACGGCCATGCGCAAATCGCTCGCTTCCACCCTGCGCAGTGTCGCTCTGCTGTCCATCCCGGCAATGGTGGGGCTGATTTTGCTCCGCAAACCAATCATCGCCGTGCTCTTCCAGCGCGGCAAGTTTGACGCCCATTCCACCGAACTGGTAGCGTGGGCTTTGCTGTGGTATGCCCTTGGGCTGGCCTCGCATTCATTTGTGGAGGTGATTTCGCGCGCATTCTACGCCCTGCACGACACCAAAACGCCGGTGCTGGTCGGCTCTGTGGCAATGAGCCTCAACCTCGCGTTCAGTTTTGCCTTTGTGGCGCTTTTCAAGTCAATTGGCTGGATGCCACACGGTGGCCTCGCGCTGGCAAACACAGTGGCAACCACGCTTGAGATGGGCGGCCTACTTTACATGATGCGGCGGCGGCTTGGCGGGCTGGAAGGCAAACACTTGTGGCAAGGAATTTTGCAAGCAACGGTAGCAAGCGCGCTGATGGGCGCAGCGGTAGAAGCAATCTACCGTGGGTTGGCTTCACTACCGCTGTATGCCGTGGTGACAGTTGCAATCATCGGCGGGGTGGTCGCCTACAGCGCGGTTTTAGCCGCCATGCGCGTTCCCGAAATGGGAGCGCTGTGTGGGGCGGTGTGGAGAAGGATAAGTGGATAGGAGGATAGGTGGATAGGAGGATAGGTGGATAAGATGAAAGAGGAAAAACTTTCGCTAAAGCAAAGGTTTGCCCGTTTTTTGCTCAAAGCGGCAGGCTGGAAGTTGGTAGATGAGCGCCCCCCCGAAAGCAAGTATCTGATAATCGGCGCATTCCACACCACAAACTGGGATTTGCTGACAGCGCTGGTGCTGTTGACGGCGCTTGGCATCAAGCCGCGCTGGATCGGCAAGGAAGAACTTTTCCGGGGCCCGCTTGGGCCAATTATGCGCCGACTTGGCGGCATTCCGGTGAAGCGCGGCGCGCGCCTCAACTTCGTCGGGCAGATTGCCGAGCGCTTCAAGCAAGAGGATGAATTCACCGTCGTGATCGCCCCCGAAGGCACGCGCAAGGCCACTGACCACTGGAAGTCGGGTTTTTACTACATCGCCTCCCAAGCAGGCGTGCCGATCGCCTTTGGCTTTGCCAACTATAAAGCCAAGGTGTGTGGCATCGGCGGCTACCTCTACCCCAGCGGCAATGTTGAAGCCGATATGGCGAAAATTCGCGCCTTCTACGAAGCGCGCGCCCGCGGCCTCCATCCTCGCAACCACGGCACGGTGCGGCTGAAGGCAAAAACCAGCGCATCTAAAACCGAAACGCAACGATAAAAATTGGGACTTACTGCATAATCCACCTTGATAGTTGGTTTAGGCCTTTTGCAACTTAGCGCCCAAATTTTTGATCTCTCCCTACCCCCGCTACGGCGACGCTATCGCGTCACCGTAGCCGCCCCCTTCCCTCCCTTAGTAAGGGAGGGAAGGGGGCAGAT
>JALVVL010000043.1 GCA_027023425.1 Anaerolineales bacterium
GCATTTTCTTGAAAGTCGCGTGTGACACGCCTGTCAGGCGCTTGAAGTCAGCATCTTTTCGGTTTTTGATTTCTTCGTATCTCATGCTGTTATTATGCCATACTCCTACTTATGCAAGAGGTCTAATATACAAGGTCTAATATACAAGGACGCCAAGGGACGCAAAGGCGCAGAGGGACACAAACCCTCAATTCTCCTCAATCCCTCCCGCTTTCTGTGTCCTCTGTAAATTTCTGTGTCTTCTGTGGTTCCCGTGGTTCGCAATCGGTGGAGGAAAACCCACAAAAGGGAAGAAACGCATGGATGACCTGTTGCAGTCGTTGCGCGCAGCCATCGCCCGCGGCGACGATGAGGCGACCGAACGCGCGGCACAAGCGCTGATAACCGCAGGCGAAAGTGTAGTGCCCGCGTTATTGGCGCTCAGCCGTGAAGGCGATCCCGAGGCACGCTGGTGGGCGCTCCGCATCCTTTCCGAAATCAAACACCCCGATGTGCCGTCGCGCCTGCGCGAAGCCCTGCACGACCCCGCCCCGGAAGTGCGGCAGGTTGCCGCGCTGGGGTTGCGCCACCAGCCAACTGCCGAGGCCGTGCCCGACCTTATTGCCCTGCTCTCGGGCGAAGACCGGCTTTTGGCTTCCTTGGCCGCCGACGCGTTAGCCGCCGTTGGCAAGGCCGCCACTGGCCCGCTCATCCAAATCTTGCGCGAGGGCACGCCCGCGGCAAAAATTGAGGCCGCGCGCGCCCTTGCCCAACTCGGCGACAAAGACAGCATTTCCGCCCTATTTGAGGCTTTAGACAGCCCTTCCCCATTTGTTGAGTACTGGGCAAACGAGGGTTTGGAACGCATGGGCGTAGGGATGGTCTTTTTCAAGCCGGGTGGGGGATAAAAAGTTCTGTTCGGAGATAAACCGGATGGACAAAAACATCATAAAACGATGGCTGCACAATGAAATTGCCGTCCTCGCGGTAGCCGCCCTGTGGACTTCCTTGTCGCTTGTGGTTTACGGTGTTTTATTTGAACGGCATTCCTACAAGCCTGAGATGCTCATAAGTGGTTTGGCCGTAGCCGCAATTTTGTTTTTATTGGGGCTGGCACATCCGGGCCTCTACATTGTGGGTGCATTGGTAATCGGCGTGCCGAGCGTAGTTTATGCCCATACAGCCCACTATTGGCACATCGGCAACCTTGCCCTGCGCGTAGAAACTGCTTTGGATTCCCCGAGCGGTGAAATGCGCGAGTTTGTGATGGAGTTCATAGTGCGCGCCAAATTCGCGTGGGCGCTGGGGTTTTACCTTCTGGTGGCCTTAGGGCTGGGGGTGTGGGCATGGCTGTTGCACAAGCGTGGAAAACGCCGCCTAAATTGGCGCTTTGCCGCCGCTTTGGCCTTAGCCGTAGTGGTGGGTTTTGGGGCGCGCGGGCAGGTTTTGGCTTACCCTGCCGCCAAATTGGCCTCTACCACCTACAAAGTGTACAAACGCTTGAACCCCGTTCTCATCCGAAACAGAAATGTAGACCGTTTTATGAAGCACGCCACGCCGCTCCAGTGCAACGGCCGCTTTACCAAAGTGGTGTATGTGCAAGGGGAATCTGAAAACCGCGATTTCATGCACGCCTACGGCTACCCCCTTCCCACCACGCCGTTTCTGGACAACCTGAAAGGGCGCGTGCAAGTGTGGGCTATTTCCCCTGCGAACCAAACCATCCTCTCCATGCCAATTTTGTTGACTTCTGCCACGGTGGAAAACCGTGACCTGTTTTACACCAACCCCAGCATCATTTCCGACTTGAAAAGATGCGGCTACCAAACTTTTTGGATTTCAAACCAAGAGCCGGCTGGAAAGCACGCCGATGCCGTATCGTCCATAGCCCGTGAAGCCGATGTGGTGCGCTTTGTGATGAAAATTGAGCCCGGCCGCGTCCCCGATGGGCACATTTTCAAGATTTTTTCGCAAAAAGACATCATCCCCGGCCGCAAGCAGGCGTTTTTCTTCCACCTGATGGGTTCTCACTACGAATGGGAATTGCGCTACCCACCGGACTGGGCGCTCATCAAAAACCCGAAAAACCGACTGGAAGAATACGTCAACACGGTTTATTACACCGACCACATACTCAAAAGGATTTTTGAAACTTTCCGCGCCGACGGCGACTCTCTGCTCTTCATCTACATTTCCGACCACGGAGAACTGGTTACGCCCAAAGGCGGCGGGCATGGCAATGCCCATCCTTTCCAAGACGAATACCGCATTCCGCTGATTTTCTGGGCAAGCGACCCCGACGCACTCCAACCAATTGCCAAAGCCACCCAAGGGCGACTGGTCAACGCCGAAAACTTAGACCACCAAATTCGCTTCCTGCTCGGCTTGGAAAACGAGCCGGGCATCTCTTACGGCTACAAAGTCATCACGCCGGGGGTGCCGACAATTGTAGATTACCGCTCTTTGCCCTACCACGACCACCCCGATAAGCCATAAAAAGCCCTTCCCCCGTGCTATAATCCAATCATCCCTCAAGCGAGAAAGGCAACAATGTCTTTTGTGCATTTGCACGTCCACTCGGAATATTCGCTTCTGGACGGGGTGGCGAAAATCAAGCCCTTGGTCAAAGCCGCCAAGGAAATGGGAATGCCTGCCTTGGCGCTGACTGACCACGGCGTGATGTACGGCGCAATTGAGTTTTACGCCACCGCCAAGGAAGCAGGCATCAAGCCCATCATTGGGATGGAGGCTTATCTTGCGCCGCGCACCATCCACGATAAAACCTCCGAAGATAAAAGCGCTTTCCACATCCTCTTGCTGGCGCAAAACAAAACCGGCTATCAAAACTTGCTCAAACTCGCCACCATCGCCCAGTTTGACGGCTTTTACTACAAACCCCGCATTGACCGAAACTTGCTTGCCGAGCACTCCGAAGGCATCATCGCCACCACCGGTTGCCTTTCGGGGGAGGTGCCGCGCGCCATCCGCGACGGCGACCTTGAAACCGCCCGCCGCAAACTCGCTTGGTATGCCGATGTCTTCGGCAAAGAGCGCTTTTTCGTTGAACTTCAACGCCACAACATCCCCGACTTGGACGAAATCAACCGCACGCTGATTGAACTCGCGCGCGAATTTGGCCTGCCACTTGTCGCCACCAACGACGTCCACTACATTCGCCGCGAGCACGCTCGCCTGCAAGACGTCCTCATCGCCATCCAAACCGGCAAACTACTCACCGACCCCAACCGTATGCGAATTGAGGACGATTCCTATTACCTCCGCACGCCCGAAGAAATGGCGGCGCTTTTTGCCGAAGTGCCCGAGGCGTTGGAAAACACCCTCAAGATTGCCGAAATGTGCGAGATAGAATTTCCGGAGGTTGGCAGCAAAGACCCAAGCAAATACAAACTGCCCGATTTTGAAGTGCCTGAAGGCTACACGGCCGAAACTTACCTGCGCTTGCTCTGCGAAAAGGGGCTGAAAGAACGCTACGGCGACCGCGCCGACTCCTCCGAAGTGCGAGAGCGGCTTGAGCACGAGTTGGGCATCATCCACCGCATGGGCTTTGACGCCTACTTCCTCATTGTTTGGGACTTGGTGAGACACGCTCGCGAAGAAGGAATTTGGTGCAATGCGCGCGGCTCGGCGGCTGGCTCGCTGGTGGCCTATGTGCTCGGCATCACCATGCTTGACCCGCTGGAGCATGGGCTGATTTTTGAGCGCTTCCTCAATCCCGAGCGCATTTCCATGCCCGATATTGACCTTGACTTTCAGGACGACCGCCGCGACGAAATCATGCGCTACTGCGCCAAAAAATACGGCGAGGACAAAGTTGCTCAAATCATCACCTTCGGCACAATGAAAGCCCGCGCCGCCGTGCGCGATGTCGGCCGTGTGCAAGATATCCCCCTGAAAGAAATTGACGAAGTCGCGAAACTCATCCCCAACGTGCCCGGCAAGCCGGTTACGCTTGACCAAGTGCTCGGCATCGCCGCAAAACGCGAAAAAGACCCCAAAAAGCGCGAAGAACTGGAAAAACTGGTCGTCCCCAAACTTGTTGAACTTTACAAAACCAAAGACTACATTCGCGAATTGATAGACACCGCTCGCGGCCTTGAAGGCGTGGTGCGCAACGTCGGCACCCACGCCGCCGGAGTGGTGGTAACCGATAAGCCAATTGTTGAATATGTGCCGCTCCACCGCCCCACCAGCAACGACCCCAATCTGCCCATCAAGAAAATCACCCAGTACGAAATGTCCGTCATTGAAGATTTGGGGCTACTCAAGGTGGACTTTTTGGGGCTTTCTACGCTCACGGTGATGGCGCGCGCCTGCGACCTCATCAAAAAGCGCCACGGCGTGGAATACGACCTGTTCAACATCCCTGCCGACGACCCCGAATCCTACAAACTCCTTGCCGAAGGGCGCACCGCGGGCGTGTTTCAGGTTGAAGGCAAGGGGATGAGCCGCTACCTGATGGAAATGAAGCCCACCAAACTGGAGCACGTCATCGCAATGGTGGCGCTTTACCGCCCCGGCCCGATGGATTTCATCCCGCAATACATCCGCCGCATGCACGGCGAGGAGAAAATCACCTACCGCCACCCGATGATGGAGCGCCGCTTAGCCGAAACTTACGGCGTTTCGGTTTACCAAGAGCAAATCATGTTCTTGGCAATGGACATGGCGGGCTACGAAGCCTCTGAGGCCGATGATCTCCGCAAGGCCATTGCAAAAAAGAAAAAAGACAAAATTGCCGAGCACCACAAACAGTTTGTGGAAGGGGCGGTAAAAAACGGCATTGACCGCGAGGTCGCCGAAGCAATTTTTGCGGATTGGGAGAGTTTCGCCCGCTACGGCTTCAACAAGAGCCACGCCGCGGCTTACGGCCTGATAGCGGTCAAAACGGCCTTCCTCAAAGCCCACTACCCGGCGGAATACATGACGGCTCAAATGTCGGTTTACAAACACGACACCGACAAAGTTGCCTTCTACGCCGCCGACTGCGAGCGCATGGGCATCCACATCCTGCAACCCAATGTGAACTACAGCGGTTGGGATTTCACCATTGAAGACCAGCCCGACGGCAAGCCTGCCATTCGGTTTGCGTTAGGTGCGATCAAAAATGTGGGGCGCGCGCCGGTTGAGGCGATCCTCGCGGGGCGCGGCGACCAACCCTTCGCCGACATCACCGACTTCATCTACCGCGTGGATTTGGCGAAAGTCGGACGGCGCGCGCTTGAAAGCCTCATCAAGGCCGGGGCGCTGGACGATTTTGGCGAACGCCCCGACCTTTTGGAAAGCATTGACCGCATAATAGCCGTCAGCGGCGCTTACTTCCGTGCCAAAAAAGAAGGCCAACTTGCCCTCTTCGGCGATACCGGCCTGCGCCAACCTTTTCGCCTTGCCAAGGGCGACCGCACCATTTACTCAAAACAGGTTCTGCTGGATGAAGAGCGCGAACTCATCGGCATGTACCTTTCCGAGCATCCGCTTGCGCCGGTGCGCGAAGAACTGGAAAAGGCGGTTTCGCACTTTTCCACCGACCTTTCAGAACTGCCAAACGGCGCGCTGGTTCAAGTCGGCGGCATGTTGATGGAATGCCGCACCTACACAACCAAAAACAAAAAAGAAATGTGCTTCGGCACATTGGAAGACTTGCGCGGCCGTGTTGAATTGGTAATCTTCCCTAAGGCATGGGAAGAGTATGCCGCCGTGCTCACGCTCAGAAACATCATCGTGGCTACCGGCACGGTGGACAACGAACGCGGCACGCCGAAAATGCTGGTTGACAAAATTGAAACCAATTTGGAGGCCGCGGCGCTGGCAAAAAAGGCCGGTAGGCGCAAGTGGGGCAAGCCCAAGCGCAGATCGCGTAAAGGCGCGAACGACAATGGCAAACACCGCCGCGTGGCTCAGCCCCGCACTGCCCGGCGAGAGCCGCCCGCTGCTCAAGAGCCAAAGCCCAAAACCGCAGCCGAGCCCGCCGCGCCATACACTGCAGATGCAACACCACTGCCGCCCGAACCTCCCCCGCCGCCCGAAAACTTCCCGGCCGAATGGGAAAAGAGCACAACGCCCTACGATGCCATCGCGGAGGTGGAAACCGCCACAGCAGAAGCGGTAGCGTCGCCCGCGGCGAAAGAGCCCGTCGCTAAATACACCGCTGTAGCGCCGGCGGCTGAGCCGGTGGTTGCTGGTGTCGCTGTTGCGCCGGAGCCGCCTCCACAGCCCCAGCCTGCTCCAATGCCTGATGAACCGGTTTCGCTCGCAAGCGCCCCAATTCCACCGGCAGAAAAGCAAGCGCCCGCGCAAGCCAATCCCCTGCAAGAAGCGCCGACCTCGCCCACACCAGCAGCGGAAAAGGCGCAGCCCGCGCCGAGCAACGAAGCCACACCACCCGCCGCCCCGCCCAAAACCGGCCGCCCGCGCCGCATTGTGGTTGACCTACACGCCACCAGCGACCGCCTGCGCGACAAACTCCGCATCCGCCGCGTGCACGGCGCTCTCATCGCCTACCCCGGCAACGACCTGTTTGCCCTGCGCATCTTTGAAGAAAAACGCTCTTATCTGATAGAATTTCCAAATTCCAGCACCGGCATAAACGACGAACTGCTTGCGCGCCTGCACGACATCGTGGGCGAGGAAAATATCCACATTGAGAATTTGTAAAAACCATCCGAAAATTCTCTGCAAATGTGTCACTGCGAGGCGGCATAGCCGCTGAAGCAGTCTCCTGACTGGTAAAAGGGAGATTGCTTCGCCCCTTCGGGGCTCGCAATGACACCTCCGCGATATTTTTTGGATAGAGTCTAAATCAAAAAACCAAGCAAGAGCGTTTTATGATTATCAAGGAAAAAGAATACCCCGCAAATGCTATTCGCCAGTTAGAGGAAATTATTGGTTTGTATCATGTGCCTGAGCGTGTTAAGGTGAGAGCAAAAAAGGAATTGTGGGCATTGAAAAGGGGATGGCAAGGGGAGCGCGACGCTGCCTACTTCATCAATTTTTACTTCGGAGATAGCCGAAATTGGGCAATAATACATGATTTGCGGATAGAATACAGCGGCCTCACGGCGCAAATTGATCATTTGATGATAGGCAGAACTCTGGAGATTTACGTGTTGGAGTCAAAAAATTTCTCGCAGAGCATAAAAATCACGGAGAAAGGCGAATTCTTAGTTTGGTATAACAACAGATATATTCCTATTGAATCACCGATAGAACAAAACCAGCGGCACGTTTTTCTCCTGAAAAAGTTGCTAAAGGGAGAAGATCTATTGCCCAAGAGGCTTGGGGTACCCCTCCAGCCCACTTTTCGCCCTTACGTTTTGATCTCTCCAAAAGTGCGAGTGATTCGCCCTCCGCGGAAGAAGTTTGACACCAGCGAAGTGATAAAGATGGACATGTTCGCCAAACGTGTAAGAGCCGATGCAGATGAAACAAATCCCATAGCGGCAGTCGGATTTATAGCCAAACTGATCTCCGTGCAGACGCTGAAAGATTTCGCAGTGGCACTGCTTCAGTATCACAAGCCGTTAGAAATTGACTATTACAAAAAGTTAGGGGTGGCGCGCCGTCTTGTGCAGGTTCAAAAGCCAAGAGTAGAGGCTCAAAAATCTCAAAGCGGCTATTTTTGCGCTAAGTGCGGCAAGCCAGTTTCCAAAAAAGTTGCTATGTTTTGTCTTCAGCATAAAGAGCGCTTCGGCGGAAAAATTTATTGCTTTGACTGCCAGAAGACCATCTCCCCCTCTAACAAGAAGAAATACAAGCCCTCAAATTAGTCAACAATCCCTGACTTCGGTAGGCCAAATCGGTAAAAGGAGCACTATGACCACTCAAGAAATTGAACGAATAGCAGTCCTCACTTCGGGCGGAGACGCGCCCGGGATGAACCCCGCGATCCGCGCAGTTGTCCGCACCGCGCTTTCTCACAACCTTGAAGTTTACGGCGTGGAAAGAGGCTACGACGGCCTTATCCACGGAGCGTTTTCCAAACTGGAAGCCCGCGACGTCGGTGGCATAATCCAGCGCGGCGGCACCATGTTGCTTTCGGGGCGCAGCAAGGAATTTCGCACCAAGCGCGGGCAGTTAGACGCCATCCACCAACTGAACAAGCACGACATAGACGCCCTCGTTGTCATCGGCGGAGACGGTTCGCTCACCGGCGCCTATGCCCTTTCTCAACAAGGGGTGAACGTGGTGGGCATTCCGGCTTCAATTGACAACGATATTTGGGGCACCAACATTTCCATCGGCGTGGATACCGCGCTCAACACCATCATGGACGCCGTGGACAAACTTCGCGACACCGCCTCCTCGCACCAGCGCGCCTTTCTCATTGAAACGATGGGGCGCGAATGCGGCTATCTTGCAGTGATGGCGGGCATAATTGGCGGGGCGGAAATGGTGCTCATCCCCGAAGTTGATATTTCGCTGGAAGAAGTAACAAATGCCGTAGCCGACGCCTACAAACGCGGCAAAACCCACGCTATTATCATCGTTGCCGAGGGCGCGGGAATCAAAATTCAAGAACTCGCGCACCACCTTGACGAAGCCGATGTGGGCTTCAAAACCCGCGTCACCATCCTTGGGCACATCCAGCGCGGCGGCAGGCCGAGCGCTTTTGACCGCCTGTTGGCCTCACGCATGGGCGTGCGCGCTGTAGAGGCGATTATGGATGGCAAATTCGGCGTAATGGTTGGCCTGCGCGGGCGAAAAATGGCTCTTGTGCCGCTGGAAGAGGTGGTCTCCAACACCCGCCGCGCCAACCTTGAATACTATTCCATGACGCGCATGTTGGCACGATGAGGCAAAAGCACAATGGGCGCAAGCGAAAAGCAAATTCTCCAAGCGGCAGAGGCGCTGAAAAACGCGCGGCGCGCAATCGCTTTTACCGGCGCGGGTATCTCGGTAGAAAGCGGAATCCCGCCGTTTCGCGGCCCAAACGGCATCTGGAGCAAATACGACCCCCAAGTGCTGGAATTGGATTACTTTTTCGCCCACCCAAAAGAGGCTTGGGCCGTAATCAAAGAAATCTTCTACTCGTTCTTCGGACAAGCAAAGCCCAACCCTGCCCATTACGCCTGCGCCCGTTTGGAAAACGCCGGCTTGCTTGCGGGTGTAATCACCCAAAACATTGACGGCCTGCATCAGGCCGCGGGTAGCAAGCGGGTGATTGAATACCACGGCACAAGCCGAACCCTGACCTGCACCGAATGCGGCGCTAAAATTGCCGCAACGCCCGATCTGCTTGAGGAATTGCCGCCTAAATGCCCAAAATGCGGCGGCTTGTTGAAACCCGATTTCGTCTTCTTTGGCGAGGCAATCCCCCAAAAGGCGCAGGAGGAATCGTGGGCGGAAACGCGCCTTGCCGACGTGTGGCTGGTTGTGGGCACAACCGGCGAAATTTACCCCGCCTCGCTGCTGCCAATAGCGGCGAAGGAAAACGGCGCAACCATAATTGAGGTGAACATCCGCCCTTCAAACTACACACATACCATCACCGACATTTTCCTGCAGGGGAAGGCAAGCGAAGTGTGTGAGGCGCTGGCAGGAGCGGTTTTGAGGGAAAACTGAGATGGGAAGCCCAACGCTAAAAAAATTTACAAGTTTTCTGGCGTGGCTTTTTCTCACAAACGAAGAGCCGCCCCGCCTGCGCGTGGGCTGGCGGCTCGCGCTCCAAACTTTTACCACTTTTTTGTTCATCATCGCTTTGATGGCCGCGGCGGCGTGGTCTCACCTCTTGCTTTTCTTCCCCTCTGAACACCTGCTGATAATTTTGCAATCTATCGGCATTACGCTGGCAGTTTACACCTGCCGCAAGTTGCTTGACCGCCGCTCGTTTGTTAGTTTGGGGCTAAGGCTAAACAAACGCGCCTTCACCGACTTTCTGGCCGGCGCCGCGATTTCGGGTTTGGCGTTGGGCGTGCTCCTTCTCGGCTTGTGGGTAAGTGGTTTGCTCACGGTGAAGGGCGTGAGGGTGGATTTGCCAATGCTGGGCTATTGGGTTGTTATCTGGTTATTCGTGGGCTGGGGGGAGGAATTGTGGGCGCGCGGCTACTGGCTTCAAAACATTGCCGAAGGCGGGCACATGCTCGGTGCGGTCATCATTTCCTCAATTTTCTTCGGCTTGCTTCACGCCGGTAACCCGAACATTACCGCGCTAGCATTGGTAAACCTTATGCTGGCGGGCGTGTACCTCGCTTGGGGGTATGTGCGCACCCGCTCGCTCTGGCTGCCAATTGGCCTGCATTTTGGCTGGAACTTGTTTGAGGGCACGGTGTTTGGCTTTCCGGTGAGCGGCATTTCGCCCTATGCCGTGACAAAAATTGCCGTTTCTGGCGCTCGGTGGCTCACCGGTGGGGCATTTGGCCCTGAGGGCGGATTGGTCATTTGGGGGGTAATGGCAATTGGTGCGGTGTTGGTATGGGCTGTTACGCGCCACAGGCAAGAAGAAGTCCCCTCACAAAGTTAGCAACAAGGTCAAATCGTTGACGTTTGTGTTGGTGGGGCCGGTTTTGAGAAGCCCGCCGACCGTCTCCCAAAAGCGATACGAATCGTGCATTTGGAGGAAGCGGAGCGGCGAAAGGCCTAAATTGCGGGCGCGGCTCAAAGTTTCGCCGTCGGCGGCCGCGCCTGCCGCGTCGGTGGGGCCATCCCCGCCGTCGGTGGCGAACGAAATCAGCCACGCGTCCTTCAGCCCTGCGATGTGTGGCACTGCGGCAAGCGCCAATTCTTGGTTTCTGCCGCCGAGGCCGTGCTTGTTTCCGAGCGTTACGGTGGTTTCGCCGCCGAAAACGAAGCAAGCGGGGCGTGGAAGGGGGCGGTTGCGGTGCGCCATTTCCGCGAGCATGGCGGCGAGCACCTTGCCTGCCTCGGCGGCCTCGCCCTGCACGGCGGTAGCGCCCACCGCCGCATGAAAGCCAAGCCCGCGCGCCGCGTCAACGGCGGCTTCGGCGGCCTGCACCACATTCCCAACGATAAGATGGTGTACACGGGCAAAGGCGGGATCGCCGGGCTTGGGCGTTTCGGGCAGGAGCCCCCGTTTGCCTGCCTCAAGGTGGGCGAGCACCCGCGGCGGCGCGGCTTTCAGCAAGCCACGGCGTTCCAGCACTGCCCACGCTTGGGCAAAAGTTGAAGGGTCGGGCACAGCCGGGCCGGAGGCAATCACATCCAGCCGGTCGCCCAGCACATCCGAGAGCACCAAACCGAGCAATGCCGCCGGAGCGGCCGCGCGCGCCAAGTTCCCACCCTTGAAGGCGTCCAAATGCTTGCGGACGGTGTTGATTTCGGCAATATCGGCACCAGAAGCCAGCAGGAGTTCGGTGGTGGCGCGCAGGTCGGCAAGCGTGAGAGGCGGGTGTGGCAGGGTAGCCAGCGCCGAACCGCCGCCCGAAAGCAACAGGAGGAAAAGGTCGTCTTTTTCGGCGGAGTTAGCCAGTTCAAGCAAAGCCTGCGCCCCGCGCACGCTTGCTTCGTTGGGGATGGGATGGCCTGCCTCAATGCACGTAAAGCCTTCAAGCGGGGTGGGTAGTTGTCCGGCTTTTGTCACCAACACGCCGCGGGCTATGCGCTCGCCGAGCACGGATTGGGCGGCGCGCGCCATCGGGTAAGCCGCTTTGCCAAGTGCGCCAACAAGGATGCGCCGCGCCGCACCCAGCATAGCGGCGGTTTCACCTTCGGCGTTGAGCAATGCCCGCCGGACGGCACTCTCCGGCTCAACAGCGTCAAGCGCCGCGGCTAAAATGCGCCGCGCAGCGGGGGGAATGGGTAAGTTGGAGGTTGTGGGCATTTGGTAATTTGTAGGTCGTTGGGTCGTTGAGTCGTTAGGTCGTTAGGTCGTTGGGTCGTAGGTGGAGAAAAACCATCAACCACAGCATACACAGAAATTTGCAGAGAACACAAAAAGAAAAAGGGATTTAGGTACTGAGGGATTGAGGGATGAAGGATTGGGTGTCCGGATACCTCTTTTAGCCAACCTTGGCGTTACTATCCGCAGATTCCGCAGAAAAAAAATCTGTGCTAATCTGTGTAATCTGTGGTTTTTCTCTTTGCGCTCTCTGCGCCTCTGGGCGAGGCATCGCCTCGCCCCTACTCTGCGCCTCTGCGTTTTCTTGGCGTCCTTCGTGCCCTTGGTGCCCTTGGCGTCCTCATCCACCGATTGACACAGATTTACACCGATTGGAGAAATAACCACAGAGGACACAGAAATTTACAGAGCACACAGAGAAAAATCTGTGCTAATCTGTGTAATCTGTGGTTTTTCCCTCTGCACCTCTCTGCGCCTCTGTTTCCTCTGCGTCTCTGCGTTAATCTTGGCGTCCTTTGTGTCCTTGGCGCCCTTGGCGTCCTCATCCACCGATTGACACAGATTTACACCGATTGGAGAAATAACCACAGAGGACACAGAAATTTACAGAGCACACAGAGAAAAATCTGTGCTAATCTGTGTAATCTGTGGTTTGTTTCATCCACCGATTGACACAGATTTACACCGATTTCAGAGAACACCCGCAAATCCTAAATCGCTAATCTTCTCATCTGTGCTAATCTGTGTAATCTGTGGTTTTCATCTTTGGCGTCCTTGGCGTCAACCTCCTTACGAAGGATTTTCATCTCTAAGAGACTCGGCTACACGCAAAAACGCTTCCACCACTCTCGGGTCGTAAAGCGTGCCGGAGCCGCGCTTTATTTCCCTTATGGCTTGCTCAAAGCCAACTGATGAGCGGTAAACCCGATCGTCTATCATTGCCCCATACGAATCCACCACTGCGATGATCCGCGCCCCTAAGGGTATTTCATCGCCTTTAAGGCCGCGCGGGTAACCACTTCCATCCCAACGCTCGTGGTGGGCTTCAACAATCTCTGCCACCGGCCTCAACCGCTCCAGCGGGCGAAGTATGCGCGCCCCAATCAGCGGATGCCGTTTGATAATTTCCCATTCCTCTTCAGTGAGAGGGCCCGGCTTACGGAGAATGCTATCGGGTATGCCGATTTTGCCAATATCGTGTAGCAAAGCGGCTTGTTTGATGATTTCAATTTCTTCCTCGGAACAGCCGAGTTCGCGCGCCACCAGCGCGCTCCACTGGCTGAGGCGCTCGCTGTGGTCGCCGTGGTAGTGGTCTCGCTCATCAAGAGCGCGCGAAAGCGCCGTAACCGCCTGTAAAAACGCCTCTTCCAACTCCGCCTGCGAATGCGCCCGTTCAAGCATGTTAACGACCATCGCAGTAAGCAATTGCAAAGCGTTGAAAACCTCCCCCGAAAGGTAGGGCTTTGAAACATTCCATCCCACAAGCAGGCATCCCATCGCCCCGCTTTCGGTTTCGGATTTTATTGGAAAGGCCAGCGCCGTTTTGACCTGCGGGATAACGCCCATCTCAGGGGGCAATACGTCTTCTGAGTTCAAATTATAAAAGGTGGTGATCCCCCGACCGGCAAGGATACTCCAACAAACGCCGTAATCCAACGGGATTTCCACCCCTACCAATTCCTCAGGCAAGCCGGAAACACCGCGAATCCTTAGCCCGTCGCCGGTAAAGTCAGTGATTATGCCGAAATCAGCATTAGCAAGCGAGACGGCATTTTTCACCACCACACCGGCGAGTTCATCACTCGGCTTTCTGGAGCGCATCTCTTCGCCAAGGCGGGCTAATTCTGTCAGGTCATTCACACGCTTTTCAAGCGAAGCGACTAAATGGGCATTTTCAAGAGCAATGGCCGCATAATCGGCAAGGCTGCGAAGGAGGTCTATATCATCGTCCGAAAACTCGCGCGGAGCGCTCCAAGCAACATTCAGAACCCCTAAAAGGTTGCGGCGGACTATCAGGGGCATTCCCACAATTGCGCCATACCAAGGTGAATCAGCATAAAGGGGATGGTCGCGTGCGTCTGGCACTATGATGGGTTGCTTGCGGCGGGCAACGGTGTAGGTAATTCCGTCTTTGCGCGGTTGCCAATATGGCTCTTGCATCTTTATCCCCCTAAACTCGCCTGCCACAAATTCAAGTTCATCCCCGTCGTAGAAAAAGATGTGCACATCCTCAGCCTGCATGAGCGCCAAAGTTTCGCTCACCAGTTGCTGTAGCACTTCTTGTGGGTCTAAGGTGGAAACCATCTGGAGGGCTATCCATCGCAAAGCGGAAGAGCGTTCGCGCCACTTGCTTTGCTCGCCGAATAATTTAGCGTTGTAAAAAGCGATCCCGGCCGCGGTCATAAGCCCCTGCACGGCCTCAATATCCCTCGCCTTCAATTTCCCCGGAGGGAATTTCTCCAAAAACACCACCCCAAGCACCTGCTCATCGTAAAGGATGGGAATGCCAAGCCACGAAAGCACAGGTTGCTCGCCGACCAAATTTTGCCATTCGGGGAAATCTCGCACATTTTCCAAAAGCAAAGGGCGGTGTGTGCTGGTTAGAATTTGCACGGCCGCCCATTCTTCCAGAGGAGGCTTCGCGTGATGCACGGCATAGTCAATGTAACTCCCCGGTTCTTTGAAACCGTCGTGCGCGACAAGCCTCAGTTTACGGCTTGGTGTCCAAAGCCATACCGAGGCGCGGTCATAAGGCACCAAGGCTTTAATTCCTTTGAGCACTTCATCTGCCACCCTATCCGGCGAAAGAGACCTGTTCAGACGGAGCATCAAAGAGACAAGCGCCTCAGTTTCCTGCCTACGCGAGCGCTCTACGCTTTCGGCAAAAGCGCGTTGGCTGGCCGAGCCTATCCACTGCATAAGTTCCGAGGTCAACTGGCGGCGCTCGCGCACTACCTCTGTCAAGTGCTCCCAACCGAACACAAACCACTCTTCGGCGTCTTCTCGCTCAAAAAGCCTATAAAAGTTGAAGGCCGTGATTTTATTGTCCGAAAACTTCTCGGCGGCTTTTGAAGGCAAATCCTGCGCCGAAAAGTGCAAAGTCCCATCCGAAGCGGCCGGGGCTACCGACAACACCTCCTCCGGCGAAACTTCAACCTCAACACCGTAACGGGCCACAAAGCGCGCCCGCTCCTCTTCCTGCAAAATCGCCGCGCCCCATTTAGCGCTCAAAAAGCGGCCGAGCAAAGGCAAAACCTCAGTTGCTATTTCTTCAACCGATTTTACGCCTGTGGTCACCTCTTTGATGCGCCTGCCGAGGTTGAGGCGCTCTTGCATCAGCAAAGGGGCTTTGCGGAGCAGGCGTTCAATCCGCGCCCTCAAAAGGTTGGGGCGAGGAGGAGTTTTGCGCGTGTAAAGGTCAAGCCCCATCTCAAAAAGAGAGGCTATTTCGGCATCCGAGGGTTTATCGCTCAACAAAGCAACAAATGTGGCCGCCGGTTGGAGGGAGAGAAGTTGCAACAACCGTTTTGTTTCCAACCAAGGCAAGTTATACTCGGTGATTATCAAAGCAGGCCACAAACCCTCCTTTACCTTTTCCTCCCATTCCGCCGCGGTGGAGAGCACCTCCAGTTCAATTTTATCTGGGCTCAACCGCAGGCTTTGCAATGTCTCCAAAGCCCATTGCGGCGGCTGGGGGTCAATCACCCACAAGCGCAATCCCACCAAATCATTTCCTCTCATGGCGCAACCCCTAAATACCTCAAAGCATACAGCGCATCCGGATAGCCGGGGCGATATTTCAAAGCCGTTCTGAATCCAGCAATCGCCTCTCGCTTGCGGCCTAAACGCACATAAGCCCAACCCCGCCAAAGATGGGCTTCTTCGGAATTGGGGGTGATTTTTAGCGCGTAGTCGGTTAGCGAAAGCAAATCTTGAATGCGGCCTGTGCGGAAGTAAGCAATAAACGGGCCAAACTGGTAGCGCAAAAAGCGCTGAGGAAGGCCAATTTCCAACGCCCTATCGTAGGCCGCCGCCGCGTCGGCGTATTTTTCAAAGTATAGCAAATTGGTGCCCAAGTTAAACCACGCAAACGGGTCTTTGGGGTGTTGTTTTACCTCTTCTTCCGATTTAGCAAGGGCGTGTTCGCGGTTCGCCCTTTCGTCCCACTCTGCGCCTAAAACGCGCTTGAGGATGGGCGCCTGCCGCGGCGGGAAAACCAAAATGTAAACATGGTTGAACGGCTCCCACAGAGCAGTGACTTCGGAATAGTGAACGCGGCGGTTTGGGCCGCGGAACGAATCTTGCGAAATGAATTCCGCTGTTTCATCATCATAGCCCGTGAGAAGTAGGTAATGCGCCCCCCAGTGGTCGTCGCCGCGCCAATAGGCGTGCTCAAAATGCATACCCTCCTCAATCATCACGGGCATACCGCTCGCTATTATTTTTTTGAGCAAAGGGATTGTGCCGCCGACGCGGTAAATCAGCGTCAAGCCCTTGACTCTTGTGTTGACATAGCCAGCAAGTTCCTCAACGTTGACGTTGCGGTCGGCGCGCTTGGGCTTCACCACCGCGTCAATGTCGTATTGGTCTCCCTTCCAGCCCCACCAGCGCAAGTACATGGCGAGGGTCGCCGGGCCGCAGTTGTTCCAATCCTGCGACTCCCACGCGGGTGGTTTGAGCACCACTTTTGCCGGAATTGGGGTTGGGGTGGGCGTGGGGGTGAATGTGGATGTAGGGGTGAAGGTAAGAAATAGGCGGTCAGTCGCCGCGGCCGTGGGCGAGGGGGTGGGCGTAGGGGTTGGCGTAGCCGTAGCGGCGATGAAAGCAGGGGGCGAAAAAGCGGCGCGCGGCGTCGGCGGCGGTGCGGCCACAACGTTCCGCATCCGCCACGCTGTTTCCAAAGCATCAAGCCGCCACGCAAGGCGGCGGTGTATCGGCGGCAAAAAATACAAAAGCCCGAGCGCACCAACGGCAAACAGCACCCCAAGCAAATAGTGCCCCACCGCGCTCGGAACAGTTTTCCTTTTAGGCATTCTCATGGTATCCTTTTGCCGCTTCATTTTATCATTAGCCGGTGAGCAAAGCATGAAAATCTGACCAAACCCGCTGGTCGACTGACAAATCTTCCCGCATCACTTTTGGGGCTTGATCTCTCCCTACCCCCGCTACGGCGACGCTATCGCGTCACCGTAGCCGCCCCCTTCCCTCCCTTAGTAAGGGAGGGAAGGGGGCAGATGAGCCGAGCTAGCGCTCGGCTCATCGGGGGATAGGAGAGATTTGGTAAACAGCCAAGTTTTGTCAGTCAATCAGCCAAACCCATGAGGTTGAAATGCGGTATTACATTTGGACAATCGGTTGCCAGATGAACGTGGCAGATTCGCGGCGGGTTGCCGCCGCGCTGGAAAAATTGGGCTATACCGAAACCCAGCGCGCCGAAGACGCCGACGTTATCGTGCTCAACACGTGCGCAGTGCGCCAAAGTGCGGAAGATAAAGCCTACGGGCGCTTGATGTCGCTCAAGCCGCTCAAGCGCCGCAAGCCGAATTTGGTTATCAACATGATGGGCTGTGTGGTCGGCCTGAAAGGGCACGACCGCCTGCGCAAGCGTTTCCCGTTTGTGGATGTGTTTTCGCCGCCCTCCGACCCCGGCCCCCTCCTTTCCTTCCTCGCCCAGCGCGAGCACAAATCCATGCAAGAAGCCGAAACCCGCCGACGCTTTGCCCTCCAAGACGGCGAACTTGTGCTCCCCCAGCGGCTGCGCGGGCGGCTGGTCAGCGACTTTGTGCCGGTGGTGCTGGGGTGCTCGCATGCCTGCACCTATTGCGTAATCCCCTACCGCCGCGGTCCCGAGCGCAGTCGCCCGCCTGAACTCATTTTAAGCGAGGCACGCTCGCTCGCCGCGCAGGGCGTCAAAGAAATCACGCTCTTGGGGCAAATCGTTGACCGTTACGGCAAGGATTTGGATTCCGGCATCAACCTTGCGCGCCTCCTCCGCTCCGTCCACGAAATTGAGGGGATTGAGCGCATCCGTTTCCTCACCTCGCACCCGCTTTGGATGACGGAAGAATTGCTGGAAACGGTCGCCGAATTGCCCAAAGTGATGCCGCACATTGAAGTGCCAGTGCAGGCGGGCGACGACCAAGTGCTGGAAAACATGCGGCGCGGCTACACCGCCGAGGACTACCGCAGGCTGGTGCACAAAATTCGCGAAATCATCCCGGGCGTGGCAATTGCAACCGATGTAATTGTGGGCTTCCCCGGTGAAACCGAAGAGCAATTTCAGCGCACCTACGATCTGCTTGCCGAGTTGCGGCTGGATGTGGTGCACTTGGCGCGCTACTCCGAGCGCCCCGGCACGGTGGCGGCGCGCAAGATGAAGGACGACGTCCCGCCTGAGGAGAAAATGCGCCGTTTCCGCTTGATTGAAGAACTGCAGGAAAAAATCTCCGCCGAAATCAACGCCCGCTACCAAGGCGAATTTGTGGAAGTGCTGTTTGAAGAAAAGGTAAAAGGGCGCTGGAAAGGGCGCACGCCCACCAACAAACTCGTCTTTGTGGAAAGCGATGAAGACCTGCGCGGCCAAATCCGCCGCGTGCTCATCACTTGGACTGGCCCTTGGTCGCTCTTGGGGCGCCTTGCCGAAGACCTCGCGCGCCCCCTCACCGCCCCCGCTGCTAAGGCGGTATAATGGCGGAGGTAAGGGATTGGGTATTCGGGATTAGGGGTTTGGCGGTTGGGCGCCGAGCAACCGTAGCACCGAAACACTGGAGCACTGGAGCACTGGAACACCAAAACACCTATTTCACTCTCTCACGGAGTTTCCCATGCGTGCAGTTGACATAATTATCAAAAAGCGCGACAAACTTGAACTGACCAAAGAGGAGATTGAATTTTTCATCTCCGGCTACACCAAAGGCGACATTCCCGACTACCAAGCGGCGGCTTGGGCAATGGCAGTTTTGCTGAACGGGATGACGCCGCGCGAAACCACCGACCTCACGCTTGCAATGGCGCATTCCGGCGATGTGCTTGACCTGAGCGGCGTGGTGGACATCGCCTTAGACAAGCACTCCACCGGCGGCGTGGGCGATAAAACCACCTTAGCCGTCCTGCCGATGGTGGTCGCCGCGGGCCTGCCCGTTGGGAAAATGTCGGGACGCGGCTTGGGCTTCAGCGGAGGCACGTTGGACAAGATGGAATCCATCCCCGGCTACCGCACCGACCTGACCACCGAGGAATTTTTGGAGCAACTACGCACCGTCGGCATTGTACTCACCGGTCAATCGGCAGACCTCGCCCCTGCCGACGGCAAACTTTACGCCCTGCGCGATGTTACCGGCACCGTGCCGTCCATTCCCCTGATTGCCTCCTCAATCATGAGCAAGAAACTTGCCGCTGGCGCGCAAGGCATCGTGTTGGATGTGAAGGTGGGGCGCGGCGCATTCATGCAAACGCTGGACGACGCCCGCGAACTGGCGCAACTCATGGTTGACATTGCCCGCCTCGCAGGCAGGCGCGCCATCGCCTTGCTTTCGGATATGAACCAGCCGTTGGGCTACGCTGTTGGCAATGCTCTTGAAGTGAAGGAAGCCATTGACACCCTCCACGGGCATGGCCCCGCCGATTTTTACGAGCATTGCCTAAAGGTGGCAGCATACATGCTCATTTTGGGCGGCAAGGCAAAAACTGAGGAGGAAGGGCGCGCCATCGCCGCGCACACAATTTCCGACGGCAGCGCGTGGGAAAAATTCCGCGCCTTGGTGCAGGCGCAGGGCGGCGATGTAGCGTATGTGGATGAGCCGGAGCGCCTGCCGCGCGCCTCGCTGGTTGAAAGCATGTTGGCGCCGAAGAGCGGCTATGTGGCGAGGATTGACGCGCGCGAAGTCGGCGAAACGGCGGTCATCCTCGGCGCGGGGCGCGAAAAGAAGGGCGACCCCATTGACCACGCCGTCGGCATTGTGGTTCACAAGAAAGTGGGCGAGCCAATTGAGGAAGGCGAGCCTCTGCTCACCATCCACGCAAACGATGAAGCGCGGCTGAACGAAGCCGAAGAGCGGCTGTGGGGCGCGGTGGAAATCTCCCCCGAAAAGCCCGAACCCCTGCCGCACTTCTACGGCGTGATAGGGCTGTAGAGGCAATAAGGAAACCACAAAAACCACAGATTACGCAGAAAAATCTGTGCTAATCTGTGTAATCTGTGCTTTCTTATCCACCGATTGACACAGATTTACACCGATTGAAGAAAAAAACCACAGAAAACACAGAAATTTGCAGAGGACACAGAAAAAATCTGTGCTAATCTGTGTAATCTGTGGTTTCTTATCCACCGATTGACACAGATTTACACCGATTGAAAAAAACCACAGAAAACACAGAAATTTGCAGAGGACACAGAAAAAATCTGTGCTAATCTGTGTAATCTGTGGTTTCTTATCCTTGGCGTCCTTCGTGCCCTTGGCGACCTTGGCGTCCTTCTGCAAATCCTAAATCGCTAATCTTCTCCTCTGTGCTCATCTGTACAATCTGTGGTTTTTATCCTTGGCGCCCTTGGCGTTAACCTCTCTGCGCCTCTGTGTTCCTCTGCGTCTCCGCGTTTGTAAATGCAAATGCCCCGATTCTGAAATTCACAGAGCCAAGAGGCGCCAGCATTTTATGTTATACTCTTGAAAGTGTAGCATCAAAGTAACAAATTTTGCCCAAAACCGCGCCGGTATAAACCCGATATAGGCCATTTCCAAACAACGGGAGGAAGAAATGTCGGCCAATTCGGCCAGAGAGCAAGCAGAGGCATGGGGCATAAAACTCCGAACGAGCATTTTCGCGCCGGTGCTTGCCTTTGCCGTAGAAGGCTTTGCCCCGATTTTAGACTTGGGCGGCATTGCTTTCGCCGGAATGCGCTTCCTTTTCTCACCTTGGTTGGAAGAAGAGACGCTTGAAACGGTAGAAAATGTGCTCTCGGATGCAGATGTGCGTGCATCCTTCCTTTCCTCCCTATGCGAAGCCGAAAGCGACAAGTGAGGTTGCAAAATGGCATTTTCATGGAGCGCATTGGCTCAAATTGGCGGCCTGCTGTTCGTGGTGCTGTTTGTGATAGTAATGCTGATACGCCGCGCCTTCGGCTCGCCCGAGCCCGGGCGCGATTTGCGCCCTATCCGCGCCTTCAGCCGCCTCAGGCGCGCCGTGCTCCTCACGGTTGAATCGGGGCGTCGGCTTCATGTGTCGCTCGGGCGCGGCGAAATCACCGGCGAGCGGAGCGCAATTGCCTTCAGCGGCCTAAGCGCGCTGCAGCCGCTCGCCGAGGCAACTTCTCTGAGCGACAAACCCACAATTGTCACAAGCGGCACCGGCCCACTGGGCATACTTTCGCGCTCAACCCTGTATAGCGGCTACCGCCGCGCCCGGAGCACAGGCCGTTACCGTCCTACCCAAGGGCGCGTTTCCGGCCTCACCCCATTTTCCTACGCTGTTGGCGCCCTGCTGGATGCAGACCGAGAACAGGTGAGCACCAACTTCCTCATAGGCAGTTTCGGGGCTGAAATTGGCCTGTTGGCCGAGCCATCGCGGACGGCCGGGGCCCTGACCGTCGCCGGCACCGACAATATCCCGGGGCAAGCAGTGGCATACGCGGCCGCAGATGAGCCGCTGATAGGCGAGGAAGCATACGCCTCCGGCGCATACGCCGGTGCAGGCGGCTTGCATGGCGCAAGCCTGTTTACCCAAGACCTCTTCCGCTGGCTGATCATAGCCATCATAATCGGCGGCGCTATCGCCAAACTGATCGGGAGTTAGGCATGAAAGCACCAATCGCAACGGCCGTTGCCATCAGCGTCGGCGCACTTGTGCTCCTCGGCTATTTCATCCCGTTGGGATTTTTTGAGGCGCTGAGAATTCTTTTCCTTTCATGGGCGGTTGTGCTTGCCGGTACAGCGCTGTTAGTCGGTATGGTCAACCTGAGCGCCCATCATTGGGAAAGAGTTGTCAAAAAGCGGCCGGGGCGCGCCAACAGTATGTGGCTTGTGGCCTCTCTGTGGGTGACATTTGCGTTTGTGTTGGTTTTCCCGCCAGCGAGCAAACAAGTGCAGGCGCTTTTCAACTATTTCCTCCTGCCTGCAAGCGTAGGGCTAATGGCATTGCTCGCTTTCACCTTGGGAATCGCCGCAATAACCATGCTTCGCCGTCGCCCCGGAGTTTCAAGCGCGCTGTTTTTCGCCACAGCAGTGCTGATTTTGCTTGGAGCAATGTACCTACCCAGAGTCGGCGCCGTGCCGGTGGTGAGCGATACCATCAGGCCATGGATCGCCCAAATACCGGCCGCGGCCGGAGCGCGCGGCATTTTGCTCGGCATTGCACTGGGCACTACAGCCGCCGGTTTGCGAATTCTGCTCGGTGCAGATAGGCCTTACGGTGAATAGAAAATGAGCGCAGAAATTCGTTGCCCCATGTGCGGAAAGCCCAACCCGGCAGACGCCGAAGTCTGCCAATTTTGCGGAGCGCGCCTCCGCCCCATACGCCCGGGCGAAGAACCGAAGCCCGAGGGCTCCCTCACCACCCAGCCCATCTCCGACGAGTGGGATTTGCTACAGGGTGGCCAAAGCGAAGGGCATCCCCAAGCCGAGGAAAAAGCCGCGGAAACGCCCCAAGCGGCTGAGGAAGACCTACCCGATTGGATGAAAGAATTGGGCGGGGAAGCGGAAGATGAAGAAGAGGAAGAACTGCCGGATTGGCTGAGCGAACTCGGGCTGGACGAACTTGGCGCGGCAGAAGAACTCTCCACCGCCGAGGCCGAGCCCGAAACCGCAGCCGCCGCCGCGCCTGCCGAGGAACTGCCCGATTGGCTGGACGAACTTGGCGCGGCAGAAGAACTCTCCACCGCCGAAGCCGAGCCCGAAACCGCGGCCGCCGCCGCGCCCGCAGACGAACTGCCCGATTGGCTGGACGAACTCGGCGCGGCAGAAGAACTCTCCACCGCCGAAGCCGAGCCCGAAACCGCGGCCGCCGCCCCTGCCGAAGAACTACCCGATTGGCTGGACGAACTCGGCGCGGCAGAAGAACCCTCCACCGCCGAGGCCGAGCCCGAACCCGCAGCCGCCGCCCCCGCCGAGGAACTGCCCGATTGGCTGGACGAACTTGGCGCGGCAGAAGAACTCTCCACCGCCGAGGCCGAGCCCGAAACCGCAGCCGCCGCCCCCGCCGAGGAACTGCCCGATTGGCTGGACGAACTCGGCGCGGCAGAAGAACTCTCCACCGCCGAAGCCGAGCCCGAAACCGCGGCCGCCGCCGCGCCTGCCGAGGAAC
>JALVVL010000044.1 GCA_027023425.1 Anaerolineales bacterium
GGGCAGATGAGCCGAGCGCCAGCGAGGCTCATCGGGGGATAGGTGAGATCTTGCCCTAAGCAGGATGGATAACGCTTTCCGGAATACCTGAAATCTTGTTTGAGAATGCATTAGGGCAAATTCAAGGCAAGACTGCTTTGAACCAGCGTGCCAGCATTTCCTGTGCGGGTTTGCCGTGCACCGATGCCGATGGGTCTTGCAGAGGGATTGGCGGGTAGAAATCGGCGCTCACCACGCCACCAAGGTATTTTGCCTTGGCGGCGGCTTTGAGCAGGACGAAATAGGCCTTTTGCTGGGTGGCGAGGTCAACGGCCACGTCCTGCGCGGTAGGGGAAGCGGGGTAGAGCGCGGCGTCGGGCACGCAACCCTTCTCGGCGGGCAGACAGCCGCCGCGCGCCCCTTTGGCCGATGGGTAGTACACCGCGAGCACAACCGGCTTGCTGGTTTTATGCGCCGCGGCCGCGGCATACTTCTCCAACTCTGCTTCGGTTGCCTTGCCCCATTCGCTTTGCTTTGCGCCCAAATTCGGCTTCCAGAGCAAATACACGCCGTCAAATTTTGCCACAAACGGCGGCGGCGAAACGGCCTCTTCCTGCGGCATCGCCCAGTAGACCGCGCCCGAATAGACCTTGCGCACAGCCTTCAAAATCTCTAACCAGCGCAAATCGGCGTCAGCGGGCACGCCCGAAGCGCGGCCATCGGGCAAAGAAGCGCCCAGAAGCGCGGGCTCAACCCATTCGCCGCCGAGCACCAAGGCCGAAGCGCCGTTTTGCTGCGCCAAAGCCGCAAAGTGCACCGCCATCGCGCGGTAGCGGTCAAACCAACTTTGCCACCACGGGAAATCGGCAGGCGACGAATCCCACCATTTCGCCGCGCCGCCCGGAAAGCGCACAACCGGATACAGCACCGTAAACAAGCCGTTGCGGTGCGCCGCTTGGCTCCACGCCAACACATCGGTGCTCAATTGGTCGGCGGGCGGCTGCGGTTCCCAAAACGGCGGGTTGCTCCGCGTGGCCGTCCAACTCGGCGTGAGCACAACCGTGTTAACGTGCATGGAGCGGAGTTCGGCCATTGCCCGCTCGCGCCGCGCATCCCACGAAGGCGAAAATGCTGGCATGAAAGCCACCCCTGCCCAAAAGCCGCTTTTGCGCTTAGGCAAAGCGCCAAAGCCGACCGGCTTCCCTTTCCCCAAACCAGCCCACCAGCGCCATTCGGCGGAATCGCGGAGTTCGCGCGCCCCTTTGGCAAGGTAGGTGTGAACATTTCGGCTGGAGGCATCGCACTGGCCGCCCCGACAATAGCGATAAGGCATTTTCGCCGCGATGTCGGTAGGGCCGTAAAGCGGGTAGCCCCATTTGTGGCCGCCCATGTACCACATCGGCAAGGGCGGAGTCCACACGGCGGGGTTGAACTGGATAAACACCCGCTCGCCGGCGGGGGTGCTCGGCGGCACGGTGACTTCAAACCAAGCCGGAGCCTGCGCACCGGCGCGCCACGAAGCCACCACATCGTGAAACTCGGCGTCGTGGTCGGGCACAATCAGGCGACGAAGCACAAAACCGCCTTTGGCATCGCGCTCGGCGTTCCAAAAGCCATCGCCCAAGGTGTACTTGTAGCGCAAATCCGCTCCAGCGGGCAGTTTCAGCGTAATGACATACTTGTGCAAGGCAACAGGTTGCAGGCGCGGCATCAGCGCCGCCAAAGTGTTTAGGCCGCCTGCAAGGTCGGAAAAAGTGTTGCCGAGGCTGAGCAAATTGCCCGCAAGGCGCACTGGCGCGCCCTGCGGAGTCTCATCGGGCAAATCCACCACAAAGCGCACCTGCACTAACGGACGCGGGGCAAGCACAATATCGGCTTTGGTGGCTGTGCCGTCGCCTACTTCGGCAAGGTGCTGAAAAACGGCATAACGGCCGTCGGGGTGATAAGCCACAAGGTTGTGAACGCCCGCGGGCACGCCTTCAAGGCGATACGAGCCATCGGCCAGCGAAAAGGTGCGCATCCCCGCGGCGGTTATCATCACATCAGGGATGGGGTTGCCCTTGGCATCGGTAACGCGCCCGAAGATCCAGCCGGTCGCTCCGTTGTAGGCCGTGTCGTCCCAGCGGGCTACCCAATCGTCAATGGTCATATCGCCGGAGACCGCGGCAAGCCGATAGCGGGAAATTGTGCCGTTGGTAAGCCCTTCAAGGTGAACCGCGCCATCGGGGGAGTGCCGCTCATAGCGATACTTGAGCACAGTGCCTTTTGGTGCATGGATGACGGCCTGATACACCCCATTCCCTACGGAGCGCATACGATAGCGCTGGGGGGCGATGTTGAGTCCGGTCACTTCATCCAGCACGGCAAGGGTGAAAGTGCCCTTGGCCTGCGGGAAACGGGCGCGGATGGTCACGGTTGCGGCGGGGGGAAGGGTAGGTGTTGGCGGCAGAGATGTCTTCTCGGGCGCACCGCCCGCCGCAGGAAAAGCACACCCCCCAAGCAAGGTCAAAACCGCCAACAGCAAAAAAAGCAAAATTCGGGGAACTTTCATTTTCCTCTCTCGCAATGCGGCCTTTCACCGCGCCAACCATTCATTTCTGAGCCAGATGACGAGGATTTCGGGATTTTCCACCCGCTGCACGGGAATTTTCACCACCTTGGAGGTATCCAATTCTAACATGAGGAATCCGCTTTCTAAAGCAATGCGCTTGATTGAACGCCACGCATAAAGGCGGCGGTAGAAAATTCCTTCGGGGGAAACGGCCACATCGCCAAATTGGACGGCTTTGCCCCGCGCGCGGCGCTTTCGCAAAGCGGGGAGCAAATGAGGCAAAAGGCGCGCTTGCAACTCGTGAGCAATTTCGGGCAAATCGGGGAAGCGCGAGTCAATTTTTACCTCGCCGCGGCGGGTGCGAAGCCACATCTTGGCAGAAGGTGCGAGTAGGTTCGCCCACGCAGGCCGAAAACGAATCCCAAGCAGTTCCTGCCAAGTGATGGAAATTGCTTTGGAAGGTTTTGGAGCGAACACCACGCCGGTGCGCTCAATTCGCAGCACCGCGCGCGAGCGGCGGAGGCGGCGCAGGAAAAGCAAAAGCCCCAACAGCGCCCACGCCGCCGCCAGCATCCACAGTGGGCGCGGCCGCCAGTATGCCGCCACAGGCCCATAGTGCGAGTAGAAAAAGTAGGCGCGCTCAAACGAATAAAACAACACGCCGGTGGCCGGCAACGCAAAAACGCCCCACCATGCCGCCCTTTCGGCAAGGCGCAAGGGGCGCGCGCGGTATTCAACCACCGGCAAATTCGCTTTGGCTTTCACCTGCAGACGCCCCCCCACTGGAATTTCGGCCATTTCACACCCTCAACACAAATAGGAGTTACGCAGTTCTCCTCCTTACATATCGCCGCGAGGCGGTCGTAGGCCGCCAAAGCGGTCTCCTCCATCATCTGGGGGATGGCTTCGCCGCCTACGGCGGCTCGGCATGACATGAAAATGAGCGTTTCTATGAGCAACTGCGTAAGCCCTAACAAATTTTGAGCGGGAAACCCTCCACGCGGGTGGCAAGCCCGCCCGCCACCATGAACAACAAACGGCTCGGCAAAACGCCGAGCCGTTGCGTTGCAATATCAGGGCCTAAACCGCCGGTTCCGGAAGTTCGGGGAGATCTGCTTCGGGCTCTTTTTCTGAGGGGCGAAGCACAATTTCGCCTTCTTCGTCCACCGTTACAAGCACCGTGTCGCCTTCTTTGAACTCTCCGGCGAGCAAAGCCTCGGAGATGGGGTCTTCCACTTTTTGTTGGATGACGCGGCGGAGAGGGCGGGCGCCCATTTCGGGGTCGTAGCCGAGTTCTGCCAGCCGCGCCACCGCTTTTTCGTCCGCTGTCAAGCCCATGTTGTGCTGTTCGGCGAGCCGCGCCCGCACTTTATCCAACTCAAGGTTCACAATGCGGCGGATGTCTTCCTCGCTCAGCGGGCGGAAGATTATCACCGCGTCCACACGGTTGATAAACTCGGGGCGGAAGGCGCGCTTCAGCGATTCCAGCAATTTCTTGCGCATTTCTTGGAAGGTAAATTTCTCTTCCAACTCTTTATCACGCTGAAGCGCAAAGCCCAACGAAGCCTGCCGCTTTATCATGTCTGCGCCGACGTTGGAAGTCATAATGATGAGCGTATTGCGGAAGTCAACCTTGTGCCCTTTGGCGTCGGTCAGGTGGCCTTCCTCCAGAATTTGGAGGAGCATGTTGTGGACTTCGGGGTGGGCTTTTTCAATTTCATCAAAGACAATGATGGAGTAAGGGCGACGGCGGACTGCTTCGGTGAGTTGCCCTGCCTCTTCGTAGCCCACATAGCCGGGGGGCGCGCCCACCAGCCTGCTGGTGGTGTGGCGCTCCATAAATTCGGACATATCAAGTTGGATGAGCGCATCTTCCGAGCCGAAGAGGAAGCGCGCCAACGCTTTGGTAAGTTCGGTTTTGCCCACGCCGGTCGGTCCGAGGAAGATAAACGAGCCGATGGGGCGGCGCGGGTCTTTGAGGCCGGCGCGCGCCCGCCTCACCGCTTTGGCAATGGCTTTGATTGCCTCATCCTGCCCGATGATGACCTTGCCGAGTTCCTCTTCCATGTGCAGCAGCCGCTCCGATTCGGTCTGCGCCAACTGCATGACGGGCACGCCAGTCCACATGGAGACCACCTCAGCGATGTCCTCAGAGGTCACGGTGGGGCTGGTTTCCCTATCCCACTCGGTGCGCAGGCTTTCAAGTTGGTTTTCAAGGGAGCGGATTTCTTCTTGCAGGCGGTAGGCTTCCTCGGCTTCGTTGTTTTCCAGTGCGAGCACAAGGCGTTCTTTGAGCGAGCGCAGGCTTTCAATGATGCGGCGGCTTTCCTGCGCCATGCTACTTTTGTACATGCGGACGCGTGAAGAAGCCTCGTCTATCAGGTCAATTGCCTTATCGGGCAAAAAGCGGTCGCTGACATAGCGCGCTGAAAGTTTGGCGGCACTTTCTAACGCTTCATCCGAAATTGTCAGGTGATGGTGCTCTTCGTAAACCGGACGGATGCCCTTGAGGATTTCAATTGTTTCCTCAACGGTAGGCTCGTCCACGGTGATGGGCTGGAAGCGGCGCTCCAGCGCGGAATCGCTTTCAATGTACTTGCGGTATTCCTCAAGCGTGGTAGCGCCGATAACCTGAATTTCACCGCGGGAAAGGGCGGGCTTGAGGATGTTGGCGGCATCCACCGCCGAACCAGCCGCTCCTGCGCCGACAAGCATGTGAAATTCGTCAATGAACAGGATGGCGTCAGAGGCTTTCAGTTCATCAATGACGCGCTTCAGGCGCTCTTCAAACTGGCCGCGGTACATCGTGCCCGCCACAAGCGAGCCCACATCCAACTGAAGCACCCGCTTGCCGAGGAGCGGCGCGGGCACATCGCCTTCAACGATGCGCTGGGCAAGCCCTTCCACAATGGCGGTTTTGCCCACACCGGGCTCGCCGATGAGCGCGGGGTTGTTTTTGGTGCGGCGCGCCAAAATTTGGATGACGCGCTCAATTTCGGTTTCGCGGCCTATTACGGGGTCAAGTTTGCCTTCCGCGGCGAGCGCCGTCAGGTCGGTTGCGAGTTGGTCAATTAGCGGGGCTTTTTTGTCCTTGCCCTTGCGCTCCTGCCCGGCACGGATGCGGGTGGGGGTGCGCGAGCCGGTATCTTCCAAAACGCGGCGCGTTTGCCGCCGCACTTGGTCGGCAGTAATGCCCATCCGCGCCAGCACTTTCATCGCCGTGCTTTCGGGGAGCCTTAGCAAAGCCAAAAGCAGGTGCTCAGTGCCGACGTACTGATGCCCCATGCGACGGGATTCATCCACAGCCAGTTCAAGCGCTTTTTGGGTGTTCTCCGAAAGTCCGATTTGCCCGCCGCTTGAGTAACCGATGCCAGTTATCCTTTCAACAAATTCCTGAACGCGGTCGGGGTCTAACCCAAGTTGACGCAGGACGCGACCGGCAATACCGCCTTCCTCGCGCACCAAACCGAGGAGCAGGTGTTCGGTGCCGACGCGGGTCTTGCGCATACGCTCGGCTTCTTGATAAGCCAGCGCCAGCACCCGCCGCGCTCTCTGCGTGAATTTATCCATTCCAGCCAAGGTACTGCCTCCTTACACTTACCTAAATTGCAGGGGAAACTTGCGGGGAAGGTGATGAATCTATCCCTTCCCCCGTGGACTCCGCTAACATTCTACCAAAATTTTCGGCGATGTGCGAAGAACTTGTGTTCTCAAATAAAAATCTAACATCGGTGTAAATTGGTGGATGATAAGGACGCCAAGGATAAAACAAACCACAGATTACACAGATTACACAGATTAGCACAGATTTTTTCTGTGTTCTCTGCAAATTTCTGTGTCTTCTGTGGTTTTCTGTGTTTTCCCGCTCTACCTACGACTCAACGACCTAACGACTCAACGCCCCAATCCCTTAGTACCTCAATCCCTCTCTTTCTGTGTTCTCTGTAAATTTCTGTGTCCTCTGTGGTTTTTTCCGTGTCTGTGGATGAAAAAACGGCGCACCCGAAAACCGGAGTGCGCCGTAGATCACGCTTGGGTTTGGCCGTTTATTCAGCCTCTTCCTCTGGTTTTTCCTCCTCGCCCGATTCGGCAGTGGCCTCGGTTTCCGGCGCCGCGGATTCAGCGGCAGGATGCTCCTCCGTTTCCACCTCGGGGGTTTCGGCGGCTTCGGCTGCGGGCGCCTCCGCTTCTGGGGCTTCGGCCTCTGCTTCTGCGGCGGGCGGTTCGCTTTCCTCCGGGGCAATTTCCTTCAGCACATCGCCCGCTTCCTCAAGGGCGGTTCGTAAGTCCAAATCGGCATAAGCCAGCGAATCCACTTTCTTGAGGCTCAAACCGATGCGGCGCTGTTCGGGGTCAATTTTGATTATGCGCAAAGTCACCTCATCGCCCTCGTGGACGACCTCGCGCGGGTGCTCAATGCGCTGCGGGCTCAGTTCGGAAATGTGAATCAGCCCCTCAAGGCCGTTTTCAAGGCGGGCAAATGCGCCAAATTTTTCAAGGCGGGTGATTGTGCCGCGCACCAGTTGGCCTTCACGCAAGCCCTTGACTTTTTGCTTCCACGGGTCTTCCTGCAGTTGGCGGATGGAAAGGCCAATGCGCTTGCGCTCTTTGTCAACCTCAATTACCTTGACGGTAACTTCTTGGCCGATTTTGAGCACATCGGAGGCCTTGTTTACGCGCTCCCAAGAAATTTCGGAAAGGTGCACCAACCCGTCTGCGCCGTCAATGTTGACAAAAGCGCCAAAATCGGTGAGGCTGGTGACGCGCCCGGTCTTCACATCGCCGACTTGGAGCGAATCCAGCAATTGCTCTTTGAGGATTTCGCGCGCCTCGCGCGCTGCCGCCCGCTCGGAAAGGATGAGCCGGCGCCGTTCGCGGTCAACTTCAATAACCCGCAGGGCAATTTGTTGGCCGATGAGTTTTTTCCAACTCTCCAAGTCCTTGTCGGGACGGCCACCGCCGACCGAAAGCCGCCGCTCGCGGCTAACTTGCGACGCCGGGATAAAGCCTCGCAGCCGCCCAAAGCGCACTACCAGACCACCTTTGTTTACATTGGCGATCGTGGTCTGGAAGGTCTCTTTGGATTCTTTCATCTGCTCCGCGCGCTCCCAGTCTTTCATCTCTAAAGCGCGGGAGTATGAAAGATGCGCTGTGCCGTCTTTGTCAACCCGCTGAACATACACGGGGATTGTATTGCCTTCTTTTATTGCTTCCCGCTCTTCCTCGCTCAAGCGCTCCAAATCTCGGCGGGGTATTACACCTTCCGACTTAGCCCCGATTCCGACAAGCACTTCGTTATCGGTGATGCTGGTGATTACGCCTTCGCGTATTTCCCCTGCTTGCGGGAATTCAACCGCAAAGTCACTGCCTTCCAGCAGTTCGGCCATCGTCATTTGAGTTTCTTCTTCTGGTTCGGGTTGTTCGGGTACTGCGTTTTCGGGAGCAACCTCCTGCTCTTCTTGCCATTCCATAGACCGACTCCGTGGGTAAAAGATGGAGCAATTATAACAGGTGCTTGGAAAAGTTGGCAACCTTTGTGGTATAACTGCAACCGCTATGCGCAAACCCTGTTTGAGGATGAAGGTATGCCGATAATTTTTCCGTTTACTGCGATAGTGAATCAAGAGCGCATGAAAAAGGCGCTGATTTTGAATGCAATTGACCAGCGCATTGGCGGGGTGCTGATACGCGGCGAGCGCGGCACGGCTAAATCCACCGCGGCGCGGGCGCTGGCGGCGCTTTTGCCGAAGGTGAAGGTGGTGCGCGGCTGCCGCTTTGGCTGCGACCCCGACCATCCCGAAACTTGGTGCACTGAGTGCATGGCGCGCGCCGCCAAAGGCGAAAATCTGCAGGAAAATTGGGAATGGAAGCCTGTCCCCTTTGTAGACCTGCCGGTTTCGGCTACCGAAGACCGCGTGGTCGGCACGCTTGACATTGAAAAAGCCATCCAAACCGGCGAGCGCCACTTTGAACCCGGCGTGCTTGCCGCCGCCAACCGCGGCATCCTTTACATTGACGAAGTCAATTTGCTGGATGACCACGTGGTTGACCTGCTACTTGACGCCGCGGCAATGGGCGTCAACATTGTGGAGCGCGAAGGCATTTCCTTCTGGCATCCGGCTCGTTTCATCTTAGTCGGCACGATGAACCCCGAAGAGGGCGACCTGCGCCCCCAACTGCTTGACCGCTTCGCCCTCTCGGTAGAAATCCACGCCGTCACCGATCCACAACAGCGCGTCCAAATCATTGAGCGCAACCTTGCTTTTGAGGAAGACCCTGAAGGTTTCCGCAAGGCATGGGAAGAGCACGAGCGGGCGTTAGCGGAGCGCATTGCGCGCGCCCGCGAACTTTTGCCGCATGTAACTTACACCCGCCGCGACCTGCTTTCAATTGCATCGCTGACAGCCGCGATGGGCGTAGATGGGCACCGCGCCGACATGATAATTCTCAAAGCCGCGCGGGCGCAGGCGGCTTACGAAGGGCGCACTTCCATCATCGGCGAAGACATTGTGCTCGCCGCCGAACTGGCCCTGCCGCACCGCCTCAAGCGCACGCCGTTGGGGCAAAGCGAAGTTTCGTTCACCGAGTTGCAAGAGCGGCTTGAGGAATTGGTCGGGGCTTCACAGCCGAGCGGTGCGGCGCGCAAGGCACAGCCGCCGGACGAGAGCGGCTCAAAAAAAGTGATTCGGGCGTGACGCCCGACCTCGGAGCCGAGCCCCAGCCCGATTCGCCGATGCGCGCCGGCCCGCCGGATGTTTTCGCTTCGCAAAACGAACGCTGGTGGCAGGGCGGCAAACAGGCTCCGCAGGCGCAGGCGGTCGCGCCCAAGCACCTCACCACGCCGCTTGACAACCTCAGCCGCAAGCAGGGCGGCAAAAGGTCAGAAACGCTCACCAACCGCAAAAGCGGACGCTACATCCGCGCCCGCCTGCCCAAAGGCAAAGTTACCGACCTTGCATTTGACGCCACCCTGCGCGCCGCCGCACCTTACCAGCCACAGCGCCGCGCCCAAGCCCCTCCCGATGCCCCCGCGCTCATCCTCAAACCACAAGACCTGCGCGAAAAAGTCCGCGTCCGCAAAGCCGCCAACCTCATCATCTTTGCCGTTGACGCCTCGTGGTCAATGGCGGTTACCGAGCGCATGGCGGCGACCAAGGGCGCAATTTTCGCCCTGCTCACCGACGCCTACCAGCACCGCGACCGTGTTGGGCTCATTGTTTTCCAGAAAAACCGCGCCACGCTCGTGCTGCCGCCCACAAATTCGGTGGATTTGGCGGGGCGTGCCCTCAAAAACATCCCCATCGGCGGGAAAACGCCCCTCTCGGCGGGGCTGATGTTGGCCTACGATGTCATCCGCCGCGAGCAAATAGCCCATCCCGACGTGCGCCCGCTTTTGATTGTGCTGACCGATGGCGCGGCAAATGTTTCCATCAACCCCCAAATCCCGCCGCTGGAAGAAGCATACGAAATTGCCGACAAAATCGCCGCCGCGGGCATCCACAGCGTTGTGATCAACATGGAACTGGCGGAATTTGACCAAGGCTACGCCCGCCGCCTTGCCGAGCACCTCCGCGCCGAATGCCTCACCTTGCCCAGCCTGCAAGCGCAGGCGCTCTACCAGACCGTGCGAAAGGCGCTATAGCAGGCCGTAACTGCTCAGCCTCAGCAAGGAGAAACCGCAGATTGGCGCGGATTGGGTCGTTGAGTCGTGGAGTCGTTGGGTCGTTGGGTCGTTGAGTCGTTGAGTCGTTGGGTTGTTGCGTCGTAGGTAGAGCAGAAAAACCACAGAAGACACAGAAATTTACAGAGAACACAGAAATTTACAGAGAACACAGAAAAAATCTGTGCTAATCTGTGTAATCTGTGGTTTTTATCCTTGGCGTCCTTTGCGTTACCCCTTCGTGCAGTTGAGACGGTGCACCGTCGTAAACCACGCGCCCGCGGGCAAGCACTATGGCGCGGCGGGCGTATTCGCGCGCTAAGCGCAAATCGTGCGAAATCATCATCACCGTCACGCCTTGCTTGTTCAGCGCGCGCAGGCGCTCCATCAGCGCGTAGGCGGTGTTGCGATCCTGCCCAAAAGTCGGCTCATCTAAAATCAAAAGGCGCTGCCCCGCCGCTAACATTGTGCCCACGCTCAGGCGGCGCTTTTGCCCTTGGCTGAGCGTAAAGGGGTTGCGGTCGGCATGGTCGGTCAGGCGAAATTCGGCCAGCAGTTGCTCAACGCGGCGGCGAATTTCCTCCTCAGCCCAGCCGCGCACGCGCAGGCTGTATGCCAGTTCATCCCAAACGCGGTCGGTCACAAACTGATGCTCGGGGTTTTGAAAGACAAAGCCGACCAACTCGGCGCGCTCCCGCGGTGGGATGTCCTCCAACGGCTTGCCGAACAGACGGATTTCACCCTCTTGTGGGGCAGGAAGCAGACCGGCAATTTGCATTGCCAGCGTGGACTTGCCCGCGCCGTTTGCGCCGAGCACGGCCACAAAATCCCCCTGCGGGATAGTGAGGTCAATGCCGTCTAAAACGGGCGTATCAGCGTAGGCGAAGCGCAGGCCGCGCACCTCCACGGCTGGCGGCTCACGCAGCGGCGGGAAAACGTCGGGCGGGGGGAGGCGGCCTGCGCGCGGGTCGTATTCCCGCGGCACCCACACGCCCGCGCGCAAAACCTCCGCAAGGTGCGAGCGCAAAGTTGGCTCGGGGGCACCGCTCGCCAGCAAGCGCCCCCCTTCCCCAAGGATGACCACGCGGTCGGCCAAACGCCAGCATTCATCCAACTTATGCTCAATCAGCAAGATTGTGTGCTGGCCTTTCAGCGAGCCGAGGGTGGAAAAGAAAGCCCGCGTGGCGGCGGGGTCAAGGTTAGCGGTAGGCTCATCCAGCACCAACACGTCGGGCTCCATCGCCAAAACGGCAGCAAGGGCAATGCGCTGGGCTTCGCCGCCGCTGAGGGTTTGCAGGGGGCGATGGAGGAAGGCTTCCATGCCAACGGCGCGCAGGGCAGAGATGATGCGCGCGGGCATCTGCTCGGGCGGCAGGGCAAGGTTTTCAAGCCCGAAGGCGAGTTCATCCTCAACCGTGAGGGTGGCGAAAGCGGCTTCGGGGTCTTGAAAAAGTATGCCCACGCGAGCGGCGACCTTCTCGGGACGGGTTTCGGCGGGGTTCAAACCAGCGACGCGTACCGTCCCTTCCACACGGGCAAAAATGCTGTGCGGAATCAAACCGGTGAGCGCCAGCGCCAGCGTGGATTTGCCGCCGCCCGATGGGCCAAGCAACAGCGCCAGTTCGCCCTTGGGGATGGAAAACGAAACATCGGCGAGGGCAGGCGCGTGGGTGCGCGGGTAGCGCACGGTTAGGTGGGAAACTTCAATTTCCAAATTGCGAGCCACAAGTTGCGAATTGCGAGTTTATTCTCGCGCAATGGCGAAGGAATTGAGCGCGCCGGCGCGGTACAGCCCATCGGCGATGACTTTGCCAAGCCAACCGGCAAGCACCGCACCGGAAATCAGCCGCGCCACCAACATTGCGGCGAGCACCGCGGGCTTGGTCTGCGAATACCAAAACATGTAGTCAACCACCAAACTGCCGATGCCCGCGGCCGCACCTGCCGCCATCAGCACGCCGAGGTTGTATTTCTTATAGCCGGTAGCCGCAAACACAATCTCGGCCATACCGCCCTGCACCAAGCCAGAAATGAGCAGGGTAAGCCCCCAGTAGCCACCGGCGAGGAACTCCGCCAATGCCGCCAGCACCTCAGCAGCCAGCGCCGCGCCGGGCTTGCGGATGATGTAGGGCGCTACCACCGCCGCGATGAACCAAAAGCCGTAGAGCAAGTCGCGCAAGCCGGGGAACACGGCTTCAAGCGGCTTTGCCGCATCCCAAAGCATGCTCCAGCCCACGAAAAGCAAGCCAAAGACCAAAGCGAGGTTGGCGACGAGGATGATTTCCACCGTGCGCCAGCCCTCAAATGAGGGGCGCGCGCCCCACGCCGCGCCGATTGCCAGCGCAAGCACAACCAGCACTGCCGCGTGGATCGGATTCCACGCAATCCCTTCGGCTTTAGCGCGCACCACCGCGGCTAAGTAGTACACCGCGAGCGTAAAAATTGCCGTTCCGAGAGCATAAACCAGCGGACGAGAGCCTTTCATCGCAAACCTCCTTCAAAGAGCCTGATAAAGTGCGCCAAGGTTAACGCAAAGGCGCAGAGAAAGCAGAGACGCAAAGGACGCAAAGAAAAAATTTTTCTGTGTTCTCTGTAAATTTCTGTATCCTCTGTGTTTTTTCCTTCAATCGGTGCAAATCTGTGTCAATCGGTGGATAAGGACGCCAAGGACGCCAAGCGCTCAAAGGACGCCAAGAAAGTAACGCAGAGACGCAGAGGAAAACAGAGGCGCAGAGAAACGCAAAGGACGCAAAGAAAAATTTTTTCTGTGTTCTCTGTAAATTTCTGTGTCCTCTGTGTTTTTCTTACTCAATCGGTGTAAATCTGTGTAATCTGTGGATAGGAAATCACAGATTACACAGATTAGCACAGATTTTTTCTGTGTTCTCTGTAAACTTCTGCGTTTTCTGTGGTTCTGCGTTTTCTGCGGTTTTTCGGCTCCGCCTACGACGCAACACCTCAACGACCTAACGACCCAACGACTCCACGACCTAACGACCTAACGCTTCCCTCCTCTTCGCCTTCTCAATCTCTGCTAATTGCGCTTTAGGGATGTGAAAAGCCAATACCAAGCCCGACTGCACAGTGATTTCGGCGCAGGGGGCGGAAAGGACGTTGCTCACGCCCAGTGTAGCGCCAAACGGCAACACACCATCGGTGAGCGGGTAAGCAAGGCCGGAGGTGGTGACGCCGCGCGCATCCCCTCCCAACGGGATGAGCGAAACGGTGTCGCCCACTTCGCCGCAGAGGCGGGCGCGCTCGGCAATCAGCAAAACCCGCTCTTCGCCTGCGAGGAGCACCACCGGCAGGGAGCGCCAGCGCGGGTGGGCAAGGAGCATCAAGTTTGCCAACGACTGATCCCACCTGCCGCCGAGCGCGCCGAGGATGGTTACGCGCTCCGCACCCACCTCCACCGCCGCTTCAAGTGCGAGTTCAAGGTCAGTTTGGTCTTTTTGGGCTGGATATTGCCGCACCTCAACGCCTTCGGCGCGCAATTCGGCTATTTCGGCTGAGGTGAGCGAATCCAAATCGCCAATGAGCAAGTTGGGGCGGAGGCGGGCGCGGCGGCAAAGGCGAGCGCCTCCATCGGCGGCAATGATGTAATCGCCAACGGGGATGGTGCGGGGCAGGGTTTGGGGCGCGCCGTTCGCGCAGATGAGCACATGCATAACAAAACCCTCCGTGCCAAACGGAGGGTTGAGGTCTGAGCACCGCCATCCCTCCGCCGGCATTACCCGGATCAGGTGTACGGGTCGCAGGCTTACGGCCTGCCTCTCAGCCCGGCAACACCGAGCTCCCCGTGCGGCTATTTAGCGGCTAATGAGATTATAGCGCCAACGCGCTGGAAAAGTCAAACAAAAAATTTACAAAAGCGGGTTGACAACCAAAAGGCCAATAGGCTAAGATATGAACGGCCTCAGGCCGGCCGGGTGGTCGCGGCGGCTCAGGCCGCCGAGGAAAGTCCGCACTCCACAGGGCACGGCGCCGGGTAACACCCGGGAGGGGGCAACCCCTCGGACAGGGCCACAGAAACAAACCGCCAGCGGCCTGCGCAAGCGCAGGTGCGGGCAAGGGTGAAAAGGTGGGGTAAGAGCCCACCGGCGCGTCGGGTAACCGGCGCGGCCAGGCAACCCCCGTCGGGAGCAAGGCCAAGCAGAGGCGAGCGCGGCTATGCCGCCGGGGCGTGGCCCGCGCCCCCAGAGCCTCGGGTAGGCCGCACCGAGCTGCGGGGGTAACTCCGCAGCCCAGATAGATGACCACCCGGGCAGGCATCCCTGCCCGACAGAATGCGGCTTACAGGCCGACCTGAGAGCCCGCCTTACACGCAAAAGCGCCTTCGCACAAATGCGAAGGCGCTTTTTTAGCAAAACACACTCAGATTACCAACAAAATGTCAAGACGAGGAATTGCCTCCCCACCGCGTCATTCCACTTTCAAGATGCGGACTTTGAAACTGCCGGTGGGGGCATTCACTTCAACCTCTTCGCCTGCCTTTTTGCCCAAGAGCGCTTGCCCCAAGGGCGATTCATTGGAAATGAGGCCTTCGCGCGGCGAAGCCTCGGCCGCGCCCACGATTGTGTAAGTCTCTTTTGTGCCGTCTTCATAATCAACCGTGACCCGCGAGCCAACTTCTACCTCGCCGGAGGCCCCGCCCTCAACCACGCGGGCATTGGCAAGTATGTATTCAAGTTCCTGTATGCGCCCTTCCACAAAAGCCTGTTCGTTTTTGGCGGCCTCATATTCGGCGTTTTCAATCAAGTCGCCCCCTTCGGCAAGAGCATCGTGCAAGCGCTGAGCGACTTCCTGCCGTTTGACGGTGCGCAAATACTCCAGTTCTTCAACTAATTTTTTGTAACCTTCTGGGGTAAGATATTGGACGGTCATAGCCCCTTCCTAAATAACAAAATGCCCGCCGCCGCGGCGGCAGGAAAGGGCGGCCTAAAGGCCGCTGTGCGGTGCGGGATTATAGCCATTTTTCACGCCGATAGCAAGGTTTTGCGCAAAGTAAAGCACTCAGCGCCTTTATGCGGCCTGCCGCTTGCTCCAAGCAATGCTCCACAGGCCGAAAAAGATGCAAGCGGCGTTGATAAAGCCGTTCAGCAAGCCATCGGCAAGCGAGCGGGCGTAAATTCCGTTTTGGAGATTGAAACTGAAATCAAGCACGCCCAAGAAGACCAACGCTCCACCGGCCGCGGCCGTCCAAATGAGGGAATGGGCATGGCCGCGAATGTTGGAGCGCGCCGCTTGCACCAAAAGCGGCGTGAGCCAAGCCAAATCTGCCAGCGGAAAAGCGGTTTCGTAGGCGAGGTAAGCGGCAGTATTTGTGGGGTCGTGCCGAAAGAACGCGAAGAAAAGCGCCCACCACAGCACTATCCCTGCGGCGAAAATCGTCTGGAGAATTGCCATAGTTTTGGGTTTCATGCTGTCCTCCGGAGGAATGTGTGTGATTCATCCCTATTTGGTGCGCAAATTTGGGAAACGCGGCACCAGCATAGGCACCTGTTCACGATACTGGCGATAATCCTCGCCGTATTCGGCAAGCAATTTGCGCTCTTCAAGATGCGCGCCGATCACGATGTAAGCAGTCAGAGCGGCATAAAAGAGAGCCGAATTCAAAGTCATTGCTGGCATGAGCCAAATAATCAACAAACTGCCGGTGTACATGGGGTGCCTAACCCAGCGGTAAGCGCCCCGCACCACCAACTTACCGGCCGCAGAGCGCGTTTCGGGCTTCAGGCCGAGAAATGCCCAAAGATCAGTGCGCAAGGTGGCATCGGCGGCTATGGCTAAGCCAAGCATTTGGATACCGAGCGCCACGTAGAGCCAAGGCGGGTGGAGCACGTACAACACCCTGTCCGGCAATGAGGCCGTTACTTTCAAAAGTGGTACAAGCAATGCCGTAAAGAAAGCGTTGTATGCCAACCTGTAGCGGCGGGACGCCCATTCTCCGAGTTTGCGGCGCACCCATTCCTTCACGGTAAAAGAGGCGGCCGCTGAGTGCAAAAAGCCGTAAAAGCCGGTAGCGGCAAATATCACCGCGGCGTTGTGCAAAATCTGCGCGCCCATTTCATTTTTGCGGCGGGTTGAAGTAGTTGTACACCGCCTCGCCGAGTTTAGTCAGCAACTTTGAGCCGCGCTCCCAAAGCAAAATGCCCTTGCGGTAAATATAAATTGAAAGCACATAGTTGCCGCCCGGGGTATAGATGATACCGGCATCGCTGATTAGGTGGATTGCGCCGTCGGGGCCGCTCACCCAGCCGTGTTTGTGGGCTACGCGGGTGCCTTCGGGCACGCTCGCGTCCAACAACACACCGAGTTTGTTGTTGGAAAGGAGGTCTATCATCTTGTTGCACTCATCTTGTGTAATTTGCCCGGGGAAAGCGGCCATGAGCGCGCCGCCGCCTTCTTCCGCACACTGGTAAATATCGGCCAACAGCATTCCCATTTCCGCAGGGGTGGTCTGGTTGTACGGGTCGGGGTTGGTGGTGATGTCGGTGCGCTGATTGGCGGGGGTTTTGTAAACGGCCAGTAATGGCGCGCCTTCGTAAAAATAACCGGCCAAAAAAGTGTTGCGCAAGCCAAGCGCCCGCATGTCATCGGTGACGAGCAAAGGCCCCCTTTCGCGGTCAATCACGTTCTCCATTAGCCAATCCGCCGGGTCGTTGCCCGAGCGGTCAATCATTTCCTTCAGCCAAGTTTTCACCAATTCCGGCATTTCGCGCAGTTTTTCGCGGCGAAAAACCGAAACCATGATGGGGATTTTTATGGTGCTGGCGGCCGTAAAAGCCACATCGGGCGGTATGGGGACTTCGCGGCCGTTATCGGTCACAAAATAAATTTCCTGCCCGGTTTGCAAATCCAGCATATAAAGGCCGACAATGCCATCAAAACCGTCCACCCTTGGCGTTTGCTCCAAGAGGACGCGGAGGTTATGCAAGGAAGGGGAAGGCGGCGCGGCGCGGCGCAAGGGCAATTCCACCACCCGATTGGTGGGCGAAAAAAGCGCCCTTTCTATCATGGGAATGGCGGCGTCAACATCTAATTGCACCCCGGGTTTGCCCGGTTTGAAATTCACCGTGCCCACAATTGGCTGAGAAGGCTCGGGAGGCTGGTCATAACGGGCGGCAATTTCGTTTTTTAGGTAATCGCGCAGGCGGCTTTCGGAGTAATGGGCTACCAGCGGCACTTTTTGCGGGGGTGGCATACGCCCCCACAAAAAATCCCAAAAGCCCTTCCAGAAGGGAGTTTGGGAGCGCGCTTGGTCGGCCGCGGCCATCATCGTGTCAATATCCAACTTGAAGCCGATTAGCGCCGGGTTGAGGTGAATGCGCGCTTTACCATAGCGAAGTTCAACCGGCCGGTTGAACACCTCCGTCAAGCGCTCGGCGGCGGCTTGCTTATCCAGCCCTCCAACGGGGACGCCCCCAATGGTCGTCCCCGGCGGCAAAACAGCCCGAAAACGGCTATAGCGCACCAGTTGCACCGTCAGGAGCAACAGTGCGCCCAAAAGCGCGAACATTGAAAGCAATCGCAAGGCAGAGAGAGTTCCGCCGGTGCGATAACGAGTGTACATCTTTCACTTCCACAAATTGCGGCAGGGGGAATCGGGTAAAACTTGCGGTGAGCGGGGGATGAGCCGGCGCGCGGTTTCTAACTTGCGGCACAACCGCGTCGGCGGCACAAAACAATTCCGGTCAAAAGCACCGCGGCTTACAGGCTTCCAATTTTACCCCAAAGGGCGGTGGTGGTAAAATCCACAAAGTAGCGAGCAAATGCTCCAACTCTATTAGAGCCTATCCGAAAATTCTTAGGAGTTACGCAGTTCTCCTGCTTCATGTCACCGCGAGGTGGTCGTAGACCGCCGAAGCGGTCTCCCACACTGTCTGGGGGATGGCTTCGCCGCCTATGGCGGCTCGCCATGACATGAAAACGCGCGCTTCTACCAGCAACTGCATGAGTCCTATCTTTGTGAGCGTGTCACTGCGAGGCCGCGGAGCCGCCGAAGCAGTTCCCCGACCGGCAAAAGGGGGAATTGCTTCGCCCCTACGGGGCTCGCAATGACACTGCCACGATATTTTCGGATAGATTCTTAGCCGCCAAGAGCCCAAACTTGCTCTGCAATCCCATCACAACAACGAGGTTGATATGCTCAGAGCATGGTTGATTTACCTCTCCAAAGCCGGTTGGGCGCAAAATTTAGTTTCAAAATGGTCGGTCGCCCGCCGAGTGGCCTCGCGGTTTGTCGCGGGCAACGAATTATCGGACGCTATCCGCGTCATCAAAGAACTCAATTCCCAAGGCATTTTTGTCACATTAGACCATTTGGGAGAATCAACCACAAACCTAAATGAAGCCGAGCAAGCAACTCAAGCGATAATTGACATGCTCAATGCAATAGATGAGGAAAACGTGCAGGCCAACGCTTCCATCAAACTTACCCAAATCGGCTTGGCGTTAGACAAAGAACGCTGCGAGCAAAACCTGCGCCGCATTCTCTCGGTTGCCAAAGAGCATGGGATTATGGTGCGGATAGACATGGAAGATTCGCCTTGGGTTGACGCCACGCTTGAACTTTACTTCAAGATGCGGCAGGAAGGGCTGGACAACGTGGGCGTGGTCATACAATCCTACCTGCGGCGCGCGGAGGCCGATGTGCGCCGCTTGATGGAGGAAGGGGCGCGCGTGCGGCTGGTCAAGGGCGCTTACAAAGAGCCGCCGGAGATCGCCTTCCCCAAAAAGCAGGATGTGGACGCCAATTACGACCGGCTAACGCGGATGCTGATTGACGGCGCAAAGGCACACGGAGCGCCATTGGTAAGCGAAGACGGCAAATGGCCGCCCATCCCGGCAATCGGGACACACGATGAAGCGCGCATTGAATACGCAAAAGAGTACTCCCAAAGCGTGGGCTTGCCAAAGCGGGCGATAGAATTCCAAATGCTTTACGGCATTCGCCGCGACCTCCAACGAGCGCTGGCAAAAGAGGGCTATCCGGTGCGCGTGTATGTGCCCTACGGCACAGAATGGTATCCCTACTTCATGCGCCGCCTTGCAGAACGGCCTGCAAACCTGTGGTTCTTCATCTCCAACTTCTTCCGCAAATGAGCGCGCCGCACGTTTACCGGCAAATCGTCAATCGTTGAACTCCTTGCAAGGAGAAAGTGGCTTTTCGGGTTTGTGTTGTGCAAACACTACCATTCGGGAGCACTAAAGATGTGTTGAAACAGGTGCTCACAAGTGTAGAAGTCTTATCCAGCCCTCACCCCACTTTGGCTCGCTGCGCTCGCCGTTTCTCCCCTCTCCCAGTGGGAGAGGGGAGAAAGCCGCCGGTAGGCGGCTTGAGGGGTGAGGGCGCAGCAAGACGTCTCTCAACAACTTTTTTAGTGCTCCCTACCATTCGCAACCTATGACCATTGAGGGATTTTGTGATAAAATCCCACCGCCGCTGGGGCGTGGTGCAATCGGCAGCACAGCGGACTTTGGATCCGTTAATCCTGGTTCGAGTCCAGGCGCCCCAGCCTTATTGAAGTACCCACGGCAGGCTCACCAAGCCTGCCGTTTTTGTAATCGCCCCTAAAATGCAGAAAGGTCAGGCAATGAAAAAACACGTTCTGCTTTTCCTGCTTCTGAGTTTGGCTCTGCTGAGCGGATGTGTTGACAACGGCGAAAGCGGTGGGACAACCATTTTGCCACCTTCGCCGACTTTGCCACCCTCGCCTACAGCGCCGCCGCCCACTGCTACCGCCGCCCCAACCCCCACAACAACACCAATACCCTCCCCTGCGGCCTCCCCAACTCCGGGCTTTGCAACCCCCACTGCAGACCTAAGCGCCTTCTTCCCCGTAAAGCCTTGCGTGCCGCCTTCCACCCAAGCCGCCCCAATAAAAGGGCTCAATTTCAAAAACGCCCCCACAGTATTGCTCAAAGCCCTCAACAGCGGAGTGCGGCCTGCCGCGCTCAACTCCCTTCTGCACAGCGCCGGAATAGGCAATTATCCCCTCGCCGCCGTTGGGGTTGACCTGAACGGCGACCGCAGGCAGGATGTTGTAGTTTCAATCTTTGACCCAAATTCCAAAGCAAAGCCGCCCCAAGGCTTTATGCTGTTTTTCCTCTGCACCAAAGGAAAGGGCTACAAGCAGGCTGAAACCTTTTTGGAGCCGGTGACTTCCGTCTCGTGGAGCGCCCCCACAATCCAATTTGCCAAGGACTTGAACGCCGACGGCAAAGACGAAATTGTCGTGGCATCGGCGCATTGCGATGCTCAAGGGGCAAATTGCGTGGAAAAATACGCCATACTGGCGTGGCAAAACGGCAAATTGGTGGATTTGCTCACAAACTTCCCCTTGCAAGGGATAACCAACGCTGTGGCGCAGGTTACCGACCCCGACGGAGACCACATTTACGATTTTGTAGTCACCACCGGCGAGGGCAAAAAGTTGGTGTGGAAATACCAAAACGGCGTGTGGAAGCGGTGATGCGCCGAGCCGCCGCCCACGTTCCACCCAAAAAGCCGCAGATTGCCGTTTTCCGTTAGGGAAGCCTTGGCAACCTGCGGCTCGCAATTAGGGATAGGACTTACGCAGTTGCTGGTAGAAGCGCGCGTTTTCATGTCATGGCGAGCCGCCATAGGCGGCGAAGCCATCCCCCAAACAGTTTCAGGGGCGGACACCTGCCCCTGAAAACACCATCTTTTGGAGTGCGGTGCCTCGGCACCGCTTTGGAAAGCGGCGACTTGTCGCCGCACTCCAAAAGAACATCCTCCAAAAAAGCGAGTGTTGGCGATAAGATTGGGAAATTCGGGCGCCTGCCTCACTTTACTAAATTACCTTATCGGCGCTAAAAGTGCAACTTTTCGCTTGTTCCGTCTTTGGAGGGGGTAGGACAGGGGTTTGATAAACCCCTGTCCGCCCTTGAACCCAGACAGTGGGGGAGACCGCTTCGGCGGTCTACGACCGCCTCGCGGTGACATGAAGCAGGAGAACTGCGTAACTCCTATGGGGGAAAGGACGCTATTCTTGCTCAACCTCTTCGCCGCGGATAAAAGCCTCGGTCATTTCGCGGGCAACGTCGTCACGGAACTGTTTGGGTGGCGTTTTCATAAAGTATGCCGAAGGGCCTATAATCGGGCCGCTGAGGCCGCGATCCAGCGCCAACTTGGCGCACCGCACCGCGTCTATCATCACACCTGCGGAGTTTGGCGAATCCCAAACCTCCAATTTCACCTCAACATTGAGAGGCACTTCGCCAAAAGTTGTGCCTTCCATACGGATGTAAGCCCATTTGCGGTCGGTAAGCCACGGAACATAGTCGCTGGGGCCAACGTGGATGTTCTGGGGGTCAAGTTGGTAGGGCAAGGTGCTGGTCACCGCGCCGGTTTTGGAAATCTTTTTGGATTCAAGACGTTCCCGTTCCAGCATGTTGAGAAAGTCAGTATTGCCGCCAAAATTGAGTTGGTAGGTGCGGTCAACTCGCACGCCGCGGTCAACAAAAAGCGTGGTCAAAGTGCGATGGAGAATGGTCGCACCCACCTGAGATTTGATGTCATCGCCAAGGACGGGCAGACCGCGCTCCCGAAAACGCTCAGCCCATTCTTGCGAACTGGCTATAAAAACGGGAATGCCGTTCACCAGCGCTACCCCGGCTTCCAAAATGCGCTCAACATACCATCGGGTGGCCTTTTCGGAGCCAACCGGCAAGAAGTTGATAACCACATCGGTGCCGGTATCTTTGAGGATCTTCACCACGTCGTCAACTGGCTCGGGCGATTCACGAAGCACTTGGGAAAGGTACTTGCCCAGCCCGTCATTTGTGGGGCCGCGGTAAACTTTCACCCCCAAATGGGGCACATCGGCAAATTTGTAGGTGTTGTTTGGGTGAGCGAAAATGGCCTCAGAGAGGTCTTTGCCCACTTTAGTATCCACCACATCAAAAGCGGCTGTGAATTCTATATCGCGCACATGATAGCCCCCTAAGTTCACGTGCATCAGACCGGGGACAAAATCATCATCGGCGGCGTTGCGGTAAAAATGCACCCCTTGCACCAAGGCCGAAGCGCAATTGCCAACGCCGATAATTGCCACACGAACTTTGCCGTCACTCATCGCACCATGCCTCCTTCAAAAATTTAAATCCCGCGAAGGGATTTCAAAGCATTTGGGGCTTGCGCAGTTGCTTGTAGAAGCACTCGTTTTCATGTCACGGCGAGCCGCTGTAGGCGACGAAGCGCCTCAGGCGGTGGGGAAGAGCGCCTCGCGGCGACACAAAGCAGAGGAACTGCGCAACTCATGGCATTATCCCTGCATCACCAAGGGCACAAATTTGGGCAAGGGCGCAAGCAGATAGTGTTATAATGAAAATATGACAAAGAGAAAACCCCTGCCTACCCAATCTGGACAAAACGGTTCCAACAAACGCATCCAACACCTGGAGCACCTGTTGGATATAAGCCGTCGCCTGAGTGAGACTTTAGAGCCTCGCGCGGTGCTGGAAAAAGTAGTCCGCTACGCGGCAGAACTAACCCACAGCGAAGCGGCTTTTATTTTACTCCATGATGAAGAATCGGGCTACCTGAAGTTTGTAACGGCAATGCCAAACAATTGGCGAAACTTGCACAACCTGCGAGTTCCAATTCATTCCAGCACTGCTGGGTTAGCGCTCTCAACCGGCAAGCCACAAGTATGGAGCAAGGCCAAAGCGAGCGAGGGCAAAAACGATGGGGAAAGATTTTTCTTCGCCCGAAACTTGCTCGCAGTGCCGCTAATGCTCCACGGAGTGGCCATAGGCGTACTTGAAGGGGTGGATAAGGCCGACGGCGACTACGATGCCGAAGATATTTACACAATGCAGTTATTCGCCGCGCACGCGGCGGTCGCACTGCACAACGCTCGGCTGATGGAGGAAGTGAAACGCTCCAACGAAGAACTCATCCGCTTAGACCGGATGAAATCCGACTTTATAGCGATAACCTCGCATGAACTCAGGACGCCATTGGGCATCATCCTCGGCTATGCAACCCATCTGAGCGCGGCAAAGGACGAAGAATGCCGCACCGCGGCCAACGCCATCTTACGAGCCTCCAAGCGCCTGAAACAATTGGTAGAAGACCTCGGCGACCTGCGCAACTATGATCGCGGCGCCCTTGTCCTCAAGCGCACACCGGTAGACCTACGAGAAGTGGTAGAAACCACCGTGGGGCGCTTTCAAGCAATGGCCGAAAAGGGTGGCATTTTGGTGGAAGTGCATCTACCTCCCACTCCGGTGATGGCAAACGTGGACGCCCAAAAAGTCGGCGTAGCCCTTGGGCATTTGGTAAAGAACGCCATTACCTTCACCGAAAACGGCGGAAGAGTAACGATAGGGCTTTCAACAGAAGACGACATTGTGAAAATTTGGGTAGCCGATACCGGCATCGGCATTCCCCAAGAGGAAACGGAGCACATCTTCAAGAGTTTCTATCAGGTAGAAGAGCACGCGTCGCGCGCCCACGGCGGTTTAGGGCTTGGACTGCCGGTAGCAAAAGCCATGATAGAAATGCACGGTGGCACAATTTTGGTTGAAAGCAAAGAAGGGGAAGGCTCGCGCTTCACTATCGTGCTTCCCAAAGGGGAAATATGACTGAGCGGCATTGACAGATCTGTGGTTTTCAAACCACCGATTGAGAGAAAACCACAGAAAACAAACCACAGAGAACACAGAAAAAATCTGCGCTAATCTGTGTAATCTGTGGTTTTTTCTTTGCGTTCTCTGTGTCCTTGGCGTCCTTGGCGTTAACCTCTGTGCTAATCTGTGGTTTTCTTTTTCCGCAAGCGCCACTTCCAGCGGAGGGCTAAAAGCGGTGCGGCGGCGCGGCGGACGTAATACTTCGCCACAATCGGCGCGAACCAACTGCCGCCCTCACGGAAGTGCACCCTCAGCATTTCAGGCCAACAACGGTCATCGTCTTTGATGGTCTTGGCGTTTTGGTGGATGCGGAAATTCGCCCACACGCGCGGCACATAGCGTATCGGCGCAATTTTCGCCAACCGAACCCAAAGGTCATAGTCCATTGCAAAGTAGAAAGTGGGGTCTAAAGGGCCGACTTTGCGCCAAAGGTCGGCGCGGAAAAACGCCGCCTGCTGGGGAATGTGAACATAGCCACGGCGCAAGCGGCGATAATCGGTCTGCGCCGCCGGAAAGCGCCCGATTACCCGCCCTTCCTCATCAATGTAGTTGGCATCACCGTAAACCATGCCGACTTCGGGGTGACTTTGCAGAAACTCCACCGCCTCGGCCACCGCGTGCGGCTCGTAGGTGTCGTCAGAGTTCAGCCAAGCAAGGATTTCGCCGTGGGCGTGGGCAAAGCCCTTGTTGATGGCGTCGGTTTGCCCCTTGTCGGGCTCCGAAACCCACCACGCCAGCCGGTCGGCGTATTTGCGGATGATTTCCACGCTGCCGTCGGATGAGCCGCCGTCAACGATGATGTATTCAATCCGCGGGTAAGTTTGCCCCAGCACCGACCGGATGGTGGCCTCTAAAAATCGCGCTTGGTTGTAGGAAGGGGTAACGATTGAAACCAGAGGCTGTTTATCCATACCGCAATGATAGCAGATTTTCCGCGAAAATTTGCACCGATTGGCGTCTCGTGCGGAAATTCGGCGGCTCGCGCCCTCCTCCTCGGAATTTAGCAGTATACTTTAGACAAGCCCCCCGCCGAGGTTTCAGATGAACCCTACTGAAAAAATCAAACGAGCGTTTGCCGAATGGGAAGAAAAGGTGTTGAAGCCCGTCCTTAAGCGCTTTCCCGAGCGCAAGGAGCGCTTCACCACCTCATCCGAAATTCCGGTGCCGCGCTTTCTTTTGCCCGAAGACCCCGACCCCGACTATCTGGAAAAGTTGGGCTTTCCGGGGGCGGCGCCGTTCACCCGCGGCGTTCAGCCTACGATGTACCGCGGGCGCTTTTGGACAATGCGGCAATACGCGGGCTATGCCACCGCCGAAGAATCCAACGCCCGCTACCGTTACCTGCTCTCGCAGGGGCAGACCGGCCTTTCGGTGGCTTTTGATTTGCCCACCCAAATCGGCTACGATGCCGATGACCCAATGGCTTTGGGCGAAGTCGGCAGGGTTGGCGTTTCGGTTTCGTCGTTGGAGGATATGGAAATCCTGTTCCGCGGCATTCCGCTGGAAAAGGTTTCTACCAGCATGACGATAAACGCCCCCGCCGCCATCCTGCTGGCAATGTACATCGCGGTTGCCAAAAAGCAAGGCGCGGATATTCGCAAACTGCGCGGCACAATTCAGAACGACATTCTGAAGGAATACATCGCCCGCGGCACCTACATCTTCCCGCCCAAGCCCTCAATGCGCCTGATAACCGACACCTTCAAATTCTGCGCCGAGCATGTGCCCAAGTGGAACACCATCAGCATCAGCGGCTACCACATCCGCGAAGCCGGCGCTACCGCGGTGCAGGAACTTGCCTTCACTTTAGCCAACGGTATTGCCTACGTGCAAGCCGCCGTGGATGTCGGTTTGGATGTGGACACCTTTGGGCCGCAACTTTCGTTTTTCTTCAATGCCCACAACAACTTTTTTGAGGAAATTGCCAAATTCCGCGCCGCGCGCCGCATGTGGGCGAAAATCATGCGTGAACGCTTTGGGGCGCGCAACCCAAAGGCTTGGCGGCTTCGCTTCCACACGCAGACCGCGGGCTCAACCCTCACCGCCCAACAGCCCGAAAACAACATCGTGCGCGTGGCGCTTCAGGCGTTGGCCGCGGTTTTGGGCGGCACGCAATCCCTGCACACCAACAGCATGGACGAGGCGCTGTGGCTGCCAACCGAAAAATCCGTCCGCATTGCCTTGCGCACCCAGCAGATAATTGCCTACGAGTCGGGCGTGGCCGACACCGTTGACCCGCTGGCGGGTTCTTATTTTGTAGAGTACCTGACCGATGAACTGGAGAGCCGCGCCGAGGCGCTGATTGCCAAAATTGACGAAATGGGCGGCGCAATGGCGGCAATTGAGAAGGGCTACATCCAGAACGAAATTCAGGAATCCGCCTACCGCTACCAGCAGGCTTTGGAGCGGAAGGAGCAAATCGTGGTCGGCGTCAACGCATTCCAAACCGAGGAGGAAGAGCGCGATTTGGAAAGCCTAAAGGTTGACCCCGAAGTGGAAAAGCGCCAGCGGCGGCGGTTGGCCGAGTTACGCGCCCGCAGGGATAACGCCGCGGTCGCCGAAATCCTCGCGCGGATAGAGCAGGCAGCGCGCGGCGATGAAAACCTGTTACCGCTTTTCATCACTGCTGTAGAGCGCTACGCCACCTTGGGTGAAATTACCGGCGTTTTGCGCAAAGTTTGGGGCGAATACCGCCCGTCTATTTGATTGCAAAGGAGATTTCATGCCCAGCATCAAACGCATTGACCACCTCGCAGTGGTGGTTTCCGATTTGCAAGAAGCCCTTTCGTTTTGGGAAGACGCGTTGGGACTGAGCGTCAGCCGCGTGGAAACCGTGCCCGCGGAGCAAAGCGTGGTGGCCTTTCTGCCCATCGGCAGCGGCGAAATAGAACTTGTGAAGCCCACCACCGACGACAGCGGCACGGCCAAATTCCTCGCCAAGCGCGGCCCGGGAATGCACCACATTTGCTTTGAGGTAGAAGGCTTGGATGACCTGCTCGCCCGCCTCAAGGAGCACGGTATCCAACTCATCAACGAAACGCCCGTTGAGAAAGAAAACGGCGTGCGCTATGCCTTCATTCATCCCAAAAGCACGCACGGGGTGTTGGTAGAATTGTATGAGCGCACGGAATGAGCACCTTTTTGCCGAGCGGTGAAAAATGCCCCCGCATGAATTTGTGCCCCACGACATTTTGTTGACCAACCTTGTGTTGGGCGAGGCGCGGCTTTTTCGGCTGATGTTGCCGGAGAAGTGGGAGATTGCCCGCGGCCTCGCCCCGCCCGACATGCAGGCGCGGCACATGCGTGGAGGCGCTCCGTGGGTTGCATCGGCCCGCGCGTGGTATGTGGTTTACCACAGCGAAAAGGGTTGGGCGCTTGAACTGGAAGTGCGCGTTACCGCGCACGAGAAAAAGCCCCCTGCCGGTTCCCAGCCCATAGAAATCGGCTTACACACGGGCTACGTGGCTTGGCGAAAGCGGCGGCGCGGCCTGCCGTGGAAGCGCCACGATGTGTACTTTATGACCATCGGCTGGTATTGCCCCCAAACCGAGCGCCACATTGAACTGGAGTTTAGCGGATGGTGCCCGCAGGAAGGATTTGATGCCATCCGCGCAGGCGTCCTGCGCACGATCTGCCATTAACGCCAAGGGCGCCAAGGATAAAAACCACAGATTACACAGATTAGCGCAGATTTTTCTGAGGAATCTGTGGTTTCAACCATTCAATCGGTGTAAATCTGTGTCAATCGGTGGATGAAACAAACCACAGATTACACAGATTAGCACAGATTTTTTCTGTGTTCTCTGTAAATTTCTGTGTCTTCTGTGTTTTTTCACTCAATCGGTGTAAATCTGTGTCAATCGGTGGATAGGGACGCCAAGGACGCCAAGGGCACAAAGGACGCCAAGGAGTTAACGCAGAGGCGCAGAGAAAGCAGAGGCACAGAGAAAAGTTTTTCTGTGTTCTCTGTAAATTTCTGTGTCTTCTGTGGTTTTCTCCTTACAATCGGTGTAAATCTGTGTCAATCTGTGGATAAGCGACGTCCGACCCAACGACTCACGAACTACGAATTTGGCAACTTGAAAGCCTCGCTCAGGTCGCGCCAAAACTCCTCCGGCGGCAAAGAACGAATGCGAGGCAAGTTGACTTTCACGAACAGATGAGGCTGTTTGGGTTGCAGTGAGAGAGCCCTGAGGTCGTCGGCGTATTTTTCCAAAAAGCGCATCAGCGGAGCGTGCTTGCAGAGGTCAGGCGTGCAAAGCACATTCAGACTGCCGAACTTTCGGGCTTCGCCCTCAAAATCGGCCTGCGGCTTGCCTTTGAGCGAACTGGCAATTTTGCCGCGCGGCCGGCTTCGCAGGGTAGCATGCACCACCATTGCATCGCGCCGCCCCTTCAACCGCTGATACCACCACACAGGAGCGACCTCGCGCGCCTCCAGCAAAAAAGCAGTTTCCACGCGGCGAAAGGGCTCATTGGCTTTGGCAACCGCCATCTGCGCGCCGGTGGACGCTCCTCCCATCCATTTGGCATACGAAACTTCGCCGATGACTTTGTCCAACCCCCGCTTCATCCACAGCGCAATCTCAACCCCGCGCTTGCGGTTGCTGACCGAGCCTAAAAAATAGCCCACAGCCAAAAGAGCGCTCAAAATTATAGCAACAATTTGTCCTAAATTCACCGCATCCTCCCGCTTGGCGAAGGTTTTGTTAGTTTAGCGTAAAGGGCACAAAATGTCAAAACTGAAGCGTCGTTGGCGGCAAATCAAAGCATGGGTAGGCGGCTTCCTGTATGGCATGTTGCTTTACGATATGGAGCGCGCCCTGCGCAAACAACACGCCGAGTTAGAAAACCTTTTCGCCTTAATCATGTTCGGCGACATGATCGGCGTGCCCATCCTGCCTCCTTATTACTCGCTGAGACTATTGCCGTACATCATCCCGAGCATAAATTTGTGGAAACGCCGCCTTTTACGCGAGCGCGACATCACCGATTTGTTAGCAGATCTTGACGCGTAGAAAGGATGTGAACAATGGACCTTGGGTTGAAAGGAAAGAAAGCGCTGGTCACCGGCTCCAGCCGCGGCATTGGTTATGCGATTGCGGTTGAATTGTTGAGAGAAGGCTGTGCGGTCGCTATAAACGGCCGGTCACTTACAGGGCTTGAAAGGGCTGTAGCCGAAATCCGCGATGACCTGCACCTCTCGGACACGAAGGCAATCGTGCCCATAGTGGGCGACGTTTCCAAAGCGGCAACAGCGCGGGAGGTGGTTGAAAAGGCGGCCTCCGCGCTGGGCGGGCTTGATTTGCTGGTCACCAACACCGGCGGTCCGCCGAGCGGGGCATTTGAGGAGATTCCCGACGAAGCGTGGGAGAGAGCGATAAACTCTCTGCTGATGGCGCACGTGAGGCTTATCCGCCATGCACTGCCCTACCTGCGCAAGTCGCCTACGCCCTCCGTGCTCACCATTACCTCCTATTCCGTAAAGCAACCCATCCCAAGGCTGGTGCTTTCAAACAGCGTGCGCGCCGCAACCGCCGCCCTCACCAAAACCTTAGCGCTGGAACTCGGCCATGAGCGCATTCGCTTCAATTCTATCCTGCCCGGCTGGACGGCAACAGAGCGGGTGCGGGAATTGATGGAGGCGCGCGCTGAAGCGAAAGGCACTACAGCAAGCGATGAGATGGAGAGGCAAAGCCGCGAAATCCCGTTAGGCCGGTTTGCGCACCCTGTTGAAATTGCAAAAGCGGCGGTATTTCTGCTTTCGCCGGCCGCGAGTTACATCACCGGCGTATTGCTGAATGTGGATGGGGGCGTTTACCGCGGTTTATGCTGAGAAACGCGGCTAAAAACGTTGCCACTATGGGCGCGATTTAGGTATAATTGCCGCCCGCCGGAGAGGAAGGCGCAGGAGAGGGCGCAGGCGGTTGCCTGCTGTGTTAGTTTTTGCACGCTCCTGAGCGCGAAACTTGCCAATCGCGAACTCGCATGGTAAAATACGGCCTGCTCCGGGAGGGATGGCCGAGTGGACGAAGGCAACGGTCTTGAAAACCGTAGTGGGCGCAAGCCCACCGGGGGTTCGAATCCCTCTCCCTCCGCCTACATGGGCGGGCGCCTGCATCCTCCCCAGGGGCAAGCACCCTAACAATTCGGGGAGGTGCCGGAGTTGGACGATCGGGGCCGCCTGCTAAGCGGTTGTGGGGGCTAAAACCTCCACCGCGGGTTCGAATCCCGCCCTCCCCGCCTGTGCAATACGCCCTCGTAGCTCAGTGGATAGAGCACTTGCTTGCGGAGCAAGGGGCCGCGTGTTCGAATCACGCCGAGGGCGCCATGCGAAACGGGAGCGGTTCAGCCGCTCCCGTTTTTGTGTTTGTGCCTCCTGATTGACTGACAAAACTTTGGCCGTTTACCAAATCTCTCCTATCCCCCGATGAGCCTCGCTGGCGCTCGGCTCATCTGCCCCCTTCCCTCCCTTAGTAAGGGAGGGAAGGGGGCGGCTACGGCGACGCAACAGCGTTGCCGTAGCGGGGAAAGGGAGAGATCAAGCCCCAAGTCAGTCAACCAGGTTTGTGCCCACAAATTGTGCCAATTTGGGAAAGGTTGGGTCGCTATGCAAATTTTGCTTACCAATGATGATGGCATTCGCTCGCCGGGGCTTTGGGCGGCCGCGGAGGCATTGAGCACCATTGGCTATGTCACTGTGGTTGCACCGCGAGAACAATCTACCGGCGCGGGGCGCAGTATGCCTTCTACTTCCGATGGCATCATCACGCCCGAGAGGATGACCGTGCGCGGGAAGGAATGGACAGTGTACGCGGTCGGCGGCACCCCGGCGCAGGCGGTTCAGCACGGTGTGCTGGAAGTGCTCGGGCGCAAGCCCGATTTGGTAGTCGCGGGCATCAATTACGGCGAAAACCTTGCCCTTGGCGTCACGGTTTCAGGCACGGTAGGAGCGGCTCTGGAAGGTGCGGCTTTGGGCATTCCCTCGTTGGCGGTTTCGCTGGAAACGCCGCAAGAATACCACCTCTCCTATTCACGGGAAATTGACTTTGGCGCGGCGGCGCATTTCACCAAATTTTTCGCCCTTAGGATGGCGCAGTTGGAACTCCCCGAGGATGTGTATGTGCTAAAAGTGGATGTGCCGCGCTCGGCCACCCCTGAAACCCCTTGGCGCGTTACCCGTTTAGGCCGCAAGCGCTACTACCGCCCCGTAAAGCCCAAACGCCGTACTTGGGATGAGCCGGTGGTTATCGGCTATGAGAGGGATACACCTGCCGAGGAGTTTTCTCCCGATAGCGATGTTTACGCTGTGATGGTTGATAGGATAGTTTCGGTCACACCGCTTAGTTTAGACCTTACCTCTCGGGTGGATTTGAAAGAATTAGAGCGGCTACTCGCTTCGTGATGTTTCACGTGAAACATCCGCATTCCCACTCCCCGGCCAGCACCGGGGAGTTTTTGGGTTAACGGAAATCTTACATCCCTCTTACACGCCTCTTACATTGAGCCCCTATAGTTAGAATGCGTGTGCAGGGAAATTTCAGTGTTTTTTGTTAAACCCCAAAACTAAGGAGAGTGGAAAATGAACTTGGAAAAATACACGCAGAAGTCGCGAGAGGCAATTTTTGCGGCTCAGCGTTTAGCGCAAGAACTCAATCATCAAGCAATTGAGCCCGCTCATTTGCTTTTGGCCCTCTTGCAACAAGAGGAAGGCGTGGTGCCGGCTATCGTCACCAAAATAGCGGGTTCAACGCAGGCGTTGTTGAGCGATGTGCGGGACGATTTAGAGCGCCGGCCGAAAGTTTACGGCGCTACCGGCGAAGTGGGGCTTTCGCGCCCTGCCGCCGAAGTGCTTGAAGCCGCGGAACGCTATGCCCGCGGCATGCAGGATGAGTATGTCTCCACTGAGCACATCCTGCTCGGCCTTACCGAAAGCGTAGAAGGCCAGCGCCTACAGCGCTACGGCATCACGAAAGACGCCATTTTGAAGGCGCTGGCGGAGATCCGCGGCACCCAGCGCGTAACCTCCGAAAATCCCGAGGCCACCTACCAAGCGCTGGAGAAATACGGCCGCGACCTAACCGCCCTTGCACGCCAGGGCAAACTTGACCCCGTAATCGGCCGCGACGAGGAAATTCGCCGCGTCATCCAAATCCTCTCTCGCCGCACCAAAAACAACCCCGCGCTGGTCGGCGAGCCCGGCGTCGGCAAAACCGCCATTGTAGAAGGCCTCGCTCAGCGCATTGTGAACGGCGATGTGCCTGAGGGCCTGAAGCACAAGCGCATTGTCCAACTTGACATGGGCTCGCTTATCGCCGGCGCAAAATACCGCGGCGAATTTGAGGAACGCCTCAAGGCCGTCCTCAAGGAAATTGTGGACTCCAACGGCGAGATCATCCTCTTCGTGGACGAAATGCACACCGTTGTGGGCGCCGGTAAAGCCGAGGGCGCAATGGATGCTGGCAACATGCTCAAGCCCATGCTCGCCCGCGGCGAACTCCGCATGATCGGCGCTACCACCATTGACGAATACCGCAAGTACATTGAAAAAGACCCCGCGCTTGAGCGCCGCTTCCAGCCCGTCATGGTGGAAGAGCCCAGCGTGGAAGACACCATCAGCATCCTCCGCGGGCTGAAAGAGCGCTACGAAGTTTACCACGGCGTGCGCATCACCGACGCCGCAGTAATCGCCGCGGCCACCTTGAGCCACCGCTACATCACCGACCGCTTTTTGCCCGACAAGGCCATTGACCTGATTGACGAGGCCGCCGCTCGCCTCCGCACCGAAATTGATTCCAAACCTGAGGTGCTGGATGAAATTGAGCGGCAAATCCTTCAACTTGAAATTGAGCGTGAGGCGCTCAAGAAGGAAAAAGATAAGGCCTCTAAAGCCCGCCTGAAGGCTATTGAAAAAGAACTGGCCGAATTGCAGGAAAAGGCGCAAGCCCTGCGCGCCCGCTGGCAGGCCGAAAAGCAGGCCATTGAGGAACTGCACAAACTCAAGGAACAAATTGAGCAAACCCGCCTTGAAATTGAGCGCGCCGAGCGCCAAGCCGATTTGGAAAAGGTAGCCCGCCTGCGCTACGGCGTGTTGCGCGAACTTGAGCAAAAGTTGAAAGAGCAGGAAGAGAAACTCAAGCAATTGCAGGCCGAAGGCGCGCTCCTCAAAGAAGAAGTTGACGCCGAGGAAATCGCGAAAGTTGTGTCCTCCTGGACCGGCATCCCCGTTTCGCGGTTGCTGGAAAGCGAGCGCGAAAAACTACTCCACATGGAAGAGCGCCTGCACCAGCGGGTCGTTGGGCAGGACCACGCCATCAAAGCGGTGGCAAACGCCGTGCGGCGCGCACGCGCCGGTTTGCAAGACCCGAACCGCCCCATCGGCTCGTTCATCTTCCTCGGCCCGACAGGCGTGGGCAAAACCGAATTGGCGCGCGCTTTGGCCGAATTCCTGTTTGACGATGAGCGCGCGATGATCCGCATTGACATGAGCGAATACCAAGAAAAGCACACCGTGTCGCGGCTCATCGGCGCGCCTCCCGGCTATGTAGGCCACGAAGAAGGCGGCCAGCTCACCGAAGCCGTCCGCCGCAGGCCGTACAGCGTGGTGCTGTTTGATGAAATTGAAAAAGCCCACCGCGAGGTCTTCAACGTCCTGCTCCAATTGCTTGACGACGGCCGCCTGACCGACGGCAAAGGCCGCACCGTGGACTTCCGCAACACGATCATCATCATGACCAGCAACCTTGGCAGCGAACTGTGGCTGGAAGGCCGCACGGAAGTGCCCCGCGACGAAATCAACCGCATTTTGCAACGGCATTTCCGCCCCGAATTCCTCAACCGCATTGACGATATCATCGTGTTCCACCCGCTGACCAAGGAAGACTTGGTGAAGATTGTGGACATCCAACTGCGGCGCTTGAACGAATTGCTGGAAGACCGCGGCTTCAAACTGGAAGTGACCGACGCGGCCAAGGAATACCTCGCCGAAGTGGGCTACGACCCCGACTTTGGCGCCCGCCCGCTGAAACGCGCCATCCAGCGCGAACTGCAAGACCCGCTGGCGATGAAAATCCTCGCTGGCGAGTTCAAAGAAGGCGACACCATCCGGGTGGACAAAGGCCCGCACGGCCTCACGTTCACCACGGTGGCCGCCGCCGAAGTTGTGGGCGAAGAAGAGGAAGAGTAGTAAATTCTACAAAAATCAACAAGGGCGACCAAGACTCGGTCGCCCTTGTTTTGTTTTTGCCAAATGGTACTTAGAGCCATCCGAAAATTCTTTGTGGGCGTGTCACCGCGAGGCGGCGGAGCCGCCCAAGCAGTCTCCCGACCAACAAAAGGGGGGATTGCTTTGCCTCTGCGGGGCTCGCAATGACACTGCCCCAATGTTTTCGGATGACTTCTTAACCTTTCACCGAAAACAGTTCTTCGGTGCCGCGGAGGTCGTGGTGGGCGCGCTCTTCTTCGCGCAGGCGGCGGTATTCGTCCAGCCGTTGCTGGCGCAATTTGTGGATGCCGAATACCATCACCACCAACAACAGGCCCAAAACCACCAGTTCAGCCATGAACAGGGTGAAATCCTCGCGGTGCAGTTCCATGAAGCGGTTGCTCTCGGCGGTGATGATGATAATCCGCCGCACGACCGAAATGAGCCCCACAACCAAAAACGGCTCGCTTGCAAGCCTCCGCTGGGTGAGCGAGATGCGCGTCATCTGCATTATCTCGCCCAACATGGAAACGATGAGCAGTTTATCCAAAATGGCAAGGGCATCAAATTCGTGGGAAATGTCGGTAATGGTCGGCAGGAGTTGGGAAACCCACACCTGCACCAAAGCCGCCAACGCGGCAACCGCGAGCGTCAGCCCTATGCCAATGTACATTGCGGACTGAGTCCAGCCCCATGCTTTGAGAAGTTTTTGCATGGCTCATAGCCCTTTCTTGAAATTTGGCACTTCGGCCTCGCTAACGACGTAACGACCCAACGACCTACGCTTCCCCAATCAACTCTTCCAGCAACTCCTGCTCTTCCTCTTCCGAGCGCACTTTGCCATCCAGCCACGCGGCGCGCAGGGCTTGGAGGATTTGCTTGTAGCGCGGGCCGGGGCGAAGGCCGCGGGCGCGCAGGTCGTTGCCGGTGGTGATGGGCTTGATTTGCCGCCATGCTGCGGCAAATTTGTCTAACCGCTCCAACAGCGCGGGGTCGGCGCAAGCCAGCCGCAGGGCGTAGGCCGCGGCCAGCGGGTGCTTTTCTGCCGTGAAGGTGAATTCCGAGGGCTGGGCCGCGCGCAATTCCTCTCGCAGGTCGTAAAGCCGCGACGCGCCCCCCACAACCGCCGCAAGGGGGCGCGAAAAGCCCAAACGCGCGGCCACCGCGCGGCTTTCTTCCTCGCTCAGCGCCATAAGCCACGCCGCGTAGGCCACAGCCCGGCGCAGCGGCGTGCCGCGCACCGCCCCTTCCAGCCCCGACCACGCAGCCGCGAAGGGGCGCTCTGCCGCATCGGGCGGCCAAACCCGCCACAGGCGCTCCATCCTGCGCTCGGTTTCCTCGTCCCACGGCAGCGCGGGGTGGATGGCCGCCAGTAGCCCCAACTGCGCGAGGCGGCGGAGCATGGCGACGCCCCGTTCTTCTTCCAGCATGGCGTCCAGTTCGTGGCGGATGCGGTCGCCGGAGACCTTTGCCAGCAGTTCCCGCGCTTCGTGGAGCAGTTGCAGGGTGCGTTCCTCAATCCGAAAGCCAAAACGCTGTTCAAAGCGGACGGCGCGGAGCATCCGGGTGGGGTCGTCCACAAACGAAAGCGAGTGCAGGACGCGGATGACGCCTTCCCGCAGGTCTTGCAGGCCGCCCCAATAGTCGTGCAGTTCGCCGTAGTGCCGCCCGTCTAAGCGCAGGGCTAAGGTGTTGATGGTGAAATCGCGGCGGTGCAGGTCAAGTTTGATGCTGGCGTGCGCCACGGTGGGCAGCGCGGTGGGGTGGGTGTAAAACTCGGTGCGCGCGGTCACCAAATCCAAAGCGGCGGGCAAATCCTCCGCCTTGATGGAGGAACCGGCTTTGCCGGGGGGAAGGTACGGGCGCAATGCGGAAGCCAGTTCCTCACGGATGGCCGCGATTTGCCACTTGGCGGTGCCGAATTTGCGATGCGCGACCACCCGGCCGCCGAAGGATTTGCTCAGCGAGCGCGCCAGCGCGATGGCGTTGCCTTCCACCACCAGGTCAAAGTCAATGCTGGGGCGGGAAAGGAGCAGGTCGCGCACGAAGCCGCCCACGATGTAGAGTGCGAAGCCGAGTTTTTCCGCGTGGTGGGCCGCGGCGCGCAAAAGCGCCAGCCGCGCCGGCGGCAGGGATGCCTCCAACTGCGCCGCGAGGTTGTGCAGGGAGGGCAGCCGCGGCTTGGGCGCCAGCGCCTTGATCAGGTCGGTACGGGTGACGATGCCGATGATTTTGCCTTTGTCGTCCACCACCGGCACCTGCCCCCAGCCGGTGTCGGTCATCACCTGCTGAAGGTGCTCCACTGAATCCTGCGGGCGGACGGTGACGTCGCCGGCCTGCATGATGGCCGAGGCGGGGAGGTTGAGGTCGTGCGAAAGGGCGCGGTCCACCGCGCGGCGTGTCAGCAGGCCGACCACGCGGCCGTTTTCCACCACCGGGTAGCCCTCGTAGCCGAATTTGCGCATGAGTTCCGCGGCTTCGCGCGCCGTGGTCTGCGGCGAAAGCACTTGCGGGCGCCGCGACATGATTTCCCCCACGGTGAGCGGCGGGCGCACGAATTGGGGGAGGATGCGCCACAGCGCGGCGCGCACTTCGTCCAAGGTTTGGCCTTTGACCAGCGCCGCGGCCGCGCCTTTGTGCCCCCCGCCCCCGAATTGCGCCATGATGCCGGGCAGGTCTACGCGATCGCCTGTGGCCCGGGCCACCATTTGCACCCCCGCGGGCACCGAAACCAAGGCGAACAGCGCGTCGGTTTCCAAGGTGAGGTGCAGTTTGTGGGCCACCGCGGCGATTTCGTCGCTCAGGCCTTCAATCGGCGCGTGGGCGACTGCGATGGCGCTGCCCTTGATGGTGCGCACTTCGGTGTTGGCGAGCAAAATGTCGTAGAGGATGCGCTGCTGGGGCGTCAGCGGCGGGTTGAGAAAGGCGTTGGCGGTTTCCAGCGACGCGCCCCCTTCCAGCAGAAAGCCCGCGGCGAACACGTCGCGCGGGGTGGTGCTTTCGTAGGTGAGGTTGCCGGTGTCTTCGTAGATGCCGAGCAGGAGCAAGGTGGCCTGAATGGGGGAAAGGCGGAGGCCGCAGCGGCGGATTTCTTCCACGAAAAAGGTGGTGATCGCGCCCAAGGGTTCAATGTGCACCTGCCAATGGGCGGGCAGGTTGGGGCGACGGGGGTGGTGGTCAATCACCTGCACCGCGGTTTCGGCGGTGAGGCCGTGCACCGAGGGCATGGTTTGGGTGTCCACCAAAGTGGCGCGGGTTACGGGCTTGCGGGGCAAATCGTGCCAGAGGGTGAGGGGGAGTTCCGCGCCGTAGAGGGTGAGGAAGGCGCGGACGTTGCGGTTGACGTTCACGGGCAAAGCGGCAACGGCCTTCCCGTCCAGCAGACGGGCGGCGGTGAGCGCCGCGAGGGCGTCAAAATCCGCTTGCTCGTGGGTGAGAATGAGGTGCATGGGGCATCCGACCGCAGATTGGGGGCGGGAGTCGTTGCGTCGTGGGTCGTTACGTCGGGAAATTATCCACCGATTGACACAGATTTACACCGATTGAAGGAGAAAACCACAGAAAACACAGAAATTTACAGAGAACGCAGAAAAAATCTGCGCTAATCTGTGTAATCTGTGGTTTGTTTCATCCGCCGATTGACACAGATTTACACCGATTGAAGGAGAAAACCACAGAGGACACAGAAATTTACAGAGAACACAGAAATTTTTTCTTGGCGTCCTTTGTGTCCTTGGCGCCCTTGGCGCCCCTATCCACCGATTGACACAGATTTACACCGATTTTAGAGAACATCCGCAAATCCTAAATCGCTAATCTTCTCATCTGTGCTAATCTGTGTAATCTGTGGTTTTTTCTTTGCGCCTCTGCGTTCCTCTGCGCCTCTGCGTTACCTACTCAATGGCTACCAGCAGGGGGTAATGAGGCTGACCGCCGTATTGGACTTCAACTTCTTGCTCAGGGTAGGCGTCGCGGATCAAATCGGCTATGCGGTGCGCTTCGGCTTTGGGCAGGTCGGCGCCGTAGAAGAGGGTGATAAGTTCATATTCCTCCGCGCCTGCTTGCTTGAGCAGGCCGAGCACGGCATCGTCAAGGCTTTCAGCGGCGAGCACCAATTTGCCGTCAAGCAGAGCAATGTGCTGGCCTGCTTCCACCGCGACGCCATCAATTTCAACCGTGCGGGTGGCAACCGTTATCTCGCCGCTTACCACGTCCTCGGCGAGTTCTTTCATCGCCGCTGCCACTTCCTCCAAGTCGCCGTCCGGCTCCAACGCCAGCATGGCAGCCAGCCCCTGCATCACAGTGCGGGTGGGCACGACCACCACTTTTTTCACAGTAACTTCGGCGGCTTGCTGAGCCGCGAGCACCACGTTTTTGTTGTTGGGCAGGATAATGATTTTATCGGTCGGCAGGTTTTCAAAAGCCCGCAGGATGTCTTGAGTGCTTGGGTTCATGGTCTGCCCGCCTTCCACAATAGCCGCCGCGCCGAGGTTGGCGAACAGCCGCGCCAGCCCCTTCCCCGGCGCCACTGCCACCACCGCAATCTGTCCCGGCTCCACATTTGCCAGTTCGTAGTGCTTCCTTTCTTCTGTGGCCTGCTCCTCCATTTGAGCGAGCAGGTTTTCAATTTGCACCCGTGTCACCGTGCCAAGTTCCATCGCATAATCAATCGGCTCGTAGCGCTTCTCGGTCGGGACATGGATGTGCAAGCGGTACATGCCCTCGCCTTCGCCCACTTGGATGGAAGTGCCCATTTCCTCAAGGCGCTCGTAAAACGCCTCAAGGTCAAGCGGCTTATGCGGACGGAAATCCAGCACCACTTCGTAATCCTGCCCGGGCTCCACAGCATCGTGGGCATGTTCAAGGTTGAGCGCCGAAAGCGGCTTGACCGAGGCAATGGGCGAATCCAGCGGAAGGCCATCAACAAAGCGCAAAACGCCTTCCATGAGGAAGAAAAGCCCTTTGCCGCCCGAATCCACCACCCCGGCCTCTTTGAGCACGGGGAGCAGTTCGGGGGTGCGCTCAACGGCGGCGTCGGCGGCAAGCACTGCTTCTTCAAGCAGTAGGAAAAGGTCATCTGTGCGGGAGCGCGCCTCTTCAACTGCCTCGGCCATTTCGCGCGCCACGGTGAGGATTGTGCCCTCCACGGGGCGCACCACGCCCTTGTAGGCCGTTTCGCGCGCCTTTTGCAAACCGGCGACGAACGAATCGGCGTCCAGCGTGGGGACGCTGTCAACGCCGCGGGCAAAGCCGCGCCACAATTGCGAGAGGATGACGCCGGAGTTGCCGCGCGCGCCCATCAGCGCCCCGTGGGCGATGGCATGCGCCATTTTGCCAAAATTTTGCTCAGGCGATGTAGCAATTTCATCCCATGCGGCTTGCATGGTGAGCACCATGTTGGTGCCGGTGTCGCCGTCGGGCACAGGAAAGACGTTGAGGGAATTGACTATTTCTTGGTTTACTTTGAGCCACGCAAATGCGGCCTCTACCACTTTTTTCAACGCTTGCCCGTCCACGGGTTTGGCGCGCAGGGCAGCGCGGCGCTTTTCGTTGCGGGTTATTTGGACAGTCATGGGCTACTCCTCTTTCTCATCCTCTTGGCTAACCCGCAAGCCACGCACATGCACGTTCACAGCCTTCACCGGCAGGCCGACTGCCTTTTCCACCTTGTAGCGCACCGCGTTGGCCGCGCTGTTGGCAACAGCCGTGATGCGCGTGCCGTACTCAACAATTATGTAAAGGTCTATCACTATTCCATCTTCGTCGTAATGGACCTCAATACCCTCAGTTGGGTCCTTAGCAAGAGCGTGGGCAATTCCGCTCATCAAGTTCTTGGGCGCCAGCCCTACCACGCCGTAGGAAGAAAGCACGGCTTGGTAGGCAATTGTGGCAATCACCCGCGGCGAAATGTGGATGGTGCCCAAGGGGGTTTGGTCGTTGCTCATGTTCCTCTCTCCGAAGGTAAATGGTGTTTCGCTCTTCGCAACACTTACTTGCACCTTTGTTAACCCCCAAACGTTGCCAGAGGGTTCACTTTGTGGTAAGATTGCGCTCGCCCTGCGGAAGGGTGGCGGGGTATTTCCTTTTGGATTAGGAAGGTTGCTATGGCTAAGTGCGAAATTTGCGGAAAAACGACGACTTTCGGGCGCAATCGCCCGTGGTCTAAAAAATCCACACGGCGCACCTTCCGCCCCAACCTACACAAGGTAACCTTGTGGGAAAACGGGCGCAAGGTGCGTAAGACCGTCTGCACTCGCTGTCTGCGGACTTTGGCAAAGACCAAGGTCAAGTAAACACCCGAGTTTGCTCTTCCACGAACGCGGAAAAATCACGGCGCGTCCGTGATTTTTCGCGTTTAAGGGCGAATAAGCCGCGGATTGCGCAGAAAAAATCTCTGCGTAATCCGCGGTTTCACCTACTTACTTGTGGAATGTGCCGAGGTGTGTTTTTCGGCATCTTGGCTTTACTCTTGGCGCTTGGCTTTGTTTGCCGCTGTTATGAGGGTTTTGAGGCCGGCGCGCGCGCCCTCGGGATGCCCGAACACCGCGCTCGCCGCCACAAAAACCTGCGCTCCGGCTTCCAGCGCTTGCGGCAATGTGTTGGCGTTGATGCCGCCGTCAATTTCCACCAGCGCCTCGGGGTTGCGCTCGTCCAGTTCAGCGCGCAGACGGCGCACCTTTGGCAAAACTTCGGGCAAAAACTTCTGCCCCGAAAAGCCGGGGTTCACCGACATCACCAGCACCAAATCCACAAGGTGCAAAACGGGGAAAACCGCCTCGGCGGGAGTGCCGGGGTTCAAAGCCACGCCCGCGCGGCAGCCAAGTGCACGGATTTGTTGGAGCGCGCGGTGGATGTGAGGCGTGGCCTCCACGTGCACTGTGATTGAGTCCGCCCCGGCTTTAGCAAAAGCGGGCAACAACGGCTCGGGGCGTTCCACCATCAGGTGGACGTCCAGCAAGCGGTCGGTGGCGCGGCGCGCGGCCGCGAGCACTGCCGTTCCCAACGTGAGATTGGGCACAAAGTGCCCGTCCATCACGTCAATGTGGATCCAATCCGCACCGGCTTCTACCACCTCGGCTATTTGCTCGCCAAGGCGGGTCAAATCGGCAGAAAGGATTGAGGGGGCGTAGTAAATCGGCATAGCGGCGCAATTATAGCACATGGCTGCTTGAAGGCCGACAATTCCTACTGCAAAGCGATGGCTATCAGCGCCAGCGCGAGCACGATGATGGCCAGCGCCGGCCAAATCCACCTTCTGCTCCGGCTCGCGGTGCGAAGAGGTACGCTTTTCGCTTGCCCGCTTTCATGTCTTCTCTTCGCTGAAGCCTCGGTGGGGGAATTTGCCGCCTCGGCGACCGCAATTTCTTCAAAAATCAGTGTTACGAACGGGCCAAGTTGGATTTCGCTGCCGTTTTTTAGCGGCGTGGGGGCGGTAACTCGCCGCGCATCCACAAAAGTGCCGTTTGTGGAGCCCAAATCTTCCACCGTGAAAGTTTCTCCGCGGCGGCGCAGGCGGGCGTGATGCCGCGAAACTTCAGGGTCGGCGATAACGATGTCATTTGCTTCATCGCGCCCAATGTAAATTTCCTCCCCTTCCAGTGGGTAAACGGTGCCTATTTCGTCCCCAGCCTCCACCACCAGCCGATACCGCTTGTGCGCCATCTTTCTCTCCTTCCGGTTAGAAAAAACACCCCTTTCAGGCCTTCAGAAATGCCCCGGCTTTTCCCCTGAATTGCGCGGCTAATGCTCCTGCGGGGGCAGGATGCTTTCGGTGTACTCCAAGGTGGGTTCGCACCCTTTGGGGAAATGCGCCCGAACGTGTTCCCAATCCAACGGCTCGCGCCTGCCGTGTTTATCTTTTGAGTTGTAAGTGCGCAGCAGCGCTTCGTAAATGCAATCGGGGCAGTTGTAGCCGGCAATTGTAAAGCGCCACAGGTCGGTGTAGGTGCTAACCATCCCCGGCGAGCGTCGGGTAATGTTGCGCACGGTTTGCCCCATTTGGCGGCAATTTGCCCTTAGCAGGCGGGCAAACAATTCCATGCTTGTGGGGATGCGCTGGTTGTCTATTCCAAATGGGCAATCGGGGCAAGTGAGGTCGGCCTGCACCCACAGCGAGCCGTATAGCAACTCTTTCTGCGGTTGGGAAAGCCCGCTGTAGCCGTGGCGGCATTTCCACGCTCCGAGCATTGAACGGCACATGGGGTTGAAAAGGTCGGGGTCCCACAATAGGAGAGTGTCCATGCCGCTCGGGGTGAGTTGCCCAAAGCCCACTTCGTGAATTTCGGGGTATTCGGCCGGCCAAAATTGGCTTTCGCGGGCTATAAGCCGTTTGAAAAGCACCGCCGGGATGCCGATTTTTTGGGCTACATCCAAAATTTGGGGGTCAAAGCGGTTTTGCCATGCTTTGACGGCTTCGCGCGCCATCCCCATTCCGCAGGCGTTGGCAGTGCCGTCCGGCTGAAGGCCGCCGTTTGGGCAATCGGAGGCATCCACCACGCGGTTGGCTATCAACCGCCCTGCAAGGTAAACGTAAGGGATGTCGGTCGCTAAGCCCTCGGGGGTTGATGGCGTAGTAGCCCACTCGGGCAGGTCTTTTATCGGCGGCATGGCTTCCCAAGTACGGGCGCACATATCGGCGCCGCGCTGGTCCCACGCTGGGCTGATGATGTCCACCAAGTCGGTGCCATCTTTCTGAGGCACAAGCCGTATTTTTGCGTAAACGGAGCGGTTGGAACGGGGCGCGCTGGAGACGGCTATTATGCGCATTGTGCGTTCAACCTGCCGGTCGCTTGCTTCAATTTGAACTTCGCAACTTGCCCCCGGGCAGGTTATTTTTCCTTTGCCGAAAAGGTAAACCTGAATTTGTTTGATGTAGGCCTCGGGCAGCGGCTCTTCGGCGGTGATTCGCAAAGTCGCTACGCCGGGGCATTGAAAGTGCGGCAGGGCAGGGGTGCAATTTTCCAACGCAAGGTGGATGCGCGGCAAGGGGTAAACGTGAATCACATTGTGAGACACGGTTTTTTTGCCGACAAAGTGGAGGTAATAACCGGTGCAGGCGGTAACGTCGCCGCCGTTGAGGGCGGCGGGGCACGGCGGGGTGAGACGCCATGCTTTGTACACATCCCACCCGCAGAAACGGTAGACGTCATCCGGCGTTGGGTTTTCGGGGTGGTTGATTTGGAGAGTGCAGGCGATGTGTTGTGGGTCGTTCCAAGGCAGCAGCCACCAGATGTAGACGGTTTCAACCACGCTTTCCTCGCGCCAGCGCGGCGGCAGTTTTTTAGCCTCGGCGTGCCGCGCGCCAAACAATCCCCCCACTGCCAGTACAAGAATCAACGCAAGGATTTGCCTATGCCGTCGCATTTTGCCTCATCGTGGAGGCCGAGGCGGCGCGTGTGCGGTGATGAAATCATTCATCGTACAGCACTGTCGCCTCCGCGTAATAACGCACGCCTTTTTCCTCAAGCCGTTTCTGAAGCCAATTTCTCAACCGCTCCCGTTTCTCTTCTATTGGAGCATCCGAAGCGAGTTCCGAAAGGGGATAATTTACCCTCAACGCCCGCGGCGAAATGGTGAATCGCGTTACGCCTGCCGGTAGCAAATGCCCTTGAGAAACGAGATCCATCACTTCCTCTATGGTGAAATGGGGAAACACTACCACGCCGCTTAGATTCGGATACAGCCCGGCAAGGATTTGAGCATTTCGCTCACTGGTGCGGTCAAGAGAAGCCCGTTTTTGGTAAGCGAAAACAACCTTGTTTAGTTTGCTCACCCTTTCTATCAGGTCGCACACGTTTTTAGCCGACCAGACTTCGCCATTTGGCAGGCTCACCACCAACAGCAGTTTTCCCTCGGCAAGGGCAGCGAGGCTTAGTTCCAAAGAAACCGAGCGCCTCAATTCGGGGAGAGCGTCCCGTATAATTTCTAAAAATTCTTCCGGCTTGATTCCCCAAACCACATGATTCCAAGTGTGCAGCGAGAGCCCCGGGTCTTGGCGCTCTACCACCTGAGCGATGATGTGCGGAAAGCCCAATCTGCGTACGGCCATAACGCGATTGGTACCGTCCAGTATCATGTACCTGCCTTCGGCATCGTGAAAGGGGGTGACGATTGGAGGGTTGCGGAGCACCCCATTCTCGCGCATCTTTTGGGCGAGCGGATGGGCGCGTTGCGAATCGTAGTGTTCGTGTGGAATTATGGATTCCACTGGCAGGATGTCAAGATGCGGGAGTGTGTATTCCATTGCGTCTCCTATGTGTGCAGAAGTCAGGGGCATGCTTTTTGCAGATGCTCTTTGTAACTTTGGCTGAAAATGTGGTGAGGCGGCCCTTGGCAGGCTGCGCGGAAGAAAAGGTAGTTGCTTTTGGCAGGGGCCGAAACGGCTTCTAAGGCGGCGCGGCCGGGGTTGTCTATGGGCGCGGGCGGCAACCCTTTGTGCAAATAGGTGTTGTAGGGGGATTGCGCCTTTAGGTTGCTCAGGTTTAGGGGCGCAGGCCACCAGTTTGGCGCTTTGCCAATGGCGTATTGCACGGTTGGGTCGGCCTCCAAAAACATGCCGCGCCGCAAGCGGTTGTAATAAACCGAGGCTATGAGCGGCATTTCGGCAGTGTTTTTGGTTTCGCGCTGCACGATAGAAGCCAATATCAGCCCTTGGTAAGGAGTGAGCCCTTGCGCGCGCACCTTCGCTTGCCACTTTGGCGAGAGGGCATCGGCCGCGCGCTCCACCATTGCCCTTGCCACAAATTCTGCCGTGGCGTTGCGGGGCAATGTGTATTTGCCCGGAAGAAGAAAGCCTTCCAGCGTGGCGTGAGGCGGCACTTTGAACGGCAGGGGGTAGCCCTTTGCGCTTTGGGTAGCCTCAAGGAATTCTTGCGAAGTGATGCCCAGCCCACTGCTCGGTATGGCGGCAGCGATTTCTTCTCTGCGCCAGCCTGCCAGCACAACCAAAATTGCCGCCGGTTTTAGCGGGAATTGCAAGGCTTCGGCAATTTCTACCGGAGGGCGGGACGCGCTGAGTTTGAATTTGCCGTTGTGAATGCGCCGGTCAAGCCCTTTGTAAATCAGATAAGCGGTAAAGGCTTTGGCGTTTGGGATGAAGCCTTCACGCTGCAGGCGAAGCGCCACCTCGGCCGCGCTCTCACCTTCTTTCACCTCAAAGCGTCGTGGCTTTGCCGCAGGGTTTGCAGGGGTGAGCAGTTCGCTTTTGTTTGCCGCCAGCACATAACTCAAGCGAATTTTTTGCACTGCCGAAAGCCCCGCCGCTGGAGGGCCAAAAGCCTTTGTGGCCGCTTGCGGTATCCAAACGAAAATTATCAAAGCCGCTAAGCCCGCTAAAATCGTTCCCGATATGAGCAAACAGGAGAAAAACCGTTTCATAGGCGGCCTCGGCTTGCGGCGGGCTCAGGCTTTTTGCGATAAAAGGCCTTGCCGTTTCGCTTGCGCTTGCTTGGAGCGGTGAAGGCGCTTGTGCTCGGGCGCGGGCAGTTTCGGCAAGGCCGGTTAGGCAAGGTGCTGTATGGGCTTTGTGCTGGATTGGGCATCTAAGTAATCTTGCAAAATCACGGTGGCGGCAATGGCGTCAATGCGTTTTTTGCGGCGGCGAGAGACCCGCATAGAGCGCCACGCCTCGGTGGCTTTTTGGGTGCTGTGGGTTTCATCCCAAAGCACCACCTTTGCCGGGGAAATTGCCCTCACCGCGGCGGCTAAATTTGCGGCGCGCCGCGCCTGCAGGGTGGTTGCCTCGCCGTTGGCGGCGGTGGCTTGGCCTATCACTATCACCGCAGCGCCTTTTTCTGCCGCGAGCCGAGCAATCGCCTCTGCGTCTTCCTTGCGCGACCTATGGCGAATTACCCCCACGGGGTTCGCTATTGTGCCCGTGGGGTCGGATATAGCAAGGCCTATGAAACGCTCTCCGGGGTCAACTGCCAAAATTCGCACGGGGAAATTATAGCATTATTTCGCCCCTTGGGAAGCAAAACTGCCGCGGCGGGAGCACTGAGAGTCTATTTGGAAATTGTTCACAAGTGTGCCACTGCGAGGCGACTGTGCCGCCGAAGCGGCCTTCTGATCAAGTAAAGGGGATTGCTTCGCCCCTTCGGGGCTCGCAATGACAATATCATGGCATTTTTCGGATAGAGCCTTAGAGCATTTGTAACTACCTACCCTGCGCCGAAAACGAAGTTAACAAGCAAGATTTCAGTAACGCCGCCATGCCATGAAGCAACATTAGCCTCTCTCGCCCTCACCACTCCCCCAGAGCCGCCGGCTCAGCCCCCTCTCCTCTCCCAATGGGAGAGGAGAGGGGGCGCGCAGCGGGGGTAAGGTGAGGGCGAAAAGCCACTGATGCGCTTGTGGGTAGGTAATTACGAGTATTTTCAAACAAGATTGCAGTTATTGCAAAACGTACGCTCTATCGCTCTTGTGGCGAGATCTCACCCATCCCCCGCTGAGCCTCGCCGACGCTCGGCTCATCTGCCCCCTTCCCTCCCTTAGTAAGTTCAGGGGCGGACACCTGCCTCTGAAAACACCATTTTTTGGAGTGCGGTGCCTCGGCGCCGCTTTGGAAAGCGGCGACTTGTCGCCGCACTCCAAAAGAACATCCTCCGAAAAAGCAAGTATTAGCGATAAGATTGGAGAATTCGGGTATCTGCCTCACTTTACTAAATTGCCTTATCGGCGCTAAAAGTGCAACATCTCGCTTGTTCCGTCTTTGGAGGGGGTAGGATGGGGGGTTTGATAAACCCCTGTCCGCCCTTGAACCTTAGTAAGGGAGGGAAGGGGGCGGCTACGGTGACGCGATAGCGTTGCCGTAGCGGGGGTAGGGAGAGATCAAAAATTGGGCGCTAAGTTGCAAAAGGCCTAAACCACCTATCAAGGTTGATTATGCACTAAGGGAGAGTTTTACCGTTGCCCCGTGCTCGGGCACTTTGAGTGTGAAGCCGCGCGCTTCCACCCCTGCGTCGGCAAAAGCGCTCATCATTGCCTGCAAAACTTCGGCAAGCGCCGTGGCAGGCGCTAACGCGATTATGCTTGGCCCGGCGCCCGAAAGCGCAACCGCCCAAGCCCCTGCTTCAAGCGCGGCCTCCAGCGCCGCCTCTGCTCCGCGAATCAGCGGCAGGCGGTAGGGCTGGTGAAGGCGGTCTTGCAGGGCTTCTGCGAGCAAGGCGGGCTCATCGCGGCGCAGGGCTTCCAACAACAAAACAACGCGCCCGAGGTTGAAAACAGCGTCGGCGCGCGGCACGCTTTTTGGCAAAACGGCGCGCGATTCCTGCGTGCTCAGCCGCACCGCTGGCAGGACAACCGCCAGCCGCTTTTCCTTGTGCCACGCGGGGGCAAGCGGCAGCGAAAGCGCCCGCACTTCTCCACTCGCGGCGCGCCATGCTGTTGTGAATCCGCCCCAAAGCGCTGGTGCGGCGTTATCGGGATGACCTTCCATTTCAGTTGCCAGCGCGAGGATTTGCTCGCGGCTCAACGGCCCGCCGAGCAAATGGTTGCCGCCGAGCAAGCCCGCCAGCACCGCCGATGCGCTTGAGCCCAGCCCCGAGGAAACCGGTATGCGGTTGCGGGCGCGGATTTTCAGCGCTCGCGGCGGCTCTGCCCCGACAAATTCGTAAACCTGCCTCACCGCTTGCAGGGTGAGGTGCGAGGCGTCGCGCGGCAAAAAATCTGTCCCTTCTCCGGCAATCTCGGCGCTCCAGCCCTCCCCTTCTTCGGGCAGGATGAAGTCGGTTTCGTTCCATAGGCTCAGCGCCAGCCCCAGCACGTCAAACCCCGGCCCCACATTGCCACTGGTGGCGGGCACAAGCACGGTGAAGGCGCGCTCGGTCATCCCAGCACTGCCTCCTCCAGCGCCGCCAGTTCTGCCGGAATGGTCAGGATTTTGGGTGTGCGGCGCAGGATGATGTCGGGGTCTTTCAAGCCGTGACCAGTGCAAACCGCCACGATGGTCTTTGCGTGCGGGTCAAGCCTGCCTGCGCGGATTTCGGCGGCCAGCCCCGCCAGCCCCGCCGCCGACGCCGGTTCAACCCAAATCCCTTCCAACTCTGCCAGCATGCTTTGCATGGCCAGAATTTCATCATCGGAAACGGCAATTATCCTGCCGCCGGATTCTTGGGCGGCTTGGAGGGCTTGCTCGCCGCGCGCCGGCCTGCCAATGCGGATGGCCGTGGCTACAGTTTCGGGGTGCTCAACCGGATGCCCGAGTACAAGCGGAGCCGCGCCCGCCGCCTGCACGCCCAAAAGCCGCGGCAGCGCTGTTCCCTTTTCGGCATTGTATCGGCGGAAGCCCATCCAGTAGGCAGTGATGTTGCCCGCGTTGCCTACGGGCAAGCAAAGCCAATCGGGCGCGTCCCCTAACGTGTCGCAAATTTCAAACGCCGCGGTCTTTTGCCCTTCCAAGCGGTAGGGGTTGATTGAATTGACCAGAGCGAGCGGATGCTTGCGGCTGATTTCAACCACAAGGCGCAGGGCATCGTCAAACGAGCCTTTCACCTGCACCACTTGCGCACCGTAGGCAAGCGCGCCCGCAAGTTTGCCCAAGGCGATTTTGCCTTCGGGCACGAGCACCACGGCGCGGATGCCAGCGCGCGCGGCATATGCCGCCGCCGATGCCGCTGTGTTGCCGGTAGAAGCGCAGATTACCGCGCGCGCTCCCCGCCCAACTGCTTCGCTGACTGCCGCTGTCATGCCGCGGTCTTTGAACGAACCGGTTGGGTTCAATCCTTCATACTTCACATACAGGTCAAAGCCGCCGCCCATCTCCTCAGCGAGCCGCCGCACAGGGATTAGCGGCGTGTTGCCCTCAAGCAAAGTCACAGAGCGGGTGTGCGGGGGCAAATCCATCAAACTGCCGTAGCGTGCAATAACTCCATGGTAAGGCATGGCGAACTCCGTTTTAGGGGCTTTGCGACGATCTGCGGGCATCGGCCGCTTTGAGTTTGAAATAGACCTCCATCACGCGCCTCACAATCGGCCCTGCGACCACTGCTCCTTCGCCGCCGTTGTAAACAAAGGCTACCACAACAATTTCGGGGTCGTTGTAGGGGGCATAGGCCACCGTCCAACCGTGCGTAGGCCAGTCACCGCGGTGGCAGAGGTTGCGCTTTTGGGCTTTGTTGTCGCAGTATTCAGCCGTGCCGGTTTTCCCGGCCACTGCTAAATTCTCCATTCCTTCAAACACGTGGTATAGCGTGCCGTGAGTGCTGTCGGTTACGGCAAGGCGCATACCCTTTTGCACCTGTTTGATCGCCCACGGGTCAACCGTTTTCAACTCCCCAGTCGGTTTGCACCGACCGATTCCGGCAGGGTTGGAGAAGACCTTGATAATCGGGTCTTTTGTAATGTCCCAGCGTACTTTGGGACGGAAAGGTTGAATGACTTTGCCCTCGGCGTCAACTACTTCGCGCAACACGGTGGGTTGCATTTGCCGGCCGTTGTTGGCAATGGTCGCCGCCGACATGAGCACCTGCAGCGGAGTCGCAAGCACGTAGCCCTGCCCCACGCTGGCGAGGTAAGTATCGCCAGTTGACCAGTTTTCGCCTTTGTAGATGCGCTTCCAAGTGGGGGTAGGGATGAGGCCGGTGGCTTCGCCGGGGAGGTCAATGCCGGTGCGAGCGCCGTAGCCGAGCGCATGGGCGTATGTGCCTAAACGGCAGATGCCGAGCCCCGGGTTGATTTCGTCATCGTAGCCGCCGCCGATCTTGTAGAAACACACATCGCTGGAATAGGCAATACAATGCAAAAAGTCAATTTTCCCAAAGCCGCCTTCTTTGTAGTTGTAGTCGTAAAACTTTTCGGCTTTGCCCGGGTCGTTGGCATAATATTTGTTGGCAAGGGTGATAATGCCGGGGGCGTCAATGATTTGGTTCAGCGAAACGATGTGTTCGTTCATCGCGCCCGTACCGGTCACTATTTTGAAAGTAGAGCCGGGGGCGTATTCGCCCGAAATTGCATGGTTGAGAAGCGGGCGCAAGGGGTCGGCGGCGAGTTGTTTGTAGTAGTAAGCCGGAATGAACCGCGCCATGCGGTTGTTTTCGTAGGTGGGGTACGAAACCATTGCCAGAATTTCGCCCGTTTTGGGGTTCATGGCAATCACCACACCCGATTGGGTGCGCGGTTCGCCGTCTGGCATTGGGTAGCGCTGGTTGATGTATTGAATTTGTTTGACGAGGATGTGGTAGGCGGCGTCCTGCAGGCGCGTGTCAATGGTGAGCACAAGGTTTTTGCCGGGCACGGGCGGCTGGGGTGGCTTTAAATCGCCGATGATATGGCCCGCCACATCCACTTCCACAACGCGGTGCCCGTTTTTGCCCGCCAGCAGGTCTTGGTGCGAAAGTTCTACGCCTGCGTAGCCCACTTTGTCGCGGTTGGGCACAAGCCCTTTTTTCTTGTAGAAATCCACCAGTGCCTTTGGAACGGGGCCGAGAAAGCCAACGATGTCCGCTGTTAGGTAGCCGGTTGGGTAGTCGCGAATCGGCTCAATCTCAATGCCAACCCCGGGCCAATCCGACGAGCGTTCGCGGATTACCATGGCAACCTCGCGCGGAATGTGGCACTTTATCTTGACCGGGCGGTAAGGGGCAAAGGTTTCGCCAAAATTTACAATCTGGCGGATGCCCTGCGTGGAGCGGCAGGCAACGTAGGGGTGTTCCTTGTCCACCACCCCGCGGCTTACCGGCACGCCTGTGAGGCGGGAAAGTTCGTGGAAAATTTCGTCCACCTTGCCCGGGTCATCGGGTAGGTAGGCCGGGGTGATAACCACGTTGTAGGAAGCAACGTTGCGCGCTAAAACGATGCCGCGCCGGTCGTAAATTGCGCCGCGCGGCGCCGGAATGTTCAACTTTTCAACTCGGTTTTGGTTTGCGGCGGCGAGCCATTTTTGGTGTTGCACTATTTGAAGCGCAAACAGCCGCGCCACAAACACCAAAATCACCAGCACCATAGCGGCCGCAGTAACTACAAGCCGCCAGTTTTCAAGAGGTTGGGGTTGTAGATCGGGTTCGGCGTTCATCGGGCTTTCTCCTGAGTGGCCGACAAGCCCGCCGTTGCAATTGCGGGTTTCCCTTCGGCTGATGCACCTCACTCTTCTTCTTGCGGGAAGAAGAGCAAAATCCATTCGTCAACCAGCGCATATACGGGCAGAGCGAAAATCAGGTTGAGCAACAGGCTGGGGAAAACAACCAGCCGCAGGGAATCGGTGAGCGCTATTGGAGTTCCTGTGATGCGCAGGTAGCCGTATTCCAACAGCAGGATGACCGGAGTGATGAAAACGATGAGGAGCAAGTAGGTGAAAAGCGAAGTGCGCCAAAGCCGCCTGCGCAGGTAAGTTGTCAGCAGAGCGGCCGCCGAGTATACCACGGCGTAAAGCCACCAAGGCAGCGCCGAAAGCCACCCCAGCATCAAGCCGCCTAAAAGAGCCCACACCCACGAAGATGGCGCGTCCTCGTGAAGATACCATGCGAGCAACGTCAGGAGCATTAGGTCGGTTTGCCCGTGGAGCAAAGTTATTTGGGAAAACAGGGCGCTCTGCAAACCGGCGGCCAAAATCAGCACCACCAGCGCAGAAATTGCTCCTATCACGGCGTTTGCTCCGTCGGTTTGAGAAGGGGGGTGAGGTCGGTGGGCTTGAAATTCACTATCACGAGCACAATTTGCAAGCGGCGAAAGTCCACCACCGGTTGAACCGACGCCTCTTGAAACAGGGCGTAGGAAAGTTTGCGCACGCTCACCACTTGACCGGCCAAAATGTTGGGCGGGTATTTGCCGCCTATGCCGGAGGTAAGCACAAGGTCACCGCTTTTTACTTGGGCGTTTTGCGGTAGCATCTCCAGCGAAAGTTCGCCGGTTAGGCTTCCAACCAGCACGGCATCGGCGTTTGAGGGTTTGGTGCGCACGTCCACGGCAGATTTGGGGTCGGTGATTAGTTGGACGCGTGCGGCATTCGGTATCACGGCGGTAATGTGCCCAACCAGCCCCTCGGCGCTCACCACTGGCATTCCCACGTGCAAGCCATCGTCGGAGCCGCGATTGATGATGATGTAGTGCAGGAATGGGCTGGGGTCGCGGCCGATGACTTGGGCGGCCTTGTATTGGTTGTTTGGGTGGGCGCGGGCAAAATCCAGCAGCGCTTCAAGTATGCGCGCGTCGGTGAGTTGCTGTTGGAGGGTGACAATTTGGGTCTGCAGTTGGGCGATTTCGGCTTTGAGGCGTTGGTTTTCGGCGCGCAGGGTGTTTACATCTTTGGGTGCGTTGGCGTAGTCGCGCAGGGCTTGGTAGGTGCGCGCCACCCACGCCTGAAAAGCAATTTCGGGTTTTGTGCTCAGGCGGATTAGCGGTGTTAGGTATCCCCCTAACGAAAGCGCCAAAAGCCCTACCACCAGCAGGGCGACTGGAAGCCACCAAGAGGGGCGAGATTTGTTTTTCATAGGAAAAGCAGGGGGCTAAGCCAGACTTTCCATATCCACCAAAAAGCCCTGATAGGCCTTTAGGTCTTCCAGCACAAGACCGGCGCCTCTGGCGACGCAGCCTTGCGGGTCTTCGGCTACCCATGTGCGCAAGCCGAGTTCTTCTTGAATGCGCTCGTCAAGGCCAAGGAGTTGCGCCCCGCCGCCCGCGAGGGTGATGCCGTTTTCCATCAGGTCGGCGATGATTTCGGCAGGGGCTTCATCTATGGTATCGCGGATTGTGTCTAAAATGGCCTGAACAGGGCCTGCGATGGCCTCGCGGATTTCAATGGAAGAGACTTCTATTGCTTCGGGCAGGCCGGTGACAAGGTTGCGGCCGCGCGCCACGGCGGTCATTTCCTTCTTCAGCGGGTGCGCCGAGCCAATGGTCATTTTGAGTTCCTCGGCGGCGCGCTCGCCTATGAGCAGGTTGTATTTGTTGCGCAGGTACTGCACGATTGCCTCATCCATTTCGTCGCCGGCAACGCGCAGCGAGCGCGCAACAACTGTGTGCCCCATTGAGAGCACTGCCACTTCGGTTGTGCCGCCGCCGATGTCTACGATCATGTGGCCTTCAATTTCGCCTATGGAAAGGCCTGCACCGATGGCGGCGGCGATCGGTTCTTCAATCAGATGGGTTTCCCGTGCCCCTGCTGCCATTGCCGCATCATACACCGCCCGCATTTCAACCTCGGTCACTCCGGCAGGAATGCCAATCACAACCCGCGGGTGAGGGGCGGGCACGATGCTTTGCTCGTGCGCTTTGGCGATTAGGTGCTCAAGCATCGCTTCGGTGATTTCAAAGTCCGAAATGACGCCATCGCGCACCGGACGGACTACTTGCACATTAGCAGGGGCGCGCCCGGCCATGCGCTTTGCCTGCGTCCCCACGGCCAAGGGCTGATGGCTGCGCTTGTCAACCGCTACCCACGAGGGTTCATTTACCACAATCCCCTTGCCTCGGATGTAAACCAAGGTGTTTGCCGTGCCGAGGTCTATTCCGATATCCAGCGAGAAAAAACTCAGCAGCCAATTGATTGGGTTGAACAATTATTGTCTCTCCAGCAGGGGATTTGCTTTGCCCGGCGTAGGGAAACGCCTTTGGCGCTCGGCCGGCGCTGTCGCCACATTATACCATTGCCGGTAGGACTCACGAGTTGCTCGTAGAAGCGCTTGTTTTTGTGTCATGGCGAGCCGCCATAGGCGGCGAAGCCATCCCCTAAACGGTGGGGGAGACCGCTTCAGCGGTCTACGAGCGCCTCGCGGTGACATTTTAGGGGCGGACACCCGCCCCTGAAAACACCATTTTTTTGGAGTGCGGTGCCTCGGCACCCCCTTTGGAAAGCGGCGACTTGGCAGGTAGTAGGTGCAGTTTCAACTGCCACCGCTTGTGTCCGGCGACTGAAGTCACAGGCTACAAGATGCGAAGTCCACCTGCGTGGACTTCTGCTTGCGCCGCACCGAAGGATTTACCCTTGCTCAGGAGAGGGGTAGGCAGTTACGCCAGCCTTAGAAAACCGCAATGAAAACCGCCGCCATCAATGCCCCCACAACCCAGCCGGCAAGCACATCGGAAGCGTAGTGCACCCCCATAGCGATTCGCGCCACGCTCACCAGCGGCGCCCAAGCCGTTAGCGCCGCGGCAAACCAAACCGGCCCCAAATGCCATCCCATCACGGCGAGGAGCATGGCGCGCGCCGCATGGCCTGACGGGAACGAGTGCGGGTCGGTGATGCGGTAAACCGTCCCCCATTCACCGGCAGGGCGCGGCCGCCGAATGGTGAACTTCAGCACCGTGACCACCACCGCCGTGCCGAAAATGCTCACAATCAGCGCCAATGCCCGACTGCGCCATTCCGCCCCACCAAAAGCCCACACACCCCCAAGCGCCGCAAACCAAAACCACGAATCGCCAGAATGGGCTAACAGGGCGCACGCTTTTCGGAGCAGGCTGTCGTTTTCTGCTATTCTGAGCCGCGCGGTGAGCGCGGCGTCCATTTCTTCAAGGCGCTTGCGGATCTGTGCGGGCATGGGAGCGGCGCTTATTCAATCGGCGCTTGGTAGATTTGCGAACCGACGGCTATGAACAGCACATGCGTGTCGGGGTCTACAGCAAAAGCGGTGGCCGGTGCGCGGTGCTCCAGCGGCGTGGAAGGGCGGTATTGGGTCACGAAGCGCAATTGCAGTGAAAACTGGTAGACCGCCTGCGTTTGCGGATCTAACAACAGCAAAGAGGGGTCGGGCGGCGGTTGCATGGCAATTTGAGCAAAGCGCGCATCCGGAATGACCGGCCCATCGCTTCTGCCCGGGCGCGGGTCGTGAAACTTGAGGGGTTTGCACTCGGTTTTTTCCAGCGCCGGGGTGCGCTGGCAGAATGTCACCTCACCGGTCTTCAGGAGCATGTAAAGGTTGCCGCGCGCTACTGCAAAATCTATGGCATTGCTCACCGCTGGCGGCGTCGCTCCTGTGAAATAACTGTAAGGAGTGCTGTTGAAGGTAGGGGCGTTGCCGATTATTGCAATTGTGCGGATGGCGGGGTCAAGCACATACAACTTTCCACCCACATAGGCAATGGCCTTGGGATTTTTCCATGTTCGGGGTGTGGGTTGGGGAAGCGGGTGGCCGATTGCATTGCGGTTGGGGGCGCAGAGCACGTAATTGCCGCGGGAATCAATCCCCACTATCCGAGGCCCATCCTCAGAAAGTGGAAGTGGGGCTATGTCTACCAATTTGGAAACCGTGATTGAGCCGTAACTCCCCGCCCCACAGCGGAAATCGTCGTCCGGCCGGTAGAGGGCGCCCTCTTGCTGGAAGTGCAAAACTTTGCCGCTGGCCGAATCTAAGGCATACATATCGCCGCCTTGAAGGATGAGGCGCGTTATTACCGTCCCCGGCGGAGCGCGGCGGCTGAGCGCTGGCACAAAATTCAGCCTGCGGATGCCGTCAAGTTCGTCAAGGGCTTTCTCAAGCCGCTCGCGCAGGGCGCGGGATTGCTTAGTTTGCAGGTAGGACTCAGCGATGTCAAGATCTGCGAGGGCAGTTTGGATGGCGTTGTGCCGCGCTACCGGCTCTTTCAGAGCGAAGGCTTTAGCGGCTTCGGCTTGGGCGCGGGCAAAGTGGGCTTGGTACTGCTCCATCCGTCCACGCCGCAGGTAAACTATCACCGCCATCGTGACGATTATCAGCGGCACGGCTACCGCCATCAGCGCCATTAGCGAGCGCGGCAGTGCGAACAGATCTTCGCTCGGCAACATGGCAGCGGAAATTCTGCCGAGCGCCGCGCCAATGTTTTCGCCCGCCCCCCAAATTGCGCGGCCTGCCTTGCGCGCTGGTTCGGCCAGCGGGGCAAGCGAAGGAAGGCGCAAGCGGTGCTTGGCTTTGGTCGGTTTTGGGGATGGCTCTGCTTTTAGTTCGGGCGGTTCGGCAGGATGGGTTGGCGGCGCGGCCTCGGCCGTTGGGAGAGCAGTTTGGGGCTTTGGCTGAGCCTGCCGGGGCGTTTCCTGCGGTTGGGGATGGGCGGCGGGCGGCATTTTCGGGGTGGTGGCCGATGGAGTGGTCGGTTTGGCGCGCGGCGCTTTCTCCTCCAGCGCTTTTTGTATCGGCGCGATATGGAGTTCGCCTTTGCCCGTGCCCGTGGTCACCAGCACCGCGGCGGCCCCAACATCGGCCATAACCGCTTTGGCTATTTCGGCGAGGTCGGGTTGCCCTTCAATTTGCGGCGGCGAGGCGGGGGTGAGCAAAAGGGCGTCACCATTTTGCCATTGAGCGCTGGCAAAGTACAGCGGTGTGCTCCGCCCAAGGCCTAAGCCATTGCCCGCCGATTGGTCGTGGAAATGCCGCTGTTCTTTTCCAAACAGCAGGGCGTGCATGGGGCCCGAAAGGGCGAGGTACAGGTTTTCGCCGCGCCACACTGCCATTGCAAGGGTGGCAATGGTTTTTTCTTGGAGGGAATTTGCTTGGCGGTTGCGTTTCAGCAGGTAAATGTTGAGAGCAGAGGCCAGTTCTTTCAGGGCGCTGGTTACCGAGCCCGGGGTGGCAAAGTAGTGGTTTGCCAAGCGGGCGAGGAGTTTTTTTTGCTCTTTGGAGGGCAGAGCGCCGTTTGCAAAGTGCATGAAGATAAGCAAGCGGTCGCGGCGGCGCATACGATGCGTTTTGCGCCCGCGCAAAAACACGTTCACCCCTGCAGGCGCTTCCTTTCCCCCACCGGTTGGGGTGAAGTACAGGTAAAAATCTCGGGAAAATTGCTCGTCTTTTTTCGCCACTGTTTTTTTACCGTCGGGATGAGGTCAAGCGGCGCCCGTACCACCAAATTGCCAACGCGAGCAGGATGAAAACCGCGCCGATAATTCCCAAAACGGGCGAATGTTTTTGGGGCTGGGGCTGTGTTGGAGGCGGGAGTGCTTTTTGCGCTCCGAAGGTCACGTAGGTTGTGTCGCCGGCTTGCAGGTCAACACGGGCGGTGGTTTTGGTGGTCGGGTTGTAGCCCGGCGGCACTCCCATGCTGATGGTGTATTGGCCTTCCGGAAGGTGGTCAAAGCAGACAAAGTCATTGCCGGTTTTCGCCGTGTGGGCGGTTTCGCCCCTTTGGCCGCTTATGCTGATTGCGCCGTTGGGCAGAGGGGCTTCGGTGTCTTCTTCATAGATGCCGTTGCCGTCGCGGTCGTTGTAGAGCAGAATGCAAATTTTCCCCTCGCCGGGGATTTTAGTCGGGGTTGGGGTGGCTGTGGCCTGTTGCCCCACGCCACCCGGCGTTGGGGAAGGCCGCTCGGATACTCCGATGCCGAGGATCAGAATTTCGCCCACGCGGATGGTTTGGTTGGGTTCCATGTTGTTGAGGGCGCGCAGTTTCTCCACTGAAATGCCTGCGACGGCGGCAATGTGCCAGAGGCTATCGCCGGGCTTCACTTTGTAGCGGATTATCCCATCCGCGCCCGGGGTGGGGGTTGGGAAGGGGGTAATTTTCAAAGTGGGCGACGATGCGCTCACCGGCGCTCGGCTGAGTATCAATGCCAACGCCGCTATCAACACGGTCACAAAAGCCAATCGTTTGGGCATGATTTCATTATACCCTGCAAGTAGCGTGCCCGCGCGGGAATTTTTTGGGTGGCCTCTTGACAATTCGTTGATTTTGATATACAATGCTACAAAGATACAAAGATACAATCCGAGAGAGGCTATGAGAGCGACTAACGGCACTGCCACATCCTCTGTTTTGCCACTGCAGGTAGATTTCAGGCGGCGCACGCCAATTACCGAGCAAATTCGCAATCAAATTCGCGGCCTGATTGCTCGCGGTGTGCTCCGCCCGGGCGACCAATTGCCCACCGTGCGCCAACTGGCTGCCGACCTGCGCATCAATTTCAACACCGTGGCGCGCGCCTATCGCCTGCTGGAAGAGGATGGCTTGATTTCGGTGCAACACGGCCGCGGCACCTTCGTGCTCGCTCCTGCCTCACCTCAGGCGGAAGAAAACCTCAAACGGGAAACTCTAAACCTGTTGGTGCACGACCTCGCCGCTCAAGCGCGCGATATGGGCTTTTCCTTAGAAGACACAATTGAGGCCCTGCGCCGCGCGTGGGAAGAGAAATAGCCCTTTCCACTCAGGCGCGTAAATCCCCTTTCGTCACCCTTTGCTTTCAGGAGGTCAAGTATGGCTAAGAAACTTTCTTTCTCCGATGGCAAGCGAAAGTCCAACGTGCATGTTGCCCCGATTGCGTTGGTTGCTTTCCTCGTCATTGAGATTGTGGCCGTTATCGGCGCAAATTTGCTTGAAGCGGCTGTGAGCGAAACCGCGGCGGCGATCTGGTTTCTCGTTACCACCCTCGTTGCTTTCTACATCCTCTTTGCGTGGCAAATTGCCAAGCAGTGGGAAAAGGCCGTTGTGTTGCGCTTGGGCAAGTTCCGCGGCATCTACGGCCCCGGCTTGTTTTGGATTGTGCCGGTGCTGGATACCATTGTGGCTTGGATTGACCACCGGGTGATGGTGACGCCTTTCCGCGCTGAAAAGACGCTCACCAAAGACACCGTGCCGGTGGATGTGGACGCGGTGCTGTTTTGGATGGTGTTTGACGCCGAAAAAGCGGCGTTGGAGGTGGAAGATTACCGCGCGGCGGTCTCTTGGGCGGCGCAAACTGCTCTGCGCGAGATCATCGGCCAGAAGGAATTGGCCGAGATTCTCACCGGCCGCGCGGCGATGGATGAAGAACTACAGCGCATCATTGACGAACGCACCACGCCTTGGGGCGTGAGCGTGCAGTCAGTGGAAATTCGCGACATTGTAATTCCGCCGAATCTGGAAGAGGCAATGAGCCGGCGCGCTCAGGCCGAGCGTGAACGGCAGGCGCGGGTCATCTTGGGCCAATCGGAAGTGGAAATTGCCGAAAGTTTCTCCGAGGCGGCTAAGGCCTATGCCGAGAACCCCACAGCCCTGCACCTGCGGGCAATGAACATGCTCTTTGAAGGCCTGAAAGAGAAGGGCGCGCTGGTGATTGTGCCCAGCAGCGCTGTAGAAACGATGAATTTGGGCGGCCTGAGCGGTTTGGTTTCGCTAAGCGGCTATCAAGGTCAGGCCGAAAACCCGGCGGAAAGCAATCCGTCCGTCAGTGTGGACAAATCGTAGAAAAGGAGGTGGCTTATGAACAACAAGACTGCTTTCTGGAGCGTGGTGGCGTTGTTGGCAGCGATGGCCGTGGCAACGGCGGCAGTTTACAACCGATTGCCCGCAATGATGGTGACCCACTGGGGCACCGAGGGCACACCCAACGGTGAAATGCCGCGGGTGTGGGGCGCTCTGCTCCCCCTGCTTTTGGCCGCGGGCGTCGCGGTGTTGCTATGGCTTCTGCCGCTAATTGACCCGCGCCGCCGGAACTATGCGGCCTTCCGCTCAACTTACAACGCTTTCGTGGTAGGCGTGGAGGCCTTCATCGCCTATGTGGATTTCTTCATGCTGGCTTGGAACTTAGGCTATCGGCTGCCACTTGAGCGGGCTATAGCGCCGGCGCTTGGGGCTATTTTCGTCCTCGCGGGGGTGCTCCTCCGCGAAGCGCGCCCCAACTGGTTTGTGGGCATACGCACCCCTTGGACGCTTTCAAGCGCCACAGTGTGGGACAAGACCCACAGGCTTGCCGCTCCGTCCTTCATCTTCAGCGGCATAGTGACTGCCGCGGGAGTGTTTGGGACGCCGCTGTTGCTGGTTGGCATTGGCTTGGTGACGGTATCGGCGGTGCTCGCGGTGGTGTACTCCTACTTTGCCTACGAGGAGGAGCAGAAGCGCACCGCTTAGGCTGTTGCAAAGCCGCCACTGGTGATGCAAGAGGCGCGCCGAGGAACTTGCTCGGCGCGCTTTTTTGGTTAACGCCAAGGCCGCCAAGGACACAAAGGACGCCAAGATTGACGCAGAGACGCAGAGGAAACAGAGGCGCAGAGAGCGCAGAGACGCCAAGGGCGCCAAGGATAAAAACCACAGATTACACAGATTAGCACAGAGGAGAAGATTAGCGATTTAGGATTTGCGGGTGTTCCCTGAAATCGGTGTAAATCTGTGTCAATCTGTGGATGATAACGCCAAGGTCGCCAAGGGCATGAAGGTCGCCAAGAAAAAAGTTTTTTTCTGTGTTCTCTGTAAATTTCTGTGTCTTCTGTGGTTTTTTCCTTCAATCGGTGGATGGTAACGCAAAGACGCAGAGAGGCCCAAACCCCTAATTCCCTAATCCCCTAATCCCTCAATCCCTTCCGCGGTACAATAACTCCACCAGCCTCGCAATCTCACCTCACGGAGGTTTCCCATGACCGATGAACTGCAAGACAAGGCCATCAAAACCCTGCGGTTTTTGGCCGCAGATATGATCCAAAACGCCCGCTCCGGCCACCCGGGCCTGCCCATGGGCGACGCGGCTATCGCTTTTACCCTCTGGACGCGCCACCTGCGCCACAACCCCAAGAACCCGCACTGGCCGAACCGCGACCGCTTCATCCTCTCCGGCGGGCACGGCTCGGCGCTGCTCTACGCCCTGCTGCACCTCACCGGCTACGACCTGCCCCTGGAGGAACTCAAGCGCTTCCGCCAGTGGGGGAGCAAAACCCCCGGCCACCCCGAGGTCGGCCTCACACCCGGCGTGGAAACCACCACCGGCCCCCTCGGGCAGGGCTTTGCCAACGGCGTGGGCATGGCGATCGCGCAGGCGCACATGGCCGCGCGCTTCAACCGCCCCGGCTTCCCCGTGTTTGACCACTACATCTACGCCATCGTCACCGACGGCGACCTGATGGAAGGCATTGCCTCGGAAGCAGCGTCCCTCGCCGGGCACCTGCGCCTCGGGCGGCTGATTTACTTCTACGACGACAACCGCATCACCATTGACGGCAGCACCGACATCACCTTCACCGAAGACCGCGGCAAGCGCTTTGAAGCCTACGGCTGGCAGGTGCTCCACGTGGCCGATGGCAACGATGTGGACGCCATTGACAAAGCCATTGAGGAAGCCAAAGCCGACCCGCGCCCCTCGCTCATCATCTGCCGCACCCACATCGGCTACGGCCTGCCCCACAAGCAGGACACCCCCAAAGCCCACGGCGAGCCGCCCGGCGAAGAGGAACTCAACGAAGCCAAGCGCCTCGCCGGTTGGCCGACGCGCATGTTCTACATCCCCCACGAGGTGGAGGAATTTTTCCTTGAGGCCATCCCCAAGGGCGAGCACTGGTACGAAGCGCCGTGGCGGCAGATGTTCGCCCGCTACAAGGAAGCCTACCCCGACCTGGCCGCCGAGTTGGAGCGCCGCTGGGCGGGCGAACTGCCCGCAGGCTGGGACGCCGACCTGCCCACCTTCCCCGCGGACGAAAAAGGCATGGCGACCCGCGCGGCCTCGGGCAAGGCGCTCAACGCGCTCGCCAAGCGCCTGCCCGAACTCATCGGCGGCTCTGCCGACCTCACGCCTTCCAACAAAACTGCGCTGGCGGGCGAAAAAGATTTTCAGGCCGACACGCCCGAAGGCCGCTACATCCACTTTGGCGTGCGCGAGCACGCGATGGGCGGCATCATCAACGGCATCGCCCTTTACGGCGGGCTCAAGCCCTTTGGCGCGACCTTCCTCGTCTTTTCCGACTACCTGCGCGGCGCGCTGCGCATCGCGGCGCTTTCCCGCATTCCCAACATTTGGATTTTCACCCACGACAGCATCGGCGTAGGCGAAGATGGCCCCACCCACCAGCCGGTGGAGCACCTGGCCTCGCTGCGCGCCATGCCCAACATCATCGTCATCCGCCCGGGCGACGCCAACGAAACCGTGGAAGCGTGGAAGGTTGCCGTCCAGCGCAAGGACGCGCCCGTGGCGCTCATCCTCAGCCGCCAAGCCGTCCCTACCCTTGACCGCACCCGCTTCGCCTCGGCGGAAGGGTTGCGCCGCGGGGCTTACGTGCTGGCCGATTTCGGCGAACCGCAGGTCATCCTGATGGCTTCCGGCTCGGAAGTGGGGCTGGTGGCCGCAGCCGCGGAGCGCCTCGCGGCCGAGGGCATCGGCGTGCGGGTGGTTTCCTTCCCCAGTTGGGAACTGTTTTTGGAGCAGGATGAGGCCTATCGGGAAAGTGTGCTGCCGCCCGCGGTGAAGGCGCGCCTGGCGGTAGAAGCCGGCGTGCGGCTCGGTTGGGAACGCTGGGTCGGCGAGAAAGGTGCTATACTGTCAGTAGAGCGCTTTGGCGCATCCGCCCCCGGCAAGGTCGTGATGGAAAAGTTTGGGTTCACGGTGGAGCACGTGATTACGAAGGCGAAGGAAGTTTTATCCACCGATTGACACAGATTTGCACCGATTGAAGGAAAACCACAGAAAACACAGAAGTTTACAGAGAACACAGAAAAAATTTTTCTTTGCGCTCTTTGCTTTCTCTGCATCTTTGCATTTCCCTTGGCGCCCTTTGCATTCCTTGGCGACCTTGGCGTTACTCTTGGCGTCCTTGGCGTTGTTGTCCACAGATTGGCACAGATTTACACCCATTGAGTTTGGGATAAACCGCTCTGTGCCAATCTGTGTAATCTGTGGATTATTTTTTGAGGTAAACCATGAAGATAGCAGTTGGCTGTGACCACGGCGGGTATCCGCTCAAAGAAGCGGTGTTGCAAGCGATTCGCGACGCGGGGCACGAGGCGCTGGATTTCGGCACCGACAGCCCCGCGTCGGTGGACTTCCCCGACTATGCCGAGAAAGTGGGGCGCGCCATCCAGCGCGGCGAGGCCGAGCGCGGCATCCTCATCTGCGGCAGCGGCGTGGGGATGAGCATGGCCGCGAACAAAATGCGCGGCATCTACGCCTCGGTGTGCCACGACACCTACTCCGCGCATCAGGGCGTGGAGCACGATGGCATGAACGTGCTGTGCATGGGCGGGCGCATCATCGGCAGCGAGTTGGCGCGCGAAATCGTGCTCGCCTTCCTGCGCGCCCAACCCGGCGGCTCGGAGCGCCATGCGCGGCGCCGCGAAAAAGTCCGCCGGCTGGAAGAAGAATGCCGTTCCAGCAACCCATAACGGCACAGCAAAAATTGGTAATTGCCCACGCGGGCGTGAGTGTAATATGCCATCTTTGGATTGCCCCTACCCAAAAAGTCGCCGCAGGGCGACTTTGCAAATGGTAGGTGCAGTTTCAACTGCCCCGTTGGTGCCCGGCGGCTGAAGTCACGGTCTACAAATTGCGAAGTCCGCCTGCGTGGACTTCTGCCCGCACCGCGCCAAAGCGTTTGACTCGCTCACAGGCTGGGCGGGCACTTACAAAAACTGCACCTTGCCACAAAACGCCGCACATCCCCCTCTTATTTGTTTGAAGCGCGTCATATTTTCATTGGAAACTTACAGCAGAAAGGTAGGAAGCCATGAAGAAGGCACATAGACGGTTTTCCCCTGCTTGGGTATTGCTGGCAGTGGGGATGGCCGCTCTTATCCTTGCGTTTCTGCCGCGACAAGCCGCCGCTCAAACCAACAAAGCCCCATCGCGGCGCTGGGTGACGGTCTCGGGGCGGGATGGCGATATCACCATTTTGCCCAACGGAGATGTGCGCGTGGTTGAAACGTGGAGGGTGCAGTTTCACGGCTCCCCTGCCTACACCTACGCTTACCGCGAAATTCCGCTCAACAAGGTGGAAGACATTACCGACTGGGGCGTGGCCGAGAACGGCAAGCAGTATGTGCGCTCCGACGGCAAAAGGGCGGGCACTTTCAAACTGGAAACCAAGGGGGTAGGACGGCACAAGTTAATCCGCATAACTTGGTACTTCCCGCCGACCGAAAACGCCACCCGCGTTTTTACGCTTTCCTACACGCTGAAGGGGGCGCTGTGGATTGACCAAGACTTTGACCGGTTTTTCTGGAAGTTCATAGAATCCGACCGCAGTTACACGATTGAAAGCGCCACGGTGAAATTGCATCTGCCGGCGCGCTTCCGGCCTCAAGAGGTGCATCTTGCCACATTTCTGAACGCCAAAGAGCAATCGGGGACGGCGAGGCTTCAGCCCGATGGGCAAACGATTGTCTTCCACAGCGGTCCCTTCCCCGGCGGCACAGAATGGGAAATTCAAGCCACATGGCCGCACGGCTTTGTCAAAGCCGCGCCGCCCGCATGGGAAAAAGAGGAAAAAGCAAAGCCGTGGATTGACCTCGGCGGGATTTTGCTGGGCTTGTTCATCGCATTGGGCGGAGCGGCGGGTGCGCTCCTGATGTGGTATCTCAGCGGGCGCGACCCCGAAGTAGGCGCGGTGCCCGAGTTCCTGACCTCCCCGCCCGACGATGCTCCCCCCGGCATTTTGGGCACGGTGGTTGATGAAAAAGCCGACCTTTCCGACATTTTAGCCACAATGCTGGACTTGGCGCGGCGCGGCTATTTGAGAATAGAAGCCAAGCAGCGAAAAAGCCTATTTGGGAAGCATCAAGACGTGACCTTCGTTTGCCTAAAAGGGCATGGAGAATGGGGCGACTTGATGTCGCACGAGCGCGAATTCCTAAAGGCGCTGTTTGGACCACGCGCCAAAGCCGGCAAACGGCGCACCCTTGCATCCCTAAGCAACCGCTTTTACACCAGCATTCCTACCATTCAAAAGGCCCTTTACGATGAGGTGACGAAAGCCGGTTACTTTAGCCGCCCTCCCGATAAAGTGCGCGGGGCTTACACATTGAGGGCTTTCTTGCTGGGTATTTTGGCTGCCATACCCGCGGTACTGGCTTACTTTCTGGCGCTGGATTCGTTTGTGGTTGTGGTGCTTTCCATAGGCGCGGCAGTAGTGTTCATTGCCCTTCTTGTAGTTGCCCGCATAATGCCCCACAAGACCAAAAAAGGTGCCGTGCTGGCGGCGAAAGGCCGGGCTTTCCGCAACTACTTGAAGCACTTGGAGCGCTATTCCTCGGTGGAGCAAGCGAAGTCACTTTTTGAAAAAAACCTGCCGTATGCTACGGCGTTTGGCATTTCAAAGGAATGGACAAAAAAGTTTGCCGCGGTGAACGCCCCAATGCCGACATGGTATACGCTTCACACATACCATCAGAGCAGTAGCAATCGCGGCTTTGGCGGCAAGACGGCGTCGCCGACCGCGCTTTCGGGTGGGCAAATGCCCTCGTTGAACAGCATGGCTGACGGCGCTTTCAACTCACTTTCCGCGCTCAGCGACAGCCTCACCACAATGCTCAACGACGCTGCTCGCACCTTCGTCAGTTCGCCGAGCGGTAGCAGCGGCGGTGGTGGGGGCGGTGGCGGCGGTGGTTCAAGTGGGTTCGGATGAAGGGTGCCCGGTGTTATGATGCCCTGATGCCCGGTGTCATGATGCCCAGTGTCATGATGCTCTGATGCCCAGTGCCCTGATGCCCAGCGGCGGTGCCCCAATCCCTTAGTTCCTCAATCCCCTAATCCCTCAATCCCTTAGTTCCTCAATCCCATGCTCTCACGCTCACGGTTTTCCCTCTTGTTCCAACTTGCGGCGATTGCCCTGCTGGCAATCGTGTTTGCCGCGCTGTTCGGCGGCTCGGCGATGGCCGCGCCTAATGCCGAAAAATCCGTGGAAGTGCTCCGCCGCGATGGCGAAATCACCATCCTGCCCAATGGCGATGTGCACATTATAGAAACTTGGCGGGTGCATTTCATCGGTGGGCCTTTTACCCATGCCTTCCGCGAAATTCCGTTCAAGCATGTTGAAGACATCGTGGATTGGCAGGTGGCGGAAGGCAGGCGCGTTTACCGCGAAGGCGGCGGGGAATACTCTTTTGAAGTTGAGAGGCGCACCGGCTCCGTGCGGGTCTCATGGCGCTTCCCGCCAACCACCGATTCCATCCGCACTTTCACCCTATCCTACACGCTGAAAGGCGCCCTCTGGATCGGCAAGCAAAACGATTCCTTCCACTGGATTTTCATTGAGTCCGACCACGGCTACCCGATAGGAGAAGCCACGGTGAGGGTGCACTTGCCCGCTGAGTTTGCCCCGAGCCAAATTTCCACAATTGCCGGGCGCGCCGGCAACGAAAAGAGCGGCGCGGGCAAGGTGGTGAGCGGCAACACCGTCATCTTTTCGCAAAGCGACATTGAGCCTTATGAGGAATGGGTGATCGGCGTAAAGTGGCCACACGGCGCGGTCAACGCCTCCCCTCCCGCCTGGGAGCGCGAAGCCCTGCGGCGGATAGAAATGCCCGCGCGCACCGGCGATTTCACCATTCTGCCCAACGGCGATATCCGCGTCACCGAAACTTGGCAAGTCAAATTCGTAGAAGGCCCCTTTGACGAAGCCACCCGCACCTACAGCGCCAAATTTGTGGATAAAATCACTGATTTCTGCGTTGCCGAGGGGCACTTCGTTTACAGACCCGTTACCGACCCTTACGACCTCGCCCCCCGCACTTTCCTTGTTCAATACCTTGAAAGCGACGACGCTTATGTATTGACTTGGGATTTCCCCAAAACCTACAACGCCAGCCGCACTTTTACGATTTCGTACACGCTGAAAGGTGCGGTCAATCAGGGCAAAACCAACGATGAGTTTGCTTGGGTTTTCGTTTCAAATTCGCACGATTACCCGATACAACACGCGGAAGTTGTTTTCCACCTTCCGGCGGCCTTCAAACCCGAAGAAATACAGGCGGATTCGTTTCTTGGTTCGCTTGAAGGTAAGCCTACCGGCCACGGCGAGGTTGTTGATGGGCGGACGGTGCGCTTCACGGCCGAAAATTTAGCGCCCAACCAGCAATGGGGCGTGCGCGTGCGCTGGCCTCACGGGGCGATAAACGCTCCCATCCCTGCGTGGGAGCGCTTGGAGCACATAAAGCCTTGGGTGAAACTCGGAGTGCTCGCGGCCAGCATTTTGATGTTGATTTTTGGGGTCGGCTCAGCAATTTTGCTGTGGTATTTGTTCGGCCGCGACCCCACCGTTGGCGCAGTCCCCGAATTCATCCCGCAGCCGCCCGACAAACTCCCCGCGGGCGTCGTGGGCGTTTTGGTGGATGAATACGCCGACCTGCGCGACATCACCACCGCCACTTTGCTGGACTTAGCCCGCCGCGGCTACCTCCAAATCATCACCATGCCGTCAGATACGGCGGTCAGGTTGCTCAAATCGGCGGATGAAATTGCCCAAGAACTCCGCCCCTACGAAGTCAAACTTCTGAGGATAATTTTCAGTTCGGAGTTGAAAAAAGACAAACTCGTTGAACTTTCCAGCCTTCAAAACACTTTCTTCACCCACCTGAAGGAACTGCAAGATGCGCTTTACAAGGAAGTGGTGAAATTGGGGCTTTTCCCCGTTTCGCCCGATAAAGCCCGCCGCCGCTACCGCGCTTTGGCGTGGGCGGTAGCGATTTTGTTGGTGCTCGTTTCGTGTGTGGCGACGTCTTCCGTGCCATCTTGGCTGCCGGGGTGGGAAGTGGCGGCATGGTGGATAAGCGTGGTGGCAACCGCGGTGGCGTATTTCGTGATAGCGCCGCACATGCCGCGCAAAACCAAGAAAGGAGCGGTTGAGGCCGCGAAATGGGGGGCGTTCAAGCGCTATCTTGAATCGCTACGGAAATACACGGTTTGGAACCGCGAAGCCGACCGCGTAAAGGCAAAACTGGCCGATTATCTGCCCTACGCCGTTGCGTTTGGGTTGCAACACAGTTTTAGCAATTTGTTCAAACGGGCGGCGGATGTGCCCGCGCCGCCGTGGTATCGCCCTGTGGTGGTGAATACCGGCATGCCCTCGGGAAGCCCATCACAATGGGGCAGCGCCGGCGGCGTGCCCGGCGGCGGCAAGGTGCTTGCCATGCCGACGAAAGGCGGCGCGCCCTCGCTCGGGCAAACGCTCAACAACATGTCCGAGGGCGCTTTCACCTCCCTTTCGCAAATTTCCGACCAGTTGTTTGACAGTTTGGAAGATGCCAGCCGTGTTTTCACAACGCCGCCACCGAGCAGTAGCGGGAGCAGCAGTAGTTGGAGCGGCGGCGGCAGCAGCAGTTGGGGCAGCAGCAGTTGGAGCGGTGGAGGCGGCTGGGGTGGCGGCTTCGGCGGCGGAGGGGGCGGTGGAGGTTCAAGCGGATTTGGGTAGCGAGCGCGCCTGCCAGCCGGTGCTTGGGGAGCGACAGGCGATAGTTGTAGGCCTTACGCGTTCACGTTACGCAGTGGTGGTTGACAGGCAACAATTTCACCCTATGAAACCGCTGAACTTTCGGCTTCTTCGCCCTCACCGCTCCCCCAGACGGTTCAGAGGCGGACACCTGCCCCTGAAAACGCCATTTTTTGGAGTGCAGTGCCTCGGCACCGCTTTGGAAAGCGGCGACTTGTCGCCGCACTCCAAAAGAACATCCTCCGAAAAAGCAAGTATTGGCGATAAGATTGGAAAATTCGGGTATCTGCCTCACTTTACTAAATTGCCTTATCGGCGCTAAAAGTGCAACATCTCGCTTGTTCCGTCTTTGGAGGGGGTATGACAGGGGTCTGATAGACCCCTGTCCGCCTTTGAACCCCAGACGGCGGGGGAGACCGCGTCGCGGTGACATGAAGCATCTGCACCCGCTTACCTTTCCTCCCCCGATCGCTTTTCAGCAGTGGCTTTTTCAACCAAATCCTTGGGAATTTGCTGGACTGCGCCGTTTAGTTTTTCCCACATGGCGTTTTCTTCTGCCCAAGGGGCGCGCGCACGGCGTATTGCCCGTTTGAGCAACTCCACCTGCAGGTGCAGTTCTTGGTGGCGCAATATCAGCGCGAGCAAAATGCTGAACGCTATTGCCCCCACCACGCCGCTCAGGACAAGCAACCATTCCACGGCCTTTCCTCCAAAATTTGCGAAATTTGGTAAATGTTGGGGATTGAAAAATCAGCAAAGTCGCTATGGGCTTTCCCAACCAAAACGGTATGCCAGCCTGCTTTTTTGGCCGGCGGTAGGTTTTGCGGCAGGTCGTCCACCAAAATGCAACAGTTGGGCGAGGGCGAACCGGCTTTTTCGCGCGCCAGCGCGTATGCCCGCGGGTGCGGCTTGGGCGTGAGGCCGGTGGCGAAAATGTCAATGATGCCGTGCAAGCATTCTCTCACACCCAAAACCGAGAGCACGCGCTCGGCATACGCGGCATCGGAGTTTGTGAAAACCCATCTCTGGCCGGGTAGCGAGCAGAGCAATTCCCGCAGGTGGGGGTCAGGCTTTAGGTAACGCTCCAAGTTGACATTGTGGGCAAAGGCAAAATAGTCGTGGGGCGAAATTTGCGGGTATTCGCTTTGCAGGCCGCGCAAGGTGGTGCCATAGCGCCGCACGAAGTAGGCGTGGAGAGACTCGGCCTCTCGCGGCGAAAGCCCCAGCCGCAGTTGCAAGAACAGGGTTATGCGCCGCTTGATTTCCGGCCATAATCCCGTTTCGGCGGGGTAGAGCGTGCCGTCCAAGTCAAGGAAAAAGGAGAGCATCGGGGTAATTACCTACCCACAAGCGTTGCAGTGGCTTTTCGCCCTCACCTTACCCCCGCTGTTGAGCCGCCGCGAAGCAAGGCTCTGGGGGAGTGGTGAGGGCGAGAGAGGCGTAATGTTGCTTCATGGCATGGCGGCGTTACTGAAGTCTTGCTTGTTAACTTCGTTTTCGGCGCAGGGTAGGTAGTTACGCATCGGGTGGGTTTATTTTTGCAGCGGGGACGGGTTGTCAATCCACGCTTTGGCTACTTGCGGCAGGCGGTGCAGCGGCCCTTGGCGACGGGTGCAGGGAGGGATGGAATCCAGAAACGCACGGCCGTAGTATTTGGTGAGCAGGCGGCGGTCAAGCACGACCACTACGCCGCGGTCAGTTTGGGTGCGGATGAGCCGCCCAAAGCCTTGGCGGAAAGTCAGCACCGCTTCGGGGAGTTGGTAATCGCGGAACGGGTTTTCAAACATTTCGGAGCGCGCCGCCACAATTGGGTCGGAAGGCACGGCAAAAGGCAATTTCACAATCACAAGGGCAGAAAGCGCCTCGCCGGGGATGTCCACGCCTTCCCAGAAAGCCCGCGTGCCCAACAGCACTGCGCCGTCGCTGGTGCGGAATTCGTCCAGCAGGGATTGGGGAGAGGCGCCGCCGCCTTGTTCGTAAACCATTATGCCTTCGGCCAGCAGCGGCTCGCGGATGGCCTCTGCCGTCCGCTGTAACTGTGCGTAAGAGGTGAAGAGCGCCATCAGGCGGCCGTGGGTGGCGCGGGCAAGGTCTAAAATTGCCTTCTCCACCGCCCGCTGAAATTCTTGCTTGCGGTTAGGCTCGGGGATGTCGTTGACCACATACAGCAGGGCGGAGTTTTTGTAGTCAAACGGCGAGCCAAGCACCATTTCTCGCGCTTCATCAACTCCCAAACGGGTGCGCAGGTAGTCAAAATCGCCGCCGGTGGTCAGTGTTGCCGAGGTGAGGATGATGGCTTCCTTCTGATTCCAGAATCTATTGCGCATTTGGCCGCCTATTTCAAGCGGTGCAGAATGTAGAGAAACGCGCCGCCCTTGGGGCTGGATCTGCACCCAGTAAATCATCCCCGCTTGCGGCTCAGCGATGAGGGCGTTGAGGGCGCTTAGGGTTTCTTTCAGTTGGAATGCAAGGTTGCTCAGTTCAACCGCGAGGTCGGCGGCCGAGGTGCTTTCATCGCCGAGGTATTGCAGTGCTTCGTCGTAAATGTTGCGCAGCAATGCACTTAGGTTGGAATCCAAGGCCTGATAAGTGCGCCATGCTTCATCCCAAATTACTTCCACCCCGTCCCAAAAGGGGCTGTGGCGCACCGCAGGGGTAATGCGGACTTGGTGGGCGTATGCTCCCAGTGGGCGGCCTTCGCGCTCGTCTTCCAAAAAGTCGTCAACGGCCGAGAAGAGTAGATTCAGATCATTCTGCAGGCGGAATGCTTTATCGGTGATTTCTTCTGCTGCCGAGCGCACGGCCGCCATTTGCGCGGCGGGCAGTCCGGTTAGGGATTTCAGCAGTTTGCCGAGCAGGCCGGAGGTTGTGCCGCCGAGTTCGTTGAAAAGGCGGCGCAGGTCGTCTTGGGTGATGTCGGTGCTCAAGGCGCTTGTGGCCGCGCTTTCAAGGTGGTGCGCTTCGTCGGCGATGAGGTATTTGTATTCGGGGAGAATTTCCCCTTCCGTTGAGGCATCGGTCAGCAGCAGGGCGTGGTTGACCACGATGAGATGGGCGTGCTCGGCGAGGTTGCGCGCCGCGCGAAATGGGCATGTGCTGTGGGTGTACATTTCGCAGGCGCGCGCGGTGCAGGACGGCGCGTCGGCTGAAATCCGCGACCAGACGAAGTTTTCTTCGCGCCCGCGAAGGTTGAGTTCCGCGCGGTCGCCGCTTGCGCCTTGGTGAAGCCACACCATCACCTTGGCAAGCACCCGCACCTCGGCGGCCGAATGGCCTCTTCGTTCCAGCATTCGGCTGAAACGGTGCGGGCAGAGGTAGTTGGAGCGACCCTTTAGCACTGCAACCACCAGTTCTTCGCCAAGCGCCGCCTGCACGGTGGGAATATCTTTTTGCAGAAGTTGGTCTTGCAAGTTTTTGGTGTTAGTGGAAATCACCACCCGAGTGTTGTTTTTCAGGGCAAACATGGCCGCCGGAAGCAAATAGGCAATAGATTTGCCTGTGCCGGTGCCCGCTTCCACCAACAAGTGCTCAGAATTGGAAAGGGACTCGGCGACGGCGCGCGCCATTTCCACCTGCTGGGGGCGGTATTCAAATTCGGCGAGCGTGCTTGCGAGCGCGCCGTCCGGCTCAAGCAAGGTGCTCACTTCGTCGGCAAAAACCGGCTTTTCGGCTTTGGGGCTGATTTCGCGCTTTGCGGCCTGCGCGCTTGCCGTGTCCCTGAATTTTAGCGAGAAGCCCCCGCGCGCTCGCACCCCTCGCCGCTGGAGGGTGAGCATTGCTTGTTGAAACGGCCAAAATCCCAGCCAATCTTCCTTTGCTTGGTCGCCGAGGTTCACAATTTTCGCGAGAATTTCAATGGGCAGTTCCAAGGCCATTTCCCACAGGCGGAGGTAAAGTCTGTGGGTCACTCTGGCATCGTCAAGCGCTCGGTGCGTTGCGGGCAAGGGAATGCCTAAGGCACTGCCTAATGCCCCAAGGCCGTAACGGCTGGCAGTCGGCATGAGCACGGAGGCCATTTCGTAGGTGTCGGCCACGTAGTTGAAAAGGGGATAGCCGGCGCGCTCTAAAAACCGCAGGTCAAACCCTATGTTGTGCCCGATGATGACGGCGTTTCCTATGAATTCACGCAGGCGCGGCAACACCTCTTCCACCGTTGGGGCGTTTTGCACCATTTCGGGCGTTATGCCTGTTAGGCGGCTGACAAAGCCGGAAATTTTGGTGCGCGGTCGCACCAAGGTTTGAAATTCCCCTTCAACGCGTTTTTCAGTGAAGCGCACCGCGCCGATTTCTATGATTTCGTCGGAGGAGGTCAGTCCGGTCGTTTCCAGATCAAGTGCTACAAATTCGGTCATGGCTACCTTGCCGTGGTAAATTCAAAGCGGAGGGGTAATTACCTACGCGAGTGTGAATGCAAAATGCTATTTTGGGGCTTGCTTTTCCCAAAAAGTCGCCGTAGGGCGACTTTGCAGGTGGTAGGTGCAGTTTCAACTGCCGCCGCTCGCGCCCTGCGACTAAAGTCACGGGCTACAAGTTGCGAAGTCCACCTGCGTGGACTTCTGCTCACGCCGCGCCGAAGTGTTTGCCCCCGCTTACAGAGCGGGTAGGCAGTTACGCGAAGGGTGGGCAATGCCTGCGTGCGCGGCGTGGTTGTGCTTGATGGAGCGATTGGTGGTGTTCGCGCAGGCATGAGGATTATAACCCATGCAAATTTTAGGTATAATTGAAGTTAAGTGACCTAAACGGTAACTTGAGGAGAACGGCAAATTTCATGGAGGAAAGCCGTGGCAGAAGAAAGTTCCAAAGGAGTATTGCTTGCGCAGGGCGGTGCGCTGGACGGCATGAGGTGGGAGGTAAATAAGCCGCTGGTTTTAGGGCGCGATGCTACCGCTTGCGACGTGGTAATTCCCAATCGGCAGGTTTCGCGGCGCCATGCGCGCATAACGCCAACACCCCAAGGCGTGCTGCTTGAAGACCTCCACAGCAAGAATGGCACTTTTCGCAACGGCGAGCCGGTGACATCCGTTTATCTGGAAGACGGCGATACCGTTCAACTGGCCTTTGCACAGCGGTTTTTGTTTGTAGTGTCGGATGCTACTGTACCTTTGAGTGATGTACCCGGAGGATACGAACTGCTGAAAGAGAGCAATGCCTACGCTTTGAGGATGAACCCTGAAACTCGGCAGGTGTGGGTGCTCGGCAAGGAACTCATCCCGCCCCTTTCGGCCGCGCAATTTCGCTTGCTGTGGGCGCTTTATCGGGCGCAGGGCAAAATTGTGAGCCGCGAAGACCTTGTGCGTGCCATTTGGGGCGAAGAGGCTGTAGGAGTTTCAAAGCAGGCGCTTGACGCGTTGGTGCGCCGATTGCGCGCCCGCCTTGCCGCCGCCGATCCCGACCATTCTTACATCGTCACCATCCGCGGCCACGGTCTGAGGCTGAATAACAAGAAAATTGGCTCTGATGACTAAGGGGTAATCTCAGAGCGTGCAACGCCGCACCTGATGGTGCAAAAGTGGTACAATTGTTCTGCAAGGGGCTTTTCCACGACCGAATGAAAGGAGGCACGAATGTTCCACCGCATCATCATTGTGGGCAATTTAGGGCGCGATCCTGAATTGCGCTACACGCCTAACGGCACCCCCGTTACGAACTTTAGCGTGGCCACCAACCGCACGTACACCAATTCCAACGGAGAACAGGTCAAAGAGACAATTTGGTTTAGGGTTTCGGTGTGGGGCAAGCAAGCCGAGAACGTCCACCAGTATTTGCGCAAGGGCAGCCGCGTGTTAGTTGAGGGGAGTTTGGTGCCCGACCTGGCTACCGGCGGCCCTCGTTTGTGGACAGCACAAGACGGCACAGTGCGGGCTTCGTATGAAGTGCGGGCTTTGACGGTGCGTTTCCTCTCCAGCCGTGCAGAGACCGAAGCGGCCGCCGCGGCGGGCGACGTCGCGCCGGTAGATGATTTGCCCGCCCCCGAAGAGGACATTCCCTTCTAAGCCGCTATGCCCACAATTGACGAAATAGCCGAGATAGTCCACCGCGACTTTGAGGTGCGCACCAAGGAGCGCGAAGGCGCACTGAGCGTGGCACGCCGTCTAACGCGCACCTGCGCCGATGCCATCCGCGCCGTCCACCGCGGCGAAAACGCACTCGCCGAGGCAAAACTGGCTCAGGCAAAGCAAATGGCCGATTCTATGCGTGCCGAACTGTTGCCCTCGTTTGCCGAACTTTACTACGCCGGTTACACCCAAGACGCGCTCAAAGAATTTGCCGAGGCCAGCGCCGTTTATGCCCTGATAAATTTCGGCGAGTTACCTTCTCCTGAAGAATTGGGCATTCCGGTTTCAGCCTACATCCGCGGTTTGGCGGAGGCAATTGGCGAACTGCGCCGCAAAATTTTAGACCTGCTGCGGCACGGCCATTCTCCCGAGGTTGAGCGACTGTTGGCCGACATGGACGAAATCTACTCGCTGCTCGTTACGGTGGACTATCCCGACGCCGTCACGATGGGCTTGCGTAGGCTTACCGACATAGCGCGTTCACTTTTGGAGCGCACCCGCGGGGATGTGACCCTGAGCCTGCGGCAAGAAAGGCTGGAAAACGCCCTGCGTGAGGTGGAAGCGCGGGTGAAATTGTCGCCCCATGATTGCTGATTGCTATGCGCCCGATCCGCGTTTCTGAAATAAACACTTACCTTTACTGCGCGCGTGCTTGGGGGTATGCCCGCAAAGGGGAAAAATCGCGAAATCAGAAGGAAATGCAGGCGGGTACGGAATTCCACCGGCAGCACGGACGAGCAGTTACCACAGCATTTTTGTTGCGCGCCCTCGGTTGGGGGATGGTGTTGTTGGCTTTGGTGCTTGCCGCGGCGTGGTTTGCATGGCAGGTTAGCGGGGGATAGATGGCGATAGCAGTCGGTTTGCTCCTCTTGTTGGGGATTTTCTTCATTTGGATTGGCGCGCGCCGCCACAAAGCGGCTGGGCTGCCGGTTGGGCGCGTGGTTTATAGCGATACCGGCATTGAGCGCACGCCGGAAAAGCCGCTTTACGACCCACTTTTAGAACTGACCGGTAGGCCAGATTACTTGGTTGAAGAAGGGGGATTTTTGATCCCAGTTGAGGTGAAGTCAACCCCCGCGCCCCCTTTGCCGTATGAGGGGCATGTGATGCAGGCGCTGGCTTATTGCCTGCTGGTGGAGCGCGATTTGCATCGTGAGGCGCCATACGCGATCATCCGCTACCCCGACCGCTCTTTTCGGGTTGATTTCACGAACGAATATCGCGAGAAATTGTTGGACTTGATAGCCGAAATGAGGCGTGCCGAGCGGCGGGGGTTGCCGAAGCGCTCGCATTCCAACCCCGAGCGTTGCCGCAAGTGCGGCTTTCGGGAAATTTGTGATCAAAGTTTGGTCTGAAGTAGGGGATGAGGGGAAAACCGCAGATCACACAGAGTAGCACAGATTTTTCTGTGTTCTCTGCAAATTTCTGTGTCTTCTGGGGTTTCTCTTCGGCTTCACAACCCAACGACCTACCCCCCCAACGACTTCCCGACCTAACGCCCCAACGACCTTTACGACGTAACGACCCACAAACCTTGATCACCAAACACCACTTTTGCGCAAAAGGTTGACAGCCCCCCTCGGCGGTGTTATGCTTGCAAGGCATCGGAGGCAACAGCATTTATCTGTGCCAAAGAGCAATACCCTCAGCAGTGGCTAAGGGCCGCTGCTAAATTTTTGTAAGGAGATAGAAAGAATGTCTGAACGTTATATAGGTACCGTCAAATGGTTCAATGCCACCAAGGGCTTCGGCTTTATCGGCCGTGAGGATGGCGAAGATGTTTTTGTCCACTACAGCGCCATCCGCATGGACGGCTATCGCACTTTGGAAGAAGGCCAGAAGGTTGAATTCTCCATTGAGCAGGGGCCCAAGGGGCTGCAAGCCGCCGATGTGACGCCTCTCTAAAGAGATTGCGACGCACATAACAATAGCCCGCCGTTTTGGCGGGCTATTTTCGTTTCTGTCGGATCGTTGGACAAACGCAACCCTCTTTTCGTCATGCCGCCGATGGTTGCTCTTTGGGCGGGGGAGCAGTACGCGGCTTGGGCGTTGCCCTCTTAGGCACCGGCGGCGGGAAAATCCGCTCAAATTCTTCGCGCGAAAGCGTCTCCACTTCCAGCAGACGCTGGGCAACGGCGTGGAGTTTGTCGCTGTATTGTTGCAAAATTTCCTTGGCGCGGTTGTAGGCTTTGTTCACCAGTTTTTGCACCTCGGCGTCAATCCTTTCTGCAATCGCCTCGGAATAGTCGCGCTGTTCGGCAATTTCGCGCCCTAAGAAAACCAGTTCCTCTTTCTTGCCGTAGGCAATGGGGCCAAGCGTTTCGCTCATACCCCAGCGGGTCACCATCATACGCGCAAGTTGAGTTACCCGCTCAATGTCGTTTGAAGCGCCCGAGGTGATGTCGTCAAATATCAACTCTTCGGCGGCGCGGCCACCCATCAGGCCGACCATATCGGCAAAAACCTTGCGGCGCGACATGAGTATACGGTCTTCGGCCGGGAGGGTGAGGGTGTAGCCTCCGGCCATGCCGCGGGCAATGATAGAAACCTTGTGCACGGGGTCGGCTTCGGGCAAGGCTTGCATCACCACCGCGTGCCCCGCCTCGTGGTAGGCGATGATGCGCTTTTCGTCTTCGTTTATCACGCGGCTCTTGCGCTCCGGCCCGGCGATGACGCGCTCAATAGCCTCTTCAAAATCTTCCATAGTGATGATTTTGCGGTTGCGGCGGGCGGCCAAAATTGCGGCTTCGTTCACCAAGTTTTCCAAATCGGCGCCAACGAAACCGGGGGTAGCGCGCGCCAGCACTTTCAGGTCAACCGAAGGGTCAATCGGCTTACCGCGCACATGCACGCGGAGGATGGCCTCACGGCCGCGCACGTCGGGCTTATCCAGCACCACGCGGCGGTCAAAGCGGCCGGGGCGCAAAAGGGCCGGGTCAAGGATGTCGGGGCGGTTGGTGGCTGCCATCACGATGATGTTGGTGTCGCTGTCAAAACCATCCATCTCAACCAGCAATTGGTTGAGCGTTTGCTCGCGTTCGTCGTGGCTGCCGCCCAAGCCCGCGCCGCGCTGGCGACCCACCGCATCAATTTCATCCACAAAAACAATGCAGGGGGAATGCTTTTTGGCTTGGTCAAACAAATCGCGCACGCGGCTTGCGCCCACACCCACAAACATTTCCACAAATTCCGAGCCCGAAATTGAGAAAAACGGCACTCCCGCCTCGCCGGCTACAGCCTTAGCCAGCAGGGTTTTGCCCGTGCCGGGAGGGCCTACCAGCAAAACGCCTTTGGGGATGCGCGCTCCAAGCGCAATGAACTTGTGCGGCTCTTTGAGGAATTCCACAACCTCTTTCAATTCCTCTTTGGCTTCGTCAACGCCTGCCACGTCGTCAAAAGTGACCATCGGTCGGTCGCCAGTAAACATGCGGGCGCGCGCTTTGCCGAATGACAGCGCGCCGCCCCCCGCACCCTGACTTTGGCGGATAAAGAACCAAAACATCCCCGCCAGCAACAACACCGGCAAGAGGTAGCCCAGCGCCGTGATTATGTTCATCCACGAACTGGGCGGCTTGAAGTCTATCTTCACTTTATCGGGGGCTAAGGCTTCCGGCGGCACACCCAGTTCGCGCAGTTGGCGCAGCAACCCCTCAGCAGGGTCAATATTGGCTTCTTTCTTGGTGCCGTCTTTGTAAATTACCTCAACCGAGGTGTCTTTGGCAATTAAGCGGGTTACCTTGCCCGCTTTTATATCGGCGGCCACTTGGTTGATGTAGAGCGGCTCGGGGGTTTGTTGTTTCCCCGAATAACTGTACCAAAGGAGCGCCAGCACTGCCAAAATTATGAACAGGTATAGCGAGGAAGCCCTTGTTCCGCTGGGTTGATTCACTTAAACCTCCAAAACTTGAAACATCCCTTTCCGGATGGCTTCAGGGGCGGACAGCCGCCCCTGAACGGAAGAGAGGAAATTATGTGTTGTTTTGAGGCGAAGCCGTCAACAATACATTTTCTCTTTCCTCTCCGAGGAAGCGGGAAAATCAAGGGCCTGATCGGCCCCTGTCCGCCCTTGAACTGGATGAATTAGGGTCGGGAAAGAGATGAGCGGTTTTATTTTCTAAGCACGGGCAAAATTATACCATTTTTAGGTGGTAGGAGTTACGCGGTTACCTGCTTCATCTCACCGCGAGGTGGTCTCCCCCCACCGTTTGGGGGATGGCTTCGCCGCCTATGGCGGCTCGCCATGACATGAAAACGCGCCCTTCTACGAGCAACTGCGTGAGCCTTGTTAGTGCATTCTCAAACAAGATTTCAGGTATTCCGGAAAGCGTTATCCATCCTGCTTAGGGCAAGATCTCACCTATCCCCCGATGAGCCTCGCTGGCGCTCGGCTCATCTGCCCCCTTCCCTCCCTTGGTAAGTTCAGGGGCGGACACCAGCCCCTGAAAACACCATTTTTTGGAGTGCGGTGCCTCGGCACCGCTTTGGAAAGCGGCGACTTGTCGCCGCACTCCAAAAGAACATCCTCCGAAAAAGCAAGTATTAG
>JALVVL010000045.1 GCA_027023425.1 Anaerolineales bacterium
GGGTTTGGGCGCGCGCCCCGATAAACGCAACAGCCATTCCCAACCCAATAGGATGTAGCGTGCCAGCCCTACCGTTATGTACCACCACGGCAGCCGACCAAGCGTTACCGCCAGCATGCTTGCAATAAGAACGCCGAGCCCGTCTAAGTGGAGGTCTAAATTTTTGCCAAAGAGCGAGGCGCTCCCTGTAGAGCGGGCGATAAAGCCGTCCCACCAATCACTGAGCGCCACAAAGGAATAAAGCAAGGCGGGTGCCCACCCTGCGCCCACATGCGGGCACAAAAAACCTAAAAGCAACATTAGTGCTACGCCGCGCGTCAGCGTAAGCCAATTTGCCGCTCCCAGTCGTGGGTAAAGCGAGGCTTGTGGCGAAGGGCGGTTTTCGTCCAAGTGCCGCCGGGCGTAAAAGATAAGAGAAAAGATGCCCGCTCCACTTAATACCAGCCAGCAGGCTGCCCCTTCAGCGTTGGCTGAGTGTTCCCATAGATAGCCAATGGCTACCGCAGTGACCGCTATGGCCGCCCAAAGCCAGAAATCAACCGTTTTTTGTTTGTTCATCATTTGCTTTCCGTAGGCTTGGGCTTGAACTTTTGTGATTTGTGGTAGATTGAGCGCACTTTGGGCAAAATACCCGGTATTTGGATGCCTCGCGGGTAATATTTTGGCAAGATGGTGGGGTTTTGTCCCCAACGTGCTACCATTTGACGCACTATCAGCGAATATAGCCCCTCGTGCCGAAGCGGGGGCGTGTTTTCGTCTGGCAGCATTCCCTCTTGTAAGCCATAGGTCAAAAAACTGTCCACGAATTTGCGGTCGTGTGAGATGACGTGCATGATGGTGGCATAGCCATCTTGAGGAGCCGAAACCAATGGGGGTTGGTGGTCTCCTACCAGAATGAAGACATCGTCTTTGCCTGCTGAGCGGATGAAGTCCGCGAGCACTGTCCAGTCGTATTTTATTGCTTTCATGTAGGCTTCGCTGGATGAAAGTTTTGGATGGGAGGCGGGGTCGTCAAAGTTTGGATCGTTAATCTCGCGCCAATTTTTTGCTATTGGGGGAACGGGAGCGAAGTAGTAGTGGGTGTTTTGCGTCAGGAAAAAGACGAAATTTGGCTTTGATGGTTGTTTGGATAGCCAATCGCGCAAAAAACCCAAAGTGTATTGGTCGGGAGGCGAAGGCCCCCAACTGTATTCCGGCCCGTGGTAGTGCAAATCTTTGAAAGTGAGCCAGACATCTGCACCGTAGAACCTCTTGTTTGCTTCCCATGTGTATGGGCTTAATTCGCGGTCAATAGGTACAACCCATGTAAACCGATAACCCTGACTTTGCATGTAGCGCCCTAAGTGTGGGTAAGGCGTTTTTTGAAACCCGTACTTGAGTGCAAGATATTGGGGTTGTTGTGAGATGCGCAGACCGCATAGGGCGCTTGTATAGGCCATCCACGAACCGCCACCCCAAACCGGTGAAATGCTTAGCCCTGAGGCGGTGTACCAACCGGCGCTTTCAAGTTCGTTTTGTACCTTTTGCATCAGCTTAAAATATTGCTCTCGGAAATATGGGTCTTTGAGCAATACGCTGCCATATGATTCCAAGAAAAAGAGGTAAACATTGGGATGTTCAGCCAAGGTGTATCGATGGTAGTCGTATACTTTGTAAGGCGATACTAACCTCATCGCCTGTACGCGCTCACGCGTAAGCGCCGCTTGATGGATATTGGCTTTGATTTTGAGGCTAAGGCTGGCAACTATCCCGTCGGGACTTCCTGCTTTTTGGGGGAAGGCGAATGTGTACCCCAGTGCGACGAGTGCAAGCATTAACGTTGCCCGTCTGGTAAAGGGACTTAGCTTTTGCGGCGTGATTCGTATGTGGGCTGTGCTAATAAAATAAACCACGCCTACCGTGGCTATGAAACCTAACAGGCCAGCAAGGTATTCCCACCACGGTAGCCGTAGACTGTCTACCACAAACCCTATACCACCGCCAATAAATTCCCAATCGTTGTAAAAGTTAGGGGCGTTGTGGTAAATTCCTACATCCACCGCTTCGTAGGCTTGGTAAGCAACAAATATGCTCAGTACGGCAAAAGAAGCCCAGCGAAAAATGTTTTTGCCACGTTGTGACCATAGGCGCGGCAGGTTGACCCACAGCGCGACTAACAACAGCCATTCTAAGCCTATTTGGCAAGGGCAGTTTTGGATTTCTTTCCACCGCCCTGAGATTATAGGCATTGGCAGAAAGAGCAAAGCATTGCCAGCAATTAGCGCCAGCCAGAATGTAAAATTGTTATATTTTTGTAATCGTGCTAAATATCGCATGGGGGTATTATACCATTCGTAATTTGAACATGGCAGGTCTTGACGTTTTTTCATCCTTTTCTAATGCGGTGTGTAATCGCTCAGTCTGAGCATGCTTTTAGAACTTGCGCAGTTGCTCGTAGAAATGCTCGCTTTCCATGTCATGGCAAGCCGCCGTATGCGGCGAAGCTATCCCCCAGATGATGGAGGAGACCGCTTTGGCGGTTTACGACCGCCTCGCGGTGACATGAGGCAGGAGGACTGCGCAACTCCCACCTTTGATAAAATTTCCTGCAGATGCCAACGAGGAGAATTTTATGCCCGAAGGTCCCGAAGTTGCCACCATCGTGAGCGCTCTTGATTCTCAGTTACGCGGCCGCAAAATTGTAGCAGCGGAAAATTTTGTCCCGTGGGAACTGCTACTTGAGCCCGATTCGCACGGCAGAATAACGGAGATCGCGGGCGCTCAAATTTTGGAAGTGAAGCGCGTCGGCAAAACTATCGTGCTTGCGCTCGGCAATGGCTTGCACTTCCTTGTGCATTTGCTGATGACGGGGCAATTGCTCTACGGCGACACGGTTGAATCGCCATATTTGCGCTGGTGCTTGCTTTTGGACAACGGCAAGCGACTTTGCTTGGCCGATAAGCGCAAATGGGTGCGCGCCCGCATCCTCTCCGCCGATGAGTTTCGCGCCGACCGCCGCCTACATTCCCTCGGCGTGGATGTACTTTCGGATGAGTTCACCCTCGCGGCCTTTATGGAAATTTTGCGCTCCACCAGACGCAAGGCGCACGTGGTCCTGTTAGACCAAAAGCGCATTTCGGGTTTGGGCAATATCTATGTGAACGAGGCGCTTTTCTGCGCGGCAACTGATCCGCGCACGCCTGCGAATGCGATTCCGGCGGGGAAGGCGCATGCCCTCTACTGGGCGATTTACTACATTGTGCGCGAGGCTTACCGTCGCAACGGCACGACGTTTTCCGATTACCGCACGCCAGACGGCAAGCGCGGGCGCTATCAGGAATGCCTGCGCGTTTTTCGCCGCAAGGGGAAGCCCTGCGTGCATTGCGGTGCTCCGATTACCACGCTGAAAATTGGCGGCCGCGGCGCTTACGTTTGCCCGCATGACCAACTCGGCGAGCCGCTCTTGGATGCAAAACGTGTGGCGGTTCACGACACCAAAGGGCAATGGGCGCCGCGGCTCTACGTTTTGCCCAATGGCAACGAGGATGCGGCGCACACCATCGCCCAGAATGTGCCGTTTGTGGGTTTTGCTGAAACCAAAAGCGCCGTGGGGGAAATTTTGGCGCGGGGCGACGACGCGATTTTGGCTGCCAACGAAAAAAGCATTGCTGATCTTCGCACTCTTTACCCCCTGAGCGTTATTTCGGTGGATGGATGGGAGGCCGCGGCGGAGATAATTTACCGCGAGCGTTGCGCCTGTCCTGCTTCATAATGCATTTTCAAACAAGATTTCAGTTATTGCAAAAGGTGCTATCTATCGCACTTGTGGCAAGATCTCACCCATCCCCCGCTGAGCCTCGCTAACGCTCGGCTCATCTGCCCCCTTCCCTCCCTTAGAAAGGGAGGGAAGGGGGCGGCTCCGGCAGGCTGAGCGAAGGCGAGGCCTCGCCGGAGCGGGGGTAAGGAGAGATCAAAAATTTGGGCGCTAAGTTGCAAAAGGCCTAAACCAACTATCAAGGTTGATCATGCAATAACTAAAAAATCGCCGGAATTTCCGGCGATTTTTTGCAACTTGTTGTGTAAAGGCCAACGTTACGGGCAATCGGCAAAGGTGTGGCAGGGTTTGAGCCAGTAAGTGTCGCCGTCGCCCTCGGCAGTCCAGCCGATTAGGCGGCTGCGCGTCAGCCGCACCTTCCACCACGTCCAGCCATCGCGGCAAACGGGCCCGTCAAGCACCTTCATAGATTCGCCGGGCTGGGCGCGGTCAATGATTTTCCCTTGCTTTGCGGGGATGTTGCGGACGCGGTTGGCGAGCGGTGGCGAAAAAGCGACGTAGGCGTATTCGCCCACAACCAAGCGCGGCGGCGGCGAATTGGGGCACAGCCGCTTGGCGGGCGTTGGCGTGGGCAAAGGCGTGGGGTAAGCCGCCGCCAGCACATTCAGTTTTTCGCACCCCATCCCTTGGAAGAACGAGCGGTCTCCATTTGTCAGCGGGTAAACGGCGGTGATGCGGTAGGGCGGGCGGTTTTCGTAGATGAACAGCACGGCTTCTACATCGCCGTCCGCGAGCCGCCACATCCAAGGCTTTCCTCCGGCGAATTTGAAGCCGCCGAGCACCACCTCGGTTGCCTGCGGCAGTTGGGCAAAAGCCCAGCACGGTGGCTGATTTGCCGTGGGTGCTCCCTCGGCTAAGGTGGCCGCCATTTTGTCGGCTTCAACCTTCCAGCCGTAGTCGGTGCCGTAAAAGCCAGTTTGCACCTCTTCAGCCATCAGAAAAGTGAGCGCGTGCACATCGTGGCGGCGCAGGGCTTCTTGAAGTTGGCGCACGTTCTCAGTGAACGAAGGCGGTGTGGGGCTGGGGGAAGGCGTGGGCGACGCCGTGGGCGCGGGCGTCGCGCTTGGCTGTGGCGACGCGGTGGGGGAAGGGGTCGCGGCGGGCGCGACCGCCTTTGTTGCCGTAGGTGTGTTTGCCTTGCCGCAGGCGGCAAATATAAACCCAATGAGCAGAGCCAAAACCGCCGTTCGGATAATTTTCATTTCGCTTCCTCTTACCCTTTCACCACTGCCAGCGGCACAAGGCGCGCCACTTTGCGCGCCAGCCCCGCGCCGACCACGCTTTCTACCACCAAATCCACATCTTTGTAGGCGAAGGGCGCTTCTTCCGCCAAGCCGCGCATAGAGCCGGCGCGCACGCGGATGCCTTCCGCTTCCAGTTCTTCCATCAAATCGGCGCCGCGGACGCGCTTTTTTGCCTTCGCACGGCTCATCATCCGCCCTGCGCCGTGGCAGGATGAGCCGAATGCGCGCTCCATGCTCCCCTCTTCGCCCGCCAGCACCCACGAAGCCGTGCCCATGCTGCCGGGAACCAGCACTGGCTGGCCGATGGGCTTGTATTCCGGCGGCAGTTCGGGATGCCACGGCCCGAATGCCCGCGTTGCCCCCTTTCGGTGGACGCACACTTTCACCTTTTTGCCTTCCACTTTGTGCGTTTCAATTTTCGCTGTGTTGTGGTGCAAGTCGTAAACCAAGCGCAGCCACCATTCTTCCGGCGCGTACACGCCGCGGAGCACCTGCTCAAAGGCGGAGCGGGCGTGGAATGTTATCAACTGCCGGTTGGTGAAGGCAAAATTGGCGGCGCACCGCATTGCGGCGAGGTAGTCTTGCCCTAAGCGGCTTGAAAGCGGCGCGTATGCGAGGTCGCGGTCGGGCAGGGAATGGATGTAAGGCTCGCGCTGGAGTTCGCGGACGTAATCGGAGCAGATTTGGTGCCCGAAGCCGCGCGAGCCAGTGTGAATCATCAGCGTGATTTGCCCCTCTGCCAGCCCCATTGCCTGCGCGGCGGCTTTGTCAAAGACCTCATCCACCAGCCCAATTTCAACGAAGTGGTTGCCCGCGCCCAAAGTTCCCAGTTGGGGACGGCCGCGCTCGCGCGCTCGCTTGCTCACTTTGCCGAAATCCGCCCCTTCCATCACGCCGCCGCTTTCAATATGCCGCAGGTCTTCGGGTTCGGCGTAGCCGTTTTCCAGCGCCCAACGCACCCCGCGATGGCACACCTCTGCGAGGTCGGAATTGGAAACCACGATGCTCCCGCCGCGCCCCACGCCGCTGGGGATGCGGGCGTTCAGCGCGTCGGCGAGTTCATCCAAATAAGGCTCTACCATTTTGTAGGTGAGCCGCGCAGTCAAAAGCCGCACCCCGCAGCCGATGTCGTAGCCAACGCCGCCCGGAGAAATTGCGCCGTCGGGCAGGCGCGTTGCCGCCACCCCGCCAATCGGGAAGCCGTAGCCCTGATGCACATCGGGCATAACGGCAACGTACCCCACCAAGCCGGGCAGACTGCGCGCCACATTCACCGCCTGCACTAATGCCTCATCCTGAAGTGCGTATTCCAGCAGGCGCTCGTTTGCAAACAGCCGCACCGGCACTTTCATCTTTTTGCGGAAAGTTTTAGGAATTTCCCAAATATATTCGTCAATGCGTTTCAAGTCCGGCTTGCGGATATCCATCGGGCATCTGCTCCTCAAGCCATTCAATTATTGCTTGATAGACGGCTTCCCTGTCGGTTTCGTTGTGTATTTCGTGGTACATACCTTCCCAAAGCCGGAAGGTGCAATTTTGGCCGGCACGCTCGCAAAATTCGTGGCTGGCTTCGGGGGAGGTGAGGTGGTCGTCCCCGCCGTGCATGAGGAGCATGGGGATGTTCAATTCGGCGGCGTGCTCTATAGCCCATTGGGCGGCTTTGTGTGCTTGCAAAAACAGGCGCAGCGAAATGCGATCGTGCACCAGAGGGTCTTCAACATAGGCTTTGGCTACATCAGGGCGCCTGGAGAGGTGGGCAGGCTGTAGACCGTTCGGTTGGGTTAGGCTTGGAGCAAATAGTGCCATAAGTTTAGCGGCCAAAACTTTAATCGTTGGCGGCGGGGTTGGAAGCCGAAGCCACGGGCCGCTGGCAATCACTCCTTGTAGTTTGTCGGTTGGGCGGCGGAGGGCGTAGTTGATGACCAAATTTCCGCCCAAACTGTGGCCGTAGAGGAAGAGGGGCTTGCTTTCGTACAGGTTTTTGGCGCGCTTGAGCATCAGGGCAATGTCGTCAAGTTGGGTTTCGTAAGAAGGCCAGTCGCCGCGTTTGCCCTCGGTTTTGCCGTGGCCGCGCAAATCCAGCGCTGTTACCGCAAAACCTACCTTGGTTAGGGCGTTGGCGAGGTGGGCGTAACGGCCGCTGTGTTCCCCAAGTCCGTGGACAAGCGCGACGACGCCGCGGGCTTCACCCTCGGGCAACCATTCGCGCCCAAACACTACCGGCCGTTCTCTCAGTTTGAAGGTGTTGGTTTTCACATGTTATCTCCTGATGGGGGAGTGCTCCCGTCCAGCGAATGTACCAGTACCTGAAATTGCTCTTCAGTTGGCTGGAAGCCCAAGCGCTTGTACAGCCCCAAGGCAACGGCATTGTTGCCTTGCGTATTTAGGGTGACGCGCTCGGCGTTTTGGTGCGAGAAAAATGTCAGCACATCGTGCACGAGCCAATAGCCCAGCCCTCGCCTCTGTGCTTTGGGATGGACGGCAATGCGGGCTAAGTGCCCGCCGAGCGGGCTGGGGGTGCTAATTTGAAAGCCGAGCAGTTGCTTGGTCGCTGGGTCTTCAACAACACGTGCCCACACCGAATGCTTGAGAGCCTCCGCCAGAATTTCTTTTTTCGTGTGCCAAAATTCCCCAAAAGCGAGGGCATCAATTTTGGTTATTGCCTCTAAATCCTCGGTGGTTATGTTTCTCATTTTGTAACCTTTGGCTTTGCGCGCCTCGGGTAACGGTTGTGGCTTCCAGACCAGCATTTCTACTTGTTGATAAGGTGAAAACCCGCGCGTGCTTATCATCTCGTTGAACCAGTTTTCAAATGGCATTGCGGCTATCCAGCGCACACCTTTTTCTTTCACCTGTTCTACGGCAGCGGGCCATAATTCTTCCCATGCTTTTTGGGGCGAAAGGGAGGCGGCAACGGCGAACAATCTTACCCAAGCGGTATGCCGATTTTCAGGCACCAGCGCGAGCGCCGCTTTTATTCTTCCGTTTTCTTCTAAGACGGCAAACCCCCGCTTGCCCACCGAATCTAACGGTGAAAGCCAGCCGGGGTGATTGTGCACGTGCGTTTCTAAGTACGCGAGTTCGGCTATGCGTTTACGGTCGTCCTCCCGAGCGGGACGGACTGCCTCTTCTGACAATGAGGTTAGCATGGGCTTGCTCCTGAGAGTGCCGCTTGGCAATTTTTGTGCACCTACAATTATACCCGTAGATTTCTGCCGGAATATGTACGAATTTGGGGCGCCGAGCCGTGCTATAATGCACGGGTGCGTTTTTGCGAGGTGGTTTTATGGCATATGCGGTTTCTATCACTTCTTTGCTCACAGCACCGCTGGGGAATTTGGCCTATCATCTTGTGATCTTGTTTGCCATTGGAGGGGCATTTCAGGCGGCTTTGGTGCAATGGCGGCGGTATTCTTATCCGCAAACGCGCCGTTTGCTCTTTGGGTTAATGGGGCTGTTGCTGGCGCGATTTGTGCTTTTCGCAGCCGCGGCGGTTGCGTGGCAGGGCGCTTTCCCTTTTCATGCCCTTGTGCCGGTAGTGGATAGGGCGGTCGCTGCGGCTTCCCTGCTCTTGTTGATTTGGCTGTGGGCCTACCCGGAGGCCGACAAGCGTGCTGATTTTTTGCTCTTCGCTTTTTTGTCCTTAATTTTGCTGTTAGCGGCCGCAAGCGAAGTTTGGTGGGGGCGGGTAGCCGCGTTTTTCCCTTTCAACTCTTCTCTGCCTGATCGCGGGTGGGCTTTTTTGAATGCTTTAGAGGCCTTGGGCGGCTTCTTTTTACTGGCGCGCCGCAAGCCTGATGGTCGCGCCGCCGGTTTTCTGCTCTTTGCCGTCCTTGCTTCTGCTTGGGCTTTTCATGCCTTTTTCCCTCCTGCGCAGGGAGATTTTGACGGCCTTGTACGACTGGCCGAATTGTTGGTGTACCCCCTCATTTTTGTGTTGCCTTATCGCTTTAGAATTGAGCCGTTGTCCTCGCATCGGCTTGTTGTGCAGAGGCCAGCGTTTGATGACCTCCCGCAGAGCGCTTTCAAGGTTTTCGCTGAGGTGCTGGATTCGCCCCGCGAGCGCCGATGCTTGGCTTTGGCGGAAGCAATCGCGCGTTTTATGCGGGCAGATTTGTGTTTGATTTTAGACCCGCCCGGGGCTGAGCGGATAAACGTTGCATGCGGCTACGATTTGATCCGCGATTTGCCGCTGGAGGGAAAGTCGCTTTTTGCTCGCGCTTTGCCGATTGTGAACGCGGCGTTGGAGAAACGCCGCCTTCTCCGCTTGCCGACAAGTAGCACTTCGCGCGATCTCAAGGCCATTGCTTTTGCATTGAACATTCCACATACAGGGCCGCTTTTGGTTGCCCCTTTGCCTCCTGAAGAGAGGACGCCTTTGCAAGGTGCTGTTGTGTTGCTTTCGCCGTATGCTCAACATGCGTGGACCGCGGCGGAGGAGAAGTCCCTCGCTGAGGTGGCGTTGCACGTGGGGCGCTGGCTTGCCGCCGAGCAAGGCGAGGATGGCGATGATGCGGCAAGCGCCGCGGCGCTTGCCGAAGCCCTTGAGCGGGCGCAAGCCGAAAATTCCCGCTTGAGGGCCGAGGCGGAGGAATGCAGTGCGGCGCAGGCGCGTTTGCACAGCCTTGCCGAGGCTTATGATGAGGTGCAAAATTTGCTTGACCAAGCGAGAGAGCAGGCTAAGGCTCTGGAAGAGCGTTTTATGCAGGAATCAGCAAAGCGCCGCGAGGCCGAGCGTGCTTTGCAGGCCGCTTTAGAGCGGTTGGAGCAATTGAAAATTCGTTTGGCCGAGGCTTCTCCGCGACCATCTTCGCCAGAGCAGGATTCTCGCACTCCCCTCTCCCGCGACACGCTGGAGTATTTGATTTCCGGTGTTCAGGATTTTCGCCAGCCGCTTTCGGCGGTGACGGGTTATGCAGATTTGTTGCTGGCCGATGGAGCGCAGAACCTTGCGCCAACTCAGCAAGATTTTTTGAAGCGGATTCGTGTTGGGGCGGCCCGGCTTGAACAACTTTTGGACGATTTGTTGCAGGTTTTGGCTTTAGATTCCGGCAAATTAACCGCCCATACGGATAAAATTGACCCCATCCCCGTTTTGGAAGAGTCCTTGGAGCGGGTGTTATCACTGCTTCGGGAAAAAAGGCAGTTTATCAGCGTGCAACTGCCCGATTTGCCGTTGTTAGTGCAAGCCGACCCTCATCTTTTGCGGCAGGTAATGCAGGCTTTGGTGCGCAATGCCTTACTCGCCACGCCACCGGGGGGAACGGTGCGTGTTGTTTTGGCGGAGGTGGCCGAAAACGGCAATCGCTATTTCCGCTTTGAAGTGGAAGATGCTGGTGGCGGCATCCCGAGCGAGCATCTTGCCGCCGTTTTCAAACGCGATCGTTCGTCTATTTACCGTCTCATTCCGGGTATCGGCGATCGTGGCGTGGGGCTGCCGCTCGCTAAAGCCCTGGTTGAGGTGCAGGGTGGGCGTATATGGGTGACTTCTCGGGTAGGCAAGGGGAGCATTTTCACCGTGCTCCTTCCGGCTGGAGCGGTAGATGAAGAAGGCTAAACAGTTAGTGCTTTGGGGCGCTTTTCTTGTGGTGTGGGGAGCGGCGTTGCTGGGTGCACTGGTGCTTTCTCGCGTTGAAGGGGCGGAAGTTGTAACGCCTTCTCCCTTTTTTACCCCTTCGCAATTGCCGGTTGGGTCACCCAAATTTTACACGCCGCGGCCGACTTTGCCTCCTACCGCGAAGCCGTTTACGCCCACCCCGGCTTGTGCGCCTCCTGAGGGGTGGGTGAAATTGACCGTTGCTTCTAATGTGACTTTAGAAATGCTTGCGCAGCGGTACGGGGTGAGCGTTGCCGCTCTAAAAAAGGCCAATTGCCTTACGGCAAATGCACTTGTTCCGGGATCGTTTTTATATGTACCCAACTTGCCTACAGCGCAACCAACGGCGACGCCGGAAGTTACTCCCACTCTTCCGCCTTTGCCTTCGTTTACGCCCACTTTTACGCCCACTTCGCCCCCCACCGTTTGCTCCCCGCCGCCGGGGTGGGTTACTTACACCGTGCGTCCGGGCGATACGCTTTTTAGTATTAGCCTTGCTTACAGGATAAGTGTGTATACGCTTCAGCAGGCTAATTGCTTGCGAGGCACTTTCATTTACGCTGGTGAGCATTTGTGGGTGCCGCCGGTTCCTACAAGCACTCCAAACTTTACACCGACCCCCACGCCAACTTTTACCCCCACGCCGACACCTACGGCCACGGCCACACCTACGGCTACCGCCACGTTGGCGCCGACGGCCACTCCAGTTGCTACTGCCACTTCTGTTGCTACTGCAACTGCGATTGCCACTGCCACTGCCACTTCCACTGTCACGATGACCCCAACGCCGACACCTACTCCTACTACTACACCGACTTCAACCCCAACGCCCACCTTCACTTTTACACCTACTGCGACCAACACCCCACTCCCTTCTCCATCACCGACAGCCTCCCTTTCCCCTTCCCCTTCACCTTCCCCTTCACCTACCGCCACGTTCACGCCTGCGCCTTCGCCAACTCTTACTTTGACTCCCACTCCGACCCCGTGAGTGCTCAATACTTTGTGGGTGAATTATGAAAGCGAAACAATTTTTGGCTTTGCGCCACTTGGAAATATCCGGCAAAGTGATGGCGCTGATGTTTTTGCTGTTTGCAGTTTTTGTGTTTGGCTTTGCTTGCAGGGTAACAGGGGCGACAAACCCGCCTGCGGCAACAGCCGCTCCGGCGTCGGCAACGCCCACTTTGACCCCTTTTCGCCCTTTCACCCCCACGCCGGTTTTTGAGCCAACGTCCACTTTTACTCCCACGCCTACGAACACGCCCACTCCTACTTTGACCCCCACCATAACCCCCTCGCCTACGCCGACCCCGGTTGGCTCTGTTGGCGGCCCAGTTCCGCCCATTCCGGGCGCTGATCAGCGCATTAACATTTTGCTTTTGGGCTCCGATAGGCTACCCGGCCATTATGATTTCCGCACCGATTCAATCATGCTGGTTTCGTATAACCCAAAGACCGGAGCGACGAGCATCATTTCTTTCCCTCGCGACATTTACCTTTACCTGCCCGGCTTGCACACTTACAACCGTATCAACACGGCGATGGAGTTCGGCGGCTTTCAACTTTTGGCCGACACAATGGCTTACAATTTCGGCGTGCGGCCTCAGCATTACATCCTCATCAACTTCATGGGCTTTGCCACGCTGGTGGATAGCGTTGGTGGGGTGGATGTGTATGTGCCGCATAAACTTTGCGACCGCCGCACGCATTACGGCTACTATTGCGTTGGCCCGGGCACGGTTCACATGGATGGGAGTTTGGCTCTGTGGTATGCGCGCTCGCGCATGACTACAAGCGATTTTGACCGCGCTTATCGCCAGCAGGCTTTGGTGCGGGCGCTTATCAACAAACTCCTTTCCCTGAACGCCTTAGGGCGCATTCCGCAAATTTATAATGCTTACCGCGGGCTGGTGGTTACGGATTTAGGCTTGGGCGACGTGCTGAAAATTGCGGCGCGCGCCACTCACTTCAAATCCTCCAAAATCCGCACTTATGTGCTCACTCCGCCTGCGCTTGTGCCTTGGATTACGCCGCAGGGCGCCGACGTGCTCCTAATTCGCCCTCAGGCTGTGAGGTCAATTTTGACCTCGGCGCTCCAAAGATAGCCAAACCAGTCCCAACGCCCCAACGCCCCAACGCCCCAACGCCCCAACGACCTAACGACCTAACGACCTAACGACCTAACGACCTAACGACCTAACGACCTAACGACCTAACGACCTAACGACTTCCCTATGCCCTCTCGTCTCAAATCTCTCACCCTTCAAGGCTACAAAACTTTTGCATCGCGGACGGTTTTTGAATTTAGCCCCCGCGTCACGGCCATTGTTGGCCCTAACGGCTCGGGCAAATCCAACCTTGCCGACGCGCTGAGGTGGGTGCTCGGCGAGCAATCGTATGCGCTTTTGCGCGCTCACAAAACCGAAGACATGATTTTTGCCGGTTCCAGCCGCCGTCCGCGCGCCGGCATGGCCGTCGTCACGGTGGTGTTTGATAACAGCGATGGCTGGCTTCCCACCGAATTTTCGGAAGTGGCGCTCACGCGCCGCGCTACCCGCGATGGGCAGAACGAGTACCTTATCAACGGCCAGAAAGTGCGCCTGCGTGAAGTGCGGGAATTGCTCGCCCGTTCGGGGCTTGCCGACCGTACCTACACCTTCATCGGGCAGGGTGTTGTGGACGCTGCCCTTGCCCTTCGCCCCGAAGAGCGCCGCCAGATGCTTGAAGAAGCCGCCGGAATTGGGCTTTACCGCCAGCGCCGCGCCGAATCTTTGCGCCGCCTTGAGACCACTTCGCGCAATTTGGAGCGCGTTCAAGACATCCTTGCCGAACTTGAGCCGCGCCTGCGGGCTTTGGAGCGGCAAGCGCGCCGTGCCCGCGAGTATGAACAAGCGAGCGCCGAACTGCGCCTTTTGTTGTTGGACTGGTATGGCTATCATTGGCAACGGGCGCAGGAGGATTTGACGGCGGCGCTCCGCCTTGCGGCCGAGCAGGAGAAAATTTTGAAGCAGGCGCGAGCGCGCCACGACCAAATTTCCGCCCAAGTTGCCGAACTGCGCGCCGAAATCCGCCGCCGGCGGGCGCAAATTGGGGAATGGCACCGCTTGCTTGCCGAGCGCCACACCGAAATTGAGCGCCTTACCCGCCGCGCCGCCGTGCTTGAGGAGCGCGTGCGAGCGCTCAAAGCACGCCGTGCCGAGCGCGAAGAGCGGCTTGCCGCACTGGAAGGCGAAATCCGCACCCACGAAGAAGCGCTTGCCGAAGCCGAGGCTGAGGTGCAGCGCCACGAAGAGGCCTACCGTACGGCGCTTGACGCCCGCGAGCAAGCCCGCCTTGCCCACGAAGAGCGTCGCCGCGAGCGTCGCGCCCTCGCCGATGCGGCAAAACAGGCTCGGCTGGCTGTTGAGCGGCTGGCGCGCCAAAAGGCCGTGCTTGAAGCCCGCCTTGCCGATTCCCGCCGCCGCGCCGCCGAACTTGCTGAGCAGTTGCGCTCTTATGAGGAAAAACTGCCCGCTCTGAACGACGCCGTGGCTAAATCTGAAGCGGCATTTCGTATAGCCAAACAGGAAACCGCAAAAGCAACATCCACTCACCTCACTGCAGAGGAAAAACTTGCCAAACGCCGCGAAGATCTACAACGCGCTGAGCAAGCCGTTGCTGAGGCCGAGCGCGCCCTTTCCGCTGCCAAGGCCGAACTTGCTGCCCTTCAAGCGCGCGCCCAAGTGCTGGCCGAGGCCGATGCCGCGCTGCAGGGTTATTCGGCGGGCACGCGTTGGCTCCTTTCCCGCTTGAAGGGCGCTAAGGCCGTGCGTGGGGTGTTGGGGCATCACCTCAAAATCCCCGCCGAGTTTGAAAAGCCAATTGCCGCGGCGTTGGATTACCTTGCCGAAGCGGTAATTTTGGAAAAGCCGGAGCCAGAGGTGCTGGAAGCGGCGCGCAAAGCCCCTGCGCGCGTTGCCCTTTTGGTGCTTGCTGAGGCGCGTCCGCAGCCCCGTTGGCAAGTAGAGCACCACGCTGGCTTGCTTGGCATCGCTGCCGACCTTGTGGAAGCGCCGCCTGAACTCCGCCCAGCCGTGCAATCGCTTTTGGGGCGCATTGCAATTGTGGAAGACGAACATGCCGCCCGTTCCCTTTTGGAAGGTGCGCCGAGCCATGCCGTGGCTGTCACCCTTGGCGGTGAGGTCTTTTTGCCGAACGGAGTGCGCCTGAGCGGAAAGCCCTCCGCCGAAGCGCCGATCCGTCGCCAACGTGAGCGCCGCGCTCTTGCTGAGGAAATTGCTTCTGCCGAGGCGAAAATTGCGGCTTTGGAAGAAGCCCTTTCCCGCGCCAAAAACGGCCTTGCGGAGGCCGAAACGGCTTTTTCCGAAGCCGAGCAAGCCCTTGCCCGCGCCCTTAGCGCCGAACGCGAAGCCGCCGAGGCCGAGCGAAAGGCGCGCTCGCGGCTTGCGGAAGCCAAACAGCGCCTTGAACTCTATCAGAACCGCCGCGCGGCCGTTCTCAAAGAGCACAATGAGGCTCAGAACGCAATTGCAAAATTGCAAGCCGAACTTGAGCGCACCGTTGCCGAATTGAGAGAAGCGCAGGCCGAGCGCGAGCACCGCGAGGCGGCCTTGCGCGCCCTTTCTTTAGATGAAACCGCCGCGCAGGTTGCTCATTGGGAAACGCAGGCCGCACTTGCCGAGCAGGCATTAGCGGCGGCGCGACGGCGTTTGGCCGAGCGACGCGCATCGTTGGAAGAGGCGCGCCGTCTTTTGCGCTCTCAGCAAGAGGAATTGGCGCGTTTGGCCGATGAACTGCGCACTTTGCAGGAAGAGCAACGGCAGGCCGCGGCAGAACTTGCCGAAGCCGAAAAAGGCGTTGCCGAACTGCAGGCGCGGCTTGTGCCAGCGCAACAGAGCCTTGCCGAGGCCGAAGAGCGGCTTCAGGCGCTTGAAAAGGAAGCCGAAAAGGCGGCGCAGGCGCTTCGTATAGCCGAGCGGCATGCGGGGCAAGCGCAATTGGCCGTTCAGCGCGCACAGCAGGCCCTGCAAAGTCTCCGCGGCCGGATGGAAGACGACCTCGGCCCAGTGGAACTTGAATACAAGCCCGAGGTGGTAGGACCGCAGCCGCTACCGCTTTCGGGGCAGGTGGAGCGCCTACCGAGGGTGGAATCGCTGCCGCCGGATGCTGAGGAGCGCATAAAGCAGTTGCGCGCTCGCCTGCGCCGCCTTGGCGCGGTCAACCTTGAAGCCGCGCAGGAGTTGGAAGAGGTGCGCTCGCGCTATGAATTTTTGCGCGAGCAAATGGAAGACCTTGAGCGCGCCGCCGCCGATATTCGCCGTGCCATCGCCGAGTTGGATTCGCTGATGCGCTCGTCGTTTTTAGAGACTTTTGAGAAGGTGAATGCTGGTTTCAAGGAAATTTTCACCCGCCTTTTCGGTGGAGGCTCTGCCCAGTTGGTGCTGACCGATCCCAAGGACGTTACTTCCACCGGTGTGGAAATTGAAGTGCGCATTCCGGGCAAGCGGGCTCAGCGGCTTGCCGTGCTTTCGGGCGGCGAGCGGAGTTTGACCGCGGTTGCACTCATTTTCGCCCTGCTCAAGGCTTCGCCAACGCCCTTCTGCGTGCTGGACGAAGTTGATGCCATGCTGGACGAGGCTAACGTGAGCCGCTTCCGCGACCTGCTGCGAGAACTCAGCGCCAATACCCAGTTTGTGGTGATTACTCACAATCGCAACACGGTGCAGGTAGCCGATGTGATTTACGGCGTCACCCTTGCGCCCGATGCGACCTCGCAGGTGCTCAGCCTGAGGTTGGATGAAGTCACTAAGGGCAAATGGCTTAGGGGGTGACTTCGGCTAGCGCGGCATGTTTCCCTTCCCTGCGTGGTAACGCCTTCAGCATCTACGGAGCCTCGCCGTTACAGGTAAGTTGTTCCTCTGTTGCGATCCGCTTTCTAACAGGATCTATGCGGTTCCCCTGCTTTGTGTCACCGCGAGGCGGTCGGAGATGGCCGAAGTGGTCTCCCCCACCGTCTGGGGGATGGCTTCGCCGCCTGCGGCGGCTCGCCATGACATGAAAACAAGCGCCTCTACGGGCAACCGCGTAACTCCTATTGCCAAAAAGGGATAAGGTCATTATGGAACGAAAACGCTATTATGTTTACATTATGACCAATCGTTACAATACTGTGCTTTATACCGGCGTCACGAACAACCTTGTCCGTCGGGTGTGGGCGCACAAACAGGGTAGAGGTTCCAAGTTTACCAGCAAGTATCGCGTGGTCAAACTAGTCTACTACGAAGAGGCGGAAGACATCCGTGCCGCAATCACGCGGGAGAAGCAAATCAAGAGCGGATCTCGGGCTAAGAAAATTGCTTTGATTGAAAGCATCAACCCGACATGGCAGGATTTGGCGAGCGATTGGTTTGAGGCATGATGGCGTTGTGCGCCTGTGATGAGGAAATGCCATCTAACTGAAGCATCTAACTGAAGCAGGAGGTTGCTTCGGGCGCTGCGCGCCCTCGCAACGACTTGTGAGGGCATGCCCTTGTGCACCGCGCCCCCTGTCATTGCGAGCCGCGAAGCGGCGAAGCAATCCCCCTTTCAACTGGGACAGGAGGTTGCTTTGGGCACTGCGCGCCCTCGCAACGACATGCGAGGGCATGTTCTCGTACACCACGCCCCCTGTCATTGCGAGCCGCGGAGCGGCGAAGCAATCTCCCTTTCAACTGGGACAGGAGGTTGCTTTGGGCACTGCGCGCCCTCGCAACGACACGCGGGGGCGTGTTCTCGTACACCGCGCCCCCTGTCATTGCGAGCCGCGGAGCGGCGAAGCAATCTCCCTTCAACCGGGACAGGAGGTTGCTCGCAACGACATATTCCTTTGCTCCAAACCCTTTAGAAAAACAGCGGGTATTTTTGGGGGTTGATTTTGTGGAACATCTCGTAAATTTTGTAGACCAGTTCTTGCACGTTGGGCTTTGAGAAGTAATCGCCGTCAAAGCCGTATGCCGGGCGGTGCTCTTTGGATGGAATGGTAAGCGGCTCGGCGTCCAGCCATTCAAAGCCGCCTTGCTTTTCAAGCACCTGTTGCATCATGTAGGCGGTTGTGCCGCCGGGCACATCTTCGTCGGTGAAGACTATGCGGTTGGTCTTCTTCAGCGATTCCAGAATGACGCCGTGGATGTCAAACGGCAATAGCGACTGGACGTCAATGATCTCAGCGTCAATCCCCAGTTTGGCGAGTTCTTCGGCGGCTTGCATGGCGATTCGGCACATTGCGCCGTAGGTTACAACGGTTACATCCTTGCCCTCGCGCAGAATTTCGGGCACGCCTAACGGCACGGTGTATTCGCCGATGTTGTCGGGCAAGCGCTCTTTGAGGCGGTAGCCGTTCAGCACTTCCACGATTACGGCCGGGTCGGGCAGTTCGGCTTTCAGCAGGGTGTTGTAGAAGCCTGCGGCGCGCGTCATATCCCGCGGCACCAAAACGTGCATCCCGCGCACAAGGTGAATCAGCCCCGCCATCAGCGAGCCGGAGTGCCATACGCCCACCAAGCGGTGGCCGCGCGTCCGCACAATTACCGGCGCAATTTGCCCGCCCACCGAGCGCCAAAGCATGGTTGCCAAGTCGTCCGCCATGATTTGCAAGGCGTAGAGCAGGTAGTCAAGGTATTGGATTTCGGCGATCGGGCGCAAGCCGCGCACCGCCAGCCCAATTGCCTGCCCGATGATGGTGGTTTCGCGGATGCCGGTATCGGCCACGCGCAACTCGCCGTATTTCGCCTGCAAGCCTTTGAAGGCTTGGTTGACGCCGCCCAGATAGCCCACATCCTCGCCGAAGGCAAGCACCCGCGGGTCGCGCCCCAACGCGATGTCAAAGAATTTGTTGAGCACTTGGAAGCCGGGCACTTCGGGCGAATTTTCGCTGTAAATCGGCTTCACTTCGGGCACGTGCAAAGCCGACGACGGCCACGGATTGTAAAGGAACGAGCCATAGCGTTCTTCGTTTTCCCGCTGATGCTTGCGCCGCCATTCGGCTAAAATGTGCTTGGTAGGGCTCGGCTCATCTTTGAGGACAGCGAGCGCCTTGTACGCCGCTTCTTGGATGTGCCTGCGGAGCGGCTGTTCTTCGGCGAGCAGGGATTGCTTGATTTCTTCCAACTTGGCTTTTGCCTCGCCCGAAGCGGGAATTTCGTCAATGATGTCGGCAAATTCTTTGACTTCCTTGCGAATTGGCTCTAAAAACGCCTGATAGGATTTCTTTTGGGCTTGCACTACCGCGGCGCGCTCTTCTTTTTCTATCGCGTCTATCTCCTCGGCGGTGGCGATGCCCTTGGCGATTATCCATTCGCGGAATTTGCGGATGCAGTCGTGCTCTTCTTCCCACTTTAGGCGCTCTTTGGATTTGTAGCGCTCGTGGCTCCCGGAGGTGGAATGCCCCTTCGGCTGGGTGAGTTCAATCACGTGGATAATGCTGGGGATGTGCTCCTCACGGGCGAGACGCGCCGCTTCTTGGTACACGTCAATCAACGCCGGGTAATCCCATCCCTTGACGGTGAAAATTTCGTAGCCGGGCTTGTCTTTGGTGCGGCGGAAGCCGGAGAGCACCTCGGAAAGGTTGTTTTTGGTAATTTGGTATTTGCCGGGGACGGAAATGCCGTAGTTGTCATCCCAAATTGAAATGATGGCAGGTGCTTGGAGCACGCCAACCGCGTTGACAGTTTCCCAGAACATGCCTTCGGCGGCGGCGGCGTTGCCGATTGTCGCCCAAGCAACTTCATTGCCGTTGCGGGAGAATTGGGTGAGATGTTTGAGTTCGGGCAGGCGGCGGTAGAGCACCGACGCTTGGGCAAGGCCGGTTAGCCGCGGCATTTGCGAGCCGGTGGGTGAAACGTCGGCTACGGTGTTGACCTGTTTGGTTTGGTCGCGCCATGTGCCGTCGGGGTTTAGCAGGGGGTAGCCGAAGTGGTTGTTCATGTTGCGCCCGCCGGTGGCAGGTTCGTATTTCGGGTCGGCATGGGCGTAGAGTTGGGCGAAAAACCCTTCCACCGTGAGCAAGCCTACCGCCATCATGAAGGTTTGGTCGCGGTAATAGCCGGTGCGCCAGTCGCCGGGCTTGGCGGCGCGCGCCCACGCCAACTGTGGCACTTCCTTGCCGTCGCCGAAAATGCCGAATTGAGCGTGCCCCAGCATCACCTCGCGATGCCCAATTAGGCTCGCTTGGCGGCTTCGGTATGCAAGCCGGTAATCCTCCAGAATTTCTTTCCCCGTAAGGGTGATGTGTTTGAATTTGATTTGCTTGCTAAGGTCCGGCATAGTGGTTGCCTCCCAAAATTGCGGATGGGATGTAAGCAATAGAAGTGGGTGCTCTATTTGCTTGCATCATGTGAAGAGATTTTCGGCCTCAAATGTGTATTGGGTTTCCGGTAGCAACGTGTGCGGCTTCAACCAGCACTTCGCTCAGGGTGGGGTGCGCGTGCACGTTGCGGGCGATTTCCTCCGGCGTGATTTCCATCAACTGCGCTAAGGTCAATTCCGGCAAAAGTTCTGAGACCTCCGGGCCGACCAATTGCGCGCCGAGTATTTCGCCATCGTCGGCGTTGACCACCAACTTCGCCCAGCCTGCCCTTTCGCCCAAGCCCAATGCTTTGCCGTTGGCTTGGAAGGGGAAGCGAGCGACCTTGACGTTGTAGCCGCGCTCTTTGGCTTTGGCTTCGGTGAGCCCAAATGTGGCAACTTGCGGGTTGGTGTAGACAGCGCGCGGCATCATTTCGTAATCCAACTTCACGGTTTCAACGCCGGCGATGTTTTCAGAGCACACAATCCCCTGCGCGAAGCCCACATGCGCCAGCATGAGTTTGCCGGTAACATCGCCCGTCGCCCAAATGCCGGGGACGTTGGTCGCCATGCGGTCATCAACTTCTATCGCGCCTTTGGGCGTCAGGCGGATGCCAACTTCTTCCAGTCCCAAGCCGGTGGTGTTGGGTTTGAACCCGATTGCCACCAAAACTTGGTCGGCTTCAAGCACCTGCGCACCCTTTTTGCCGGTTACGGAAACTTTTACGCCGTTTTCGTCGGCGGTGATGCCCTCAACTTTGGTGCCTGTGAGGACTTTGATGCCCTGCTTGGTGAACGCTTTGCCCAGTTCCTTGCCGATTTCGGGGTCTTCCAGCGGCAGGAGCGTGGGTAGCATTTCCACCACCGTGACGGGGACGCCATAGCCGTTCCAAATGGTGGCAAATTCCACGCCGATTGGCCCGCCGCCGATGATGATGGCAGATTTGGGCAGGGTTTCTTGCAAAATGGCTTCGCGGTAGGTGAGGATGCGCTCGCCGTCGGGCTCTACGCCGGGAATCATGGCGGGGTGAGCGCCGGTGGCGATTACGATGTTGCGCGTTTTCAGGCTGATTTCGCCTTTCTTGGTTTGCACCACCACTTCTTGCGGCGAAGCCACGCGCGCCGTCCCCATTACCACATCCACGTGGTTTTTCTTCATCAGAAAGCCCACGCCCTTGGTGAGTTGGTTTGAAACGCGGCGGCTTCGTTTGACCGCCACCGAGTAGTCAAAGGTCAAATCCTTGACCGAGAACCCAAATTCCTTGCCCCGCTTGCGGAGGGTGTAAATCACCTCCGCGTTTTTGAGCAAGGCTTTTGAGGGGACGCAACCGACGTTGAGGCACACGCCGCCGAGCCATTCTTTGTCAATGATGGCGGTTTTCAGCCCCAGTTGGGCGGCGCGAATGGCGCCTACGTATCCCGCCGGCCCGGCGCCGATGATGACTACATCGTAGGTTTTGTCGCTCATTTTGCCTCCTTGGTTTTATTGCCAGTTTTCCAGTACTTCCACCACTTTGCCTAAGAACATATCGCCGACCGCACCGTCAAGCACGCGGTGGTCAAATGTGAGGGTGAGGTAAACCATTGGGCGGATAGCAATGCTGTCGTTGCCGAGGTTGTCGGTAACGACGATGGGGCGTTTTTTGATTGCGCCGATGCCCATGATTGCCACGTTTGGCTGGTTGATGATGGGCGCGGCGAGGATTGAGCCCGTAACGCCGTGATTGGTCACGCTGAATGTGCTGCCGGTGATTTCATCGGGGCGGAGTTTGCGCTGGCGGGCGCGTTCGGCGAGGTCGTTGACGGCGCGCGCCAGCCCCAGCAGCGAAAGTTCGTCCGCATGGCGGATTACTGGCACGATTAGCCCGTCTTCGCCCAGCGAAACCGCCATGCCGATATTGACTTCACGATGCCAAATTAGCCCTTGGTCGCTCCAAGAGGTGTTGACGATGGGGTAAGCCCTGAGGGCTTGCGCAGCGGCAGCGATGAAGTAGGGGGTGAAGGTGAGTTTGACGCCCGCGGCGGCGAATTCGTCTTTGTGCGCTTTGCGGTGGGCGACGATTTTGCTCAGGTCGGCTTCCATCACGGTTACGACGTGCGGCGCGGTGAATTTGGAGCGCGCCATGTGCGCGGCAATTGCGCGCCGCATTGGAGAAAGCGGGCGGATTTCGTCGCCGGGGAGCAGTTCGGGTGCTTCGGCGGGTTGAGGTTGTGGCGCCGGTGTGGGCGGAGGGGGCGGAGGCGGCGCGGTGGGAACGGCTGTGGACC